>CAUSAG010000001.1:0-182718 GCA_963529665.1 uncultured Kingella sp.
TGGGGTAGGCCATAGGTGGAAGATAAGATAGGTGTGGTTATGATAGGTTGTGCGGATGGTTTCTATTTTATTTTACTATACATCGTCTGCCGCTGTTTTCAGGCTGCTGCCTGCGACGACTTCGCCTTTTTGGTTGATGACTTCGCTCACGGCATCGGGCGTGGCGGGGGCAAGCGTCCAATGTTCGTCGTCCGTCCATTCTTGTTTCCAGCCGCCGCGATATACGGTGGCATAGCCGTGTTGGAACGGGGCGGCAAAATCCCACAGCGCGGGGGTGGCGCGGCTGCCGTCGCGGCGCACAAAGCCGACGCATCCTTTTTCCACATAGCGGCGCATGCCTTCCTGCCAGTAGTCGCAGCCGTTGTCATACACGATGGGCGAATATAGATATTGCCCGCTGCGGCTGAATACGTCGCCTGCATCGGCAGCGATGGCATCGTCGCGGTTTTCGTTGAAATGTTCGGAAAAACAGATTTCTATGGTGTGTCCGCGGATGGGGAGTTTGGCTTCGGCGTAGTGGTGGGCGTCGGGGAGCATGACTTTTACCAGCGCAATCACTATGCGCCCCGATGCGGTTTTTACGCCAATTTTGTCTTTTTGCGCGTAGAAATAAAGCGGCTCGGCTTGGGCGAGCGCGGCGGCGAATAATAGGGCGATGGGGGTGATGGTTTTGATGGACATGGGAGTTTCCTTTTTTCAGGCTGCATGGCGGCGCATTGTACAAACCCCCCCGCCCGAGCCGTCAATCCAAAAACGAAAATAAACAATGGATTGGCGTTGGAAGATAGAATGCCTGTTTTTCAGCCGCGCTGCGCGTTTCAGGCAGCCTGAAAGCCGAACTTTCAGCGAAGCCCCAAACCCTTCGTATCATGTTTACCACCCACAAGGAGCCCCCATGGACACCGCAAAAATCTACCCCTACATCGTTCCCCAAAGCTATCTGGAACACGGCGCGATTGCCGTGCGCACGCTGATAGACGGCGAAATCTATCTCTCATTGGTGGAAGATTTGGACGGCATCGTGCAAGGCATCACCCCCGAAGCCTTGCGCGATGCCAATCTTTCCGCCGGGCAAGCCTTGGATTTGGCGTTGGACAATTTGGGCAACGCCCTGCGTAACCAAGAAATCAACATTGCATCGTTTGACGGCGAAAACGGCGATATGCCCTTTTTGCTGTTTGCCGACAGTTGGCTGGCTGCCGCCGCGCTGGTGGAACACGGTTTGTCCGATTTTGCCGCAAACGTTTTTGGCACGAATAGCGTTTATGCTTCCATTCCGCACCGCGATGCCATGCTGGTGTTCCCCAAATGCACGGGCGGCAAGCTGCAAGCCTATCGCGATATGATTGTGGAACACGAAAGCGACGGCGAAAAACCGCTCACGTTTACCCTGTTTGAAATCAGCCCCGAAGGCGTGCGGGCGGTTGAATAGCTTGCCGCCACGCAAGAAAAGGCAGCCTTTTATTTAACCGCGCCGCCATGCCGTGCCGCACACCGCCAGCCCACACAAAAGCAGCCTGAAAACCCAATTTCAGCGTAAAATCCGCCCTTTTCCCTTTCAGGCAGCCTGAAAACTGCCTGCAACCACAACCCACACACAAAAAGGAACCAACCATGCCCGACTACCGCTCCAAAACATCCACCCACGGCCGCAACATGGCAGGCGCGCGCGCATTGTGGCGCGCCACAGGCATCACCGATGCCGATTTCGGCAAACCGATTATCGCCATTGCCAACTCATTCACCCAATTCGTGCCCGGTCATGTGCACCTGCACAACATGGGGCAGCTCGTTGCCCGCGAAATTGAAAAAGCAGGCGGCATCGCCAAAGAATTCAACACCATCGCCGTGGACGACGGCATTGCCATGGGACACAGCGGCATGCTGTATTCGCTGCCCAGCCGCGATTTAATCGCTGATAGCGTGGAATATATGGTAAACGCGCATTGCGCCGATGCGCTGGTGTGCATTTCCAACTGCGACAAAATCACCCCCGGCATGCTGATGGCGGCGATGCGCCTGAACATCCCTACCATTTTCGTATCGGGCGGGCCGATGGAAGCGGGCAAAGTAGTCGGCGCGATTAACATCTCCGATGAGCGCAAGCTGGATTTGGTGGACGCGATGGTGGACGCGGCGGACGACAATGTTTCCGATGCCGCGATTGACGAAATTGAAAAAAACGCCTGCCCCACTTGTGGCTCGTGCTCGGGCATGTTTACCGCCAATTCCATGAACTGCCTAACCGAAGCACTCGGCTTGTCGCTGCCAGGCAATGGCTCGCTGCTGGCAACGCACGCTTACCGCAAAGAATTATTCTTGGAAGCGGGGCGGCTGATTGTGGAAATCACTAAACGCCATTACGAGCAGGACGATTATTCCGTGCTGCCGCGCAGTATCGCCACCAAGCAGGCGTTTGAAAACGCGATGTCTATGGACGTGGCAATGGGCGGCTCAACCAACACCATTTTGCACCTGCTCGCCGTTGCCAACGAAGCGGGTGTGGATTTCAAAATGGCGGATATTGACCGCATCAGCCGCAACGTGCCCTGCCTGTGCAAAACCGCGCCCAACAACCACGATTACTATATGGAAGACGTACACCGCGCAGGCGGTATCATCGCCATTTTGAAACAACTGGACAAAGCAGGAAAACTGCACACCGATGTGAACACCATCCATTCAGGCAGCCTGAAAAACGCGATTGAACGCTGGGACGTGGAAAACCCCGCCAACGAAGCCGCGATTGAACGCTTTAAAGCCGCACCGGGCGGCGTTCGTACCACCGAAGCCTTCTCGCAAAGCCGCTTGTGGAAAAAACTGGATTTGAACCGCGCCACAGGCTGCATCCGCGACCCCGAACACGCCTATTCGCAAGACGGCGGCTTGGCGGTTTTGTTTGGCAATATCGCCGAGCGCGGCTGCGTGGTGAAAACCGCAGGCGTGGACGAAAGCATTTGGCAATTCACAGGGCGCGCACGCGTGTTTGAAAGCCAAGATGCGGCGGTGGAAGGCATTTTGGGCAACCAAATCCAAGCGGGCGACATCGTCATCATCCGCTACGAAGGCCCCAAAGGCGGGCCGGGCATGCAGGAAATGCTGTATCCCACCAGCTATCTGAAATCCAAAGGCTTGGGCAAAGCCTGCGCCCTGCTCACCGACGGACGTTTCTCGGGCGGCACATCGGGTTTGTCCATCGGGCACGTTTCGCCCGAAGCGGCGGAAGGCGGCGCAATCGGCTTGGTGCGCGAAGGCGACACGATTGAGATTGACATCCCCGCCCGCCGTATCCATCTGGCGGTATCAGACGAAGAACTCGCCCGCCGCCGCGAAGCAATGGAAGCGCGCGGCGCAAAAGCATGGCAGCCTGAAAACCGCGACCGCCACGTTTCGCAAGCCCTGCGCGCCTACGCCGCCATGACCACTTCCGCCGACACGGGCGCGGTGCGCGATGTTTCGCAGGTGGAGCGTAAATAGTTTTGTTGGATAGAAAGGCAGCCTGAAAACAAGTTCAGATGCACGTTTTAGCTTCGCTGAAACTCGCTTCGCTCGTTTTCAGGCTGCTTCTTCTCTTGCTGCCTTTATATTGCCAACAGGCAAAGCCAGCTCCAAATGGAACGGCGACGGCTCATCGCCAAAAATGTTGGCAAACCACCGATGTTTTTTGTAAACGCAAAGGCAGCCTGAAAAATATGCTTAAACGTTGCTTTGTTTTCAACAAAACTCGTTTTGTTGATTTTCAGGCTGCCTTTCTGCTACAAACAAATAGGCAGCCTGAAAATGGGTAGGAACATTGGTTCAGGCTTTGCCGAGACTTGCTTTGCTTATTTTGGCTACGCCGAAATTCGTTGCGCTCATTTTCAGGCTGCCTTTTTTGCCCTAAATCAGGCAGCCTGCGTAGCGAAGTTGCGAAGCTAAAACGAGTTTGGAATACTGGTTCAACTGCGCTTCCTGCTACATCAATCCACACGCATCAAAAGCAGCCTGAAAACAAAAAAACAGCCTGAAAGCCAAACATCCGCTTTCAGGCTGCCTTTTTAAGCCAAGCCAAAATCAAACCACCATCCGTGCAAGCAGCCATATAAAGCACACAAAGCACATCAAAAGCATCTGATTTCAGCTCTGCTTACCATTTTCAGGCTGCCTATTTGCCCGCCTCCCCCTCCTCAGGCGTTTCATAATCCATCAACGACAAGCCATCCAGCGAACCATCTTCGCCCGCTGTGCCGTTTTTCTTGCTGTTGAGCTTAATTTGCAAGCGCAAGTCGTTTTCGGAATCGGCGTTGCGCAAGGCTTCTTCGTAAGAAATCATGTCGGCTTCGTATAGGTCAAACAAGGCTTGGTCAAAGGTTTGCATGCCGATGTCGCGCGATTTTGCCATGATGTCTTTGATGCCATGCACCTCGCCGTGCAAAATTAATTCAGAAATCAGCGGCGAATTCAGCAAAATTTCCACCGCCGCGCTGCGCCCTTTTCCCGTTTTGCGCGGAATCAAACGCTGCGAAATAAAACCTTTTAAATTCAATGACAAATCAGTCAAAAGCTGCGTGCGCCGCTCTTCGGGGAAAAAGTTGATGATGCGGTCAAGCGCTTGGTTGGAGTTGTTGGCGTGCAGCGTTGCCATGCACAAATGCCCTGTTTCGGCAAACGCCAGCGCGTAATCCATCGTTTCGCGGTCGCGGATTTCGCCAATCAAAATCACATCGGGCGCTTGGCGCAGCGTGTTTTTCAGCGCAGCAAACCAGTTTTGCGTGTCCACGCCCACTTCGCGTTGCGAAATAATGCAGTTTTTATGCGGATGCACATATTCAATCGGGTCTTCAATGGTGATGATGTGTCCGTTGCTGTTTTCGTTGCGATAATCAATCATCGCCGCCAGCGAAGTGGATTTGCCCGAGCCTGTGCCGCCCACAAAAATCACCAAACCGCGCTTTTCCATCACCACATCTTTCAACACAGGCGGCAGTTTCAAATCGTCAAATTTGGGAATATCGCTGGTAATCACGCGGCAAACCAGCGTGGCTGCGCCGCGTTGAATCATGGCGTTAATCCGAAAGCGCGACACGCCCGCCAAGCTGATGGCGAAGTTGCATTCGTTGGTTTCGGCAAATTCAATCGCTTGTTTTTCATCCATAATGGAGCGAGCGATTTGCGCGGTATGCTCGGCAGAGAGCGGCTTGTCGCTTAATTTGGTTACTTTGCCATCCAGCTTCATGGCAGGCGGATAGCCTGCGGTGATGAATAAATCCGAACCTTTGTTTTTAACCATGTGGGTCAATAGGTTATGGATAAATTTTTTCATTTCTTCGTTTACGGGAGCGATGGTGGTAGTCATGTTTTCTCGTGGTAAGTTGGGTTAAAAAATGTGAATTCTAGCGATTTTGAAAGCATTTGTCGTGCCAAAGTGGCGCGCTTTTATTTTTGTTTATAACAAAGTTTCGCGCTTTAAAATTGCAAGAAAATAACCTTTTGCAAACTATTGTGTGTTAAGTTTTGTTGATTTAAGATAATGATTGAATAACAAAATTAAAGCAAAATACGATTTCACAACTTTATCTACAAGGAGACTTCGCCATGCAACAATCTGTTGTGTTAGACAAAATTGATTTAAAAATCTTGCAAGTGCTGCAAGAAAACGGGCGTTTGAGCAATGTGGAATTATCGGAGCGGGTGGCGTTGTCGCCTTCGCCGTGTTTGCGCCGTTTAAAGCAGTTGGAAGACAACGGCATCATTCGCCGCTATGCCGCGCTGCTCTCGCCTATGTCGCTGGGCTTGGGGCTGCAAGTGATGATTCGCGTAACCACCGATAAATCGGCGCAAGCGCGGGGCGAATTTGAAGGCGCGGTGCGAACTTGGTCGGAAGTGTTGAGCTGCTTTGCGCTCACGGGCGAATCGGATTATTTGCTGCACGCATTTTTCACCAATATGGATGCGTTTTCGCATTTTGTGCTGGATGTGTTGCTCTCGCATAATTGCGTGTTGGATGCCAAATCCAGCTTTGTTTTAAAAGAGATTAAAAGCACCACCGCGCTGCCGCTTAGGCATTTGGCGTGATGGCTGTTTGCCATTTTCAGGCTGCCTAATCGGGCTGCAAACCGTGTATAATCGCGCGTTTGCACCGCTTAGGCAGCCTGAAAATGTTAATCGCGCTCAACAAACCCTATGGCTATATCTGCCAATTTTCGCCACACGAAAAACACCCCAGCTTAAAAGAGCTCATCAACGTGCCCAACGTTTACCCCGCAGGGCGGCTAGACACCGATAGCGAAGGCTTGCTGCTGCTCACCGACAACGGGCAACAACAAGCGCGCATCGCCAGCCCCAAATTCAAACTCGTTAAAACCTATTGGGCGCAAGTGGAAGGCGAGCCCGATTTAAACAAACTTGCCGCGCTCACTCGCCCGATGGATTTGGGCGATTTTGTTGCCCAGCCCGCCAAAATCCGCGTGTTGCACGACAGCGAAACCGCGCAAATTTGGCAAAGAAACCCGCCCATTCGCGTGCGCAAAAGCGTGCCCGATTTTTGGCTGGAAGTGCAAATCGCCGAAGGCAAAAACCGCCAAGTGCGCCGCATGACGGCAAAAGCAGGCTTCCCTTGCCTGCGGCTGATTCGCGTGGGCATCGGGCGCATTCATTTATTTGATTTGGGGCTGGGCTTGGGGCAATGGCAAGAATGCCAAACCCTGCCCTAGCCTTGTTTGATGCAGCCTGAAAACGCTGTTGCCCAACCCTTTTTCATGGCGTTGCGCCGCCATACCCACGCTTGGCGCGCGCTCAATAGCCACCTTGCGCGGCTTATTCCAACATCCATTCCAACGCCTAAACCCAACTTTCAGGCAGCCTGAAAGCCAAATTTCAGGCTGCCCAATCCATCTTAAAACTTAACCAGAAAGCCCAACCATGAACCTATCCCAAACCCTATCCAACCAAATCCAAGCCGCCTTTGCCACCGCTGGCATCGCCGATAGCTCCATCATCTTGCAGCCCGCCAAAAACGCCGAATTCGGCGATTTCCAAATCAACGGCGTGATGGGCGCGGCAAAAAAATTGAAACAAAACCCGCGCGAGCTGGCGCAAAAAGTGGCAGACGAATTATCAGGCAAAGGCGCGTTTGCCAGCGCAGAAGTGGCTGGCGCAGGCTTTGTGAACTTACGCTTGTCGCCCGAATTTCTTGCCAATCAGCTTTCAGGCAGCCTGAAAACCACGCCGCCTGCCCAGCCGCAAACCGTAGTGATTGATTATTCTTCGCCCAATCTTGCCAAAGAAATGCACGTTGGACATCTGCGTTCCAGCATCATCGGCGACAGCATCGCCCGTGTGTTGGAACACTTGGGGCATCGCGTGATTCGCCAAAACCATGTGGGCGATTGGGGCACGCAATTTGGCATGCTGGTTGCCTATCTTGTGGAACAGCAAAAAGACAACGCCGCGTTTGAACTCTCTGATTTAGAACAATTTTACCGCGCCGCCAAAGTGCGCTTTGATGAAGACCCCACCTTTGCCGATACCGCGCGCGAGTATGTGGTCAAACTGCAAGGCGGCGATGAAACCGTGTTGGCGCTGTGGCGACAATTTGTAGAAACGTCTTTGCAACACGCCGAACACGTTTACCAAATGCTCGGTTTAAAGCTGCAACGCGCTGATGTGGCAGGCGAAAGCTCGTATAACGACGACTTGCCTGTGGTGGTGGAAGAATTGTCGCAAAAAGGCTTGGCGGTGGAATCGGATGGCGCCAAAGTGGTGTTTTTAGACGAATTCAAAAACAAAGATGGCGAGCCTGCCGCGTTTATCGTGCAAAAACAAGGCGGCGGCTTTTTGTATTCCACCACCGATTTAGCCACCATGCGCCATCGCGTAAACAATCTACGCGCCACGCGTTTGCTGTATGTGGTGGACACGCGCCAAGACTTGCATTTCAAACAATTATTCACCACCAGCCGCAAAGCAGGTTGGCTGCCTGAAAACGTGTCCGCCGAATTTATTGGCTTTGGCACGATGATGGGCAAAGACAACAAGCCGTTCAAAACGCGCTCGGGCGACACGGTGAAATTGGTTGATTTATTAGACGAAGCAGTAGAACGCGCCACGCGACTGGTGCGCGAGAAAAACCCCGAATTAAGCGACGAGCAAGCCGCGCATATTGGGCGCGTGGTGGGCATTGGCGCGGTGAAATACGCCGATTTGAGCAAAAACCGCACCAGCGATTATGTGTTTGATTGGGACAATATGCTCTCGTTTGAAGGCAACACCGCGCCCTATTTGCAATACGCCTACACCCGCGTGCAAAGCGTGTTCCGCCGCGCGGGCGAGTGGAACGAAAGCGCCGCCTTGCAATTGAACGAGCCGCTGGAACAACAGCTTGCGGTGGAATTGCTGAAATTTGAAGATGTGTTGAGCAGCGTTGCCGAGACTTGTTTTCCGCATTATCTGGCGGCGTATTTGTATCAATTGGCAACTTTGTTCAGCCGCTTTTACGAAGCCTGCCCGATTTTGAAAGCCGAAGGCGCGGCGCGCGACACGCGTTTGCAGTTGGCAAAATTAACAGGCGAAACGCTGAAAACAGGGCTGGCGCTGCTGGGCATTGATGTGCTGGATGTGATGTAGGCAAACGGGTTTTCAGGCCGCCGCAGATGCGTTGGCGTTGCGGCGGCTTGGCAAATCCGAATGTTTTGATACTCAGCTGCTGCCACGCAAAGGCAGCCTGAAAACGCTTTGGAAGCCATTATGAAAAACATCGTTATTCTTATCTCTGGGCGCGGCAGCAATATGCAAGCGATTGTGCAGGCGCAAGCGGCGGGCAAAATTGCCAACGCCAAAATCGCCGCTGTGTTGTCCAACAACCCTGATGCCGCGGGCTTGGCATGGGCGGCAGAACGCGGCATTGCCACCGCCACGCTGAATCATAAAGACTTCGCCAGCCGCGCCGATTTTGACCGCGCCATGATGCAGCTGATTGACCAATACGCGCCCGATTTGGTGGTGCTGGCAGGCTTTATGCGGATTCTCACGCCCGAATTTTGCGCGCATTATGCCAACCGCTGCATCAACATCCATCCGTCTTTGTTGCCATCGTTCACAGGGTTGCACACGCATCAACGCGCGCTGGACGAAGGCTGCCGCGTTTCAGGCTGCACCATTCATTTTGTTACCGAAGTGTTGGACAACGGCGCGATTATCGCGCAAGGCGTGGTGCCGATTTTGGATGGCGACACGGCGGACAGCATCGCCGCGCGCGTGTTAAAAGTGGAGCATCAATTGCTGCCGCAGGCGGTGGCGGATTTTGTTTCAGGCAGTCTGAAAATCGTTGGCAAGCGGGTTGAGCGCGTGCAGCAAGCCGATGCCAACGCGCAATTGTTGGCATAGGAGCTCGCATGAAACGCATCGCCGCCCTATTCGCTCTGCTCGCTGCCCACGCGGCACACGCCGAAATCCCGCAATCTGCCTACGCCGAATACAAGGCCAGCTTGGGCATCCCCGCCACGCTGTCGTTTGAACGCAATGGCGAGCAATACCGCATCGTGGCGAAAATCAACGTGCCGCTGTATAAAATGCGCTTTGAAAGCGGCGGCACCATTGACGGCGAACAGCTCAAACCCAGCTACTACCGCGACATCCGCAACGGCAAGGAATACGCTTCCGCCCAGTTTTCAGGCAGCCGCGTGCGCCTAGGCAAGAAAAACGACAAGCGCACCGAAACCGCCAAAGGCACGGTGATGGATTTGTTTTCGCTCACTTGGCAGCTGGCGTTTAACGACGGCAAACTGCCCACGCCGCTGGTGATCACCAATGGCAAAAAACTCTATCCCATCAGCCGCTTAACGCCATCGCCCAGCAAGGATATGACCATAGGCAGCCTGAAAACGCGCACCCAAGCCTTTAACCTGCGCCATGACAACGACCACATCTTTCTCGCCCTTGCCAGCGATTTGGGCAACGTGCCCGCACTGATTCGCTACAACGTGGGCAGCAAAAAATACAGCCTTACCTTAAAAGCCGTCAAAATGGCCGATGAAACCGCGCCATAGGCAGTCTGGAAACGAACGTAGTGAGTTTCGGCATAGCCAAAATAAGCACAAGCCAACCAACACACCCCCACCAACCACTTAAACATCCACAAGGAACACCACACCATGCAAAGCCTGTATCTCCCCATCAAACACACACACATGTTTTTCGTTGCGCTAACCATTATTCTGTTTAACCTGCGCTTTTGGCTGCGCACCATGCAGCCTAAAAAAGCCCTGCCGATTATCTTGCGTGTGCTGCCGCATATTAACGACTCCATGATTTTGTTTACGGGCATGCTGATGATGCAGATTGTGCCGTGGCAGCCCTTTGGCGCGCATAAATGGCTGGGCATTAAGCTCTTGCTGGTGCTGGTTTATATTTTTGTTGGCGCGTTTTGCCTGCGTGCCACGCCGCGCAGCGGCAAATGGTTTGGACTGTATGGCGCGACGATGCTGATTGTTTTGACCATTGCTTATTTGGCGCATTGGAAGCCGTTGTAAACATCGGCAGCCTGAAAATGGAAAAACACGTTTTGCAATCAAGCGAAACGTGTTTTTTGTTGGGCGACAGTTGGGGCGCTGGGAGAAATGCACGGGCAAGGATAAGCACAAGCGTTAGGCAGCCTGAAAACCTGTACCCAATAAAACGTTTGGTACCGCGCTAAACGTTTTTGTTTTTCAGGCAGCCTTAGGCATGGAGCCAAGGGTTTTGGCTTTGCCAAAGCGCGTAAACTCGTTTTCAGGCTGCCCCAATCCCCAAAAAGGCAGCTTGAAAACTGTTATCACGCCACGCCATATCGCGTACGATAAGCGCGCATCGGCTCAACAAACTGCGCCAATTCCGTGCTGCCACCTTGTTCCAGCAGCGCGAATAAATCCAGCAAATTGGCAATCGCCACCACGGGCAAGCCGTATTGCTGCTCTACTTCTTGCACAGCGGATTGCTCGCCTGTGCCTTTTTCCATGCGATCCAGCGCGATTGCCACGCCTGCAGGAGTTGCGCCTGCTTGTTTAATCAGCTGCACGCTCTCGCGCACCGATGTGCCCGCGGAAATCACGTCGTCAATAATCAACACGCGCCCTTTAAGCGGTGCGCCGACCAATGTGCCGCCTTCGCCGTGGTCTTTGGCTTCCTTGCGGTTGTAGGCAAAGGGGACGTTGATGCCGCGCTCGGCCAGCATCATGGCGGTGGCGGCGGCAAGAATAATGCCCTTGTAAGCAGGGCCAAACAGCATATCAAATTCAACTTTGCTCGCCACAATCGCTTGGGCGTAAAACTTTGCCAGCGCAAGCGTTGATGCGCCGTCGTTAAACGAGCCTGCGTTGAAAAAATAGGGCGATTGGCGGCCAGCTTTGGTGGTGAACTCGCCGAATTTCAGCACGTTTTGGCGCAGGGCAAATTGCAGGAAGTCTTGGCGGAAGGTGGTCATGGGGTGTCCTTATACGTTGGGATAGAATTGGCAATATTTGGTGTAGAGGGCTTCTAGGATGATGGTTTCGCAGGATAAATCCAGCACGTCATCGTTGCCGTATTTGAGCGATTGTTTAAGCTGGCGCAGGATTTCGCGGTCGCGTTCTAGCAGGTCTATTTTGTCCACTTGGTCTTTAGCGTAGTGCTGAATGCGGAAGAGTTTGCCGTCCACTTCTTGCCAGCGGCAGGCGAATATCCATGCTTGGGCGTTGGTTTAGTCCACGCCACAGTCGTCTAGCGGGTCGCGGTCGTTGGGGACGGTTTTGAGCGTGTAGCTGGCTATGCCATTTTTTTGATATTCGGGTTGGATGGTCATGGGGCTTCCGTTGAGTAACGAGTTGGATGGATGGGATGAAGGCAGCCTGAAAGGGTTGTCGTTCGGTTTGTTTTCAGGCTGCCTTATGCGTTGGGGCAGCCTGAAAAGTATAGGGATGGTAATGCGGATTGGGCTTGGCTGAATGTTTTTTCAGGCTGCCTTGGTTTATAGGATTAGGCAGCCTGAAATGAATTTCATCAGGATAGTGCTTGGCAACAGCCGCGCCATCCATACCGTTTTCAGGCTGCCTAACGCCTGCCCTATCTGCGCCGTTTGCCGCTATTGGGCAACGCCATATCCGCCCATTTCAAAATAGCAGCGACTTCGGCGGGGTTGAGTTCGTAGAACTGCCCGCGTTTTAAGCGGTTGGGCAAGCCAATCGGACCGAAGCCCACCCGCACCAAGCGGCTGACGGTGAGCCCGATGTGTTCAAAAATGCGGCGCACTTCGCGGTTGCGCCCTTCTTTGATGACCACGTTGTACCATTTGTTTACCCCTTCGCCGCCTTGTTCAACGATGCGCTCCACTTGCGCCAAGCCGTCTTCCAGCATGATGCCTTGCGTGAGCTGCTGCATTTGCTCGCGGCTTACTTCGCCGAGCACGCGCACGGCGTATTCGCGCTGTACTTCAAATTTGGGGTGGGCAAAGCGCTGCACCAATTCGCCCGATGTGGTCAAAATCAACAAGCCGCTGGTGTTGATGTCCAGTCGTCCGATGGCAATCCAGCGGCTGCTGGCGGCTTGCGGTAGGCGGTCAAACACGCTCACGCGCCCTTGCGGGTCGCCGCGCGACACAATTTCGCCTTCTTGTTTGTAATACAAGATGATGCGCGGCAGGCGGTCTGCCCATTTGAGCTTGATGGCGCTACCTTTGATGGTTACTTGGTCTTCGGGCGAGACTTTGTCGCCCAGCTGCGCGGTTTTGCCGTTGATTTGCACCCAGCCGTTGCCAATCCATTCTTCCATTTGGCGGCGCGAGCCTGCGCCTGATGCGGCGAGGATTTTTTGCAAGCGTTCGGGCTCCTGGCGCGATAGGTCGGCGCGTTGTTCTTTGAGGAACTCGGCGCGTTGTTGGATTTTTTGGTTGGGGGCGCGCACGATGAGTTTTTTGGCGCGGGCGACGCGTTGTTTGATGGGGAGTTCGGCTGAATTACGCTCAGTTTGGTTGCGTTCGGTTTCAGGCTGCCTTTGGGCATGGGGTTTGCCTGTTTTCAGGCTGCCTTTGGATTTATTGGCTGATGCGGTTTTACGCGCGGGCTTGTTGGCGGAAATGTCGTCAAGATAATGGCGTTTGGATTTTTTGGGCATGGTGGGTCTCCGTAACGGCTTTGCGCTGGGGTGCGTTGTTATGCTGCTGATTTTGGTTTTCAGGCTGCCTTGTGTGCATCCATAAAGGCAGCCTGAAAATTAAAAATAAGCGCGGCCAAAACAACTTTGGCAAAGCGAAAAAACCGTTCTTCTGCGGTGCGGTAACACGGCAGGATGGGTTAATCAAAAGGTGGCGTATTGTAGCGGATAACGGCAAAGGCAGCTTGAAAATTATCTTTCAGGCTGCCTTTGAGATGGAACGGCGGTGGCTTATCGCCAACGCCGATTAAACATCGCATAACTGGTTTGCTAATAATATCAGCGAGTCGCCGCCGTTCCATTGTCATTTTCAGGCTGCCTCTGCCATTTGCATGGCTTGTTTAATATCCACGGCAACAATGCGCGATACGCCTTTTTCCTGCATGGTTACGCCGATAAGCTGCTCTGCCATTTCCATGGTTAGGCGATTGTGCGAGATATAGAGAAACTGGGTTTGGGCGGACATTTCTTTCACCAGTTGGCAAAAGCGGCTGGTGTTGGCATCGTCCAGCGGCGCGTCCACTTCGTCTAGCAGGCAGAACGGAGCGGGGTTCAGGCTAAACAGGGCAAACACTAGGCTCATGGCGGTGAGGGCTTTTTCGCCGCCGCTCAATAGGTGGATGGAGCTGTTTTTCTTGCCTGTGGGGCGCGCCATGATGCTGATGCCTGCGCTGAGCGGGTCGCTGTCGGTGAGCTGCAAGGTGGCTTCGCCGCCGC
The DNA here is from genome assembly GCA_963529665.1 of uncultured Kingella sp. Lineage (GTDB taxonomy): Bacteria > Pseudomonadota > Gammaproteobacteria > Burkholderiales > Neisseriaceae > Kingella_B. Next base: position 13,858 of record CAUSAG010000001.1, read on the forward strand.
CAAACAGCGTGGGGAAGATGCTTTGCATTTTGGTGTTGACGGCGTGGAAGGTTTCCAAAAAGCGGGTTTGGGTTTCGTGGTCAATTTGGGCGATGGCTTCTTCCAGCAGGGCGATGGCGTTTTGCACGTCTTCGCTTTGGCTGCGGTAATACGCGTCGCGCTGTTGGGCTTCGGCAAGCTCATCCAGCGCGGCAAGATTGACTGCGCCGAGTGCTTCAATTTGCGCCAGCAGGCTGTTGATATGCTGCGACAAGGCTTTCAGGCTGCCTGAATGCTCGGCTTGGGCAAGCGCGTCTAAATCGGCGCCGCGCTCGGTAAGCTGCTCGTGATAGCGCTGGGCATTGAGCAGGGCTTGTTGCTGTTGCAGCAAGGCGGTTTGCACGGCAGCCTGAATCTGCGGCAACTCGGCGGCGATGGCTTGGGTTTGTTGGAATAAATCTTGCCCTTGCGCTTGGGTGGCGGCTAGGGTGTCTTGCGCGCTGGCAATGCGCTCGGCAAGCTCGGCGCTGGCTTCTTGGGCGATGAGCAACTGCTCGGCAAGCTCGGCGCCGGCTTCGTCGGCTTCTTGGGCGAGCGCGGCTTCTTCTATGCGCTGCTGCCAGTCTTGCTGTTGCAGCAAAATTTGCGCGGCTTGCTCGGCTAGGCTGTCGGCGCGTTGTTGGATTTTGTGTTGTTCCACTTCGGCTGCGCCGTATTGGCGATTGGCTTCCAGCAAGGCAAGCTGGGCGGTTTTGAGGGCGTGTTGCTGCGTTTTCAGGCTGCCTGAAAGGGTTTCAAATTGGTGTTCCAACTCGGCGAGCGATTGGGCAAGGGTATCGCTGTCTTCGGCTAGGCTGTCGCTTTGTTGGGCAAGCAGTTCTATTTCGTCTTGCAACTGGGCTTGCTCCCCTGCGATGTGTTCGCGGCGAAGCTGGGCTTGGTTGCTGCGCTCGGCAAGCTGGTTGGCGTGGTTTTGCGCGTGTTGCAGTTGGCTTAACAGCTCGCGGTATTGCTCTTGGGCTTGGTCGTACGCGGCTTCGGCTTGGGCTAACGCGGTTTGCGCGTCTTCGGCTTGCTGTTGGGCGGCGGCAAGCTGCGGGGCAAGCGCGGCGAGTTGTTCGCTCAGTTGGTCGTGTTGGGCTTTTTGCTGGATTAGGTTTTGGCTACTGGCTTCGTTGTAGAGCGTGATGCTGTGTTTGTCCACGCGATGCCCTTGCGGCGTGAGCCATGTTTGCTGCGGGGCAAGTTCGCTTTGGTGGGCGATGGCGTAGTCCAAATCGGGGGCGCACAGGATGCCGTCTAGCCAGTCGTGTAAGGCAGCCTGAAAATCTTTATGCGCTTGGATTTGGTTGAGCAGGGCTTGGGCGGGCTGAGTTTTCTTGCTAACGGGCTGGGTTTGGTTAAGCCATGCGGCTGCGCCTTGCGGCAAGGGGCTGGGCAAGGCGGCTTCGGTGGGCAGCTTTTTGGCGTGCAAGCGCTCGGCAAGCACCACGCTGATGGCGTGTTGCCATGCTTCGGGCGCGGTAAGCTGTTGCCATAGGCTTGGAGTTTGCGCGTAGTCGGTGGTCGCCCAAAAGTCATTGGGCGCGCTGCTGCGCAGGATTTGGGCAAGGGCTTGCTGCTGGGCTTGCGCGGCGATGTGTTGCTGATTGAGCGTTTGATAATGCGCTTGCTGCTTTTGCTGCTGCGTTTTCAGGCTGCCTAATTGGGCTTGGCTGTGCTGCCATTGGATTTCAGCGGCTTGGCATTGGTGTTGTAGGGTTTGCGCGGCATCTTTGGCTTGTTGCAAGGCGGGATTATCGGCAGCGGCAAGTTGGGATAATTCGTCTTCTAGGCGTTGGATGCGGCTGCGGTGGTTGGCAAGCGTGGTTTGGGTGTGCTGTTGCTGCTGCTGTTTGAGCGCGAGTTCGCGTTTCAGGCTGCCGATTTGGTCGCGCTGGCTTTGGTGGTTGTGCTGGCTGGTTTGCTCGGCGGTTTCTAACTCGGGCAGGCGCGCTTCGTGTTCGGCAACGATTAGGGCGAGCGCGGCAAGTTCGCTGTGTTTGTCAGCGGCTTGTTGCAGCAGGGCTTCGCGCTCGGCTAGGGTGTCGGCGTGTTGCTGTTGCAGTTTGTGCAGCTGCGCTTGGGCGGATTGGCGGTCGCGTTCGGCGCGCTCGTTTTGCGCGTGTTGGGCGCGGATTTGTTCTTCTAGGCGGGCGATGTGTTCGCGCGATTGGGCGTGTTGTTGTTGCAGGCTGTCGTGTTGCTGTTGTTGCTCGCGCTCGGCAAGGCGTAACTCTTGGATGCGCTGGTTTAGGCTGTCGCTGGTGGCTTGGTTGCTTTCCTGTTGCGCTTGGGCGGCGGCGTGCTGCGCTTGGGCGGTGTCGGCTTGGGCGATGGCGTTTTGCCATTGGATGTAGTCGGATAGGTTTTGATTTTGCGCCAATTCGCTTTTCAGGCTGCGGTATTGCTCGGCGGTGGCGGCTTGGGCGTTGAGCTTTTCCACTTGGCGGGCAAGCTCGGTTTGCAAGTCGTGCAGGCGGTTGAGATGCTCGCGCGTGTCGTCTAGCCGTGCAGCGGTTTCGCGGCGGCGTTCTTTGTATTTGGAAACGCCTGCAGCTTCTTCAATATACACGCGCAATTCTTCGGGGCGGGCTTCGATGATGCGCGAAATCATGCCTTGCTCTATCACGGCGTAGCCTTTGGCGCCCACGCCTGTGCCTAGGAAAAGGTCGGTGATGTCGCGGCGGCGCACGGCTTGGTTGTTGATGAAATAGCTGGAATCGCCTTGGCGCGTGAGCTGGCGTTTGATGGCGATTTCGGCGTATTGCCCCCATGCGCCTTGCAAAACGTGGTCGCTGTTGTCAAACACCAGTTCCACCGAGGCGCGGGGCGCGGGGCGACGGGTGGCGGCGCCGTTGGAAATCACGTCTTGCATGGATTCGCCGCGCAACTGCTTGGCGGACGATTCGCCCAACACCCAGCGCACGGCATCGATGACGTTGGATTTACCGCAGCCGTTGGGTCCGATGACGGCAACGAGCTGGCTGGGAACGTGGATGGTGGTGGGGTCGATGAAGGATTTGAATCCTGCGAGTTTGATTTGTGTGAGACGCATAAGGCAGCCTGAAAACGAGATTATGAGCTTCCGCGAAGCGAAAATGGGGAAACAAGGGGGGACGAAAAAGGGGCGGATTATAGCAAATTGAGCGGGCGCTGATGGGGTTCAGGCTGCCTTTTGGGGTGGCAAATGCAGCCTGAAAAAACAACCCAATGGAGCGTCGGTGGCTCGCCGACATCTTGCTCTGTTTAATTAAGCAATCTGGCGACGAGCCGTCGCTGCTCTATACCCGTTTCAGGCTGCCTTCTGAGTAACTTTCAACAATAAAGACAGCCTAAACTCTCCCATCACAAAATCATCCAAAAAGCAGCCTGAAAACCCTTTTTCAGTTTTCAGGCTGCCTATTTTGGTCAATCCACCACAAACGTTTGGGACTACTGCCCCTTCCCCTACGTCCAGCCGAACGGAGCATTCTTTTTTCGGAAACAAGCGTGCGTTGTCCGACGGCGCGCGCAGCGCGACTAGTTCGCACGCGCCGAAAAAAGGATGTGGAGTGAGGGAAGTTTGGCGTAGCCAAACCTGCACGTCGGGGTCGCCTTTCTTTTGCTAGAACCTGTATTCGTTATCTGCGCGAGCGGATTTTGTATTCAGTGAATACGAATACAAGGCGACAAGACAAGTTAATAGCGAGACTATTAGCTTGGCTTGGCAACGCAGTAGGCGTGTTCAATGAATACAAAAGCAGCCGTGCAGATAGCGAATGCAGGTTCTCATCTTTGGCGAAGCAAAGAAAAGTAAGTGCCCCGTCGGCATGAGACGCATGGCAAACACTACACCCAACGTCAACCACAAAGCACTAAACCCATTTTCAGGCTGCCGCAACGATACCCCAAAAAGGCAGCCTGAAAAACACCCCCAGTGGAGCGTCAGCGGCTCACCGACATCTTTCATCTTGGCAAATCAGCCATGCGCTGTTTGAAGCCGTTGGCGACGAGCCGTTGCCGCTCCAACTCCGTTTCAGGCTGCCCCAACCCTTCGCATAATCCAAAACAGAACATGGCGTATCGCCGCCATACCCACTCTTTGCGTTGCCGTAGCCCAAACATTTCAGGCTGCCTTTGAGCAATGCAAAGGCAGCCTGAAAACGGCGCATCCGCCAAAGCTAAACCGTCTGCGAATACTTCGCCTTGGTTTCCTTATGCCGCAAGTAGTAATCAAAAATCATCGCAATATTGCGAATCAAAAACCGCCCCTTAGGGGTTACTTTCAGGCTGCCCGTTTCAGGCTGCCATTCAATCAAGCCCAGCTCGGCAATGCGTTGCAAATCGGGAATTTCTTCGGCGAAATAATCGGCAAAATCCGCTTGGTAATCGGACAATTCCAGCGCAAAGCGACACATCAAATCTTGGATAATCTGGCGGCGCATCACGTCGTCGGCATTAAGCTGGAAGCCGCGCATAATCGGCAGTTGGTTGTTATCCAGCGCGGCGTAGTAATCGTCCAGATTGCGCTCGTTTTGGCTATATGTGTTGCCAATTTTGCCGATGCTGCTCACGCCAATCGCCACCAAATCGCAATCGGCATAAGTGGAATAGCCTTGAAAATTGCGCTGCAAACGCCCTTCGCGCAAAGCAATCGCCAGTTCGTCTTCGGGCTTGGCAAAGTGATCCATGCCAATAAACACATAGCCACGTTCGTCCAGCAAATGCACCGCGTATTGCAAAATATCCAACTTCTCTTCGCTGGATGGCACCGCGTTGGTGTCAATGCGCCGTTGCGGCTTGAAAATATGCGGCAAATGCGCGTAGTGATACAGCGCAAGGCGGTCGGGCGACAGCGACAGCACCGTTTCCAGCGTAGGCTTAATGCTTTCAACCGATTGATGCGGCAGCCCGTAAATCAAATCCACGCTAATGGATTTAAAGCCCGCTTCGCGCGCCGCTTCAATCACATTGCGCGTCTCTTCCACCGTTTGAATACGATTTACCGCAGCCTGAACCTTGGGATCAAAATCCTGAATGCCCACGCTCATGCGGTTAAAGCCCAGCTTGCCCAGCTTAAACACGCTCTCGCGGCTCACCTTGCGCGGGTCAATCTCAATGGAATATTCGCCATCGGGCAGCAATTCAAAATGCTCGCGTATCATGGCAAACACGCGTTCCAACTGCTCATCGCTCAAAAATGTGGGTGTGCCACCGCCAAAATGCAGCTGGGCGAGCTTGTGCTTGCCGTGCAAATGCGGCGCGAGCAACGCCATTTCTTTTTCCAGATAAGTAAGATATTCATCCGCCTTGCGCGTATCTTTGGTAATGACTTTATTGCAGCCGCAGTAATAGCAAATCACATTGCAAAACGGAATGTGCACATACAGCGAAATAGGTTTCAGGCTGCCTGAAAGCGTGTTTTCCAGTGTGGCGATGTATTCAGGCTGTTGAAATTCATTATAAAAACGATCAGCAGTGGGATAAGACGTGTAGCGCGGGCCGCTAGCAGGAAGACTGGCGATGAGTTCGCGGTCAAAATCAAAAAGAGTGGGTGTATGTTTCTGGATGGTAATGATTTTCATGATAGTGGTAAAATTATTTTGTTTTGAATCAAATTTTGTTAAAATGGCTCGGCTTTTACAAGTATTGTGAAGCCTTGTCAATCAGACGATATAACTATATTTTAGGATCATTAAGAATTATGTCAAAGATGCCTATCTGCAAAGCACAATGCACGCATTGCTCGTTAAAGGAAATCTGCATGCCTGTGGGTTTCCAAGAGGAGGATTTTAACCAAATTGGCACGGTACTGAAACAAAACCGCCGTGTAAAACGCGGAGAATTTTTATTCCACGCGGGCGAAACGTTCACTTCACTGTTCGCCATCCGCACAGGATTTTTCAAAACCACCATCAGCACGCAAGACGGGCGCGACCAAGTTACCGGCTTTTTTATGTCGGGCGAATTGGTCGGCACCGATGGCATTTGCTTGGGCAAATATGCCTGCGATGCGGTGGCGCTGGAAGACAGCGAAGTGTGCGAATTGCCGTTTGACCAAGTTGACGAATTAAACGCGAAAATTCCGCAGCTTTATATGCACTTTTTGCGCTTGATGAGCCGCGAAATCGTGCGCAATCAAACCGTTATGCTGCTGCTGGGCAATATGCGCGCGGAAGAGCGGCTGGCGATGTTTTTGCTGAATTTGTCTGACCGCTTGTATGTGCGCGGTTTTGCGGCAAACGATTTTATTTTGCGGATGTCGCGCGAGGAAATCGGCAGCTATTTGGGGCTGAAACTGGAAACGGTGAGTCGCACGCTGTCTAAATTTAAGCAAGATGGCTTGATTGATGTGGAGCATAAACACATTCGGATTTTGCGCCCACAAGAATTGCAAGGCTTGGTTTCAGGCTGCCAAGAGCGGCGCGAGTATTAAGAACCTATATTCACTATTTTCATAGGCATCTTTTTTATGCCCTAAAAATCTATTTTAAAAACAACGATAATTTTTGTTAAGATTTTTGTATTTGAGTTAAAATTCAGGCTGCCTTATGCGATTAAGGCAGCCTGAAAATGTTTTTGCGGCTCGGAACGGAATGATGTTTACCAGTAAAAGGATTATTTATGACTTCATTTAAGCAGAAAAATTGGGCAGGCGCGGTTTTGTGCGCGCTGTTGGCATGGCATTCGGCAGCGAGTTGGGCTGCGCCCAAAAGTTCAAGCGAGCCTGCGACGGGGCAATCGCAGTTGGAAAAAAGTGCCCAAGAAGCGGCGCGCAAGCACGCCAATAGAACCAAACAGGGCAAACAAGCTGAACAACCCGCTGAACAATCCGCCGAAGAAAACAGCTTGGACAACGATACCATCAGAGGCCCTGCCACCATTCCTTTGGGGGCGGAAGGCAGCCTGAAACTGCCTGCGGGCATGGTGTTCATCAAAAAAGATGCCGCCAATGCGCTGATGGTGGAAATGGGCAATCGTTCTAATCCCAACCGCTATGGCTTGATAGGCGCTGACCCCGATGCCAAAAATAAAGACGATGCGTCTTGGGCGGTGGATTTGGTGTATGTGGATTCGGGCTACATCAAAGATGATGACGCGAAAGAATGGGACACGGAATCCATGCTCAGCGAGCTGAAAGCGGGCAACGAAGAGCAAAATAAAGTGCGCAAATCCAAAGGCATGGCTGAAATTGAAACACGCGGCTGGATTGAAAAACCGCAATATGACGCGGCAACGCACCGCTTGATTTGGTCTATTGATGTGTATGAAAAAGGCGGCAAGGACACCAATCCTGCCGTGAACTACAACACTTTCCAACTGGGCAGAAAAGGCTACATCAACCTTACGCTGGTTACGGATTTGAGCAAAATTGAGCAATTGAAGCCTGTGGCGCGCGAGCTGCTAGGCAATATTGAGTTCAACCAAGGCTTGCGCTATGCCGACTTTAACGCCAAAACCGATAAGGTAGCGGAATATGGTTTGGCGGCGCTGGTTGGCGGCGTGGCAGCGAAAAAGCTGGGCTTGCTGGCGGTGATTGGCGCGTTTTTGGCGAAGTTTGGCAAGATTATCGCCGTGGCGGCGCTGGGCGCAGGCGCGGGCTTGAAAGGGCTGTTTAAACGCAAAGAGAAGTAAACAGCGCGATTTGTTTACTACAAAAACGAGAAGCAGCGATGTTTCTCGTTTTTTGTGCGCGGATGGTTTTCAGGCTGCCTATCGTGTGCAGCAATAGGCAGCCTGAAAATGAGTTGCACGTATTGTATTAAGGCATCACTTGCTCTGGATTAGGGCTGTCGGATAACACGATGGGCAGCAGGGTTTGCTCCACGGCGTCTTTGAGCAAAAAGCGATCGTTTTCGGCGAGATCGCGCGGGTGAATTTGCGGCGCGATGTCCACTTTCACATTGATTTGCGCAATGGAAACCACGCGCCAGAGCGATTGGAACAAGTTGGCGTTGGCAAAAGAAACGGCGCTGGTGCGCTCATCAGCATCGTAATAGCGCATGGCGATGGGTTGCACGGGGGCGTTGCTGTCTAGGGCAGCCTGAAACAGGGCGGCTTTGAGCGGCAGCATGCCGTTGCCCAGCGTGGTGCGTGCTTCGGGGAAAAAGCAGACATTGCCGCCCGCATCCAGCACGCGCGAGATGGCTTCGTTGATGATGTTGATGTCTTTGCGGTTGCTGCGGTCTATGTAAACCGTGCCCGCATTGGTTACCATTTTGCCAATGATGGGCCAGCTTTTGAGCTCTTGCATAGCGATGAAGCTGGATGGATACAGCGCAGTAATCACGAAAATATCCAGCCATGAAACGTGGTTGGCAGCGATGAGCATGCCGTGTTCGGCTTGGGCTTGGCTGGTGTTGGGCTGTTGCACTTGGGTGCGAATGCCGAGCGTGTCTAGGCAGCTTTGCCCCATATGGCGCAGGGCGGCGGCGCGTTGTTCGTCGGTGGCGTGGTCAAGCTGGCGTAGGTTGCGCCCTGTGTGGTAGAGCCAGATAAGCAGTTTGAAAAGGCGGGCGATGCGTTTGCGGATGGGGGCTTTTTGGGACATGGTTTGTATTAAGAATAAAGGGTTTTCAGGCTGCCTTTTGCGATTGATGCGATAGGCAGGCGGATGTGGATTTTGCGGGCAAGGTTGTTTTCAGGCTGCCTATTCAATAATCACATCGGCGCCTGCGGCGATGGCAAGCTGGCGCAAAGTGGTTAGCGGCATATAGCGATGCGCCAAACCGCTGATGTTCGCCAACACGGGCAAATGGCTTTGCTGCTTGGCTTGGGCAATGGCATCCACGTCTAGGTGGTTGGGCGCGCCGTGCAAACTGAGCGTGCCTGCTTCGCCCAGCAAAATGTGTTGATTGCCGCGCAGCACGATTTGCTCAGCGGCAATCAGCCAATCGCGCACGGTGTGATGAATGTCTTTGCACACGATAACGGGCACATTCAGGCTGCCGAGTTCGTGCAAAATATGGCGGTTGTTAATCAGCTCGCCGCCGAGATAAAGCAAATCGGCTTCGGCATTGAGCGCGGCTTGGATATGGGCGCTGTCGCGAATGCGGATGGCAACGGCTTTTTCAGCGCGATGCCAATCGGCGCTGCTGCGTTGCAGTTGGCGGGCAATTTCGCTTTCGCTTAGGCTGCTGCTGGGCGCATAGGGATTGGCGGGGAGATAGAATGGGTCTAGCAAGATGGCGGGTGCGGCGCTGGCTTTGGCTTCGTTTGCTTTCAGGCTGCCGATATGGGCGATGGTTTGCGGCGCGCTTGTGCCGCCAAATGGAATGCCGCGAATGATGATTTGCGTGTCGTCTGCCCATGCTTCGCGGCTGATGATGCGCCAATCTTGCATGATGCGGATGGCGCGTTCCACTTCGGGCAAGGCTTCAATTTGGGCAGGGTCAAACACGCGCTCATCGCCCACCGCGCCGATGATGGTGTGTTCGGTGCCACGCGATAGGTGTTCGGTTAAGCCTTGGGCGCGGATAAATTGAACCACGTTTTGCACGGCGGTTTCGCTGGCGTGGGGTTGCATGACGATGATCATGGATAAACTTTCGGGTGGATAAACTTTCGGGATTTCAGGCTGCCTTGAATCGGGCAGCTAGGGAATGCTGGATAAGGTTTTCAGGCTGCCTTTACGCCCTATAAGGCAGCCTGAAAAGCCAAAACAAAAACAGGCAAGGTCTTCATCCCATTGCCTGTTGGCTTGTCCGCTTAAAACGGAATGTAGTTGCTCGGGTTCACAGGCGTGCCGCTTTCGCGCACTTCAAAATGCAGCCTGCCTGCGTTGCCCAGCTTGGCGAGCGATTGCCCGCGCTTCACGCGCTCTTGTTCTTTCACAATCAAATTATCGCCGTTGCTGTATGCCGTGAGCAAATTGGGGCTGTGTTGCACAACAATCAGCTTGCCATAGCCGCGCGGGCCATTGCCGCTGTAAATCACTTGCCCATCTGCCGCCGCAACAACGGTTTGACCCGCCGAGCCTTGCAGCTCTACGCCGCGTGTGCTGTTGCTAAATGCTTTGGCGATGTTGGCGCCTGCCAGCGGGCTTTGCCATGTGAGCCCAGCATGGCTGCTGGTTTTGCTGGATGCGGTAACCGTTGGCGTTGGCGTGATGTTGGTGGTGGTTGTTGTAGTGGTTATGGAGACAACGGGCGGTGTTTGCACCACAGGCGTGCTGGCAACAGCCGTGCCGTTCACACGCAAAGTTTGTCCCACGCGTAGGTTTTCGTCTTGCAGATTGTTTACCGCGCGAAGCTGGCTTACGGTCATGCCGTGGCGTTGGGCAATGCTGTATAGCGTGTCGCCCGAAACTACTCGGTAGCTGCCTGTGGCTGAACTGGTGTTCCCGTATGATGCGCCGCTCGCGCTAGTTGGCTTTACCCGCAGGCTGGTTCCCAATTTTACGGTGTCATCGGGCATGTTGTTCCACATGCGGATATTGTCTTGGCTCACGCCATAGCGTTTGGCAATGTTATACAAGGTATCGCCAGGGGCAACTTGGTGGTAAGTCGCGTTCACATCCACGCTGGGATAAACGCCTGTTGGGTTAGCGTATGCGCTGTGGCTGGGCGTAACAGGCGTGCTGACGGCAGCGTTATTGCTTGGCGTGTAAACGGTGGACGGGGTGGGATTGTAGGGCGATGCGCCGTAGGGATTGCTGGTGTTGGTGCTTGCGCCTGCGTTTGTGCCATCGTAGGGCGATGCGGTGCTAGGGTTGTAAGGCGATGCGGTGGTGCCGCTGCCTACGCCATTGCCCGCCACAACGGGGGCGGAATTTTTGGCAGCAGTACACGCCGTCAATAAGGCTGCTGCTGTTGCCAAAGTTAAAATGGAACGAAGTTTCATAAAGCTACCTTTTTTCTGGATAAAAACACGCGCAGCAAATGGCTGCAAACGGGCGTAATCATACCGTTTTGCTGGGGCATTGGGCAAGCGCACACGCTGCTTTTATGCGCTTGTGTGGTGATTTGGGCAGCGATAAAACCTGTTTTCAGGCTGCCTTAATGCAAGCGTAGATGATTGGCTCTATATTTACCGATAATGCAAACAATAAGGCAGCCTGAAAACGCCATATCCCATTTTCAGGCTGCCTATCTGTTATTACTTCAATCTACAAAACCGCCAGCGGATAACTGCCCACCACTTTCACAAACGCCGCTGTCTCGCGCAACTGCGCCAACGCCGCTTGCACGCGCTCATCCAATTCATGCCCTTCAATATCAATAAAAAACAAATATTCCCAAAGCCCTGTGCGGCTGGGGCGGCTTTCAAATTTGGTGAGCGAAATCCCCGCCCGCGTTAAAGGCTCAATCACGCGGTGCAGCATCCCCACATGATTGGGCGCGCTCACAATCAGCGAAGTCTTATCCTTGCCGCTCGCCGTTGTATTCTGATGCCCGAGCACCAAAAAGCGCGTGGTGTTATTTGGCTCATCTTCAATGTTTTCCGCGATTTTGGTCAAACCATAAATCTCCGCTGCCGCTTGGCTGGCAATCGCCGCTACATCTTCATCCTGCTGCGCCAGTCGCGCCGCTTCGCCATTGCTAGACACCGCCACGCGCGGCACATCGCCGCTCAAATGCGCGTTTAACCAAAATTGGCATTGCGCCAACGCCTGCGCGTGCGCATACACCTTTTTCACCTTTTTCAGGCTGCCTGAAACGTTTAACAAATGATGATGAATCCGCAGCACCACTTCTCCGCAAGCCTGCAACGGCGTGTTCACCAACAAATCCAACGTGCGCCCCACCGAGCCTTCGGTAGAATTTTCCACAGGCGCAACCACATAATCCGCCTGTCGCGCCTCCACCAAGCGCACGCTGTCATCCACCGTCGTGCAAGGCACGGTAACCGCCGCATGGCCAAAATGCTTAATCGCCGCCATCTGTGTAAACGTGCCCATCGGGCCCAAATACGCAATCGTCAGCGGACGCTCCACCGCCAAGCATTCGCTCATCACCTCGCGAAACAAACGCGCCACGCCCTCATCCGACAACGGTCCCGCGTTCAAATCCTTAATCCGCAGCAACACCTGCGCCTCGCGCTCAGGACGATACACCGCGCCCGTTCCTTTTAGCTCGCCAATCGCCCGCGCATGGCTTGCCCGCTCGTTCAGCAAGCCCAAAATCTGCTGGTCAATCGCATCAATTGCATTGCGATGCGGCAACAATTTCTCATCAATAGACATCGTTTCAATTCTCAAAACAAAAGCGCGCATTTTACCTAATCTGCACCGTTTATTCAGGATAACTTTCAGGCTGCCCCAAGCCCAAAGGCAGCCTGAAAACAAAAAAAAGGCAGCCCAAAAAGAGCTGCCACAAATACCTCAATCAGAGATTTTACGCTTCACAAACAATGCAGACTTTCGCCTGCCTCTGCCATGCTGCCCGAAAGGAGAAAAAAGCAGCACAACAAAGCGATTTAGTACACCGTTTTGCCCAAGCAAAACACCGCGCCAGAATAGGGTTGAATATTTCTCGCTTGTTATTCTTGTAATTCAATGTGGCCCGAATTCTATGCTTGCTTACAAATCTTGACAAGGCAAAACAAAAAGCAACAATTTAATTTTGCTTATCCACAAAATCGCAGCAAAAAACGCCAATAATCAAAATTTTTCAAAATCATTTTCTAAACTTTTTATTCCAATTGCTACACCGCGCAACATTGCACACACAAAAAAATTGCCCCGCGTTGAACAACGGGGGCACAAAAGGAACACAAACCACTACCAAATGGACTACACAGCAGCAAAGTTTCCGAACAATTTCTGTTGCCGTGTAGCTGGTGAAACGAATACTACCCTTTTCCGTCTTTTTTTGCAAATGATATTTATTATTATTTTTATTAAAATATAGTAACTACATGATTTTAAACAAAACTAGTTTTAACAATTTTTAAAAATAGGTGGCACGAGCGCGAGTAAAAAATCTAAAACCGCAATTGGATTAGCAAAATTTGCGTATTCAAGCTGATTTAAAAAGCGCGAATATCATCATCCATAAGCGTTTTCAGGCTGCCTTGCTGGCTTATTTGTAAAAATGCGATAATAAGCGTTCTTTTTCACTGCAACGAAAGCACCTTATGACGGCTCAAATCATCAATGGCAAAGAAGTTTCCGAACAATGCTTGCAACGCATCAGCGAGCAAGTGCAACAACGCCAAGCCCAAGGCAAACGCGCCCCAGGTTTGGCGGTTATTTTGGTGGGCGATAATCCTGCCAGCGCGGTTTATGTGCGCAATAAGCAACGCGCTTGCGATAAGGTGGGCTTTCGCTCGTTTTCGCATATTTTGTCTGAGCATACCAGCGAAGCAGAATTGCTGGCGCTGATTGATGCTTTGAACACGCAAGCGGATGTGGATGGGATTTTGGTGCAACTGCCGCTGCCTGCGCATATCAATAGCCAAGAAGTGTTGGAGCGCATTCATCCTGATAAGGATGTGGATGGTTTTCATCCTTATAACGTGGGGCGTTTGCTGCAACGGATGCCCACGCTGCGCCCATGCACGCCCAAGGGTGTGATGACTTTGCTGAATGCGTATCAGATTCCCGTAAAGGGCAAGAAGGTTACGATAGTTGGCGCGTCTAATATCGTGGGGCGTCCGATGGCGTTGGAGATTATGCTGGCAGGCGGCACGCCTACGGTTTGCCATCGTTTTACGGAAAATTTGGCACTGGAAGTGGCGACGGCGGATATTTTGATTGTTGCCGTGGGCAAGCCGAATTTTATTGAAGGGGCTTGGATTAAGCCGAATGCAACGGTGATTGATGTGGGCATCAATCGCTTGGAAGATGGCTCGTTGTGCGGCGATGTGGAATTTGCGGCGGCGCAAGAGCGTGCTGCGGCGATTACGCCTGTGCCTGGTGGCGTGGGCCCGATGACGATTGCGAGCTTGCTGGAAAACACTTTGCAGGCGGCGCAAATACATGATGCAGCCTGAAAACGGGAAACCGCGCTTTTGCAAAGTTAAAGCTGTAAACAGCGTTTCAGGCTGCCTTTGGCGGCTAATGTTCACTATTCACAACGGAGCAACATCATGGCACAAACTGCCCTGCCCGATTTTTGCCAAGCATATTTAAACCGCACCTTGCAGCCCACCGTGCCGTTTACGCTGGGCAGCAAAGCCGACCGTTCGCAAATCTGGCAAAGCAAGGTGGGCGGCAATCCTTATCTGCCGCTGGATACCGATTATCCGCGCAACGCCAACGGCGAGCCGCTAACGCTGTTGGCGCAGGTGAATTTTGCCGAAATGCCGCCGCTGCCCGATTTTCCCAGCAGCGGTTTGATTCAGTTTTTTGTGGACGAAACCGATTATTCCTTGGGCGTGGATTACGAGCATTACAGCAATACAGACAACTACCGCGTAGTTTACTATCCCGAGATTACGCAAGATTTGGCGCAGCTTTGCGATGATTTCGCGCCGTTTCAGGCTGCCGCAAAAGAAGAAGGCGCGCTGCCTGTTGATGGCGAATATCGGATTATTTTTCAAGACATTATCCAGCAGCCCATTTCGGTTGGCGATTTTCGCAACGAGCTGGTTGCGGGCATCACCAATATCAAAGACCCCGCGCAAAAGCAGCTTTGGGACGCGCTTTTTGCCGCCGATAACGCCGAAGGGCATCGCATCTGCGGTTATCCCTATTTCACGCAAACCGACCCGCGCGAATGGTTTGACCATCTAAAAAACCACACCGTGCTGCTGTTCCAGCTAGACAGCGATTTTGACGACAGCGAGAGCAACGACCGCGTGCTTTGGGGCGATAGCGGCGTTGGCAATTTCTTTATCACGCCCGAAGATTTGCGCCAGCGCGATTTCAGCCGCGTGCTGTTTACTTGGGATTGCTGATAGCTTTCAGGCTGCCTGAATCAGCCGATGTCATGCAAAAGGGCGGATATGAAATCCGCCCTGTTTTTTTGCCCGTTGGTTACAACAAGAGTTGCACGGCTTTCAGGCTGCCTATTTTTTCTTTTTCACAATGGTGATTTTGCCATTAACCATTTTGAGCGTGCCGCTAACCGCAGGGGTGGGCGCGGCTTCTTTTTTGGCTTGGCGCGATTGACTCGGCGCTGCGTTTTTCAGGCTGCCTTTGTTGGCTTGGCTTGGCGTGTTGCCGCTGCTGGGTTTGGCTGCGCTGGCATCTGCTTTGCCTGCTTTCGCTTTGTTCACACCTTTGGTTTGGGCTTCACTGGTTTTCAGGCTGCCTTTGGCTTTGCGCGATGGTTTGGGCTGTTCAGCTGCAACCTTTGCGCTGGCAATTTGGTTCACTTCGCCGTTTGCCGTTTTCAGGCTGCCTGAAATATCGGCGGCGGCTTTTTTGCCTTTGCGTGATGGTTTCGCCAAATTTTGTTCCGTTGTTTTGGCGGTTTTCTCATCCGCAGCCTTTGCATCTGCCGCTTTGGCTGCGCTGGAATCTGCTTTACTGGTTTTCAGGCTGCCTTTGGCTTTGCGCGATGGTTTGGGCTGGACTGCTTCAACCTTTGCGCTGGCAGTTTGGTTTACTTTGCCGTTTGCCGTTTTCAGGCTGCCTGAAACATCTGCGGTGGCTTTTTTGCCCTTGCGCGATTGGCTTGGCTTGCTGTCGGCAACGATTACAGCTTTTGTTGTCTCAGCATTTGTTGTTTTGACTGCGCTGGTTTTGGCTGCGCCAGAACTCGTTTCATCCGCTTTCAGGCTGCCTTTTGTCTTGCGCGATTTCTTCGCTGGGCTGGATTCAGCAGGCGCGATGGTTTCTGTTACCTTTGTTTGCGCTGCTTTTTTGCTGCGCGTGGTTTTCAGGCTGCCTGAAACATCGTCTGCCGCTGATTTTTTCGTTTTGCGTGCTTTGCGCGATTCGCCTCCCGACACCAGCACTAAATCAATCTTGCTGGTTTCCAAATCGGCACGGGCTACTTTGATGACGACGCGGTCGCCCATTTTGAACTGCACGCCGCTGCGCTCGCCTACCATCGACAGCGTTTCGGGGTGGTAGTTGAAATAATCTTCGCCCAAATCGCTCACATGAACCATGCCTTCAATGTGGATGTCGTCCAGCGTTACAAAAATGCCGAAATTCGCCATGCCGCTGATTTTGCCCGCGAACACTTCGCCCACTTTGTCGCGCATATAGTAGGTTTTGAGCCAGTTTTCCACATCGCGGCTGGCATCATCGGCGCGGCGTTCGCAATGCGACGAATGCGCGCCAAGCGCTTGCCAGTCGGCTTGGTATTGCTCGCCTGCCAACACGGCTTTGATGGCGCGGTGCACCAGCAAATCGGGATAACGGCGGATGGGCGAAGTGAAATGGGTGTAATGCTCATACGCCAGCCCAAAATGCCCTGCGTTGTGCGGCTCGTATTGGGCTTGCTGCATGGAGCGCAGCAGCATGGTTTGCAGCAATTCGCGGTCATCGCGCTCGGCGATTTTGTCGGCAAGGGCGGCGTAATCTTTGGGCGTGGGGTTATCGCCGCCGCCCAGTTGCAAACCGAGCAAGCCCAGTTGCTCGCGCAAGGCGGCGAGTTTTTCGGGCGTAGGGCCTGCATGGTTACGATACAGCGCTGGATGCTTGTTTTTTAACAGAAAATCGGCGGAACACACGTTGGCAGCGAGCATACATTCTTCAATCAATTTATGCGCGTCGTTGCGCACCACGGGGATGATGCGGTCAATTTTGCCGTTGTCGTTGAACAGCATTTGCGTTTCGCTGGTTTCAAATTCCATTGCGCCGCGAGCGTGGCGTTTTTTCTGCAAGATTTTGAATAATTTGTATAACGTGGCAAGCTGTTCACTATATTGATTTTGCGTTTTTTGGCTAATCCATTCCCACACTTGGTTATAGGTAAGCCTGCCGTGCGATTTCATCACGGCGGGGTAGAAGCGATACGATTTGATGTTGCCCGCAAACGTGATTTCCATGTCGCACACCATGCACAGCCGCTCCACATCGGGGTTGAGCGAGCAGATGCCGTTGGACAGGTTTTCAGGCAGCATCGGAATCACGCGGCGCGGAAAATACACGCTGGTGGCGCGTTCTTGCGCGTCTTGGTCTATGGCATCGTCGGGATTCACATAATGGCTCACATCGGCGATGGCAACGATAAGCCGATAATTGCGCCCGATTTTTTCGGCATACACCGCGTCGTCAAAATCGCGCGAGGTTTCGCCGTCTATGGTTACCAGCGGCAAATCGCGCAAATCCACGCGGTTTTTGCGGTCGCCGGGGCGCACTTTTTCGGGGATTTTGGCGGCGGCTTTCAGGCAGCCTGCGCTGAATTCGTGCGGCAATTTGTGTTTTCGCAGCGCGATTTCAATTTCCATGCCACTGTCGGCGTAATCGCCCAGCACTTCGGTGATGCGGGCAACGGCGGGGCGGTGGTTTTCGGGATAGGCGGTGATTTCAGCCACCACCACCTGCCCTTCGCTGGGGGCAAACTGCGCCACGCTGTCGGGCTCTAAAATCACATTTTGCGTGAGACGTTTGTCTTCGGGGTCTAGCACGGCGATGCCGCGTTCCAAATAAAACCTGCCCACGATAGACGTTTGCGCGCGTTCTATGATGTCTAAAATTTGCCCTTCGCGCCGCCCGCGGCGGTCTAGCCCCAGCGGGCGCACGGTTACAATGTCGCCGTTCATCACGCCGCGCGTTTGCCGCTCATACAACACCAAATCGCCCTCGCCCGTGGGGATAAGCGGCACGGCGAAACCGAAGCCGTCTTTGTGCATTTCTACGCGGCATTTCACGATTTCCAGTTTTTCGGCGGCGCAGACGAGATTGCGGCGGTTAATCAGAATTTGCCCGTCGCGTGCCATGGCTTTGAGGCGGCGTTCAAAAAATTCGTATTCGCTATCGGTAATGGATAACTGCTTGGCAAGGCTGGGGATTTTTTGTGGTGTGCCTGCGGTTTCCAAGAGCTGGATAATCCATTCGCGGCTGGGCAGCGGATGGGGGTATTTTTGTTGTTCACGCGCCAGATAGGGGTCTTGGGCGCGTAGGCTGGTGTTTTTGCTTTTGGTTGTTTTACTTGTTTTGTTTTTGGTTTTTGCCATTTCGGTGTAAATCCTTGTTGTGATTATGGGTTTTTGTCAGATGTGTACTTTAACGGAAAATGGGATGCGGGGGAAGTTTCAGGCTGCCTGAATAGGGGAATTGGGGGCGGAGTGTGGTTTTTGCGGGATGAGGCAGCCTGAAAACTAGACATAGTGTGTTTTCGGCTTGCCGATGTTGCAGCCTGTGCCGTTTTATGCGCCGTTTGGCGACAAGCCGCCGCCGCTCCATATTTGGGTTTTAGCTTCGCAACTCCGCTTCGCTACGCAGGCTGCCTATGCGCGATAAGGCAGCCTGCGCAGCGAAGCTAAAACGCCGGTTTGCGGCTAAAACGTGGCGCACACAATCACGCCGCCCATGCCTGCTTGCGGCGACAGGTGGAAAATCTGCCAGTTTTCACCGCTGTGGATGTAATACGACAGATTGGGGAAATCGGCGGCGATGCGCGGGGGCAGCGAGGCGAGGTCGTATTCGTATAAATCAAACAGGATGTTGTGCGGATAAAAGCCGTTAAGCGAAAAATCTACCACGCCGGTGAACTCGCAGTCTTCGTGTTCATCAAAGCTCAAAATCAGTTTGTCTTCGTGCGGGATATGGCGGATAGCGGTGAGGCGGGCGTTGGCGTAGCGTCGGGTGGCGGTCATGTTGGGCGGTTGGGCGGGTAAACGAAAGGCGGCATTGTAGCCTGAAACTTTTGCGCGCGGCAGTTTTTCGCCCTACAATCGGCGCGTTCTTT
Organism: uncultured Kingella sp.; assembly: GCA_963529665.1. Lineage (GTDB taxonomy): Bacteria > Pseudomonadota > Gammaproteobacteria > Burkholderiales > Neisseriaceae > Kingella_B. The sequence continues at coordinate 32,610 of CAUSAG010000001.1, forward strand.
GTTTTGAAAACAGGATGAAATGGCTAAAAAAATACTGGTTTTGTCGCCTTCTTGGATTGGTGATTGCGTGATGACGCAGCCGATGTTGCGCCGATTGCATGAGCTGCATCCCGATTGCGTGATTGATGTGTTTGCGCCCAAGTGGTCGCAGGCGGTGTATCGGCGCATGGATGAAGTGGACGAGATTTTGGATAATCCGTTTGGGCATGGCGCGTTGCAACTGCGCGAGCGTTGGCGCGTGGGGCGGATGCTGGGAAAGCGACAATATGACCAAGTGATTGCCACCGCAGGCAGCCTGAAAATGGGTTTTTTGGCGTTTGCCACGGGCATCAAGCAGCGCACGGGCTATGTGGGCGAGCAGCGTTATGGACTGCTGAACGATATTCGCAAGCTGGATAAGGCAGCGCTGCCGTTGATGGTGGATCGCTACACCGCGCTGGCGCATCCATCGCAGGCGGCATTTGATGGCAAATCGTCGCAGCCAAGTTTCACCATTGATGCGGCAAGCCAAGCGGCGGCTTTGGCGACACACGGTTTGGATTTGGATAAGCCTGTTATCGCGTTTTGCCACGGCGCGGAATACGGCGTGGCAAAGCGTTGGCTACCGTGCCATTTTGCCGCCACGGCGCAATATTACGCGCAACGCGGTTATCAAATTTGGCTGTTTGGCTCGCACAAAGATTTTGCCTTGGGCGAAGAGATTAACCAGCTTTCAGGCTGCCTGTGCACCAATTTATGCGGCAAAACGAGCTTGGACGAAGCGATTGATTTGCTCGCCTGCGCCGATACCGTGTTTTGCAACGACAGCGGCCTGATGCACCTTGCGGCGGCGGTGGGCTGCAAGCTGGTGGCGATTTACGGCTCGTCCAGCCCCGAACACACGCCGCCGTTGAGCGACAAGGCGAAAATCGCCACGCTGAATTTGGATTGCAGCCCATGTTTTAAACGCGAATGTCCGCTGGGGCATTTTGATTGCATGACGAAATTAACGCCAGATAAGGTGATTGCGATTGCGGAGGAGGGGTAGGCTAAAAAACGTTTTCAGGCTGCCTTGTTTCGTTAGAACTCTATTTAATAGGTAAAAAATGACTGCTATGGATATTGGCTGGGTTACAGCTTATGACTTAGACTGGTTTGGAAAATGCGGGCAGCATATAGCGCATTTCGCAACAGGCGGCACGGATACGATGCCAGATGTTTTCATGAAAAATAAAGAGTTATGGGAAAAGGTAAGTGATTTTTGCGATAACTTGCCAACGCAGGAGCGGGAAATTGTGATTTGTGATGAAAATCTACCTTATTTTGAAAATGACAACGAAAGAGAATGGTATCTATCCTCTTTTGTAGAAATGGCAAAGAAAGGGTTTTATAGCCATGATATTGATTTTAAAAATTTACAGTACAAATTGATTGCTTATCCAATTATTGACGTAAAACTGCCACAAGCGATTTATGATTTATTGCCACAAGTAGATTTAGAAAAAATGGCGTTTCCTAATTAAAAAGGCAGCCTGAAATAGCAATTTCTGCGTTTCAGGCTGCCTATTTTGGCTTGACACGCCAAGCCCAATCGCCGACAATCCGCCCCACATTTTGAGTTGGGTTTGAGAATCCATGCCAACCTGCCGCAAGGTAAGGTGGATGCGCCAAAGCAGCAAGGCGCGATGTGGCCGGCAACGGCAATCTCCACAACCCGCACTGCAAAGTGTGGGCTTTTTATGCCCGTTTTACAACCCACGGGGCGATTTATTCCAACTTGCAGCCCCATCTTTCTAATTGCTAAACAAGGAATCTAAAATGAAATTTTCTATTCTTAATCATCAATTTGCCACCGCAACCGTTCCCGCTTCTGGCACGGTGAAAATTTATCTGCACAACAATGGCGAGCAAGCGCATGAAGTGCTGTTTTACGATGCGGATTTGGCGCAATGGCGCGTTTGCAGCAGCCATCATGCCGCTTTAACCGCGCCCGATAATCGCCCGTATCCCCAGCCCCTGCCCGAGCGTTTGCGTGAATTGGGCGTTATGCATCAAACCGAAAACGTAGCGGCGCAGCTTTGCGAACAGGTGCGGACATTTGCCCGAAAACGACGCAATGCGTTTTGCAGATTGAAGGGGTAACGCAGTAAAAGGCAGCCTGAAAGTGAATTTCAGGCTGCCTTTTCGTGATTACCAGTAGGGTATGTGGTTTTACCACGCACCATTTAATATAGAAAACATAGCTTTATATAGAAAACATAGCTAAACGGTACGTTGCAAAGCCACATATCCTACGCCGACTAAATCAGTCATTTCTGCGTTTCAGGCTGCCTTATGCAGCATAAACCCAATTTATAAGGCAGCCTGAAAACCGTCATATGGGCGTGGCGCAGTTGAAGCAAATGTAAAGAAAGAGTTAAAATAGTTCACGTTTGGCAACAAGCGTATTGGTTCAACCCCACGGCGGCAAGATGTCGCCTGTTTTTATAAAAAGGTCAGCAAAATGATGTTTACTTACCCTCGCAAATTATTTTCTAAACTGTTAAGCGTGGCTTTGGCGACATTATTGTTGGCTTGCACGGATAATGAAGCACAATTTCAACAAGCAGTAACAGCATACGAAACAGGTAATTACAGTGAAGCCTTGCGCTTATGGAAACCGCTTGCCGAGCAAGGCGATGCCGATGCACAACGCAATTTGGGCTTGATGTATTACAACGGTCAAGGCGTAGCACAAAACGATCAACAAGCCTTTGCGTGGTATCAAAAAGCAGCTAACCAAGGACTTGCTGGCGCACAATACAATTTGGGCGTGATGTATGAAGAAGGTCTCGGTGTAGTGCAGGACTATCAACAAGCCTTTGCGTGGTACCAAAAAGCAGCTAATCAAGGATTTGCTGGCGCGCAAAGCAATTTGGGCATGATGTATTACACTGGTCAAGGCGTAGCGCAAAACCATCAACAAGCCGTAGCATGGTGGCAAAAAGCAGCTAATCAAGGTGATATTGAGGCGCAATACAATTTAGGCAATATATATATCATTGCGCAGGATCATCAAAAAGCCATTGCATGGTGGCAAAAAGTGCTGGCGCAACCCGATACACCAGAAAATGCCGAAATCAAGGCAAGTGTTCGCAGAGGTTTCCAAGCATTTAAAGATGCAGGCATTTACTAATCATTTATTCAAACTAACCGCCGTATTCAGCAAACTAGAATACGGCGGTTTTTTGCTGGCTAATGTTTCAGGCAGCCTGAAAAAACGGCTAGGACATTCCCCAGCCGTTTCTCTTTCTATTGAACAAGCTTAATCAACCCATCCCCCAAATACCCACCTTTCTCAAACCCTGGCAGCACAAAGAAATAGCCGCCGCCAAACGGCTTGATGTACTCTTCCAGCGGCTCGCCGTTGAGCAACGCTTGCACATAAATAAAACCGTCTGCCAAATTCGCCTGATACATGGTCAAAATCAAGCCCACGTCCAACTGCTTGGCGGAAGACAAGCCCAGCGAGTAGTTATACGGGCGGCGATAAAGCTGATGTTTTTTCAAAAACTCAGGGTCGCGCGGATTGGCAAGGCGCATATGGCTGTCTTTGGGCACGCGTTTGCCGTCGGGGTCGCTGCCGTAATCGGGCGCGTCGTGCTCGTGTTTTTTGCCGATGGGCGCGGCGGAATATTTGTCGCGCCCGAAGATGTCTTGCTGCTCTTGCAACGGCGTTCTGTCCCAAAATTCCACCATTTGGCGAATGATGCGGATGGCTTGGTAAGTGCCGTTTTTCGCCCAAGCAGGCTCGTCTTGGCTGTTTTCGGTAACACCTGTCCACAGCATGGTATCGGCGACTTTGGGGTCGCGGATATTGGGGTTGCCTGTGCCGTCGCGGAAGCCAAATAGGTTGCGGGCGGCGGCATCGGGGGCTTCGGTTTTGGGTGCCCAGCCGTCAATCGCCCAGCGAATGGTGGCGACGTGGCTGGTGTTTTTGATGATGTCGCGCAGCGCGTTTTGGCAGGTTTCGGGGCTGAATGCGCTGATTTGCAGGCTGATGTCGCCATCGCACCAATCGGCAACCAATTTATCGTTGGGGAAATCGCGCATTTCTTGCAGGCGCAGCGGTTTGTATTTTTCCAAGCCAAATCGCTTATCAAACAAGCTGTTGCCCACACCAACGGTAACGGTCAAACCATCGGGCGGCACTTGTTTGCCCAAAATGCCGCTGCTGGGCGGGGGCAATTTGTCGTCAATATCGGCGATTTCGCCGCCTTGCGTTAAAAACTCAATGCGCGCCGTGAGCGTGCGGAAAAAGTTTTCCAATTCCTTGGGCGTTTTGGCAAGCACGTCAAATGCGCACAGCGTGCCGAAGGGCTGCTCTTTATTGGGGGTTACGATGCCCGCTTGGTGCACGCCGTAGCAAGGCACGCTTTCGTTGGAATGCCCGACAAAACCGTCTTCGGCTTTGGCTTGGGCGGGCGCGGAAGACGCGACTTGTTTTTCAGGCTGCTGTTGGCAGGCGACAAGACCGCCTGTGGCAAGGGTTGCGCCCACAGCAGCGGCGGTTTTGAACAGGGCGCGTTTGCTGGGGGATTGGAGTTGTTCGCTCATGGTTGATTTCCTTTATTTGGGGATAACCAGCGCGATGCTGGCGAAAAGGCAGCCTGAAAGCATGGTTTAGGGCTTTCAGGCTGCCTGCTGAATTATCGTTTCGCTAGGTTAAGCGAAACGGCGGTTGCTTATTTCAAGCCCAAAGTGCCGCGCAGTTGAGACAAATCTTCTGCCAATGCGTTAATTGGCACTTGCAACGCATTGCGGTCTGCTTTGGTCAGTTTTCCGTAGTCGGCAAAGCCGTCAGCGGTTTTGTATTTCGCCAAGATTTCGTTTACTTGCTTGATGTTGGCATCAATTTTGTCTAACAAGGCTTTGTTTTTCTCGGCGATTGGCGTGCGGAACAAATCTACGATTTTTTGCGCGCCGTCCACGTTGGCTTGGAAGTCGCTCAAATCGGTGTGGCTGTAACGGTCTTCTTCGCCCGTGATTTTGCTGCCGGCCACTTCTTCAATCAAAGCCGCTGCGCCGCCAACCACTTTGGTGGGTGGGAAGTTCAATTCGTCGATTTCGGTTTGCAGTTTTTTCACGTCTTCCAACAATTTGTCGGCAACGGTTTGCACGCCTTTCACGTCTTTTTCAACCCACAGCGCGTGTTCTAAGCGGTGGAAGCCAGTGAAGTTCGCGTCTTTCGGGCCGTCTTTAAAGTCGTCTTCACGCGCGTCAATCGCAGGGTCAAGCTCGTTGAACAATTCGGCAATCGGCTCAATGCGCTCGTAGTGAACGCGGGTTGAAGCAAACAGGGATTTGGCTTTGTCAATTTCGCCTACTTTCACGGCGGCAACAAAGGCTTCGGTTTTGGTTACCAATTCTTTGGCTTCGCCTTGAACGTATTTTTTATACTCGCCCAAAGGTTGCGCCAATTTTTCCAACGCGGCTTCATCGGTGGTGTCTTTAAAGCCGCTGTCGGTAACAATCAATTTACCGCGTGGGTTGGTAAGCAAGCCGCAAGTCATTTCGTATTCGCCCGGCAGCAGGGTAACCGTCATTTTGTCAGACAAAGTTGGCGCAATGTTTTCACGCTCGTCCACCACCATCACGCCTTTCAGAATTTCCCATTCCAGCTTGCGGTTACTGTTGTTTTTGATTTGGAACACGGTTTGACCGCTGGGCACGGTGATTTGCATGGGTTCGCAAGCGGTGTCGTTCACGGCAACAGAAATGCTGCCGTCTTCATTGCGTGGGGTTTCGCCAGCAGGAGCAGCCGCTTGTGTGGTCACACCAGAAGCAGCAGGCGCAGGAGTTTCCGCTTTTTTCTCGCCTTCAGGCGGTTGGCAGGCAGTCAAAGCAACCAAGGCAGCCAAAGTTACAACGGATAAATATTTTGCTTTCATAAAACATTCCTTTAAGAAAATAAAACAAACAAAGGTTTCAGGCTGCCTTTTGCTGCCTAAAAAACAAGTACAACACAGTAATCAAATACGCAAAGTACAACACCAAATCGCTCACAACAGGGTGGTCGGTGTAGCCGAAAAAGCCGCCCATCAACACACCCATCACGCTGTCGTTGTGCAAAGTATGCGAGCTGTCAAACACAATAGTCTGCCCAATATTCCACACGCCCGCTTCATGCAGCGCACGGAACGCGCCAGCAAACAAGCCTGCGGCAACGAAAATCAGCAGCACGCCCGTCCATTGAAAAAACTTGCCCAGATTGATTTTCACGCCGCCTTTGTAAATCAAATAGCCGATTACGGCGGCAACCACCAAGCCCAACACCGCGCTAAGCGGCATTTCGGCGGTAGACGATTGATTAAACACGGCAATCAGGAAAAACACGCTTTCCAAGCCTTCGCGCGCCACGGCTAAAAACGCCATGCTCACCAACGCCCAGCCATGCCCTTCGCCGCGCTGCAATGCGCTGCTCACCGATTGCTGCAACGATTGTTTCAGGCTGCGTGAGGCTTTTTTCATCCACAGCACCATATAAGTGAGCATCGCCACGGCAAACAAGCCCAGAGCGCCGACCACAAATTCTTGCTGCTTCTGCGGGATTTCGCCTGTTTTATTGTGAATCCACAAGCCCAATCCCAAACACATCAGCGCGGCAAGCACCACGCCCGCCCACACTTTCGGCATCATGTGAGAATAACCCGACTGCTTTAAAAAACCGGCCACAATGCCGACAATCAAAGCCGCCTCAATGCCTTCGCGCAGCATGATGAGGAACGCCACTAACATAAATTTTCCTATTCTCACAAAAAATAGCGAAGTGCGGATTATACGGATCTTGAATAGCAAATACAAATCGTTCTTAATATCTAAAAATAAAATAAGGCTCAACAAAAGGGGCTGTTTGGATTGCTATCAGCCGATTTGTTGAGCCATATTTTTCATTTTAAAGCGAAATACAATCGCGCCACATTTTCCGCTGCGGATTGCAAGTTCGCTTTGCCTTGCTGCAATGTGCCTTCCAAGCTATCCAGCTGGCGGATGATGGGGAAAACGGCATCAATGCCGCAATCGTAAACGGCGGGATAATCTGCGCGCAGGCAGCCAACCAACGCTACCACGGGCTTGCCAAACTGCTTGGCAACACGCGCCACGCCAACAGGCGTTTTACCGTGCACGCTTTGCGCGTCCATGCGCCCTTCGCCTGTAATCACCCAATCGGCATCGCGGATTTGTTCGGCGAGCTTGACGTAATCAATCACAATTTGCACGCCCGATTTCAGCTGCGCTTGCGGCAACAGCAACACGCCACCGCCCATGCCGCCCGCCGCGCCTGTGCCCGCGCCGCTGGCGATGTCTTTGCCTGTGTCGCGCCGGACAATTTGGGCAAAGTGCGCCAAATTGGCATCCAGCGTGCGCACCATCTCAGGCGTTGCGCCTTTTTGCGGCGCGAACACGGCAGCCGCGCCTTTTTCGCCGCACAGCGGGTTGTTCACATCGCAAGCCACTTCCAGCGCAACGTGTTGCAAGCGGGCATCCAAGCGGGAAAAATCGGCCCGCGCCAGTTGCGCCAAACTGCCGCCGCCGTAGCCGATGGCTGCGCCGTGTTCATCCAGCAAATCCGCGCCCAATGCTTGCAGCATCCCCGCGCCGCCATCGTTGGTGGCGCTGCCGCCGATGCCGAGCAGGATTTTTTCCACGCCGTGGTTTAACGCCGCCAAAATCAATTCGCCCGTGCCGTAGCTGGTGGTGATGAGCGGATTGCGCTCGCTGGGCGGCACAAGATGCAAGCCCGAAGCGGCTGCCATTTCAATAATCGCGGTTTTGCCGTCGCCCGAAATGCCATATTGCGCGGCGATGCAATTGCCCAGCGGTGCGGTTACTTCGGCGCTGTGCAGCGTGCCGTGGGTGGCATCAATCAGCGATTTAACCGTGCCTTCGCCGCCGTCCGCCATCGGGATTTTGACGTATTGAGCATCGGGAATAATGGCTTTTAAGCCCGCTTCAATCGCATCGGCGGCTTCCAGCGCGGTAAGGCTTTCTTTAAACGAATCGGGGGCGATGATGATTTTCATGGTTGTTGCCTTATGTTTTGGTTTTTTGAAAAGCGCACGGCTTGCCAGCAAGCCGTAGGGGCGCGGGAGGCGTTTTCAGGCTGCCTTAATGGTTGCGCCCGCGTTCAATCAAAAAGAAGGTTGTTCGTTAGGTTTGGTGTATGGATGGCTAAACGCGGGCGCGATGATAGGCAGCCTGAAAAGCGCTTTCGCGTTCCTACGGCTTGCTGGCAAGCCGTGCGCTGGCTAAAAAACATCTGATGCAGCCTGAAATGCGCCACGCTGTTTTCAGGCTGCCTTTACGCATTAAAAGGCAGCCTGAAAATGCTTAACCAAACCAGCGGAACACGCCGTAGATGAGCGTGGAAACGACGGTCATGATGAAGCCGACTGCTGTTTCATACGGAATCACTTTGAGCCGCTCTTTAATCGCCATGCCCACGCTGCCGCCTGTGGCGTGGAAGAACGAGCCGTGTGGCATATGGTCAAACACGGTTGCGCCTGCGTGTATCATCGCCGCGCCTGCCAAGCTGCTGATGCCCAAATCCAGCAGCGTGCCGCTGAATACGTTGGATGCAACGGCGGTGCCTGCGGTGGTGGAAGCTGTCGCCAGCGACATCAGGCTGCCTGAAACAGGGGCGAGCAGATAGGCGGGCAAGCCCGAAGCGGTGAGCGCGTGAATCAACACGTCTTTTAAGCCTGAATTGCCGATAATCCCCGCCAGCGCGCCTGTGCCCAGCAGCATAATCGCCACGCCCGACATTTTGCCCAAGCCGCTCACGGCGTAATCGTTAATTTTGCGAAACTGACCCATGATGATTGCGCCTGCCAAACCGCCCACGGGCAGGGCAATCAGCGGGTCAATTTTGATGTCGGCAATCGGGCGCAACGCCAGCAAGATAATCGCCACCACGGGCGCGCTAATCGCCGCGGCGAATGAAGGATAATGCCCCGCCGTGTGCGCGGTAACTTCTTCGGCGGCAACGGTTGTGCCTTTTTTGGTTAGCCGTTTGGCGAGAAAATAGGTGAGCGCCAGCCCAAAGATGGCGGGAATGATGCCCGCCACCATCACCGAAGTGAGCGGGATTTTGAAGGTGTCGGAAGCGGCGATGGCGTTGGGATTGGGCGACATCAAATTGCCCGCTTTGCCGCCGCCAATCATCGCCACCAAAATCGCCATTTTGGATAAATCCACACGCTGCGCCAACGCCAGCGCAATCGGCGAAACGGTGATGACCGCCACATCAATAAATACGCCCACAGCGGTTAAAATCAGCGTGGCAACGGCTAATGCCAGCAAGGCGCGGGTTTCGCCCAGCTTTTTCACGATGGTTTCGGCGATGACGGTTGCCGCACCCGATTCAATCAACACGCCTGCCAACACGCCCGCCGCCAAAATCCGCATCACGGCGGTGGTGATGCCTTTGGCGCCGTCTATCATCAGGGTAACGGTTTGCACCAAATCTGCGCCGCCCACCAAGCCGCCAATCAACGCGCCTGCCATCATGCCGTAAACAGGCGGCACTTTTCGCAAAATCAAACCAATCGCCACCACCAATGCCACGATTGCGCCCAATGCGCTTACAGAAACTGCCATCATTCGCTCCTTATGTTAGAGAATGTAGTCGGATGTAGTTTTGAGTATGTTAAGATTTGTAATCGCGCGTGTCAATGCAAATGTTTGATTTTGGGCTGCGGATGGGATGCGAGCGCGTTTGCGTTTTCAGGCTGCCTATATGCGGACGCTATCAGCGGCGATTTTAGTTTTGCTGCAAACTATGTTAAAAGGGATTTGCGCTGTTTGATTTGCGCACAATCTGCGCCATGACTGCCGATTTATTTACTCCATTCAACTACATTTATGTTCACCGACACCCACACCCATCTCACCCACCCTGCCCTATTTTTCAGGCTGCCTGAAATCATCGCCCAATCCCGCGCCGCACAGGTGAGCCAATTTATCGTGCCCACCGCCGAACACGCCGATTGGGCAAACGCGCTTGCGTTGCTAGGGCAGCCTGAAATCCGTGCCGTCGCATTGGGCATTCATCCGTGGTATGCCGAGCAAGCCAGCGATAGCGCGTTGCATGAATTGGCGCTGCATCTGGCGCAACAGCCTGCGCTGTTGGTAGGCGAAATCGGCTTGGATTTTTACGACAAAACTCAGTCGCCCGAACGTCGCGCCGTGCAAATCCAAGCCTTCCAAGCCCAGCTTGCGCTTGCCCAGCAGCATCGCCGCCCGATTATTCTGCACAACCTGCGCGCCACCGCCGCCGTTATCCAAGCCATCCAGTCGGCAAAATTCACGCAAGGCGGCATCGCCCATGCTTTTTCAGGCAGCCTAGAAGAAGCGCAATTGCTGATTAAACACGGCTTCAAAATCGGCATCGGCTCGCTGTTGCTCAACCCACGCGCCAAAAAAGCCCGCATCGCCGCCGCGCAATTGCCGCTGAACACTTTATTATTGGAAACCGACAGCCCGTTTGGGCAGCCTGAAAACCAAAACACGCCCGCAAACGTGTTGCGCGTTGCCGAAATGGTTGCCCAATTGCGCGGCATATCGTTGGCAGAATTGGCGGCAGCGTGTGAACAGAATTTGGTGGAACTGCTCACACAATAGTCAACAAGCCCACCACCATGCCAGAGCACGGCTTGCCAGCAAGCCGTAGGAGCGCGTGGATAGTTTCAGGCTGCCTACCCATCGCGCCCGCGTTTAAGCATCGGGTGGGCGTTTTCAGGCTGCCTTAACCTGTGTAGAGTGGGCAACTCGTTTGCCCACCATGGCGGATAGCTTTAACGTTCTGGTGGGCAAGTAAATTGCCCACCCTACCGTTTGGCGTTTTTAGGCTGCCTTAATCATCCCCAAAAGGCAGCCTGAAAATGGCGCATCGGCAGTTCGCCGACATTTTGGCTGATGATGCAACATTGCTCTATTTCATCCGCCATTTGGCGACGAGCCGTCGCCGCTCCATCGGCTACTTGGTTTTCAGGCTGCTTAACCTAACCCGTGTAGGATGGCAACTCGTTTGTCCACCATTGGCGGATAGCTTTAACATTTTGGTGGGCAAGTAAATTGCCCACCCTACCCTTTTGCGTTTTCAGGCAGCCTGAAAGCCCATCCTTGCAAACCTTAACACTTCCCGCCTACAATCCCCCACATCCACAACCACTCCAAAAGGAACACCCACCATGCCCGTTTACAACTTCTCATCAGGCCCCGCCACCCTGCCCGAAAGCGTGCTGCGCACCGCCCAGCAAGAAATGCTGGACTACAACGGCACAGGTTTATCCGTGATGACCATGTCGCACCGCTCCGATGCCTTTCTCAGCATCCTGCACCACGCCGAGCAAGACCTGCGCAGCCTGATGAACATTCCCAGCCACTACAAAATCCTATTTTTGCAAGGCGGCGCATTGGCGCAGTTCACCCAAGTCGCCCTCAATCTCGCGCAGGGGCACAAGCGCGTGGATGCCGTGATTACAGGCAACTGGTCGCGCATTGCCGCCGAGCAAATGGGCAAACTCTCGCCGCATTTGAATGTGCACATCGCCGCGCACGGTGGCGAACAATTCAACTACACCAACCTGCCCGCGCCCGAAACGTGGGACATCAGCCGCGAATCCGCCTTTGTACATTATGTAATCAACGAAACCGCCAACGGCGTGCAATATCACCCCATCCCCAAGCTCGGCAGCGATGCACCACCTGTGGTGTGCGATTTTTCATCCGAAATCCTATCGCGCCCGATTGACGTATCCGACTTTGGCGTAATCTACGCAGGCGCACAAAAAAACATCGGCATGGCAGGCACAACCGTAGTCATCATCCGCGAAGATTTGCTGCAACGCTGCACCGATCGCATCCCCAACGTGTGGAACTACCAAGTCCACCTAGACCGCAACGGCATGTATAACACCCCCTGCACCTACGCCATCTACATCGCAGGCTTAGTGTTCCGCTGGCTGCAAACGCAAGGCGGCGTGGCAAAAATAGAAGCCATCAACGAACGCAAAGCCGCCCTGCTCTACCAAACCATAGACCAAAGCGGCGGCTTCTACCGCAACCCCATCGCCCCCGCAGCCCGCTCGCGCATGAACGTGATTTTCAGCACAGGCAACCCAGCGCTAGACGCACGCTTCGTGCAAGAAGCCGCGCTAAACGGCATGCAATCGCTCGCAGGCTACAAAACCCTAGGCGGCATGCGCGCCAGCATCTACAACGCCATGCCACTCGCAGGCGTGGAAACGCTGGTGGCATTTATGCGCGAATTCCAGCGCAAGAATGGCTGATACGGTTTTCAGGCTGCCCCAAGGAGCGGCGACGGCTCGTCGCCAACCAATCACGCATTAAACGACATCACGCTTGCAACAAATAGGCAGCCTGAAAAATCATCCCCTCATTTTCAGGCTGCCTATTATTATGTTTACAAACATAAGATAAAACACACGATTAACCAACATCAAAAGCAGCCTGAAAAAACCAACCGTTTGCATAACCAACCAAACGGCTTTACAAGAAAGATTAGTTTTCAGGCTGCCAACCATGCCCACTAAAACCAAGCACATAATCGCCCCCCCCACAGCAGCCACCCCCAAAACCACACCCCACAAATAATGCTATAATCCCGCCCATTTCAGGCAGCCTGAAAATTGCCTCTAACTTCATTTTCAGGCTGCCTAATCCTTTTCAACCACACCATCCAACAGGAGCACCCAATGTTTGGCAAAGCAGGACTCGGCGGCTTGATGCAACAAGCCCAAAAAATGCAAGAAAATATGAAAAAAGCGCAAGCAGAACTCGCACAAACCGAAGTGGAAGGGCAAGCAGGCACCGGCTTGGTTAAAGTAACCGCCACTTGCAGCCACGTTGTCCGCAAAATCAGCATCAGCCCCGATCTCATCGCCGAAGCCGCAGACGACCCCGAAATGCTGGAAGACCTCATCCTCGCTGCCATCAGCGATGCACACGAAAAAGGCGAAGCCGCCACCTCAGCCAAAATGTCGCAATTCACCCAAGGTTTACCCGCAGGCATGGGCGATTTCTTCAAATAAATCCCTCCATCCCAAGCGGCTGCCCCACGCAACGGGCAGTCGCATCCACGCAAACGGCAGCCTCTGCACATCAGCGCATTTCACCCCTATTTGCACCCCAAAGGCAGCCTGAAAAAGGACACCCAAGCATGGCAAAAATAGGCATCATCATGGGCAGCAACAGCGATTGGCACATCATGGAACACGCCGCCAAAATGCTGCAACAATTCGGCGTGGACTACGAAGCCCAAGTCGTCTCCGCCCACCGCACACCCGATTTAATGTTTGACTACGCCAAAACCGCCCGCGAGCGCGGCTTGCAAGCCATCATCGCAGGCGCAGGCGGCGCGGCGCATCTACCGGGTATGGTAGCCGCGCAAACCACGCTGCCCGTGCTCGGCGTGCCCGTGCCCAGCAAATATTTGCGCGGCGAAGATTCGCTGCTGTCTATCGTGCAAATGCCCAAAGGCGTGCCTGTTGCCACCTTTGCCATCGGCGAAGCAGGCGCAGCCAACGCCGCCTTGTTTGCCGTATCATTGTTGGCAAATCCGGATAACCAGTTGGCGCAAAAGCTGGCGGATTTTCGCGCGCAGCAAACGCAAAGCGTGCTGGCAATGAGCTTGCCTCCTGTTGGCGCAGATTAGTGCCGAATAAACAAAGGCAGCCTGAAAATGAGCGCGAAGCCAAAACCGCAGCGCGCCCCATCAGCATCCCAACCCCATTCCTACAAGGAGCAAGACATGACCGAAGCAGAATACCGCGCCCAATTTGATGAAGACGAAGCCGTCGGCTGGAACGCCATAGATGTCGCACTAGAAGTCCTGTATCCTAACCAAGAACCGCGCCACTACGGCAGCATCATCAAATATATGATAGGCGGCGAAGACCCCATAGACGGCACCAGCATCTACGACTGCGAAGAACAAACATTCCACCGCCATCTGGTTTCCTACGGCATGAGCGAATTGTATTTTGACCCCGAAAGCGCCGAAGCCGATTTCAGCAAATGGGGCTTTGAATTCATCTGCCGCATCGTGCCCGTTGCCGAAGATGAAGACTACAACGGCGCCAAACACGAACCGATGTGGGTGATTGATGTGATGAACAATCTTGCTCGCTATGTGTTTGAAAGCGGCAAATGGTTTGAACCCTATCACTTTATCCCAGCCAACAGCCCCGTGCGCCTTGATACCGACACCGCCATCGTCGGCATCGCCTTTGCGCCCGATCCCAAGCTGCCCGAAATAGACACGCCCAACGGCAAAGTGCAATTTCTGCAAATGGTGGGGCTTACCCAAGCCGAATTAGACTGGCTGTGGCAAGAACCCAAAACCTACCGTTGCAAAGAGTTAATTGACAAAATGCGCGAAGATAATCCCTTGCTGATTATGGATTTAACCCGCAGCAAAAGCTATGTTTAACCCGCGCCGTAGCAACGGCTAAGGCAGCCTGAAAGCGCATTTGCGCGCTTTTGCGAAGCTAAAATCCGTTTAACCGTTTGCGCGAAAATCCAACCTATTCCCCTATCAACAACACCGCCCTGCGCGGTTGCAAACCATGAATTTCCATCCTGAATTCTCCATTCCCCTTGCCGAGCAAAACCAAGTCGGCGTTTTACTCGTTAATCTTGGCACGCCTGAAGCGCCCACGCCCGAAGCCGTTCGCCCCTTTTTGCGCGATTTTTTATCCGACCCGCGCGTGATAGAGCTTTCCCCTTGGCTGTGGCAGCCGCTGCTGCGCGGCATCATCCTGCCGTTTCGCAGCCGCCATGCCGCCCGCTTATACGAAAAAATCTGGCTCAAAGAAGGCTCGCCGCTCAAAGTGTTCACCCACCGCCAGCTGGAAGGCCTGCGCGAAAGGCTGCCTGAAAACATCCATTGCGCCTACGCCATGAGCTACGGCAAACCCAGCATCCACGAAGCCATGAGCACGCTCAAAAGCAAAGGCGTGGGGCGGGTGATTGTGTTGCCGCTATATCCGCAATACGCAGGCAGCAGCACTGGCGCCGCGCTGGATAAAGTGTTAGACGAATTGGAACACGAGCGCAACCAAATGTCGGCGCGCACCATCGCCCGCTTTTATTACCACGCAGGCTACATCCGCGCCCTTGCCCAACAAATCACCGCCTATCGCAAACAATACGGCGCAGGCGAAAAACTGATGTTTAGCTTCCACAGCATCCCGCAAAAACACAGCGATTTGGGCGACCCCTATGCGCAAGAATGCCGCGAAACCGCCCGCCTTGTTGCGCTGGAATTAGGCTTAAGCGAGCAAGACTACATTGTTTCCTTCCAAAGCCGTTTTGGCGGCGGCAAATGGCTAGAACCCAGCACGCAAACCCTGTTTAAAGAATTGCCACGTAAACACAAAATCACCAAGCTAGATGTTATCTGCCCTGGTTTTGTGAGCGATTGCTTGGAAACCATGGAAGAAATCGCCATCCGTGGGCGCGAGCAATTCCACGCCGCAGGCGGCACGCAATTCCAATACATCCCCTGCTTAAACGACAACCCCGCATGGCTAGACGCATTAAGCGATATTGTGAAAGAAAGCGGTGCAGGCTGGATTAAAGCGTAATCTCCATTTTCAGGCTGCCTGAACGCGATAGGCAGCCTGAAAACGTAACCATGCTGCCCATTCATTGCAACCCAGCGAATTCATCATGAAAAAACCATTGCTTGCCCTTGCGCTATGCGCCAGTTTAACCACCGCCCAAGCCGCCGAGCCATTTGTTGGGCACTACCACAGCGGCGGTGTGGATTGGGCGCAAAATCTTATGCTGATGGACAACAATCGCTTTTGCTTCGCGCTCATCGCAGGTAGTTTAGACCTGATAACAGGAGGCACATGGCAAGCCAGCAAACAAGGCAACATCAGCACCATAGAGCTTACAGAAACGCGTCTCAAACTGCCCGATTTGTTGCTGGCAGCCACCAGTAGTGGTGGACAAGCCAAAATCGGCAAAAAACGCGCCATGATGTTCTCAGCTTATGAACTGGATTCTGTTTTGTCAGCTCATCAAATCCGCTACGCATTCAGCCACAGCGACACGCCCCCCCCCAAGCCAAGAATTACGCCCCATTGCCCGATACCGACAAAATGGCATCCTATGTTGTCGTTCCAGACAACGCCCAATATGTTTTTATCCGCACCGATTCCGATAGTCCTGTTTATCGTTTTCACATGGGCAAAAACCGAAATGTCGCGCTGATGCCCAATTCCCAAGCGCGCCACGACCCTTTTAATCTCACTCTTGTTTACAACCATCAAACCCATTTTTTAGGCAATACGCGTTCCCCAACAGAATGGGGGCAGCCTGAAAAAGTTTCGTCAGAAACGCAAGAGCAAGCATGGCAACAATGCCAGCCCAAAGCAATTGAAACCGTGCGCCAAGTAACCAGCAGCGAGCCTACTCTTGAGGAACCCAACATCCTCCCAGCACACTGATTTTCAGGCTGCTTCTTGAAAACGCATCGCCATACCGCCATGCTGGGAGACAGCCTGAAAACGAGCAAAGCGAGTTTCAGCAAAACCAAAACCCTTTAACCCCAAGGATGCCCCATGAAAAAAATTGAAGCCATCATCAAACCCTTTAAGCTCGACGACGTGCGCGAAGCCCTCACCGAAATCGGCATCACCGGTATGACCGTAACCGAAGTCAAAGGCTTCGGGCGGCAAAAAGGGCACACCGAAATCTATCGCGGCGCGGAATACGCCGTTGATTTTCTGCCCAAAGTGAAGCTGGAACTGATATTGCCCGAAAAAATGGTGGAACGCGCGATAGAAACCATCGTAGAAACCGCCCGCTCGGGCAAAATTGGCGATGGCAAAATTTTCGTTTACCCCGTGGAGCAGGTTATCCGCATCCGCACGGGCGAAACCGACTACGCCGCGATTTAGGCAGCCTGAAACGCAATTTCAGCCAAGTAAAAACGTATTCCAGCCATTTCACCCGCCCATGACCCTGCTACTCATCACCCTCGCCATCATTCTGCTTGCCCTCGGCGCAATCGGCACCATTTACCCCGCCATCCCCAGCCTGCCGCTGATGTTTGCAGGCGCGTGGCTGATGGGCTACGCGCAGGACTACGAAGTCATCGGCACAACTACTTTGCTGGTGTTGTTTATCGTCTCCGCCTTTGGCTTGGTGATGGATTTTGTGGCGGGCATGCTCGGCGCAAAATACACGGGCGCGAGCAAAGAAGCGCTGTGGGGCGCGTTTATCGGCGGCATTGCCGGCGCGTTTTTCGTGCCCGCAGGTTTGATTTTGGGGCCGCTGCTGGGCGCAGCCATCGGCGAATTTGCCGACAAGCGCAACCTGTGGCTGGCGGGCAAAGTGGGCATCGGCGCGTTGCTCGGCTTTATTGTCGGCACGGTGGCCAAAGTGGGCGCGGCACTCGGCATCGTGTTGATTATCTTAGCGCAATATATTGTGTACTGGCTCGCTTAGGCAGCCTGAAACCTTATTTTTATCGTTAAAGCTATGCCCACCTACCGCCTCTCCATCAATGATTTGCTCCGCACCTATGCCGATTTAGACCAAGCCGCCGAAGAAATCGCCTATTTCGCGCAAGCCCACAGGCAGCCTGAACCCGCATTTGATTTAGATACGCAGCACAGCAACCCGTGGTATCACGCGCTTGTGGTGCAGTTTCCCGCACTGGATGCAGCGCAGCAACGGCTGTGGCAGCAATACCTTGCCGAGCGCGATATTGAGATTTTCGCCCCAGCAAAATAGTTTTCAGGCTGCCTCAAACAGCCCTGCCGCCCCAGCCGTTTGCATGGCGTTGCGCCGCCATACCCACGCCGTGTAGCCCCACCGTCCGCAGTTTAAATTCCCCTTTCAGGCTGCCTCACCGCTGCCAAAGCAAGCAGAGTGTGTAAACGTGTTCACGTACCATTAACCATTCCCAGCCCCGCCGCCTAAGGCAGCCTGAAAACGCAAACAACGAAACCTCTCCCCACCCAATACACCATGACCACCCTCCACACCCTAGCCCAACGCCACATTCCCCAAATCACCCACCTCCCCGACGACACCGACGAAACTCTAGAAGCCGAATGCACCCTGTGGGCAGCCGACAGCACCCTGCTGATTGACAGCGACACCACCCCCAGCATCGCCGCGCTAGAAGCTGTCTCCACCCAACTCACATGGCTAGACCAACACCAAAGCGACATCCTGCAACTTATCGCCGCAAACAGCCGCCTCGCTGCCCCCAGCCAGCCCCAAATCGCCTACGCCGCCTTTTGGTTGGAAGACGACACCAGCTTTTGCGATTTCGCCGTCTGCGCCGCCAACTGGGGCGAGCAGCTTGCCGAATGCGCCCTAGAAAACGGCGCATTAACATTCAACCAAATCAGCACCCCATAACACCCAAAGGCAGCCTGAAACCCATTAACCACACACAAAGGAAACCATCATGCAAACAACCCAACTCCCCTTTTTCGCCGTTATCCGCGCCACAGGCAGCGATGCCGCCGATTTTCTGCACAACCAATTCTCCAACGACATCAAACAACTGCAAGCCAACCAAGCCTGCTACGCCACCTACAACACGCCCAAAGGGCGCGTGATTGCCAACCTGATTGCGCAAAACACAGGCAACGAAATCCTGCTCGCGCTTGCCGCCGATTTGGCGGAAGCCGTGGTGAAGCGGCTCAAAATGTATGTGCTGCGCGCCAAAGTGCAATTGGAAATCCTGCCCGATTGGGGCGTGGCAGGCAGCCTGAAAACCGATGCCCAACCGCAACGCCCCGGCGAGCCGCAACTGGCGTTTGCCGTAAACGAACAAGGCGAAATTCAACTGCCACACACAGGCAGCCTGAAAATCGCCCCACGCGATGAACTGCCCGCCTACGATACCACCGCCGAAGCCGCATGGCAGCAACACGAAATCCAAAGCGGCTACCCGTGGATTTGCGCCGCCACCAGCGAAAGCTGCGTTGCCCAAATGCTGAACCAACACACCATCGGCGGCGTGCATTTCCGCAAAGGCTGCTACCCAGGGCAAGAAGTCATCGCGCGCGCCCAATATCGCGGGCAAGTGAAACGCGGGCTTGCCATTGCCACCAGCTCCGCCGCCCAAAGCGCAGGCGCAATGGTGCAAGACGAGGCAGGCGCAGAAGCAGGCATTGTGCTCAACACATCAGGCAGCCTGAATTTGCTGGTTATCAAACACAGCGCAGCGCACAGCCCCCTGCGCGATGCCGCAGGCAACGCCTTTGCCGTGCAACATCTGTTCTTTGCCGCTGAAAATTCCAGCGAAGACAAGGAGTAACCATGGCCGCGCTTCCCCGCAAACTGCCCAAATCCGCCGCCACCCTGCGCCGCCGCATGAACCTTTGGGCACCGCTGCGCTATTCAGGCATCGTCATCACTCACATCTCGCCCGATTTCACCCACCTGCGCGCCAAATTGCGCAACCTGCCCTACACGCGCAACATGAACGGCAGCCAATTTGGCGGCAGCCTGCTTTCTATCACCGACCCCATCTATTCCGTGATGCTGCTGGGCGCGCTGGGCGACAACTATTATGTGTGGGACAAATCCGCCGCCATTGATTTCATCAAACCAGGCTTCGGCGAAGTGTATCTGGACTGCAAACTCAACTACGACGACGTAGAACGCATCCGCGCCGCCACCGCAGGCGGCGAAAAATACTTGCCCGAGTTCACCGTGCGCCTGTTTGACAAAAACGACGAAACCATCGCCCTAGCCACCCGCGTGATTTATATTCGTTTGAAAAAAGAACTTCGCCCCTAAGCGTTTTCAGGCTGCCTTTGGCGTATCAATGGCAGCCTGAAAATACGTATTTGTATTATGAAAAAATCACTCTTTGTTTTGCTGGTTTACAGCACGCTGCTCACATTAAGCGAAGTTGCCTACCGCGCCATCTTTCATATTCCCCAGCTCAATGCCAACCAAATCGGCGAAACCTTCGCACTGATTGCCGCCTTTGCCGCCGCCTATCTTTTCGCGCACTACCGCATCAGCCGCGTGTTGATTTTCATCTTCTTTGCCGCCAGCATGATTGCTAACAATGTTCACTACGCGGTTTATCAAAG
The DNA here is from genome assembly GCA_963529665.1 of uncultured Kingella sp. Lineage (GTDB taxonomy): Bacteria > Pseudomonadota > Gammaproteobacteria > Burkholderiales > Neisseriaceae > Kingella_B. The sequence goes on from CAUSAG010000001.1 coordinate 52,730, forward strand.
CTGGATAACAGGCATCAACTATTGGCTGATGTTTAAAGAAATAACCGAAGTGGGCAACGCAGGCGCATCCATGTTGCAACTGGTTTGGCTGCCTGCGCTGTGGGGATTGGCGGAGAGCGCGTTGTTTTTCAGCCTGAGCAAATTTCGCCGCCAAACGCATCGCGCCGCCGATTGGGTGTTTTTCCTTGCCATCGCGCTAATCATTGGGCGCTCGTTCAAAACCACGCAAGAGCATGGCATTTCGCCCAAACCCACATACAGCCGCATCAAAGCCAATTATTTTAGCTTTGGCTACTTTATAGGCAGAATCTTGCCCTATCAAGCCTTTCATTTGAGTAAAGTGACCGTTTATCGCCACGCCGCCCCCGCCCAAACCAGCAGCGAAAACAGTCCGCAAAACATCATCCTGATTATGGGCGAGAGCGAAAGCGCATCGCATCTCAAAATATTCGACTACGAACGCGACACTTCGCCCTTTATCGGCAGCCTGAAAAGCGATCCATCCGCGCTGGTGTTGCCCACTTATTCCGCCGCCATGATGACCGCCGTTTCGCTGCCCAGCTTTTTCAACGCCATCCCCCATGCCAACGGCTTTGAGCAAATCAGCAGCGGCGACACCAATTTGGTCCGCCTTGCCAAAGAACAGGGCTATCAAACCTATTTTTACAGTGCGCAAGCCAGCAACGAAATGGCGATTTTCAACCTGATTGGTAAACGTTGGATAGACCACCTGATTCAGCCCACTAACATGGGCTATGACGGCAGCCAAAATATGCCTGATGACAAACTCATCCCCTTGTTTCAACAAATCAATTTGCAGCAGGGCAAGCATTTTATCGTGTTGCACCAGCGTGACTCGCATATCCCGTATGGTTCGCTGCTCGCCCCGCAAGATAACGTGTTTGGCACGGCAACGGTGCTGGATAAATACGACAACACCATCCACAAAACCGACCAGCTCATCCAAACCGTGTTGGCGCATTTGCAGCAGCAGCCTGAAAACAATTGGCTGTTTGCCTACACATCCGACCACGGGCAATACGTTCGCCGCGACGCTTATAACCAAGGCACCAACCATCCTGATAACTACATCGTGCCGCTGGTGTTATACAGCCCGCATCCGCCCACGCAGCAGCTGGCGCAGCAAACCTTTGCCGCTTGCGAGACCGCGTTTCACCAGCAACTTGCCACGCTGATGGCGCACAGCATGGGCTACGATATGCCGATTTCAGGCTGCACCGAAGGCTATGTTACTGGCAACTTGCTCACAGGCGATGTAGGCAGCCTGAAAATTGAAGGCAAGCAAGTGCAGTTTATTTATCCCAAATAGGCAGCCTGAAAATGGAGCGGCGACGGCTCGTCGCCAAATGGTTAAGCAAAGCAGGCAGCCTGAAAACAAATTCACACCGTAGGTCGCGGCATTTATGCCCGACACATCCCATCCACAAAAATTCAGACACCAATGCCTAAGCTGCAACCTTTAAGCCTTGCATAACATTTTCAGGCTGCCTTGGGCGCAATAGCAAAGACAGCCTGAAAAGCATCAACCCCACATGAGCAGCCAAACACAAAGGCAGCCTGAAAACGGTTTAGCGAACTCCGTTTTCAGGCTGCCGTTATCGCGTGCGCGGCTGATGGCTTACTGCGCGAGCAATGCCCGCCAACGTGCCACTTGCGCTTTAACTTGCTCGGGCGCGGTGCCGCCGATGTGGTTACGCGCGTTCAGGCTGCCTTCGGGGGTGAGAATTTGGTAAACATCGTTTTCAATCAACGGGCTAAACCCTTGCAACACCGCCAACGGCAAATCGGCAAGATCGCATTTTTGCGTATCGGCATGGCGCACCGCTTGGGCAACCACTTCATGGCTGTCGCGAAACGGCACGCCTTTTTTCACCAGATAATCCGCCAAATCGGTGGCGGTGGCGAAGCCTTGCAACACGGCGGCGCGCATATTTTCGGGCTTAACGGTGATGCCGTGCATCATGTCGGCATAAATGCGCAGCGTGTCTATCAGCGTGTTTACGGTGTCAAACAGCGGCTCTTTGTCTTCCTGATTGTCTTTGTTATACGCCAAGGGCTGCGATTTCATCAGCATCAGCAAGCCCATCAAATGCCCAATCACGCGCCCCGATTTGCCGCGCACCAGCTCGGGCACATCGGGATTTTTTTTCTGCGGCATGATGCTAGAACCCGTGCAAAAGCGGTCGGCGATGTCTATAAAGGCGAAGCGCGGCGACATCCACAAAATCAGTTCTTCGGATAGACGGCTCAAATGCACCATCACCAGCGAAGCGGAGGCGGTGAATTCTATGGCGAAATCGCGGTCAGACACAGCATCCAGCGAGTTTTGGCAAATTTGTTCAAAATCAAGCAGTTTGGCGGTGGTTTCGCGGCGGATAGGGAAGGTGGTGCCCGCCAGCGCGGCAGCGCCCAAGGGCATACGGTTCACGCGGCGGCGGCAATCTGCCATGCGCTCATCGTCGCGCCCCAGCATTTCCACATAGGCAAGCAGGTGATGCCCAAAGCTCACGGGTTGGGCAACTTGCAGGTGGGTGAACCCCGGCATCACGGTGGCGGCGTGTTCGGCGGCTAAATCCAGCAGCGCGGTTTGCAAATTTTTGATTAGGCTGCGGATGATGCTGATTTCGTCGCGCAACCATAGGCGGATGTCGGTGGCGACTTGGTCGTTGCGGCTGCGCCCTGTGTGCAAGCGTTTGCCTGCGTCGCCGATTTTGTCGGTGAGACGGCGTTCGATGTTCATGTGCACGTCTTCCAAGTCCAGCGACCATTTCAGGCTGCCTGCTTGGATTTCGGCGGCGATTTCTGCCATGCCGCGCTGGATTTCGGCGAGATCGGCATCGGAAAGGATGCCTGCTTCGTGCAGCATTTGGGCGTGGGCAAGCGAGCCTTGGATGTCCCATTGGGCTAGGCGTTGGTCAAAGCTGATGGAGCCTGTGTATTGTTTTACCAGTTCGGAGACGGGTTCGTTGAAGCGTCCTGACCAAGTTTTTTGTGGGGTTGTCATGGGGTGTCCTTTTGTTGTCGGGGGATGGGGTTGGCTGTGGCAAACGGCGTTTCAGGCTGCCTGAAAAGGCGTATTGCGATAAAAGGGAGTTAGCAAGGATTAGGGTGCGCTGGCTTCGTTGCCAACAACCTGCGCACATTGCGCCAAATCGGTGCAGTAAAACGGATAAGTGCCCGAGAGCGCTTGGCGATAGACGATGATTTCTTCGGGCGCGCCACAGCCGTCGGCAAAAATCACCAGCTGGGGAAGGTCGGCGCGGTGTTCGGGGTTGCGCCAAATATGGAAGGCGATGGGTTGGTAATCGCTGGTTTTGGACGATTTTTGTTCGCACAATGCGGGCTTGATTTCTTCGGGCTGGCGGATGGCATCGGGCTGCGGAAAGCCTGCGGGCAGGGCGTATTTGTTGCCATCGCCGCCTAGGTTGTAGCGTTTGCCGCTGCTTTTGGCTATTTGGATTTGGTCGGTGTGGTTGTAGGTGAAGTCGTTGGGGCTGGGCGGCAGGCGTTTGATGTAGAGCGCGATTTGCTCCCTATCGTAGGCGAGCATTTCGTCAAACTGCGCGTCGCGCTGCTCTTCGCTTTGGTTGCGGTAGTCAAACACCTTCAAGCCCCAAGCGGCTTCTAGCTCGGCGCTGCTGAGATCAAACAGGCAGCTGCTGCCCAGCTCGCCGCGAATTTGTTGCAACAAATCGTCGGTGCTTTGAACGCGTTTCAGGCTGCCGCATGATTTGGCAACGGGCTGGGCATTGCTGGCAACGGCGGCATTGGATGCGGCGCTGGGGGTGTGGGATTGCGGATGGCAGGCGGTGAGCGCTGCTAGGGCAAGGAGAGTGAAGGGTGTTTTCATGATGATGTTGGGGGATGGTTTCAGGCTGCCTGTTAGGCGTTCAATTAACACATCAAAGGCAGCCTGAAAATGGTTATAGCGTTAAATCTTCTGGATAAACAATAAAATAACCAAACTTACCTTTTTTAACGATGCCGCCTGCGGCTTTGCCTTTTTCGGTTAAGTGATAGGATTTACCTTGCAATTCTTGCAAACCTGCTGCGCATAGGCGCTTGTTGCATTCGGCGGTATCTATGCCCCATTTTTCGGCAAGTTTGGCGGCGGTGAGTTGGTTATATTGCTTGTCGCTGTTTTCTTCGGCAAATTCTTCGGTTTTTTCTACCACATCCAAAGAAATTTTTACTTCTTCGCTGATGCGAATAATGCGTTGCGCTTCATCGTAGGCTTCGTTGTAAGTGGCGGTATCATCGCGGCGCACCAGCAGGATGCCCATTTCGTTGTTGTTGATTTGGCTAAATTCGTAGAGATTCAGGCTGGTAATAATGCACGCGCCTTCGCTGATGTAGCATTTGGCGTGTAAGTTAGCGCAATAGCTGGTGCGAACGTAATCCAGCGTTTTTAGCCAGCTGGCTTCGGCAGGCTGCAATTCGCTTTTGCCATACACAATGCGTATGTCAATCTTCATGCGATTCTTATCTTCCAGCAGCTCTTTAATGCGGTCGCTGAATTTGAGATAAGGGCTAATCAGATACAGTCGTTCTTTGGCTTGCTTGATTAACTCTTCTAGGTAATAGGAAGTGGCGCTGGTATTGAGAAATTTAGGCATAAAGATTTCCTTTCTATATTTTCAGGCTGCCTATTAGGCGTTCAATTAACACATCAAAGGCAGCCTGAAAACGCAATAAACAAGGCTTGCCGTTATTTTCAGGCTGCCTATGCAATCAATCGGCGCTCTTGCGTGCCAAGATTTTGCGCTTGCCTGTATGGTCGGCGGGGGAGACGATGCCGTCGGCTTCCAGCTGGTCAATAATGGTGGCGGCTTTGTTGTAGCCGATGCGCAGATGGCGTTGCAAGGATGAAATGGTGGCTTTTTGCGTACGGACGATGACTTCAACGGCTTGGTCAAACAGCGGGTCTTTTTCGTTGTTGCTGCCGTTGCCATCAAAGCTGAACTCGGCTTGCTCGGGCGAGAGAATTTCTTCCACATAATCAGGCTCGCCAAACTGTTTCAAATAATTCGCCACGCGGTGCACTTCTTCATCCGCCACAAATGCGCCGTGCACGCGCTGCGGATAGTTTGAACCAGAAGGCATAAACAGCATATCGCCTTGCCCCAGCAGGTTTTCCGCGCCCATTTGGTCTAACACGGTGCGGCTGTCAATTTTGCTGGACACTTGGAATGCGATGCGCGTGGGGATGTTGGCCTTGATTAAGCCGGTGATGACGTCCACGCTGGGGCGTTGGGTTGCTAAAATCAGGTGGATGCCGGCGGCGCGGGCTTTTTGCGCCAAGCGGGCAATCAACTGCTCAATTTGTTTGCCCGCCACCATCATCAAATCGGCAAACTCGTCCACAATTACCACGATGGATGGCAGTTTTTCCAACGGCTCGGGGTCGGCAGGCGTGAAGCTAAATGGATTGGCGATTTTCTCGCCACGCGCGGCGGCTTCGGCGATTTTTTCATTGTAGCCCGCTAAGTTGCGCACGCCCACATGGCTCATCAGGCGATAGCGTTTTTCCATTTCGTTCACGCACCATGTGAGCGCGTTGGCGGCGTGTTTCATATCGGTTACCACGGGGGCGAGCAGGTGCGGAATGTCTTGATACACCGAGAGTTCCAGCATTTTGGGGTCTATCATAATCAGGCGAACGTCTTCGGGCGTGGCTTTATAGAGCATGGACAAAATCATGCTGTTTACGCCCACCGATTTGCCCGAGCCTGTGGTGCCAGCCACCAGCAGATGCGGAGCTTTGGCAAGGTCGGTTACCACGGGCGCGCCTGTGATGTCTTCGCCCAGCGCAAGGGTAAGTTTGCTGTGGCTGGCGGCAAAGGCGGGCGAGTCAAACACTTCGCGCAGGCGGATGGTTTGGCGTTTGGGGTTGGGCAGTTCCAGCCCCATGCAGGTTTTGCCTGGGATGGTTTCCACCACGCGAATGGCGGTTACGCCAAGGCTGCGCGCCAAATCTTTTTCCAGATTGGTTACCGAGCTGCCGCGCACGCCCACATCGGGCTCAATTTCATAGCGCGTGATCACAGGGCCAGCATAAGCATCCAGCACCTTCACTTTCACCTTGTATTCGCTCAGTTTTTCTTCGATGGTGATGCTGTTTTCCAGCAAGGCTTCGGGCGTTTGCACGGCGGCAGCATCGTGTTGCGCGGGGGAAAGCAGGTTTAAGGGCGGCAAAACGTAGCCTTGGCTGGGGTCAATTTCAGGCTGCCCTTGTTGGGCGTAGTAATGAGCGAAATCGGCTTCGGTGAGCGTGATTTTGCTGCTGTCGTGGGCGATTTCGGGCGCGATTTGCGGCGCGGAAGATTGTGGCGCAGCGGCTGGCGGTTGCTGGCTGGTAGCAGGCTGTGCGGAATAAAACTGAGCAGGCTCTATGATTTCGGGAGCAGGCAGCGGCGAAGGCTCAACAATGGTGGGCGCAGGAATGGCAACGCTAGCAATTGGTGCGGCGGCAGCCTGAAAATGGCTTGGGCTGGCGGCGCTGCCTTTTTCGGCAGTTTTTTCGGCGATGGGCAGCGGCAAGCGGTTGGCTTGGGTGGTGAAGCGGGGGGCGTTTTCGGCTTGATGTTTGCGCGCGGCGGGGGTGTCGGTGTGCGACAAATTTGCCCAGATTTCGCGCTCGGGGATGGTTTTGATTTCATTGAAGCCTTTGGCTTTTGGGCTGCGTTTGTCGTCAAACGTGCTTGCCCACGGCTGCGGCTCGGGCAGCGGCGCGAGATTGCCTGCAAGGGCGTTTTGCTCGGCTTGTTGTTTCAGCAGGCGAGCGGCTTGCTGCTTGGCAAGGCTGCTTTGGATGTCGCTGAAATCAATGGTTTCCAAATTGGCATCAGGCAGGGTGATTTCGCTGTCTGTGGCGAGATTTTCAGGCTGCGGTTGGCTGGCGGCGATAAAGTTGTTTTCCAGCAGATGATTGACTTCGTCTTGCGGCGTGGTGGTTTTGGCGATTAGGGTTACATCGGGTGCGGCAATGGGCGCTTCGCTGTCGCTTAGGGCGCGATGCTGCAAGCGAGTGGCTTCGCTGGGCGTGATGATTGCGGCGGCTGGGTTGGGGGTTTCAGGCTGCGTGTGCGTATGCGTTTGCAATGCGCTGAAATCCAGTTGGATTTCTTCGTCTAATGGGTTTTCAGGCTGCCTTTGGGCGGCAAATGTTTGGGGTTCGTTGGATAGATGGTCGGTTGAATGTTCGGGCGTGGCGCGGTTTTCATCTTCATCGGCGTGGCGCGGTTCTACATGATGGAAGCGGTGGTCAATCAGGATTTCAGGCTGCTCGGCGGCTTGGGTGGCGGCGGCGCGCAGCATATTGCGCGTGGCTTCTTCTAGCGTGATAACGTTTTCGGGCGGCAGCGGCGCGGCTGGCGCTTCGGTGGGCTGTTCGGGCGCATCGTCAATCAGCGTGAAAGCAAGCCCATCGTTGGGCAGGATGGTGGTTGGCGCTTCGGGCTCTTGCTCGGTTTCTACGGGCAGTTCAAGCTGCTGCGCTTGCGGTTCGGCAGGTTCGTTGGCTTCTGGCTCGGCTTTGTAGCCGTCGATGATTTTGTAGCGGGGGTGGCTTTTGTGGTGTTCTTGCAGCTCGGCTTGCCATTGCTGCTCGCTTTTGGCTTGTTTGTAAACGAGATAGGCAAGGGCGGCAATCAGAATCAGGATGAGAATGAAGTACATGATTTTTCGGGCGTTATGATGTCGGGAAAGGGGCGGATTTTACAGGTTTTTACCAAGATTTTGTAGGGGCGATGGGGTTTTCAGGCTGCCTTTGGGGGCGGGATAAAGCAGCCTGAAAACCCAAAAGCCGTAAGGCGATGGATAAGACAAAAGGCAGCCTGAAAGCGGTCAATGCGTTTCAGGCTGCCTTTGGCTTTATTTGCTGTGCAAAAAGCGCACGGTTTTTTCTAAGTCGCCTGCCATGATGTCGGGCATAGCTTGCAGGGATTTGGCGATGGCGTTGTCAATCAGTTCGCGCTCGGCGGCAGGGGGCTTGTTGAGCACAAAGCCAACTACAAGATTGCGATCGCCTGGATGCCCGATGCCTAGGCGCAGGCGGTAGAAATTGGGGGTGCCGAGTTTAGCTTGGATGTCTTTTAAGCCGTTATGCCCGCCGTTGCCGCCGCCGAGTTTGTAGCGGATTTGTCCGCATGGGATGTCTAGTTCGTCGTGGACAACGAGGATTTCTTCGGGCTGGATTTTGTAGAACTGGGCAAGGGCGGCGACGGCTTTGCCCGACAGGTTCATGTAGGTGTCGGGTTTGAGCAGCCATACGTCGCCTTGAGGTTGGGTGACGCGGGCGATGTCGCCGTGGAATTTTTTTTCGTTTTTAAATGATGCGTTCCATTTCCATGCCAGCTCGTCTAAAAACCAAAAGCCTGCGTTGTGGCGCGTGTGTTCGTATTCGGGGGTGGGGTTGCCCAAGCCAACGATGAGTTTGATGTTCATAAGGTGTCCTTTGAGGTGGATGGGCAGCCTGAAAATGGGTTTTACTGCTTAGCTGACTTTGTCGGCAAGCCGCCGACGCTCCATTTTGGCTTTTCAGGCTGCCTTGCGTGTTCACAAAATCAACAAGATACCAATACCGCGCTACTTCGTCCCTGCCACCATACGGTTCAACTGCCATTCCAAAAATAAGCTATTGGCGCTGGCGCGTTGGATGATTTGCTGATCGGCGGCGCTGGGGGTGCTGGGCTGGGCGTTGGCGGTTAGGGTGTCGCCGTTTTGCCATGTGCGGTATTGCTGGTTTTTGGTGTTGTAAAAGCCGTTGTCGGTCAGGATAACTTCGGGGTTGTAGCCGTAGCCGCAAAATGGGTTGGCGGCATCTTCGCTGGGGGCGGTCAGGTTGCAGCCTGTTTGGTAATACTGGGCTTGCGATAGGCTAAGCGCGTACAGCGTGGGGACGATGTCTTTATGCGAGCCTGCGCGGTTGGGCTGGTATTGCGCTGCTGCGCGGTATTCGTTGGGGACGTATAGGTAAAACGGCACGCCGTGCCCCAGCGCGGTGTCTTGCGGGGCGGGGTAGCTGATGGCGCGCATATTGTGGTCGCCTGTGGCGGCGATGATGGTGCGCGGGCTGTTTTGTTTCACTTGGCTGATAAAGTTGCCCAGCTGGTCGTTGCTGTATTTATAGGTGTTGAAAATTTCGTTGAGCGTGTCGCCTTGCGCTAGGCTGGATAGGCGGTTTTGCTCGTCTGCGCTGAGCTTGAAATTTTGATGTTGATGCGGCGCAGGCAGCTGATAAGGCGGATGGTTGGTGATGGAAAGCAGCATGATAAACACGGGCTTGCCATCTTGCTCGGCGCGTTTTAGCTCATCGGCGGCATAGCGAAACATATATTCATCGGGGATGCCCCATGTGGCGGAAACGGCTTGTGGATAGCGGGTTTTGATGGTGTTTTCGTCAACGATTTCGTCTGCGCCCAGATGGCGGATAAAGTTGTCAAAATCGCGCCAGCCGCCGTTGCCCGCGGTGATGTACACAATGCGGTAGCCTGCTTTTTTGTAGGGCGTGAACAGGTTGGTGGGGAAGGGTTTGTTTTTGGCGAGCGATTGGCTGATGTTGTTGCGCGGCGAGCGGATGAAAAAGCGGTGCAGGCTGTCGCTGGTGCCGTCGCCTTCGGACACGAATTTGTGGTACACCCAATCTTGCTGAAAATGGTTTTCCAGGCTGCCTAATAGGTTGCGCTCGGGGCTGTCAAACGCGAGCAAATGAGCGCTCATGCTTTCCATCACGGCAAACACAACATTGGGCTGATGTTGCTCTACGGCAGGGTTTTTGGGCGTGGTGTGGATGAATTGGTTTAAATCGGCGTTGCTGGTTTTTCCGATAAGCTGGCTGATGATTTGCGCGCCTTCGGCTTCGGACACAGGGGCGAAATGGTTGCTGTTGCGGTAGTCGTTCCACGCCCAGCTAATAGACGTGAGCGCGTTGGGCACGAGCTTGTTGATTTGTTGCACGGCGGAAATATACACGGCGGATTGGCGCAGCGGAAATTTGCCAAACGAGCCGCGAATGCCCATCACCAGCGCGATAATCGGCAGCAAAACGATGGCGAACCACACGCCTTTGGATGCGCTGGTTTGCGGATGAATGCGGCGCGTGCTGCGGTTGAGCAGCCATGTAAACAAGGCGATGGCGGCGATTAAGCCGATGATGCCACGGATAACGGGGTAGTCTGACCACATGGTTTTAACCACGGCGCGAGTGTCTTCGTCAAACAAGCCAAACATGAATACGTCAAACTGATGCCCGTACACCGAAAAATAGAACCAGTTGCCTATCGCGGCGGCGGCAACGATGGCGAACAGCACCGCCAATAAGGCAGCCTGAAAACGTTGCCACAGGCGGCTGGCGGCGGGATGCAGCAGGCTCAACAGCCCCAGCAAAAACGGCAGCGCGATGGTGATGCTGGCGACTTTAATGTCAAACAGCAAGCCTTTGGTGAACAGCGCGGCGGTTTCCAGATTCGGCTGGCTGCGGATGTTGGCAGGCACAAAATGGCGAAACATCAGCGCGCGCTCGGCGCTAAACACGATAACAATGCTTGCCCAGAGAATAAACAATTGGCGGATTTGGCTGCGGTAGGCGGAAAGACGGGTCATGGTTTCAGGCTGCCTTTGGGGAGAAACAGGGATAGGATAAGGCTGGCAACGGCGCCGATGGCGGCGAACAGGATAACAGCGTCATACATGCGGTTGCGGATGAGGAAGACAATCATAAAAATATATAAACCGCTGGCAACGGCGCCGATGGCGCTGGCAATCAGGCTGCTGCTGGGGCTGCGATAGCGGCGCAAGGCGGCAAGGACAATGCCTGTGAACAGCGCGGCGGGCAATCCAACGAGCGCGCTGCCCCAAAGCAGGGTAAACAAGCCGTGTAGGGTGGGCGTTCCGTTGCAGTCGTCGCCGGGGATTAGGCAGCTGGCAATGAAAAACAACACGCCGCCAAGCACGCCGCCGAACAGGGCATAAAGCAGAATGGTGCGTAGATAAGGATAGCGAGACATGGTTTTTCCTTTACTTTATCGGCAGAGTGCGTAGCGAAGCGCGTTTTAGCTTCGCAACTTCGCTTCGCTACGCAGGCTGCCTGATCATCCGAAATCATGTAAACAATCGCCGCACCGCTTCCCAGCCGTGATGGCTAATCGCCGCGGTGGCAGCGGCTTGGGTTTTGGGCTTGGCATGATACGCCACGCCAAAGCCAGCGGCTTGCAGCATGGGGATGTCGTTTGCGCCATCGCCAATCGCCAAAACCTGCTCACGCGTTGCGCCGATGGCTTGGCGATATTGGTTGAGCAAATTGGCTTTGGCTTGCGCGTCAATCACATCGCCCAACACCTTGCCCGTGAGCTTGCCATCGGCAATTTCCAGCTGGTTGGCAAACGCCCAATCCAGCCCCAAGCGGCTTTGCAGGCGGTTGGTGAAATAGGTAAAGCCGCCCGACACCAGCAAAAATCGGATGCCATGCGCTTGGCAATCGCGGATAAATTCTTCCGCGCCTTGCGCCAGTTGCAGCTTGTGTTCATACACTTCGGCAAGCTGGTTTTCAGGCTGCCCTTTGAGCAGGGCAACGCGCTCCCGCAGCGATTGTTCAAAGTCCAATTCGCCTTGCATGGCGCGTTCGGTGATTTCGGCGATTTGGTCTTTTAGCCCCGCGCCATCGGCGATTTCGTCAATGCACTCGATGGTGATTAAGGTGCTGTCCATATCGCTGACCACCAGTTTCAACGCAGAAAACGGCGTGTCGGGGATTAGGGCGTAGTCAATTTGCTGTTGCTGAAATTCGGCGGCGGCTGCGGCGGGCAGACGGGGGTAATCGCCATGAGTGGGCAGGCGCAGGATGTCGTTAGGCAGCGTGGCGGGCAGGTCAAAATAGTGGCGGCTGATGGGCAGCGCGGCGCGGGCGAGGTGGGACGATTGCAGGATAAGGGTTTGGGGCATGATGGGTATGAAGGGATTGCGGGGATGAGGCAGCCTGAAATCTAACATGGAGCGGCGACGGCTCGTCGCCAAATAGTTGATTCAACATGATTGGGTTGATTGAAAATAGGTCGGCGAGCCGTTGATGCTCCATTGGTTGCAGGGTTGGCGAAGGTTTCGGATTTTGGGGAATAGGCAGCCTGAAAAGGGATAGGGCGTTTCAGGCTGCCTTTGGGGTTGGCAAACAAGGGCGCATGATTTTTTGCCATGCACTCTACGCCGTATATTTAAAACGCTAAGGCAGCCCGAAACCGCAAAAATGGTTTTCAGGCTGCCTGTGCGCTTATGCCTGACTATCCAGCCAGCGTTCCGCATCCAACGCCGCTTGGCAACCGCTTGCCGCGCTGGTAATTGCTTGGCGATACACATGGTCTTTCACATCGCCCGCCGCCCACACGCCGTCAATATTGGTTGCGCCTGTGTTGCCATCGTTGCCACCGCGCGTAATCAAATAGCCCGTGGCATCCATGTCTAGCTGCCCTTTGAAAATTTCGGTGTTGGGCTGGTGTCCAATGGCGATGAACACGCCTTTCACCGCGATGTCTTCGCTGCTGCCGTCGTTTTTTTGCAAACGCGCACCTGTTACGCCCGCATCGTCGCCCAAAATTTCGGCAAGCTGGGCATTGGTTTTCAGGATGATTTTGCCTTCGTCCACGCGCTTCATCAGCTTGTCCACCATGATTTTTTCCGCGCGGAAAGTGTCGCGGCGATGAATCAGGGTAACGGTGCGGGCGATGTTGGCAAGATACAAGGCTTCTTCCACCGCCGTGTTGCCGCCACCCACCACGGCAACGTCTTGCCCCTTATAGAAAAAACCATCGCAAGTGGCACAAGCTGACACGCCGCGCCCTGCAAAAGTCTCTTCGCTGGGCAAGCCCAAATATTTGGCAGACGCGCCTGTTGCCACAATCAGCGCATCGCAAGTGTATTCGCCCATGTCGCCTTTGAGCGTGAATGGGCGGCGTTGCAAGTCCACGCTGTTGATTTGGTCAAACACAATTTGCGTGCCAAAGCGTTCAGCGTGTTTCAAAAATTGCTCCATCAATTCAGTCCCTTGCACGCCATCGGGAAACGGTGGGTAGTTGTCCACTTCGGTGGTGGTCATCAGCTGCCCGCCTTGCGCCATGCCTGTGATGATAACGGGCTGCAAGTTGGCGCGCGCGGCGTAAATAGCGGCGGTGTAGCCAGCAGGGCCCGAGCCGAGAATGATGAGTTTGTGGTGTTGGGTCATTTGGGGTTTCCTTGTAAACGATTGGGTTTAAATGATTTTCGGTTTTCAGGCTGCCTTGATGGTGTGTGCAAAGGCAGCCTGAAAATGGGTTAAGCAACAATATAAAAGGCAGCCTGAAACCTATTTCAGCGTGCGAATGCCCACCGCTTCTTTGGCTTCTGCCAACAATTCCCGCGCTTCGGTTCGCGCTTTGGCTGCGCCTGCTTGCAAAATATCTTCAATGCGCGAAGGGTTGGCGATTAAGTCGTTGTACACATCGGTTTTATCGTCCAACTCCGCGCCGATTTTGGTGGCAAGCAGTTTTTTAGCTTCGCCCCATGCCAAACCTTCGTTGAGCATTTTTTCAAATTCGCGGGTTTCTTCGGGCGTGCTAAATGCTTGATAAATTTCAAACAATGGGCTTTCGTCTTTTTGCTTGGGTTCACCTGGTTCTTTTAGATTGGTTACGATTTTGTTGACCGATTTTTGCCGCTGCTTAGGCGTTTGAAACAGCGGGATGGTGTTGCCATAGGATTTGGACATTTTGCGCCCATCCAGCCCTACCAGTAGCTGCACGTTTTCGTCAATCGTCGCTTCGGGCAACACAAAAATCTCCTTGCCAAAGCGATGGTTAAAGCGTTGGGCGATGTCGCGTGCCATTTCAACGTGTTGGATTTGATCGCGTCCAACGGGAATGCTGTTGGCTTTGAACATGAGAATATCGGCGGTCATCAGGATGGGGTAGCTGTATAGCCCCATTTCAATTTCGTAGTCAGGGTCTTGATTTTCGGCGATATTTTTGTCCACGGCGGCTTTGTAGGCATGGGCGCGGTTCATCAAGCCTTTGGCGGTGATGCAGGTGAGAATCCAGTTGAGTTCTAGGATTTCGGGGATGTCGGATTGGCGATAGAAGGTGGTGCGTTCGGTGTCCAAACCGCAGGCGAGCCAGGTGGCGGCAACAGCGCGGGTGGATTCGGCGATCATTTCGGGATCGTGGCATTTGATGATACCGTGGTAGTTGGCAAGAAAGAGATAGGATTGAGCGTTGTCTTGGGCTGCGGAGCGAATGGCGGGGCGAATGGCGCCAACGTAGTTGCCAAGGTGGGGGATGCCTGTGGTGGTTACGCCTGTGAGAATGCGGTGGGTCATGGGTGTCCTAAGTTTTGTTAAAAATAGGGGTAAATCTTAACACAGGCAGCCTGAAAAATCGCTATAATCGCGGTTTTTTCACACCCTATCAAAGGACACACCAATGAGCATTCAAGAACAAATTAAAGAAGTGGTTACCACTCATCCGATTGTTTTGTTTATGAAAGGTACTAAGCAGTTTCCGCAATGTGGTTTTTCATCACGCGCGGTGCAGATTTTGAAAGCGGCGGGCTGTGAGAGCTTTGCAACTGTTAATGTGCTGGAAAATGATGAAGTGCGCCAAGGCATTAAGGAATACAGCAATTGGCCGACTATTCCGCAGCTTTATGTGAAGGGCGAATTTGTGGGCGGCGCGGACATTTTGGCGGAAATGTTTGAAGCGGGAGAATTGCAGGAGTTGCTGCAATCGGTTGAAGCGTAAGCGTTAATTGATTTTGTGGATTGGGTTTCAGGCTGCCTTTAAGAGAATCTTTGGGGCAGCCTGAAATCTCATTTATCTGGCAAAAACCGTTTGGCTTATGGTCAAGCGGTTTTGTTTTTTCAGGCTGCTTTTGATGTTGGTAATCGTGTGTCTTATGCTTATGTTTGTAAACATAATAGGCAGCCTGGAAATGAGGGGAGGGGTTTTCAGGCTGCCTAATTATTGTAAGTGCGATGTCGTTTAATGCGTGATTGGCGATGAGCCGTCGCCGCTCTATTGTGGGCAGCCTGAAACGTGTGAAATATGTTTTCAGGCTGCCTATCGTTTGCCGAGTATGCGTTGGGCGGCTGCTACGCCCCACCATGCGGCTTCTTCAAACACGGAGTAGCCGCTTAAATCGCTGTGGGCGAAGTGCAGGCGGGATTGGTGTTGGCGCAGGGTGAGCAGTGTGGGCTGGGTGAGATAGCCTGCGCTGGGGACGCTCATGGCGTGGGCGCGGACGGTGATGTCTACATGGACGACGTGTTGCCAGAATTTTTTGCCGTATGCGGTGAGCAGGTCTTGGGCGGCGATGTCTAGTAGGTCGCGGGGGGCAGCGCTGAGCAGTTGGCGGCGGACGTTGGCTGGGCTGTCGTGGTTGAGCGCGGTGTAGGCGGTGAAGAGGGTGTGGCTGGGGCGGGCGACGTGGAGGTGTTGGTGGCTGGCGACGACGTAGCCTAGCCCTTGGCTGCCGTAGATGATGTTGTCCCATGCGAGTTCGCTGCGCTTGGGCTCGGCGGGGAAACTGTGTAGCACGAAATTGCTGATGAGCCACGGGGCGGATGGGGGCAGCCTGAAATCGGGGGCGAAGCCGTAGCGCTGGGGGTTTTGGATGATGCGTTGGGCGATGTTGAGCGGCATGGCGCAAATGACGTTTTGGGCGCGGATGCTGCGTGTGTCGCCTGTGTGGATGTGGCGCAGGGTGATGCGAACGTGGTCGCTGTGTTCGGCGATGTGGCTAGCGATGTAGGGATAGCTTTCAGGCTGCTTATAGGTGAGTTCGCGCTGGTCGGGCAGCTGTGGGCGGCTTTGGATTTGGGCGTGGGCGCGGATGGCTTCGGATAGGTGGTTTAAGCCGTCTGGCCATGTGAGCACGGGGGCGTGTTCGTTGCCGCGGGCGGCGAAGTAGTGCAGCCCTGCGTAGGCGGAAACGTGGGCGATGCCTTGCCCGTAATCGTCGCGGCAGCAGTAATCCAGATACCAAAGCAGGCGGGGGGATTGGTAGCCTTGTTCGGCGAGCCAGCCTGCAAAGGTTTGGCGGTCTAACTCGCGCCATTGGGCATCTTGCGATGATAGGGCGATGGGGATGGCGAAGATTTTTCGCCCGTCGCTGCCGCGGGCGTGCAGCAGTTGGGCGATTAGGGCGAAGAAACGGCGGGTGTCGGGGTCGTGCGGCTGGGGGATAATGCCGTATTGCCATGCGCCGTTGATGAGCAGGCGTTCATCGGGGGCGTTTACCAAATCGGTGTCGCGGTAGATGGGGTTGCCTGCGCCATCGAAGCCTTCGATGATGCCCAAATCGGCAAGCATTTGGCGGATGTGGCTGCTTTCGGCGGAGGGCTGGGCAAGGTAGTGCGCGCCGCTGGGGGCGATAAGCGGCGGTTCGCTGCTTGCGCTCGTTTTAGCTTCGCTGAAATTCGCTTTACTCATTTTCAGGCTGCCTGAATAGGCATAGGCGGCGTTGTTGCCATTGCGTTCCAAGCCATCGGCGATGCAGAAATTGGTGTAGCCGTTGCGCGCCAAATACCACGCGGCGGAAAGCGCGGCGGCTCCGCTGCCCAAAATCAGCGTTTCGCAAACGTGTTCGCGGCTGGGGGTGGCGTTGAGCTGTTGGTCGCGCAGCAGATGGGCAAGCGGCAAGCCGACTTTGTTTACGCTGATGCTGGGCGGGCGCGAAAGATAGCGATAGCCCAGCCATGATGCGGAAGCGGCGGTGGCAAGGGTGGCGGTGGTTTGCAAGAATTGGCGGCGGTTCATGGCGGATGTTCAGGCAGCCTGAAAACAAGAAAAGCGGATTTTACAATGGTTGGGCAATCTTTATCCGCTTTCGCCTTGCCAACGCGCGTTTCAGGCTGCCTTATGCCTTTCTTTTATATCTTTTAGAATGCCGCAAGGCATAATCAATATTCAAAAACATTCTTGGAAAACGAAATTTCAAAAGACTATGATTGCGCCGCATTGCAGCCCTGATAAACCCAATACAAGGAACACAATCATGTCTAAACAACTGCTTTTTACCGTATCCGATAGCACCCCGCTTGCCGAGCTTTATCAACGCCTAAGCCAA
Source organism: uncultured Kingella sp. (assembly GCA_963529665.1). Lineage (GTDB taxonomy): Bacteria > Pseudomonadota > Gammaproteobacteria > Burkholderiales > Neisseriaceae > Kingella_B. The sequence continues at coordinate 69,836 of CAUSAG010000001.1, forward strand.
GGCATTGACATCATTGAGCAAAACATCGCCCATGCGCACAAACGCGCCCTGCCCACCGTTAAACAAGCGATTGACCACCTGCGCCGCTTTGTATCAGGCGAATTGGGCACAGACGAGGGTGCCAAATTATGGTTCAAAAAACTCACCAAACTTGCCGAAGAAGTGGGCGATATGAACGCTACCCAATCGGCTTATATTTTGGCTGCCGCAGAAGTTGCCCACGCCGCATCGCACATGGGGCATGTAAACATGGCGCTTAGCCGTGGCGCTCGCACCACAGCCGATGCCGAATATGTGAAACTGCAAACCGCCTATGTGAACTTTGCGTTTAAAGGCGTGGATGAATTTCTCGCGCTGGCGGATGGCAAAATTCAACCCAATTTTGCGTTTAACGATGAAGTTGTCGCAGAAGAAGCCATCGCAGCGTGAGCCAATATTTTCAGGCTGCCTTGGGTGATTGCACTACGCCAAAGGCAGCCTGAAAACAAGCAACGTGAGTTTCAGCGAAGCCAAAACCGCAGCTTCAACGAAATTAAAACGAGTAAAACATTTTCAGGCTGCCTAAAACAATACCCCCCAATCCCAATCGCCAATCCAAAAGGAGCTTCCCCATGACCCCGCAACAAAGCCAATTCAAAGCCGACCGCTTCTCAAACTACGCCTACGCCGTGATTGTCCCCAAAAGCGGCGCAAGCTATGCCGAGCAAGCCGCCAACATCGTCGCGCAAATCCAACAACACTTTGCCGACAAACAAATCGTTCGCCAAACCATCTTTCTGCGCGATGCCGACCGCTTGGACGAAGTCGCCCAACTCTTTGCCGCGCAACAAGGCGCAGCGCAACCGCTTTCCGCGTTTGTGAGCCAAGCCCCTGCCGATGGCAACCTGCTCGCCGCCGAAATCGTTGCCGTGTCAGGCGCAGAAGTTACCCGTGTAAACAACGGTTTAACCAAAGTGCAGCACAACGGCATCACCTTCATCCATACCCATGCCGATGCCTATTTGGGCGGCAAAGCCCCGCGCGAAAACGCCTATGCCGACACGCTCACCGTGTTAAACGACAACATCGCGCTGCTCCAACAAGGCGGAGCAAGGCTAGACCAAGTGTTCCGCACATGGTTCTATATGGGCAGCATCGTCGCCCCCGATAACCGCGTTGCCGACCAAGAACAACGCTACAAAGAACTCAACCGCGCCCGCACCGATGCCTTTGGCGAGACAAAATTCCTCAAAGGCAGCCTGAAAACCCAGCCCAACTTTGACGTGTACCCCGCCTCCACCGGCATAGGCATGGGCGGCGAAGACGTTGCCCTTGGCAGCACCGCGCTCATCACCAGCCGCGCCGACGTGTTCACCCTACCGCTGGAAAACCCCCGCCAAACCCCCGCCTTTGAATACGCACGGCATTACAGCCCCGAAACACCCAAATTCGCCCGCGCCATGGCAGTGATATACGACAACCAAGCCGCCGTGTATGTGTCGGGCACCGCATCCATCACCGCATCCGAAACCCAACACATCGGCAACACCGCCAAGCAAACCGAAGAAACGCTGCTCAACATCGCCGCGCTCATCGCCCCCGAAAACTTCGCCGCATCAGGCTTCGCAGGCTACGGCGCAACGCTGCAAGATTTAGCCGTTGTCCGCGCCTATGTGAAACACGCCGCCGACTACGAAACCGTCCGCGCCGTATGCGAACGGCGGCTGCAAGGCGTGCCCGTGGTTTACACCATCGGCGATGTGTGCCGCGATGATTTGCTGGTGGAACTGGAAGCCATCGCCCACATCCAAAAGGCAGCCTGAAAACGCTAATCTCCTAACCCAGCCCACAAAGGACAAAACCATGACTCAACTCTACGACATCACCGACTACTCGCTAGACCAACTCTACGACTACTACGAGCGCACCATCGCCCAAGCCGAAATCCTGAAAGACCAAGCCCACCCGCGCACCAAATTCCATGTAGAAAACGCCCTGCGCGATTTTCGCAAATTCGGCTCGGGCGAATTAGACATTGACCTTGGCACCAAACGCTGGTTTCGCGTAATGTCGCACCTAGTAGAAGAAGTCGCCGACATGGACAACAGCCAAACCGCCTACATTCTCGCTCTAGCCGAAATCGGACACGCCGCCGCCCACTTGGGGCATCTCAACACCGCACTTAGCCGCGGCGGGCGCACCGAAGCCGACGTTAAATACGAAGCACTCAACCGCGCCTATGTTGGCTTTGGCTTTAAATGCGCCGAAACGTATTTTGGGCTGATGAAGCACTAAGGCAGCCTGAAAACAGGTACGAGCTTGCACCCAACCAAATAAAGGACGGATTGCTTATCCGTCCTTTATTTATTGCCTGCATATCCGCATGAACAGACCACATAAAAAGGCAGCCTGAAACGACTATTTATCGTTTTCAGGCTGCCTTTAAACAGCAAAATTACTCAGCCGCAGCAACCACAGCCACAGTAATCGTTGCCAATGCATCAGCGTGCAGCGCCACTTCCACTTCGTATTCGCCAACTGCTTTGAAAGGGCCTTCTGGCAAACGAACGTTTGATTTAACGGTTTCAATGCCAGCAGCCACAATCGCCGCAGCGATGTCCGCATTGGTAACCGAACCAAACAAACGACCATCCACACCCGCTTTTTGTGCGATAGTAATGGTTTGACCGTGCAATTTAGCTTGACGCGCTTGCGCATCAGCCAAGATTTCAGCTTGGCGCGCTTCCAATTCCGCGCGGCGAGCTTCAAATTCTTTCAAATTGGCTTCGGTAGCGCGTTTTGCTTTGGCAGTAGGAATCAGAAAATTGCGAGCGTAACCGTTTTTCACGGTAACCACATCGCCCAAGTTGCCCAAACCAGCAACGCGTTCCAACAGAATAATTTGCATAGTGTGTACTCCTGATTATTTGTGTTGGTCAGTGTAAGGCAGCAAAGCCAAGAAACGAGCGCGTTTCACAGCAACAGCCAATTGGCGTTGATAGTGTGCTTTTGTGCCAGTGATGCGGGCAGGAATGATTTTGCCGTTTTCAGTGATAAAGTCTTTCAGCAAATCAACTTGTTTGTAATCCACTTCTTGGATTTTCTCTGCCGTAAAGCGGCAGAATTTGCGACGTTTAAATGTTTGACGAGCCATGTCGTTTTAACCTTTATATTCTTGAATATTTTGAATACGCAACACGGGGCGAAAAATTCTTTGGCTGCGTTGAGCTAAAAAACCGCTCACTTCAACCATCGTGCCTATTTTGTGTTGCCATGCTTTGGCTTGCTCACCGATGATTTTTGCAGGCAATTCAAATTTAACTTGATGCTGCAAACCATTTTCTTCTTGCATACTTTCATGCTGCAACACCACATCCAACACGGGAACACCCGCTGGCGTGTAGCGCAAAACATCAACCTTATGCAAAAGAGCGGTCAGCCGAAATTGATTGTTCAATTATTATGCTTCAGCAGTTTTTTCGCTAGCAGCTTCGCCGTTCAGCAAATTTTTAGATTTTTCGCCTTGCATCATCACAGATGGCTCGGTTACGGCTGCTTTCTTTTGGATGGTGAGATGACGCAATACTGCATCGTTAAAGCGGAAACCTGTTTCCAATTCTTCGATGGTTGCTGGGGTGGCTTCAATGTTCATCAACACATAGTGTGCTTTGTGCAACTTGTTGATTTGGTAAGCCAATTGGCGGCGACCCCAGTCTTCTAAGCGGTGAATTTTGCCGCCTGCTTCGGTAATCATGGTTTTGTAACGCTCAACCATAGCAGGCACTTGCTCGCTTTGATCTGGATGAACGATAAACACGATTTCGTAATGACGCATGTTATCTCCTTACGGTTGGTTAAAAACAGCCGCTCGCCATGCGATTGCGGGCGGCAAGGTTGCAAAACGGCGAATTATAATAATGTTTGCTGTGCAAGCGCAAGTTTTTCTGATTTTCGCGTATAATCGCGTTTGATTTTGTAAACACTAAACAATGAGAACTGAATGGAAAAGAAACCTGTTTTAAGCAAGCAAGAAATTTTGGCGCTGCGCGCGCGGGCGCATCATTTAAACCCTGTTGTGATGATTGGGCAGCATGGTTTAACCGAAGCGGTTATCCGCGAAACGGAAACGGCATTGCGCGCGCACGAGCTGATTAAAGTGCGTGTGTTGGGCGATGACCGCGAAGAGCGTTTGTTGATTAGCGAAGAATTATGCGCCGCAACGCAAGCGCAATTGGTGCAGCATATTGGCAAACTTTTGGTGTTGTACCGCGAGCGTTCGGATGATGAATAAACGCCAACAAGCAGCCTGAAAAAGCAAAACAGCTCAAATCGTGTTGATTGAGCTGTTTTTTTTTGTTTATTGGATAGGATTACATAGAACCATCGTTTTTCAACAATGAAAACAATGGCACATTTTTCTCGCGGATTTTTTTGCCGCCATCCAAATCGGTAAACTCCAAGATGGCGCAGGCTTCTACCACTTCGCCGCCCAATCGGCGGATAAGCTCCACGCCAGCCAGCATGGTGCCGCCTGTGGCGACCAAGTCGTCAATCAGCAACACACGGCTGCCTTCGCGGATGGCGTCTTTGTGGATTTCCACTGTGGCTTCGCCGTATTCCAGCGCGTAGGTTTGCGAAATGGTGTCAAACGGCAGCTTGCCTTTTTTGCGAATGGGCACAAATCCTACATTCAATTGATACGCCAACGCCGCGCCAATAATAAAACCACGCGCTTCCAAGCCTGCGACAACGTCAATTTTTTGCCCCATATAGTGATAAGTGAACAAATCCACCAGCAGGCGGAAATATTCGGGGCTTTGCAACACGGTGGTGATGTCGTGGAACAAGATGCCGTCTTTGGGGAAATTGGGGATTTTGCGGATTTGTGCGGCGAGATGATCCACGCCCATCACATCGGGATGAAAACGCATTTTTTGTTGATTTCCATAAGTAAAAATCGCATTATAATCACATTTTATATTTCAGGCAGCCTGAAAATGGTTGCCGTTAATTTTTGGCAGCAATCATTCGCCACAGCATAGGCAGCCTGAAAACCATCCGCCCAAGGAAAACCGCCATGACCCGAGCCGAACTTATCGCCCTTGCCAACCAAATCCTAGAAAGCAACGGCAGCGAAGCCGAAATAGACGCGCTAATGGAACAGTTTGGCCAAAACGTCCCCCATCCCAACGGCGCATCCTTGCTGTTCTACCCCGAACACGGCAGCGCAAGCGGCTACGCCCCCAGCGCAGAGGAAGTGGTAGATAAATGCCTCGCCCATCGTCCCATCATCTTGCCGCATAACACCCCATAATAGGCAGCCTGAAATCCAATAATTCAACCACAATCCTAAACCCAACAAGGAACACCCCATGTGCCAACTACTCGGCATGAATTGCAACACCCCCACCGACATCAGCTTCTCGTTCGCAGGCTTTTCCAAACGCGGCGGGCTCACCGACCACCACACCGATGGCTTTGGCATCGGCTTCTTTGAAGGGCGCGGCTTGCGCCTGTTTCTGGACGACAAGCCCAGCGCGCAATCGCCCGTTGCCGAGCTGATTCGCAACTACCACATCAAATCCAAAAACGTCATCGCCCACATCCGCAAAGCCTCGCAAGGCATCAACTCGCTGGAAAACACCCACCCCTTTCAGCGCGAAATGTGGGGCGGCTACTGGCTTTTCGCCCACAACGGGCAGCTACGCCCCAGCTTTGCGCCCGATTTCAACGGCAAAGCCTACCGCCCCGTGGGCAGCACCGATTCCGAACAAGCCTTTTGCTATCTGCTCAACCGCCTGCGCGCCCAATTCCCCGACCGCCCCTGCCCCAACACCCTGTTTGACGCGCTTGCCGAGCTGTGCGCCGAAATCCGCCAGCACGGCATGTTCAACTTCATCCTATCCGACGGGCGCGTGATGTATGCCCACGCCAGCACCCTGTTGTATTACATCACCCGCCAGCCGCCCTTTGGGCAAGCCCATCTGATTGACGAAGACATGGCAATAGACTTCGCCCAAGTAACCACGCCCAACGACCGCGTAACCGTTATCACCACCCTGCCCTTAACCGACAACGAAACATGGCAACAATTTGCCTGCGATGAGCTGATGATGTTTGACCACGGCAAACTCGTGCGCCAACATCATCCCGAAAACCCTGTTTATTTAAGCAAGGAAGAAGGGTTGGAGATTGCACGTAAAGCGGGGGTGAGCGTGTAAAAGTCTTGTTCACAACCCATTTTCAGGCTGCCTTTGGCATGGCTTGGGTTGTGAGCATTTTCATGGCGTCTTGCCACCATACCCACGCTTTAAGAAGCTCACACATTGCTTGGCGATTTTTAAAATGGCAAAAAATAACCCATTTAGGCAGCCTGAAAAAAGGTTGCCTAAAATCGTTTTCAGGCTGCCTTTTGTTGCCATCGCGCCCGCCATTGATGCAGCCTGAAAGCATCTAGCAGCAACATCCCATTGTTTTCCATGCGTTTATTGCGTGTCTCGCGCAACCGTTTCCAGGCTGCCGCAACCCATGCAGCCTGAAAAATAGGCACTCAACCTTAAACACAGTAAAATAGCGCCTTTTTTGGCAGCCTGAAACCGAGCAAAGCGTATTTCAGCCCCGCCACAACCCCATCCACAATCGCAAAATAAGGAGAAATCACATGAAAGGCATCATCCTAGCTGGCGGCAGCGGCACCCGTCTTTATCCCATCACCCGCGGCGTATCCAAGCAACTGCTGCCCGTTTACGACAAACCGATGATTTACTACCCCTTGTCAGTGCTGATGTTGGCAGGCATCCGCGAAATTTTGGTCATCACCACGCCCGAAGACAACCACGCCTTTCGCCGCTTATTAGGCGATGGCAGCTGCTTTGGCATCAGCATTCAATACGCCGAGCAGCCCAGCCCCGATGGACTCGCCCAAGCCTTTATCATCGGCGAAAAATTTATTGGCGACGACAACGTTTGCTTGGTGTTGGGCGACAATATTTTCTACGGGCAACATTTCAGCCAAACGCTTAAAGCCGCAGCCGAGCAACAACACGGCGCAACCGTGTTTGCCTACCAAGTCAAAGACCCCGAACGCTTCGGCGTGGTGGAATTTGACGGCAAGCAAAAAGCCCTCTCCATTGAAGAGAAACCGCAGCAGCCCAAATCCGATTGGGCGGTAACAGGCTTATATTTTTACGACAACCGCGTGGTGGATTTTGCCAAACAAGTTAAACCCTCCGCCCGTGGCGAGCTGGAAATCACCAGCCTAAACGAAATGTATCTCAACGATGGCAGCCTGAACGTGCAACTGCTGGGACGCGGCTTCGCATGGCTGGATACGGGCACACACGAAAGCCTGCACGATGCCGCCGCCTTTGTGCGCACCATTCAAAACATCCAAAACCTGCAAGTTGCCTGCTTGGAAGAAATCGCTTGGCGCAACGGCTGGCTCACTTCCGATGAGCTGCGCCAGTTTGCCGAGCCGATGAAGAAAAACGAATACGGGCAACACCTGCTGCGCCTTATCAACAAAGAAAACCAATAGGCAGCCTGAAAAAGCAAGGCGGATTTTCCATCCGCCCTTTTTTCCATTTCGCATCCCATTTTCAGGCTGCCTTAACCCTTTTTATTCGCGACAAATTAACGCCATGCCCCACCCTTTTCGTCGTTCCCGCTTCTTTCGCCACACGCTGCCCGAAGCCAACATCTCCGAGCTGGGTAACATCCGTTCCCTGCATCTGGGCACGCCCACCATCCAAAGCTCCATGAACATCCACAACCCCAGCGAACTCGTGCTGTCATACAGTCGCGCCATGATGAGCTGGATGCTGTTTGCCGATGATGTGCCGCAAAATATCTTGCAAATCGGCTTGGGCGGCGGCTCGTTTGCCCGCTGGCTGGCGGAATATTTGCCCGAAGCCAAGCAAATCTGCATTGAAATCAACCCGCAAGTGATCAAAATCGCCCGCGCTTCGTTTTGCCTGCCGCCCGAAGGTGAGCAGTTTCAAATCATAGAAGCGGACGGCGCGGAATACGTCCAAATCCTGAATCGCAGCACCGACCTGATTTTGGTGGACGGCTTTGACGGCGTGCAAATCATCGATGAACTGGTGGGCGAACCCTTTTTCCACGACAGCCAGCAAGCCCTTAGCGAACACGGCATTTTTGCGACCAACTGGTGGAGCGGCGACAAACGCTATCCGCTGTTTATCCAACGCCTGCGCACGATTTTCCACAACCGTGTGCTGGAAATTCCCGCCGAAACGCATGGCAACATCGCCGTGCTGGCGTTCAACAGCAAGCCTGAGCTGAACTTGGACAAGCTGAAAAAACGCGCCCACAGCCTTGCCGACCGCTTCGGGCTGGATTTTCCGCGTATGCTCGCCGATGCCAAAGCCCGCAACACGCATAACGGCAAAGCGTTTCAGTTCTAAACCAACTCGCCCACCATGTCGCAAACCATCCAACTTCGCCCCAACCTCTTTCTGCTGCCCATCGCCGACCATGCCGATAGCCGCGCCGTCAAACGGCTGTTGGAACAAGCCGATGCAATAGAATGCCTAAGCTATCTGCCCGCGCCCAATGCCGACATCTGGCAGTTTCGTTTTCAAAACGCCAATCTGATTGTTTGCAACGATAGCACGGAGGGCTTGGACATTCGTTTTACCCAGCCGCAAGAGCAAGCTGCTGCTGAACAGTTGGCGCGAACTGTGTTTGCCGCATGGCATACGGCAGCCTGAAAGCCTTGTTTACTGCTTACTAGCTAAACCCGTTTTACTGCACGGAACTTCGTTTTCAGGCTGCATCAATCAACCAAAGGCAGCCTTGCCCCTTTGTCCAAATCTTTGATTTGGGTATAAAGGGGTATACCGCAGCGCAACGCGCAAGGTTGAAACGCAGTTCAGCATAGCTAAAACCCATCCCATCCACACATCTCAATCAGAAGGAAAAAAACATGATAACGCTTAACACGCTCCGCACCATGAAAGCCAACAGCGAAAAAATCACCATGCTCACTTGCTACGAAGCCAGCTTCGCCGCCCTGATGAACCGCGCGGGCGTAGAAATCCTGCTGATTGGCGATTCGCTGGGCATGACCGTGCAAGGGCAAAGCAGCACCCTACCCGTAACGCTGGAACACATGGTTTACCACACGCAAAACGTTGCCCGCAGCAACAGCCACAGCCTTATCCTTGCCGATTTGCCCTTTGGCAGCTACCAGCAAAGCAAAGAGCAAGCCTTCGCCGCAGCCGCCGCGCTGATGGCAGCAGGCGCGCACATGGTCAAGCTGGAAGGCGGCGCGGTGCTCGCCGAAACCACCGAATTTCTGCAAGCACGTGGCATCCCCGTGTGCGCCCACATCGGGCTAACGCCGCAGTATGTCAACGTGTTTGGCGGCTACAAAGTGCAAGGGCGTGGCGATGCCGCCGCCGCCGTGCTCGCCGATGCCCAAGCGCACGACGCAGCAGGCGCCAGCATGATACTGATGGAATGCGTGCCCGCCGCGCTGGGCAAACAAATCACCGCCGCCCTATCCTGCCCCACCATCGGCATCGGCGCAGGCAAAGACACCGATGGGCAAGTGCTGGTGATGCACGATATGCTCGGCGTGTACCACGGCAAAACCGCCAAATTCGTCAAAAATTTTATGGATGGGCAAACCAGCATCCAAGCCGCGGTTGAAGCCTATGTGCGCGAAGTAAAATCAGGAACCTTCCCCAGCGCGGAACACACCTTTGAATAGTTTTCAGGCTGCCTATGCTCAACAGCGAAAGGCAGCCTTGCCCCTTTGTCCAAATCTTTGATTTGGGTATAAAGGGATATGCGTAGCTGAAACCCAGTTTCGCCAAACCAAAGCCAGCAGCGCCGTTCAACGCCGCATACTTGTTTTGCTTACACCACCCCCGTTTCAGGCTGCCCAACCCATCCGAAAGACTTCCATGCAAGCCACCGTTTACCTAGAAGACCAAGAATACATCGCCCTGTGCGACCTGCTTAAACTAGCAGGACTCGCCGAAAGCGGCGGACACGCCAAAGCCCTGATTGCCGCAGGGCAAGTGCAACGCAACGGCGTAACCGAAACCCGCAAAACCGCCAAAATCCGCGCAGGCGAAATCATCACCCTGCACGGCAACGAGCTAGAAATCCAAGCAGGCTACGACCCAGAGACAGCCTGAAAATCTATATTCACTTTAAAATCAACACCATGACCATCCTATCCCTAGAAAACGCCAGCTTCGCAGTTGGACACGTCCCCCTGCTAGACCACACCGCCTTCCAACTCGCCCAAGGCGAAAAAATCGGCTTAATCGGGCGCAACGGTGCAGGCAAATCTACCCTACTCAAAATCCTTGCCGGCGTGCAAAAGCTCGATGACGGGCAGCTTATCATCCAAAGCAGCCTGAAAATCGTTTATGTGCCGCAAGAAAGCCTGTTCGCACCCAAAGAGAGCGTGTTTGATATCGTATCCGAAGGCTTGGGCGAACTGCGCGACATCCTGCGCCGCTACCACCAAATCAGCCACCAGCTAGAAAGCAGCCAAAACAGCGAACTCATCAAAGAGCTCAACCATCTGCAAAACCAAATTGAAGCGCAAAACGGCTGGCAATTTGATGCCGCCATCCGCCAAACCATCGGCGAGCTTGGGCTGCCGGAAAACGAACTTATCGGCAACCTATCGGGCGGTCAAAAAAAACGCGTCGCCCTCGCCCAAGCATGGGTGCAAAAACCCGACGTGCTGCTGCTGGATGAACCCACCAATCACCTAGACATCGACGCAATCATCTGGCTAGAAAACCTATTGCGCGGCTTTTCAGGCAGCCTCATCGTCATCACCCACGACCGCCGTTTTCTGGACAACATCGCCACCCGCATCGTCGAACTGGACCGTGGCACGCTGCGCTCATACGACGGCAGCTTCGCCAAATACAGCGAGAAAAAATCGCAAGAACTCGCCGTAGAAGCCGAACACAACCGCCTGTTTGACAAATTTCACGCGCAAGAAGAAGCATGGATACGCAAAGGCATCGAAGCCCGCCGCACCCGCAACGAAGGGCGCGTTAAACGCTTGGAAGAATTGAGAAAACAACGCGCCGCGCGGCGTGAACGGCAAGGGCAGGTGTCGTTCCAACTCAGCGCAGGCGAAAAAAGCGGCAAAATCGTTGCCGAGCTGGAACACGCCTCCTTCCAATACTGCGACAAGCCCATCATGAACAACTTTTCCGCCATCATCCAACGCGGCGACAAAATCGGCTTAATCGGCGCAAACGGCATCGGCAAAACCACCTTTCTCAAACTGATTCTAGGCGAATTGCAACCCACACGCGGCAAAATCCGCATCGGCAGCAAGCAGGAAGTCGCCTATTTTGACCAATTTCGCAGCGCGTTAAACGAGCAAGACACCGTGTTCTACACTATTGGGCAAGGCAACGATTTTGTGGAAATCGGCGGCAAAAAACGCCATGTCATGAGCTACTTGGAAGACTTTTTATTCCACCCCGCCCGCGCCCAATCGCCCGTATCCTCGCTATCGGGAGGCGAGCGCAACCGCCTGCTGCTTGCCAAGCTGTTCACCCGCCCCGCCAATATTTTGGTGCTAGACGAGCCCACCAACGATTTGGACATTGACACGCAAGAATTGCTGGAAGACCTATTGCGCGACTACGCAGGCACGGTGTTTCTCGTCAGCCACGACCGTATGTTTTTGGATAACGTCATCACGCAAAGCATTGTGTTTGAAGGCAACGGCAGCCTGAAAGAATCCATCGGCGGCTACCAAGATTATGTGGACGCCAAAGCCCGCGAAAGCAAAATTCAGGCTGCCGCACCTGCCACCGCACAAGAAAGGCAGCCTGAAAAAGAGAAACCCAAAGCCAACCGCACGGTGAAGCTATCCTACAAAGAACAGCGCGAATTAGACGTGCTGCCCGATGAAATCGCCGCGCTGGAAAGCGAGCAAGCCGAAATCAACGCCGCCCTTTCCGACCCCGAAATATTCAAGGACTACGAAAAAGCAGGCGCATTGCAAGCGCGCGCGGATGAAATTGAAACCGCGTTGCTGGAACAATTGGAACGCTGGGAAATGCTGGAAGCCAAGCAAAGCGGCAGCGCATAAAATTAGACAGCCTGAAAATGGATAAACCCGTTTTCAGGCTGCCTTTTATCGTTCGCGCCGCATTCAATCCATTAACAACCCAACTTCGGATTGCCAATCAAGCCGCGCACGACTTCTTGGTCTTTCTTGCGAATTTGCTCCGCCAAAGCAAACAGCCGATGCGTTAGCTCCGCGTCATCTTGGGCGTTGGATTTGGCAGAAATCAAAATCGCCGCCAACTGCATGGCTTGGAATTTATCCAGATATTGCGTGTCTTGCATGATAACGTCCTTTCATTGCACGTTAGAAAAAGGCAGCCTGAAAAAGGAATACGGTTTCAGGCTGCCGATGAAGGCTTATTCAGGCTTGTTGCCACGACGACGCAGCACCGCGGGTGTTTCAAAATCATCAATCACCGATTGGCTGGCAAAATCAGCCGCCACCAAATTGGCGCTGTGCACATCGCGCGCTGAACGGAAAATGCTGTTCATTTTGTGGTTGTAATCAGGCTCGATCGGCGCTGCCGTGTGGCGGTGCGTGGTTAAGCTGGATTCGTTTTTCTCTTTCAAACCCGTTGCGATGATGGTGATGCGAATCACGTCTTCCGCCATCGATTCATCTTCGGCAGTACCAAATTTCAGCTCGGCATCGGGCGATGCGTATTCGTTCACCACCGCCATGATTTCTTCGTATTCGTCCAAAATAAACGCATCGGGCGCAGTGGTAATGTTCACCAACACGCCGCGCGCGCCACTCAGGCTCACATCGTCCAGCAAGGGGCTGGAAATGGCTTGCTCCACGGCGATGCGAGCGCGGTCTGTGCCTTTGGATTCGCCGATGCCCATCATCGCCATGCCCGTGATGCTCATCATGTTTTTCACATCGGCAAAGTCCAAGTTAATCAAACCTGGGCTGGTAATCATCTCAGAAATGCCCGCCACACCGTTGCGCAACACATTGTTTGCCGCGCGGAACGCTTCGCGCACGGTAACGCCTTTGCCCAGCGCAGTTAATAATTTATCATTGGGCACAACAATCAACGAATCAACGTGTTGTTTCAATAAATCAATGCCTTGCTGCGCCACAATACCGCGTTTGCCTTCGTGTTTAAACGGGCGCGTTACTACGGCAACAGTCAAAATGCCCATTTCTTTGGCGATTTCAGCAATCACGGGCGCAGCGCCTGTGCCTGTGCCGCCGCCCATGCCTGTGGTGATGAACAACATATTTGCGCCGCTGATGGCAGCGGAAATTGCTTCGCGGTCTTCCAACGCCGCATCACGCCCCACATCGGGATTCGCGCCTGCGCCCAAACCGCGCGTTAAACTTGCGCCCAATTGGATTTTGTTGGCAGCATTATTGTTTTCCAATGATTGCGCATCGGTGTTGGCACTGATGTATTCAACGCCTTGAATCGGGTTGTCAATCATGTTGTTGATGGCGTTGCAGCCGCCGCCGCCTACACCAATTACTTTGATAACGGCAGGTCCAGTGTTGCCTTCGGCGAAGTTGTAAACAGAATTGTTGTCCATATAGTTAAGCTCCAAAATGCGCTTGTCGTTATTGTTAAAAGTGAAAATGGATTTTCAGGCTGCCTCATGCGATTTCAAACGTCAATAGGCAGCCTGAAAAAGGATTAGAGATTGTTTTTCATCCAATTGATTGTTTTGCTGAGCCAGCCTGGTTTGCGGGGCGTTGGCTCGGGCGGCAGCAATAAATCATCGGGTTCTTCATCGCGCGGCGATTGCACAGGACGCTTGTCGTTTTTTTGCGCCAATGATTTGTCGGCAACGGTGTTGCTGGTGCGGCGATTAGGTTTACCCGCGCTAACGCCGTTTTGCTGGGCGCGTTTTTTTGCCGCGTGCAATAAACCGATTACGGTGGCATAGCGCGGATTGCGAATGCGGTCAGACAAAATGCCCACTTCTTGCGGCACGCCGATGCGCGCAGGCAGATTGAACACATCTTCTGCCAATTCCACCACGCCGCGCAATAAAGATGCGCCACCTGTTAACACAATGCCCGAAGTCAAAACTTCCTCGGGGAAACCTGCGCGGCGCAGTTCGTTTAATGTGAGTTCTAGAATTTCTTCCACGCGCGGACCAATCACGCTGGCAAGCGTGCGGCGCGAAATTTGGCGCGGCAAGCGATCACCCACGCTGGGCACTTCCACCATTTCATCCAAGCCTTCCAAGTTTTCCAAAGCCACGCCGTGGAAAATTTTGATGCGCTCGGCAGCGGTGTAAGGCGTGCGCAATGCTTGCGCCAAATCGCGTGTAATCAAATCGCCTGCAATGGGGATAACCGCTGTGTGGCGAATCGCGCCGTTGGTGTAAACAGCGATGTCGGTTGTGCCGCCGCCGATGTCAATCACGCAAACGCCCAATTCTTTTTCGTCTTCGGTGAGCACAGCATCGGCAGACACCAGCGGTTGCAGCATGATTTCATCCACTTTCAAGCCACAGCGCTCAATACATTTTTGCACATTTTGCAAAGCAGTTACCGCGCCTGTGATGATGTGAACACGCGTATCCAAGCGCACGCCGCTCATGCCAATGGGTTCGCGCACACCAGGTTGATTGTCAATAATGTATTCTTGCACCACGGTGTGCAAAATTTGATGATCGGGCGGAATATTGACCGCTTTGGCGGTGTCTTTGGCGCGTTCAATATCGGCTTTGGTAACTTCGCCGTCTTTGATTTTAACCACGCCTTGCGAATTCAGGCTGCGAATATGGTTGCCCGAGATGCCTGTTACCACGCTGGAAATTTTGCATTCCGCCATGCGCTCGGCTTCGCTCATTGCTTGTTGAATGGCTTGGGCAGTGGCATCAATGTTGGTTACCATGCCTGCTTTTAAGCCGCGAGATTCGGCTAGTCCCATGCCTACAATGTTGATTTCATCGGCAACCACTTCGCCAATCAAGGCGATGACTTTGGATGTGCCGACATCAAGTGCGCTAACGTATTGCTTATTTTCAGCCATATTTTTGTTCCAGTTTATTGTTTTTTGGGTTTGGTTTTTGTTTGAATTTTGGCGATGGTTTTCTTGGATTTATCGCTTTGTTTGGGGGAAGATTGATTGCTGGGGGCAGTGATAAGTTCATCATCCAGCATCATGTCTTCAATATTGGGTTCGGGCGGCGGGGCATCGGAGCGCAGCCGCGTGGCAAAGGCATCTTTATAGCGCATATCCACATAATCAATGTATTGCGCTTTGGCTTGCAGCTGGCGGGGAAACGCTCGCACAAACCGCGCCATGCGCGCGCTGATGTCTTCTTTGCCTAGGCGAACTTCAATGCCGTTGTTCAGCATCATTGCCCATGCCCCACGGGGACTATATTGTAAACGGATAATCCTTAATCGCAAAGGTTTGAGTTGGTTATTGAAATTCTCGTATTGCTCCGCCATCACTTTTTGTTCGTTTACATCGCCATCAAACTCGGGCAATTCTTCGCCATAGGCAGCCTGAAAAACCTCGCCTTGCGGCGAAACCAGCCCTGCTTGCTCGCCATTGCGTATCCAGCGGGCGGCGGGCTCGTATTCATCTATGGTTACTTTGATTTTGGAAGGTGGAATGCGGTCTATTTTAACGCTGCGCACCCATTCTAATTTGCTGGCGGCGCGTTTGGCTTCGTGTAGGTTTACGTTGAAAAAGCTGCCTGTTAAATAGGGGCGCATGGTTTCAAACAGCTGTTTTTTATCGGCACGGCGCAGTTTTTCCGCGCCATCGGTGGCGACGATGTTGATTTCGGCGATTTGAAAATAGGGTTGGCGCGAGAGCCACACACCGCCTGTCATCAGTAGGAATATGAGCGTTAGATAGAGCAGAAATCGCACGGTGGTTTCCTATTTGCTGAACGCGGTTTGCAAAATGGTAACGCATAAATCGGCAAATGCTATGCCTTTTTGCTGCGCGGCTTTGGGGATAAGGCTGTGGCTGGTCATGCCAGGCAGAGTGTTTACTTCTAAGATGTAGATTTTGCCTGCGGCGTCTTTCAGAAAATCAACGCGCCCGCAGGTGTTGCCGCCGCCGATGGCGGCAAAGGCTTGTTTGGCAAGGCTTTGCATAAGCTGTTCGTCGGCTGCGCTTAAATCGGATGGGCATAGGTAAACGGTGTCGTCGCGTTGGTATTTGGCTTCCCAGTCGTAAAACTCGGTTTGCGGGATGATGCGGATGCTGGGCAAGGCTTGCTGGTTGAGCACGCCGCAGGTGTATTCGCCGCCCGACATAAATTGCTCGGCAAGGATTTCGCCGTGTAGGTTTTCGCTGCGCAGTTGGCGATACATTTGGGCAAGCTCGCCTGCTCGTTGGATTTTATGTACGCCCACGCTGCTGCCTTCGGCAGCGGGTTTGATGAATAGGGGCAAGCCCAGTTGCTGTTCTACGGCGGTAAAATTGCTGTCGTCGTGCAACACGGCAAAGGGCGGCACGGGCAAACCAAGCGCTTGCCAGATGAGTTTGCAGCGGTATTTATCCATGCCCAGCGCAGATGCCAGCACGCCGCAGCCTGTGTAGGGGATGCCAAGTGCTTCTAATGCGCCTTGCACGGTGCCGTCTTCGCCGTAGGTGCCGTGTAGGATGTTAAAGGCAGCCTGAAAACCTTGTTCGCGCAATTGGGCAAGCTCGGTTTCGGCGGGGTCAAAGGGGTGGGCATCTATGCCTTTGCTTTGCAAGGCGGCGAGTATGGCTTTGCCGCTGACTAGGGAGACTTCGCGTTCTGATGAGAAGCCGCCCATTAGGACGGCGATTTTGCCGAATGATTGGGGTTGTTGCATGGTGAATGGGGCTTTCTTGCTGCTGAGTGAGTTTCAGGCTGCCTTTGGGGCGTGGTTTATGTGTTTTCAGGCTGCCTTTGGATGGTTTGATGATGGGGTGGATGAGGCAGCCTGAAAATGGTGTTGAGGGTTTGCGGTGGTGCGTGTCTTGCGTTACACACTCTGCTTACTGCGTTGAGCGGCGTTTCAGGCTGCCTTTTGCTGCGCCAAATCCACCAAACCTTGCGCCACGCGGTTGATGCTGCCTGCGCCCATGGTGAGCACCACATCGCCGTCTTGCAACACGTTGTGCAACAAGGTTTCGGGCACGGCGTTCACATCGGCGCAATAGATGGGTTCTAGCTTGCCATGCACGCGCACGGCGCGGGTGAGCGCGCGGCTATCGGCGGCGACAATCGGCTCTTCGCCTGCGGCGTAAACATCGGTTAAAACAAGCGCATCTACGCTGTTGAGAATGGTAACAAAATCTTCAAACAAATCGCGGGTGCGGGTGTAGCGATGCGGCTGGAAGGCAAGCACTAGGCGGTTATTAGGGAACGCGCCGCGCGCGGCGGACAACGTGGCTTGCATTTCCACGGGGTGATGCCCGTAGTCGTCGATAACGAGCGCTTTGCCGCCTTGGGGTAGGTTGATTTCGCCGTAGCTTTGGAAACGCCGCCCTACCCCGCCGAAGGTTGCCAAGCCTTGTTGGATGGCTTCAACAGGGGCTTTGCATTCTAGTGCCACGCCGATGCTGGCGAGCGCGTTGAGCACGTTGTGTCGCCCTGCGCAGTTGAGGGTTACGTCAAAGGTTTGCACGCCATCGGTTTTTTTGACGTTTACGGTGAACTGCATTTGCGCGCCGTGGGTGCGCACGTTGCTTGCCCAAATATCGGCGCTGTCGTCATCGATGCCGTAGGTGGCGAAGGGTTTTTGGATTTTGGGCAAGATGGCGCGCACGTTGGCGCTGTCAATGCAGAGAAAGGCTTTGCCGTAGAACGGCATGCGGTGCACGAAGTCAATAAACGCTTGGCGCAGTTTGTCGGCATCGTGGTTGTAGGTGTCCATGTGGTCTTCGTCGATATTGGTGATGACGGTGAACACGGGCGATAGGTAGAGAAATGACGCATCGCTTTCATCGGCTTCGGCAACCATCCATGTGCCTTTGCCCAGCTTAGCGTTGGTGCCTGCGGCGGTGAGTTTTCCACCGATGATGAAGGTGGGGTCTAGCCCTGCTGCGCCCAAAATGGATGCGGTTAGGCTAGTGGTGGTGGTTTTGCCGTGTGTGCCTGCGATGGCGATGCTTTCGCGAAAGCGCATGATTTCTGCCAACATCATGGCGCGGGGGATAACGGGAATATGGCGGGCGATGGCAGCCTGAATTTCGGGATTGTCTGGCTTGATGGCGGTGGAGGCGACCACGACTTCTGCGCCGTCAATATGCTCGGCAGTGTGTCCGGGGAACACGCGCACGCCGAGGCTGCTGAGATGGCGCGTGGTAGCGCTTTGCGCTTGGTCCGAACCCGACACGTTGAAGCCTAAATTGTGCAGCACTTCGGCGATGCCGCACATGCCTGAACCGCCGATGCCGACGAAGTGGATATTTTTGACTCTGTTTTTCATGGTGGTTTGCTTTCGTGTGGGGCGCGTGTCGCGTGCAAAAAACGGCGTATTTTAAAGTGTGTTAAGAAATTGTGCTATGCGCTTTGCATATTTTTTCAGGCTGCCTTTGTTCGCACGATTAGGCAGCCTGAAAAACAATCTATTCAGCAAAAATCATTGGGTAAAACGCCAAGCGATTTTGCTTTTTCAGGCTGCCTCAAACTGGGCAAGCCATTCAAGGATGATTTCGCGGTTGGACGGCGAGAACACTTTGTCGGCGGCTTCCCGCGCGGGCAGCCATGCGTAGGCGGAATGTTCGCTTAATGTGGGCGCGCTGCCTGCGGGGATTTGGGCGGAGAACCAATGCTCGGTGTTGCGGGTGATGCCTGCGGGGTAGCGGTGTCGCCAATGGGGGTAGATTTCGTATTCTACGCTGCGATGCCAGTCGCGCAGTTGGTTCGGATGCAGCCTGAAACCTGTTTCTTCGGCGACTTCGCGCAAGGCAGCCTGAAACGGGGGTTCGTTGGGCGTGTTCAGGCTGCCTGTGATGGATTGCCAAAAGCCGTCGGGGTTGAGGCGGTTAAACAGAAGTACGTTGCCTGCGTTGTCGTGTAGCAGAATCAGCACGGAGATGGGAATTTTTTGGGACATGGTGAGATGGGTGGTGTGTGGTGGGTTGGGGCAGCCTGAAAATGGTGTGCATAGTTTTCAGGCTGGATTTGGGATAAAAATGCTGCGTTCGGTTGAACAAGGGGAGCGGCAGCATTTGGCGATTGCGAATCATCAGGCAGCCTGAAAACCATTTACGCAAAAAACCGCTTAACGTGATGCCAACCGTTTTTCAGGCTGCCTTTTGCTGATAATGGGCGAGATTAAAAGCGCCGTTTCAGTTTGCAGACTTGCAAAATCTCCACTGCCAATTCTTCCACCGATTTATGCGTGGTGTTGGCAAACGGGATGGCGTGGCGGCGGTAGATGGCTTGCGCATCGGCGATTTCTTGTTTGCAGGTGTTGGGATGGGAATAGGTGGAATTGGGGCGGCGTTCTTGGCGGATGTTGTGCAGGCGGCTGGGTTCTATGGTGAGCCCGAATAATTTGTTGCGATAGGGTTTCACCATGCGCGGCAAATCGTCGCTGTCCAGGTCGTCTGGCGTGAGCGGATAATTTGCGGCGCGGATGCCGTATTGCAGCGCGAGATAGAGACAAGTGGGGGTTTTGCCGCTGCGCGATACGCCCAGCAGGATAACATCGGCTTCTTGCAGCTCGCGGTCGGACACGCCGTCGTCGTGGTTTAGGGCGAAATTGACGGCTTCCATACGGGCATCGTAGCGTGCGACATCGTGCACGCGGCTGCGCACGGTGTGGCGAGCGGGTTTGTCTAGCTCTTGTTCTAGCTGCCCCAAAAAGGCATCAAAAAAGCTGAAATGGGCGGCGGTGGCGGTTTTGACGATGGCGCGGATTTCGTTATTGACCACGCTGGAAAACACCAGCGGATGAATGTTCTCGCGCTCGGCGGTGGCATTGATTTGCGCAACAAGGGCGTGGGCTTTTTCGGGGCTGTCAATAAAGGGATGGGTGCTGCGCTTGAACGCAAGTTCGCTAAATTGTTCCAGCAGGGCGTTGCCCATGTTTTCGGAAGTGAGGCCTGTGCGGTCGGAAACGAAGAATACGGAGCGGGGGGCGGTGGACATGGGATTTCCTTTGTAGATGGGGTTGGGGGATAGTATCACCAAAATGCTTGATTTTGATTTTCAGGCTGCCTGTTATCCAAGCAAAACAGCACGCCTTGGGTGGTGAAGGCAAACACAATCCGCTCGGCGGCGATGTCGTCCAGCAAATCTTGCGCCAGCTTGCGGATTTGGCTTTGCGTTTTGGGCGGCAGCGGCGTGCGGTAGCCGCTCATAAACCAGTCTTGCATTTTGTCCGTCAAATCATACAAAAAGGGGAAATGCTGCGCGTAATCCAGCAGGCATTCAAACGCCAAAGTATCGTCGGGCTGTGCCGCAAGCCGCCGCAGATATTGGCGCACTTCCCGCACGGGCTTACCATCTTCATAACGCTGATAGGCTTGGCTGTCGCGCTGCACATAAGCGCCCATCAGCTTTTCAACTTCGTGCAACGCCCACTTGTCGGCGAAATCCAACGAAATCAAATCCAGATACACATCATCGGGCAGCAGGGCTTCCAGCTCGGCATCGTGCGCGTAAATCCATTGTTCCAATTCGGCGGGCGTGATTTCGCCTGCAAAGGCGCGCCAGAAGGTTTCGCAGGTGTCGATTGGTAAGACAATCATTGCTTACTCCGTTAGTTAAAAGGCAGCCTGCAAAGGGGAAAACGGTTTTTCAGGCTGCTTCGATGTGTACGCTCAGGTAGTCCCAAAAGCGGTGGCACAGGGCGGGGTCGATGTCCCACAGCAGGTTGAGGAACAGGAAGTCATAGCTGTCGGGCTGCCCTTTTTCTTCGATGCCGCGCAACAGGTCGGGGAAGAGGAAGGTGAGGGTGAGCCTTCTGACGGCTGCGGCGGGGTCGTTTTGCCGGTTGAGTTTGTCGTGGTCGCGCCATGCGCTGTCGCGGCGGCTGTCCAATGCGGCGGCGGTGGTTTTGCCGTCGAGAAAATCCAGCGCGTGCTGCAAATCGGCGGCGGGCAGGGATTGGCGCTCGCCGTGCAGCACGGCTTCGCTTGTAAACAGGATGCACAGGCGGATGAAACGATCGTAGCCCAGTTGCTCTATGCAGCCGTTTTCTTCGATTTTTTCGCTGATTTCTATGTCTGCGTCTTCGTTATGTTCGGTGTCGGAGGCGGTCATGGGGTTTCCTTTGTATTGGTTGGGTTGGGCTTTCAGGCTGCCTTGGATGCCGTCTGAAAGGCAGCCTGAAAGAGGGAAACAACGTTTCAGGCTGCCTTTTGCCGTTACCAGCAAATCAGTTTTTCATAGACTGCACAGGCGCAGGAATCCGCCCGCCGCGGTTCACAAACGCTTCGCAGCTGCCCTCCTTGGTCGGCATAATCGGCGCGTAGCCCAGCAGCCCGCCGAATTCCACACGCTCGCCCACGCCTTTGCCAGTAACGGGGATAATCCGTACGGCGGTGGTTTTGCTGTTAATCATGCCGATGGCGGCTTCGTCGGCGATGATGCCCGCAATTGTGCTGGCGGGGGTGTCGCCTGCCACGGCAACCATATCCAAGCCCACCGAGCACACCGCGGTCATCGCTTCCAGTTTGTCCAGCGTGAGCACGCCGCTTTCGGCGGCGGCAATCATGCCCTCGTCTTCCGACACAGGAATAAACGCGCCGCTCAATCCGCCCACGGCGCTGGAAGCCATCATGCCGCCTTTTTTCACCGCATCGTTGAGCAACGCCAGCGCGGCGGTGGTGCCGTGCGTGCCGCAAACAGACAAGCCCATGCTTTCCAAAATCCGCGCCACGCTGTCGCCCACCGCAGGCGTTGGCGCGAGTGATAAATCCAAAATGCCAAACGGTATACCCAGCATTTTCGCCGCTTCTTGCCCGATGAGCTCGCCCACGCGGGTGATTTTAAACGCGGTTTTTTTCACGATTTCGGCGATTTCGGTGAGATTTTGGCTGGCGCAATCTTTTAAGGCAGCCTGCACCACGCCCGGCCCTGATACGCCCACGTTAATCACCGCATCCGCTTCGCCAGCGCCGTGGAACGCGCCCGCCATAAAGGGGTTGTCTTCCACCGCGTTGCAAAACACCACGATTTTGGCGCAGCCGAAGCCTTCGGGCGTGATGTCGGCTGTTTGCTTGATGATTTCGCCCGCCAGCTTCACCCCATCCATATTGATACCCGCGCGGGTGGAGCCGATGTTGATAGAGCTGCACACGATGTCTGTCGTTTTCATCGCTTCGGGGATGGAGCGGATGAGCACTTCGTCGGCGGGCGACATGCCTTTTTGCACCAGCGCGGAAAAGCCGCCGATAAACGACACGCCGATGGCTTTGGCGGCGCGGTCAAGCGTTTGCGCGGTGCTCACATAGCTTTCCGCACCCGTGGCGGCGGCGATTTGCGCAATGGGCGTTACCGAGATGCGCTGGTTCACAATCGGCACGCCGTATTTGGCGGAAAGATGCTGCGCGGTGGCGACTAGGTCTTTGCCGATGCGGGTGATTTTGTTGTAGATGTTTTGGTTGAGCGTGTTGATGTCGGGCGAGATGCAGTCGTGCAGGTCGATGCCGATGGTGATGGTGCGCACGTCAAAGTTTTGGTCGGACACCATGCGGATGGTTTCTAGGATTTCGGTGGATTGGATATGGGACATGGTTACTCTTTCTTTTGAACTGATGGGGATGATGGATTTTGCAGGGCGAAATAATCGGCAAGCTGGCGCAGCCCATTTTCGGGGCAACGGGCGTTGGCAACGCTGGCAGGCGCATAATCTGCCACAGCAGGCGGCATGGTTTGCCGTTGATATGTAGGCTGAAAAAATGGCGCGAGCCGTCTGGCATGATGGTGTTAATCAGAGCTTGGGGCATTTTGATTACGCTGAGCTTGGTTTCAGGCTGCCTTTGGGGCGGCTAATTATGTTCAGGCAGCCTGAAATAGGGTTTGGGCGTTTTCAGGCTGCCTTGTTTATCACGGCTTTATGCGGTGTATTTGAAACGAGCCTTGCTCAATCGCTTGCAACACGGCGCGCGAGCGTTCGTCCTGCGGAAAATGTTTTTGATGGATTTGCAACTGTTTCACCGCTTCGGCTTTGTTGCCCTGCATTAAATAAGCAATGCCCAGCGGCAAATGCGCGTTGGTATCGCCGCCTTTAATCGCCTGTTGCAATAACTGCATGGCGCGGTTTACGCGGTTGCTACTCACCAAAAACGCGCCGTATTCGCCTTGAATGCGCGCTTTTTCTTTGGGCTTGTTTTTAAGCTGGGCGATGATTTTTTCAAAATAACCATCGGCAATCGGGGCGGCATCGGGCACGTCCATGTTGTGCGCCATTGCGTTTAGCCGCGCCAAGCGGTATAGGATATTAACGTATTGCGTGGTCTGCTTTGGGGTAACGGCTTTCACGTCAATCACGCCTTGCAAAAAGCGGTTGAGCTGCCCTGCTTCGGCAATGGCGCGAAGCTGGTCGGCATCGTTGTCAAAGCGCGGCGGATAATTGCCAGCAACGCTGTCCAAATCGCTTAGCACGTTATCAACAAGCTGTATATTCAATTCGTTATGCTGAATGAGTTTGCTCAAATCATGCGATGGATAGGGCGCGGCGTGAGCGATGATGCCGTATGCGGCGAGCAAGGCGGTGAACAAGAGTTTTTTCATTTTCAGGCTGCCTTTCGTTGGGTGGAAACGGGATGGGATAAGGCAGCCTGAAAGCGGGGCTTTGCCGTTTTCAGGCTGCCTGTGCAATTAAATGCGGTGCATGGCGTTAAAAATCGCTTCGTTTTGAATACGAATTTCCAGCGATAATTTTTGCCCTTCCGCGGCAAACAATTCCGCCAGCTGCGGCGGCGTTTGGCTGCATTGTGCGGTGTCCACCAAAATAATCATGGTGAAAAATTCGCCCATCAGCTGCTGGCTAATGTTCACAATATTGATTTGATTTTCCGCCAACAGCTTAGCAACGTTGTACACAATGCCTACGCGATCTTTCCCAACAACCGTAATAATGGATTGCGACATAATTTTCCTTTCAATAACACGGTTTACAAAAAAACACATTGTAGCCCAAACCCCGCTTTCAGGCAGCCTGAAACGCACGATTACCGATTACCGCTTGCTGCCCGTTTTCAGGCTGCCTAAAATCTCCCATTTTTACCCCCAATCACCACCATGCTCCCCATCCACGCCCATATCGCCGAACAAATGGACAGCCGCCTGCTGCTCCTGCGCCGCCAGCCCCAAACCATCCTGCTGCACGGCGCAGACCACGACACCAGCCGCCGCCTGCTCGCTCAACGCTATCCGCAAGCCACATTCAGCGAATACGACCACCGCCCCCAATGGCTCGCTCAAGCCGCGCAAGCCCGCCGCGCCCAAAGCGGCTGGCTGGGCAAAATATCAGGCAAAGGGCAAATCCCGCAAACCCAGCTGCCGCTCACTTTCAAGCTGCCTGAAAACAGCGCCGAAATGCTGTGGAGCAACCTTATCCTGCACCACGCCGACAACATCAGCGACACCCTAGCCAACTGGTCGCAAGCCCTGCACGACAACGGCATGCTGTTTTTCAGCCATCTGGGCGACCAAAGCCTGCCCGAGCTGCGTCAAATCCTGCAAGACCACCAACTGCCCTGCCCTGCCCCCACGCTGGTAGATATGCACGACCTTGGCGATGCCCTGCTGGAACACCAATTCTACGACCCCATCGTGGACACCATCAGCCTAACACTCAGCTACCAAAGCCCCACCGCCCTGCTGCAAGACATCGCCGAGCTAGGCATCTGGCAAGCCCTGCGGCCCAGCAACGAAGCCGCCGCGCAAGAAATCGTGCAACAAGCATGGCAACAAGGCAGCCTGAAAACGCTCACGCTGGAAATCATCCAAGGGCACGCGCTACGCAAAACATTGTTGCCAGAGAATACGCATTTGGTGCAGTTTCATCCGCGTAAGCAGTAGGCGATGGTAGGCAGCCTGAAAAGGAGTTTTAAGGAATTGATTGTTTAGAAATAAGATATGAATGCGGATTGGTTATTATAAAAGAGATTAAGTAGTTTATTTATTTTTAATGGAAGTGAATAAGCATGGAAAATAATAAGCAAGATTTAGTTAATAAAATAAGAGAACGTGTGCAAATAGTACTACTTACTATTGCTATCATTATTAACGGAATATTATTGCTTTATTTTTCAGCAATATTTTTTATTCCTCCCCACATCGCCTACTTTAAAAGCAAAGATATTAATAATATAAAAGAAGGATGTTTATATTTTATGGGAATAAATTACAGGAGTGGAGCTATACACAGAATAAATGGACACAATGGAAGTTTATCTGGCGATTTATTGATTACCAATTCTCCCGCATCTATAAAATATAAAAACAAAAATAAAGCCACTAATAAATATAGATATGGCGAAAAATGGGAAAAGAATTATTGTTATAAAGTAAAATATGTGCATGTTCATTTTTTAAATGAAGATTCTAGTTATATTTATGATTTTATTTACTGAATTTTATACAATTACTTCCTATACTTTAAAAACAAGCATGGCAACAAGGCAGCCTGAAAACGCTCACGCTAGAAATCATCCAAGGACACGCCCTGCGCAAAACCTTGCTACCCGAAAATACGCATTTGGTGCAGTTTTTGCCGCGTAAGCAGTAGGCGATAAAAGGCAGCCTGAAAAATGATGACACTTTAACCGTTGTGAATTTTACTAATTATGAAGACAAACAAGCCCGATATAATTGACAACATACGCGCTTCTATACTTATCGCAATTAGCATTGTATTGCTTATATACACACTCTATCTTATGGCTTTACTCACCATCCCAAAAGACATTGCTTATTGGAAAAGCAGAGAAGCAAAAAATATACAGATAGGATGCTTGTATTTTTTAGGTTCGTAACGTAGAGGGACTATTTACAAAATAGATAATTATAGTGCTAGAATTGAAGATTTAATAATTGACAAATCTCCTGCCTATTTTAAATATAAGAATAGCTTAAATAGAAATAAAGATTGGGGCGTTAAAAAGAAGTATTGTTACAAAATAAAAAAAGTAAAAATTTATTTCATGCGTAATGAATTTGGTTATATTTATGATTTTATTGATTAAATTTCATCTTCTAGCTTTTATATTTTAGGAAATCAACCATAACAAAAAAATAAACCATCAAACAACTAAAACTCAAAAATTACCAATTACTTGCTGCCAAAACCCTGTTGCCCGAAAATACGCATTTGGTGCAGTTTTTGCCGCGCAAGCAGTAGGCATAAAAAATGAAAAAATTTGAAGATAAAACCGCAATTATTAAAATAATAGATGGCGAAATAGCCCTTATCAGAAAGAAAAACAGATTACTGATGCTGATACCTTATGGCTTTATGCTCATGCTTATTTTGATAGTTTTGCACTTATTTGTATCAATGCACATGCCGTTTTGGATAGGTTGGTGGCAATCAAAAGATAAAAATAATTTGCAACAAGGTTGTTTGTATTATCAGCATAACAGTCGTTGGGGCAAAGTATATAAATTGGTTTATAAAGATAAAAGCGGTAATCAGCATTCAATAGTGAATAATTCGCGGTCATTGTTTCCCCTTAGCTTTCCATCAGGCAAAAAATATTTTGCGTCAAAACGTGAATATTTAAACAATCAGCATAACTACTGCAATAAAGTCATGTTTGTTCATGCTTACACAAAACCTAATATCTTTAGCTTTTATGTGGATAGCTATTTTGTTTATGATTTTATTAACTAGCGTTTATTTCGGATAATTTTTATATTTCAGGCAACAATCGTAACCGCAAAAAAGTAAGCCACTAAAAACCCCATTGCCAATTAATTGAAATTGCCAACCGACAAAAACGCATACCTCATTAATTATCCCCTCCTATGGTAGCCTGAACCGCCAGTTTTCAGGCTGCCTTTTTATTTAAAAATAACGTATTGACGTAAATTGAAAATAACAGTAAAGTAATTGTAAAGATGAGAATAGATGGCGATTGAATAATTGATTTCTTTAAAACAGCAAATGATTATACTATCGGGTAACATATGTTGTGATTAATTTGAAAATTTATATTTATTTATTTATTAATAACTATACTTAAAAAGCATAATATTTAGGAAAGTGAATTATGAAATATGATGAACAGAACTATGAAGTATCAGAAGAAGATGATAAAAACTTTGATTGGGCAAGTTTTTTGCTTTTTATTTTTACACTAACATTTTTTGGTTTTATGTTTTGTATTCAATATATGCCAAGAATTATAGCTAGACAAATTGTGAAAAATCCTAAAAATATAAAAGAAGGATGTCTATATTTTGAGAGAGGAATGAATCAATCGAGAACTGGGATATTGGTTAGGATAGAAAATTATCCGACTATGGATATGTTTACTTCATATGTAAAAGGTACACCATTTGATAATAAGGGAAGGAGACTAAATTTTTTTCTTAATCAATTGAAGAATGATCCCAATTATTGCCATAGAGTAAAATATGTTGTGATTGATTGGAAAATTTACACAGAAACATTTATTTATGATGCGTTTTAATTTTATTTAAATATTAGGAGGCTACCAATGGAAAAGAAACTGAGCGAATTTAAGGCTAAACATAGTGAATCATTAAGTGTTTTAAGTCTTGGAAATAATGCTTGGAGTTCAATTATGAATTTCCAATCAAATAATCGTAAAGAAACTATGCGATCGCTTTTGTTACTTATTACTGATGAAGCGAATATTATTGCAGAAAATCTCAAGAAAGGAAAATATAGAGCTCATACTTCTGTTGTAACAAATATCAGTTCTGCTGTAATGGTTGCAGAAAGGATATTGATTAATCTTGATAGATATTATATTTATTCAGATAAAGAACATGAATATATATTTATTGAAAACAAAAATGAAAGTTATAATAATGGTAGATTGCCTAGATCTTTGATACAGGCTATTGTTTCAGATGTCCCTCTCTTAATTAATAATCTAATCGAAATTTCATCATCAGTATCACAATTAGCTCCTAATAAACTACAAGCCGTGAGCAAAGCTAGTAAATTAATTTCTCCATATGCGATTATTTTTAATTTTATTTCAGCATTTTTCACAACTCTATCTAACCGCATGGAACAAATTAAATTGGTTGATGCTGATTTTGATAGTAACAATGAAATTGATGCGAAAGACTTTTCGTTTTCATCATACTTTTTTGAATCATTAGCAGATGCTGTTACTAATTGGGAATTTTTTACGGGAGTATTAATGGCAACCGTTGAAAATACCATTCCTGAAGAACTTCAAGTATGGAAAGACCCAAAACAGGTTGAATTTCTTGGCACAAACGAAAGCGAAACCATTGATCCAAACCAATTCTTTGAAGATGCTTACACCATATTTGGCAATGGTGGGGATGATAAATTGGTCGGTGGTAAACATCGCGATGCTTTGTTTGGGGGCAGCGGCAATGATACTTTAATCGGTCGCGGTGGTTCTGACGAATTAACTGGTGGCATAGGCTTTGATACGTATTACGCCCTTGAGCGAGACATTATTCATGATGAAGATGGCAAAGGTCAGATTTTCTTTTCTGATCCCGAAAGTATCGCAACAGGCGACCCCGTTATTGGGGTGGCGCAATATGACAGAAATACGCTTATCGCCGAATTTGAACGCCTTGGCAATACTGCCACTGGCAGCAACAACCTATGGTATAGCAAAAATAAAGACCCACAAGGCAACCCATTAATGTATGCTCTGCGCCAAGGGCAGGATTTGGTGGTGTATTTGCGTGGTGGTTCAGACAACGTAACCATTAAGGAGTTTTTCAAAACAGCTACCGATAATGGCAAAGGCGGGCTTACCGCGCTGAATATCACTTTGGATGATACTAAAAAAGAGGATAATCCTACCCAACGCAATGTAACAGGCAATGCAAACAGCTTTAATACATTCTATTTAAATGACCCTGTTTATACTGTGTTAACAGGTGGTGATTTGGATGATTTGGTGTTTGGCTACAATGGCAGCGCACAAATGAGATTAGGCGCAGGCAATGACCGCGTGTTTGGCTCAATGAGAGCAGACACCATTTATGGTGATGCGGGCAACGATATGATTAATGGCAGCGCATTTGTGCCAGCCAATACCACTAAATCTGAAAATGACCAGCGTTTGGATTCTGATTTTATTGTGGGCGGCGCAGGGCATGATTTGATTAACGGCATGGCTGGTGATGATACGATTTACACAGGTGTAGAGGGGGAACATTTGCTCACAGCGGGCAAAAATGAACGAGGCGATTGGGCTATCGGGCATTTGGGTAATGACACGATTATGGGCAGCACAGAACGTGATTTATTGGTTGGTGGTGAAGGAAGAGATTTCCTTTATGGTGGGGCAAGCGATGATGTGCTGATTGGCGATGGCTTTTTGCGCTTTGGTAGCAAGGCATTCCGCTTATCTGGCAATATGCCGTCATTTGATGTGGATTACACTGGCAATGCAACGTTTACACCAGGTAGCGCAATTGGGACGGAATACCGTTTGTTGCCGAATGATAAGTTGGGAGACCCAACGAAAACTCAGTTGTATTCGTTTGATGCTACGCATCGTGATAATGATAAATGGGATTTTGCCATTAATGCAGAAACGGGAGATTACACCTTAACAACTGCTGTTGCTTTGGCGAATAATGTCCATCGCGTGGCAATTGGTGGCAACAATGATTATCTTGATGGTGGTTATGGCAATGATTTGTTAATTGGACAAACAGGCGATGATATTTTGGAAGGGGGTGCGGGCGATGATATTTTATGGGGGGATGATAACCGCGATTTAACTGCTGATAGTGGCAATGACTATCTATTTGGCGAAGATGGTAATGACACATTGCATGGTGGTTTAGGCGATGATTATCTAAATGGTGGCTCAGGCATCAATACGCTGGATGGTGGTAATGGCTTTGATACTTATTACATTGATGCAGAAACTTTCAACAATGCAGGAGTAGCTAATCACAATATTATTACTGATAGCGATGGCTTGGGCAAAATCACTATTGGGGCAATAGAATTAGATAAGCTAAATTGGCAGTTTGATTCAGCACTTAACCGTTGGAAATCGCAACAGGATAAGGGTATTTTTCTTAAAGTAATAGGTAATGATTTATTTATTCTTAATGAGAAAAATGCTGTGGCGGCAACTGTTAAAAATTTCCAAAGTAAACAACTTGGTATTGTTTTAGAGGAACAAAATAAAGCACCGAAACAACAAGCTGCTTTATCGGATTGGTTGCTGCAAGAAAATACGCATTCCTTGTTTAAGCTGCCTGAATATCTATTTTTAGACGACCATACCCAAGATTTGACCTATGCTGTTGGTATGAAAGATGGGCGGTTGTTGCCAAGCTGGTTAAGTTTTGATACGCAAAATCACACGTTGGCTGCAACGCCTGATTTTGATGCTGCAGGCGAATACGATTTAACTATTACAGCCACAGATGAAGCGGGATTAAGCAGCACGGCAGATTGGCATATTCATGTAGAAAACAGCAATCGCGCCCCTGAAGTTTCAGGCAGCCTTGCGCCACAATCTTTGGAAATGGGCAAAAATTGGCAGTTTAAATTACCTGTTTCTTTTACAGATGCTGACAGTGGCGAAACAGAACAACTGACTTATCATTTGGAGCGAGATGATGGGCAGCCTTTGCCTGCTTGGTTGAAATATGATTCAAAAAATCAAATGTTAAGTGGCACTCCTGATGATGAGGGTCAATTTAATATTCGTGTTGTGGCAACAGACCCGCACCAAGCAACGGCGCATCTACCTTTACAACTTAATGTCGCTAAACCTTTACCTGAAGCTGATAAAGTTCTACACGGTTCTTGGGGGCGTGATGTACTGGTTGGTGGAACAGGGAATGATCGTCTTTATGGCTCATTTGGTAGGGATACATTAGCGGGTGGTGCGGGCAATGACCGTTTAGAAGGAGGTATGGGAAATGATACTTATCTATTCAACCTTGGTGATGGACATGACAGCATTTATGATAGCTTCGGCAAAGATACGCTGAAATTAGGCGATGGTATAGATAACAATCATTTATGGTTTTCTCGCGTAGGGCGCAATTTGGTTATTCAAGTGCTAGGACAGGATGATCAAGTAACTGTTGAGGGGTGGTATAACAAGTTTATTCCACGCCGTATTGAAACCATACAAACCGCAGACAATTCTTACTTGAATGTGCAAGCAGTGCAGGTATTGGCTCAATCTATGGCAGCATTTACACCACAAGCAGAAAGTCCTTTATCTGTCCCCGAGCAAATGCAACGCTATATTCAAAATAATCATCTTGATGGATTTTGGGCAAAATAAGTAACCAACCGCCCACACCAAAGGCAGCCTGAAACCCCATTTTCAGGCTGCCCTTTTGTTACAATACGCGCCATTTCTAACCCCTTTTCAGGCTGCCGCCTATGCGCCCCACCCTTCTCCTGCTCCCCCTGCTTACCGCCTGCCAAGCCCTCCCCGACCTCTCCCAGCGCGAGCCCTCCATCTACATCCCCACCGTCCACAGCCCCCAGCTAGAACACGCCCTCAACCTGCCGCCCAACAGCGACCCCAACCCCGCGCCCCCCGCGCAGGAAACCCAAACCAAACCGCAAACCGAACCCGTCTTCAACGCCCACACCCACATCATCGACCAAGCCAGCCAAGCCTACGCCCTACGCGCCAGCTTGATTGACAACGCCAACGTGTCCATCGACGCGCAATACTACATCTGGCACAACGACACCACAGGCAAGCAACTGCTGCAAAAGCTGCATCAAGCCGCCGAGCGCGGTGTGCGCGTGCGCCTGCTGCTAGACGACAACAATACCAACGGCATGGACAGCATTCTCACCGCGCTCAACGCACATCCAAATATCCAAATCCGCCTGTTCAACCCCTTTCTGATTCGCAAATGGCGCGCGCTCGGCTATTTAACCGATTTTCCCCGCGTAAACCGCCGTATGCACAACAAAACCCTTACCGCCGACAATCGCGCCAGCATCATCGGCGGACGCAATATTGGCGATGAATACCTTACCGACAGCGCGCAAAAAACCACTTTTGCCGATATGGATGTGCTGGTGAGCGGCAGCATCGTAACGCGCATTTCGCAAGAATTTGACCGCTATTGGCGCAGCGACTCCGCCTACCCGTTGGAAACCATCATCAAGCCCACCGCCCGCCGCATCGCCCAAGGCAACGTCCAACTCAACGCTCTCACATCCAACCCCGCCCCCGAATCCTCCCCCCAAGGCAGCCTGAAATACTACCCCAGCCAAATCCAACTGGTGAGCGACGACCCCGCCAAAGCCCTAGACCGCAAAGTGCGCGTAAACGTGTGGAACGAAATCCAAAAAGCCCTCGGCACGCCCCAGCGCGAACTCTATCTCGTCAGCCCCTATTTTGTGCCCACGCGCACAGGCGCAGACATCATGCAAACCATCACCCAATCGGGCATCCACACCACCATCCTCACCAACTCCCTCGCCGCCACCGACGTTGCCCCCGTGCATTCAGGCTATATGCGCTACCGCAAACCCCTGCTGCGCGCAGGCGTGGAACTCTACGAACTCAAAGCCGAAAGCAACGACAAAAAACGCAAACTCAAAGACCGCGGGCTAACAGGTAATTCCAGCACCAGCCTACACGCCAAAACCTTTATCGTGGACAAACAGCGCGTATTCGTTGGCTCGTTCAACTTAGACCCCCGCAGCGCACGGCTCAACACCGAAATGGGCGTAGTCATCCAAAGCCCCGAACTCGCCCAAACCCTGCAACAGCAGCTGCACCAGCAAGCCCAACACGAAGCCTATCATGTAACCCTTGATGCCAACGGCAAAACCCAATGGCACGACCCCGACCACCCCAAGCAGCCGCCCTACACCACCGAGCCGCAAGCTAGCTTGTTTAAACGCGCGTTGAGCAAATTGCTCTCATGGCTGCCGATTGAGCGGCTGTTGTAAAGCATTGATTGTTTTAGTTTCTCTACGCAGGCTACTTTAATTGTTCTCCTATCTGCGATGTGCTGAACTTATTTTCAGGCTGCCTTAGCCGTTAGCCGCAATAGGCAGCCTGAAAAACGGATGGCAAAATTCCAAACAACGTTTGCCACAAAGCACCAACCCACTTTCAGGCTGCCGCAATCGTTGCCTGCAAATAGGCAGCTTGAAAAAACAGATTGCAAACTGCTGCTAATGTTTACAGCAAAGTGAGAATTGATTTTCAGGCTGCCTTACCCCTTAACCGCAATAGGCAGCCTGAAAGCCGCAGGCTTCAACGGAGTTAAAACGAGCGCAGCAAGTTTCAGCGGAGCTAAAAACCAATCTCATGCCCAATACTCCTCTTTTTTTCAACCCTCCCTCAACAAAAGGAACTTCCATGACCACCTACCTGATCACTGGCGCAAACGGACAAGTCGGCAGCCAACTCGTGCAGCAACTCCAAGCGCAGCCCAACACCACCGTTATCGCCACTGACCGCAACACGCTAGACATCACCGACCGCGCCGCCGTTTTTCAGGCTGCCCAAACCCACCGCCCCGACATCATCATCAACGCTGCCGCCCACACCGCCGTTGATAAAGCCGAAAGCGAGCCCGATTTCGCCCGCGCCATCAACGTGGACGGCACACGCCATCTCGCCGAAGCCGCCCAAGACATCGGCGTCGCGTTTTTGCATATTTCCACCGACTATGTATTTGACGGCAAAGGCGAAACCCCTTACCGCGAAAGCGATGCCACCGCGCCGCAAAGCGTGTATGGGCAAACCAAGTTAGACGGCGAAACCGCTGCGCTTACCGCCTGCCCGCGCACCATCATCTTGCGCACCGCATGGGTGTTTGGCGAACACGGCAACAATTTCGTGAAAACCATGCTGCGACTCGGGCGCGAGCGCGACACACTCGGCATCGTTGCCGACCAATTTGGCTCACCCACCTACGCAGGCGACATCGCCGCTGCACTCATCCAAATCGCCCAACACATCGCCGCCGAACAGCCCACCGAATACGGCGTGTACCACTTTTCAGGCAGTCCCTACACCAGCTGGTATGGCTTTGCCAGCGAAATCTTCCGCCGCGCCGCCGCGCAAAACCTGCTGCCGCGCGCGCCTGCTCTCAACGCCATCGCCACCAGCGACTACCCCACGCCCGCCAAACGCCCCGCCAACTCGCGCTTGGATTGCAGCAAAATTCAGGCTGCCTTTGGCATCGCCCCCAGCGACTGGCAAGCGGCATTAGGCAGCCTGAAAGATTATGTTGGCTGATTTGCCGAACACGCGGTAAACAAAGTTTCAGGCTGCCTACTGGTTTACAAGGCAGCCTGAAATTTTCAATGGAGCGGCGACGGCTCGTCGCCAATGTGTGTTAAACAAACAGCGCTCGGCTTGTAGGGTGGGCAAACTCATTGCCCACTCATTTGCTTAATGGAACAGGTGGGCAACTGAGTTGCCCACCCTACGGCTTTGGCTATTCAGGCAGCCTGAAAGCCTTGTTTGACAATGCCGAACACGCGGTAAACAAAGTTTCAGGCTGCCTACTGGTTCGCAAGGCAGCCTGAAATTTGCAATGGAGCGGCAACGGCTCGTTGCCAATGTGTGTTAAACAAACAGCGCTCGGCTTGTAGGGTGGGCAAACTCATTGCCCACTCATTTGCTTAATAGAACAGGTGAGCAACTGAGTTGCCCACCCTACGGCTTGGGCTATTCAGGCAGCCTGAAAGTCTTGTTTGCCGATGCTGAACACGCGGTAAACAAAGTTTCAGGCTGCCTTTCGCCATTCTTTCCGCTCACTCTGCCCATTGGTTCTGCCGCAGTTTTTCATCGGCGGTTTGGATGCGCCATTGTTGGTATTGCGCGTCTTGCTGCCATTGCGGGCTGTTGTTGCCGTCCAGCGGTTTCAGGCTGCCTTCGGCGAGCTGGGCGATGCCGTTGCTGCTGAGAATGTAGGCATCGTCGCCGTGGTTGAGCATCAGCGGCAGTTCGCTGGCGGGTGCTTGGCGGCTGTTGGCGGCGAGACTGCGCCCGAAGGTGTACACGGGCTGTTGGATGCCGAGCCAGTCGGCAAGGGTGGGCAGGATGTCGTATTGGCTGGCGAGTTCGGGATGTTTTTCAGGCTGCCATTGCGGGTGGTACACAATCAGCGGGATGTGGTATTGCTCGCGCACGCTGTCGCTGCGCACGGGTTCGTTGCGGGTGTGGTCCGCCATGAAGATGTAGATGGTGTTGTTGTGCCACGGCTGCTGGGCGGCGTATTGCATAAATTGGGCGACCGACCAGTCGCTGTATTGCAGGGTGTTGAGAAAGCCGTTTTCGCCTGTTTCGGCGTGGGGGCGGATGTCAAACTCTTTGCCTGTGCGGGCGTAGGGTTCGTGGGTGGTGCCGCTGAAAAAGAAGGCGAAAAAGGGTTCGGGCTTGCTGCTGATTTGTTTGCCAAAATACATCAGGCTGTCGTAGTCCCAGCCGAATGGTGGCGGGTCTTGCGGATATTGCCGAATAATCGGCACATCTTCTTTGCCGTAATATTCTTGAAAACCAATGGCTTGGGCAACGCCGTCTATATGAAACGAGCGGCGGTTGGACGTTTGCAGCATCAGCGTGCGGTAGCCTTGTTTTTGCACCAGCTCGGCGATGCGGCTCATGTTGTTCAATTCCAGCCCGAAGCCGATGGGCTGGCGGTTGGGCAGGGCGGGCACGGAAGTCAGGCTGGCTTGGATGCCGATGATGCTGCGCTGCCCTGCGGCGTAGAAGTTGGTCCATACTTGGCTTTTGGCGATCAGCGCGTCCATATAGGGCGTGGCGTGATAGTTGTTGCCCGCGAGCGCGTCTATGTATTTGTAGCTCCAACTTTCCAGCAGGATGATGACCACGTTTTTGCGGCTGGGCGGATTGCTGGTTTGATAACGGAAGGGATGGGGATGAGCGGCGGCGATGCGCTGGGCGGTGGCGTCGTCCAGATAGCGCAACGGCGCGGCGGCGCGGCGGTCATTGAGCGCTTGCAGGGTAACGAGCGAGCCGTTGAGCGTGAGATTGGCTTGGCTTTGCCCGTTGCCGTTGAAGGCATCAATATTGCCCAGCGGCTTGCCCGTGAGCACCATGCCGCGCGCAAGAAACACATAGCCCAGCAGCAGCGCAAGGTTTTGCGGAATTTGGCTTTTCAGGCTGCCTGAAAGCGGCGCGCGGGCGATGCGTATCACGCTGCGCTGCCACACCAAAGCGAGCGCGGCAAAGGTGGCGAGCGCGGCGAGCGTGTAGCCAAGGCGCGAACCCAAGGCGATGCCAACGATGCTGCCGATGTCGCCGCCGATGTTGAGCAAATCGCTGCCGATATGGCGGCTCACTTCGCCGAAATACGCCAAATCGGCAATGCCCAGCCCCAACAACACAACCAGCAGAGCAAACGCCAGCCATGCCGTTGCCACGCGGGCGCGGCGTATCGGCAGCAGCCACAGCAGCAAACACGGCGCAAGCGCTATGACGATAAGTTTGAGATCAAAGCGTGCGCCTATGAGCAAGGCGGCGGGCAGTTGGGTGTCGGCAAAATAGTGCGGATAGGCGGCGCGCAGGGCGATGCGCAGGGCGGCAAAGACGAGCGCGGCAAGGGTGAGCACGAGGATGGGGAGTTGCCAGATGGGGCGGGAGGTTTGGGAAGGCATGGTGTGAGCGTTTTTGGTGATGGGAAATGGGGGTGGGTTTGGCTTTCAGGCTGCCTTTGGCAGGATAATTTTAGCTTCGTTGGAACTTTCGGCTTTCAGGCTGCCTGATTGTTGCTGTTAAGGCAGCCTGAAAGTTTGCCTCGTGTTGTTCGTTTTCTGACTGCCTGATTGTTACTACTTGAATGCTGCCGTTGGGCAGCCTGAAAACCTTATGCGCTGCGGTGGCAAGCTGTTGTCGTTTTATGATTTGGCGGGCGTGTGCCAACTTTAATGTTAATAGGTTTGCGCCCGTGCCAAACTGCGTTTCAGGCTGCCTTTGGGATGCGCGATGCGGGCAAGGGTGGCAATGCTGGGGCTGCATGGCGTGGGTGTGGCGGCAAGACGCCACGAAATGGCAGAAACAATAGCAAGCGCTGGGGCTTGGCGGAATATTGGTTTACTGGCAAACCTGTTTTCAGGCTGCGTTATGGCTTGGCATTATGCTTGGGCAGCCTGAAAACCGCTGGCTTCGTTTCAACAAAATGAAAACAAGTGAAACGCCTTGCAGCTAAGCCAAATCGCGCCGCACCACCCCGTTTTCAGGCTGCCTGTATCTTATGAATCTGGCTCGTTGCGCGGCTCGTGCCCTTTGCGTTCGTTGCGCTCGGCTTTGCGTGCTTCGCGTTCGGCTTTGCGCTCGGCTTCTTTTTTGCGCGCGGCTTTGAGCCATGTTTCCCATTGGTTGGGGGTTTCTAGCGTGATGCGCCCGATTTTGCCTTCGCGAAAATCGGTTAGGATAAGCTCGGCGGCTTTTTGGTAGTTGATGCGGTTGCCGCTTAATACTGCGCCGCGTTTTTGCGCGATCCATTCTAGCCATTGGGTGTCTTGCCAATGGCTACTGGGGTCTTTATCTGCGGCGTATCGCGCTTGCAGCAGGGCAAGGTAGTGGCGGCGCAAATAATCCAGCAGTTCCAGCGCGACTTCTTCTTCGTCTAGCGCGTTGCGCCCGATGGCACCGCTGGCAGCAAGGTTGTAGCCCGATTCTTCTACGATGATTTTGGGCCAGAGCATGCCTGGGGTGTCGTAAAGCCAGAAATCGTCGGCAAGGAATAGGCGTTGTTCGGCTTTGGTGATGCCCGGTTCGTTGCCGGTTTTGGCGGATTTTTTGCCTATCATGCCGTTAATCAGCGTGGATTTGCCAACATTTGGGATGCCGCAAATCAGCACGCGCAGGGGTTTGTCTATGCCTTTGCGGTTGGGCATTAGGCTGCGGCAGGCGGCGGTGATTTTGGGGGCGGCGGCTTTTTCGGAGCTGTCTAACGCGATGGCTTGGGTTTGCTCTTGCGCGGTAAAGTAATCCAGCCAGATGGCGGTGCGCTCGGGGTCGGCAAAGTCTTGTTTGTTGAGGATTTTGAGCTTGGGCTTGCCTTTGGCTAATTGGGCGAGCAGGGGGTTTTCGCTGGATGCGGGCAGACGTGCGTCAAGCATTTCTATCACCATATCTACGCTTTTAAGGCGCTCGGCGATGGCTTTTTTTGCTTTGTTCATGTGTCCGGGGAACCATTGGATTGCCATGTGGGTGCTTTCGTGTTGGGGGTTATGGGTTGGGATGGGCAGCCTGAAATGGGGGCGGCGATGGTTTATCGTTTCATCGCAGATTGGTAAACGGGTTTTCAGGCTGCCTTTGTTGTTCTTGTAAACAAGATAAGGCAGCCTGAAATGGCGCGGATTATATCATTTAACGTGTTCCCACCAGTCGTCTGTTGGTGTGTCAAGCGTGAACACTTGCCCGAGCGTTGGCGTGAGCGTGGCGATGTTTTGCGCGCGAATCAGCGGAATGCTGCGGCGCACGGATTCGCTCCACGGGTGCATGGCGAGGCTAAACATCCCCCAGTGTATCGGCATAAAGCGTTGGGCGCGCAGGTCGGCGGCAGCTTGGGCGGTTTCTTCGGGGTGCATGTGGTTGTCGCGCCAGTTTTCGTTGTATTGCCCGTTTTCAATTAGGGCGAGATCTATTTTGGGGAAGCGTTGGTGGATTTGTTGGTAGTGTTTGCCGTAACTGCTGTCGCCTGAAAAATAGATGGTGTGTTGCGGGGTTTGGATGATGTAGCCTGCCCATAGGGTTTTGTTGAAATCGCGCCAGCCGCGGCTGCTGTTGTGCCGCGCGGGGACGGCGTGGATTTTCAGGCTGCCGCTGGCACTGTGTTGCCACCAATCTAGCTCTGTGATGCGCTGGGCAGCAATCCCCCATTTTTGCAGCAGCGTGCCAAGGTTGAGCGGCACGATAAATTGGGCTTGGCTGTGGATGTGGTGTTGCACGGTGAGCTTGTCTAGGTGGTCGTAGTGGTTGTGGCTGTATAGGATGTAGTCTATCGGCGGTAGCTCGCTTAGGCTGGCGGGCGGGGCTTGATA
The DNA here is from genome assembly GCA_963529665.1 of uncultured Kingella sp. Classification (GTDB taxonomy): domain Bacteria; phylum Pseudomonadota; class Gammaproteobacteria; order Burkholderiales; family Neisseriaceae; genus Kingella_B. The sequence continues at coordinate 108,984 of CAUSAG010000001.1, forward strand.
GCGGCGGCAGATAAAGGGCAGCGGCGAGGCTTGGCGGCTGAACACGGGGTCTAGCAGCAGGGTTTTGCCTGCGATGCGAATCAGCAAGGTGCTGTGCCCAAACCAAACGAGACGGGGTTGGTCGTCTTGCAAAAAGGTTGCCCAATCGGGGCTTTGGCTGGGCAGCGGCGCGGACGGTGCGTATTTTTTGGCATCCAGCGTCATGGCTTTGAGCCAGCGCAGCACGGTTTTGGCGCCGCCTTGCACAGGCTGTTGCGCGGGGGTTACGAAAAATTGTTGGTTGATGGGGTTGTAGTGGTCGCTGGCAGGGTGGATGGGGTAGCGCATAATGAATGGGAGTAACAAAGGGATGATGGGAGTTGGGCAGCCTGAAAATGGGTTTTCGCGGCTTTCAGGCTGCCTTGATTGCGTGGGCTATTGTTTGAAGGCAACGCGTAAACAAATCATGTAAACGGGTAAACAAAAGCAACAATCGTGCAAAGGCAGCCTGAAAGCCGCGAAAACCCATTTTCAGGCTGCCTTGGCGTCGGCTAATAATTGGATGGCGCAGGCAACGGCTTGCTCGGTATAGCTTTCAATCATGGGCACGATGGAGCGGCGCGGTCCGCCAAAATTGAGCGCGCGGATGCTATGCTGGCGCACGAAATGGGCGATGTTTTGCCCTGCAACGGCAGCGGGCACGGTTTGCGCGTCAATCAACAAAAAGGGTTTATGTTGCTCCAAGCAGGTTTTGAGCGTGAGCGCGGTGCCGCTGCTGAGCTGGATTTGGCTGTGGTAGATGATGATGGTGGCATCGCTGTCTATCACATTTTGGCGCGTGCGCTTGCGATAGCCCGCGCCAAGCAGCGGGGTAACGGGATAATGCGGCGCGATGATGCCGTCTTCTGCGCGGCGGTCTGCGGGACACCAGCCGCCGCAAGGGGTTTGGCTGGCGAGCGCAGCATTGAGCGCACCGCGATCCACGCCTGTTTGCCCTCCTGAGATGATTTTGAGCATAACTGTCCTATTCTGGAATGATGTGGGCAGCCTGAAAACAGGTTGGCACGCTTTCAGGCTGCCTGATAATGGCTAAACACGTTATAATCCGCCGCTTGATTAACCCCCCCCGCTTTAAAGGAAAAACCATGAGCGAAAACAAAATTAAAGTAAACGATGTAAACGAACAAAAAAACGAGCAAGCCGAAGTGGAATTGCCCGTTTTGAATAACGAGAAAAAAGAGGAACACGGCGAAAGCGGTTGCTGCGGCGTTTGCGGCGGCTAAGGCAGCCTGAAAACTGAGTTACGCATTATTCTGCCACGCGGGCAACATTGCCCCGTGGCTGTTTTATTTTCAGGCAGCCTGAAAGCGCTATGCGGTGAGCGTGCCTTTGGTGGAGGGCATTTTGCCTGCCATGCGCTCGTCGTATTCCACCGCCATGCGCAGGGCGCGTCCGAAGGCTTTGAACACGGTTTCGGCTTGGTGGTGGGCGTTTTTGCCGCGCAGGTTGTCAATATGCAGCGTGATCATGGCGTGGTTTACCAGCCCATGGAAAAATTCGCTAAACAAATCCACATCAAACCTACCGATGGTGGCGCGGGTGAAGTCAATGTGGTATTCCAGCCCCGCGCGCCCCGACAAATCCAGCACCACGCGGCTTAATGCTTCATCCAGCGGCACATAGCTATGCCCATAGCGGCGGATGCCGATTTTGTCGCCCAGCGCGGCTTTGAGCGCCTGCCCCAGCGTGATGCCGATGTCTTCCACGCTGTGGTGGTCGTCGATATGCAAATCGCCGTGGCACACGATGTCTAGGTCTATTAAGCCGTGGCGGGCGATTTGGTCTAGCATGTGTTCCAAAAAGGGGATGCCTGTGTCAAAGCGGGCTTTGCCTGTGCCGTCTAGGTTGAGCGATACGGTGATTTGGGTTTCGCTGGTGTTGCGGGTGATGGTGGCGGTTCGCATGGTGGGTCTTTTTGGAGTTTGGGTTGGAATGGGGTATTTGGATAGGCAGCCTGAAATGGCTTTTGATGCGTTTTCAGGCTGCTTTTTACGAATGGGTTTTATGTTTACGCTTATGCGGAGACAAAGCGCAATACGCGGCAAGGCAGCGGAATACGATAGCAGCCATATAGGTAACAATGATTTTCTGCTCTCTAATAAAATCAAGCAGCGTGGCGTTTAGCTGATAACGTTCTGTTAAGCCCAGCAAAATGCTCAGGAGCAATAAATACAAAGCAAAAGCAAACAGCCAATAACGCGCTTTAACGCGATGGAAAATGGTTTCATACAGCCGTTGCGCGTGCTGGATTTGCATGGCGGTGTAGCCTTGTCGTTGCAGTTGCCAGCGCGGTAATCGGTTGCGCCAATAAATCGCTGTGCCGAAACAAAAAATCAATCCCACCCATTGCGCGGCATCGTTGTCTTTGCTGGGCGTGTAAACGCCTAATTCCGCTGCCAACAGCATCAGCAATAGGCAGCCTGAAAGCAGCGTGGGGAAGGCAAGGGCGTAAAATTGTGCGGCTGAGCGCATGGGTTTTCCTTGTTACTTCGCTGGATTGTGTTTTAGGCTCCGCTGAAACTCGCTTCGCTCGTTTTCAGGCTGCCTAAACAGCAACAACCAAATCGCTAAAATAATGCACGCAAAGATAAATGCTCATCAGCGAAAACAGCGCTACCGCCAGCAACACGCCTTTAATCATGCCTGCATTGAGCCGCGCGATGGCATCGGCGTTGGCATAAAAGCCGCTTTGCTTGGCGCGAACGTGCTCGGCAATCACGCTTTCCAACACACGCAACACTTGGTCGTTTTCTTCGGGCGTGCCGATGGTCAGGCGCAGGCAGTTTTGCAGCAAGGGATGCGTGCCGTGCAGGTTTTTCACCAAAATTTTGTTGTCTTTGAGCGCGTTAAACGCCAGCGGTGCATCGGGCAGGCGCGTGGTTACAAAATTGGCTTCGCTGGGGAACACGGTTACATCTTCCAACTCCGCCAGCGCGTTGGCAACGCGGGCGCGTTCGTTTTTCAGCGTTTCTATGTTTTGAGCGAACACGTCGGCATGGCGCAAGGCAAAAGCGGCAGCGGCAAGGCTAAGCTGGTTCATGTTGTAGGGTGGCATGATTTTTGCCAACTCGTTCATCACAACGGGGCTGCCCGCGGCATAGCCCACGCGCAAGCCTGCGAAGCCGATTTTGCTTAATGTGCGCATCACCACCAGATTTTCAGGCTGCCCTGCTTGGGCGATAAAGCTGTCGTTGCTAAACGCGCCGTAGGCTTCGTCGATCACCACCAGCCCTATGGCAGCCTGAATAATCGCTTCCACCGCTTCGCGGCTAAATGGCACGCCTGTGGGGTTGTTGGGATAGGATAGGAAAATCAGCGCGGGTTTGTGTTGCTCAATGGCTTTGAGCGTGGCTTCTAGGTTGAGCGTGAAATCGGGGTTGAGCGGCACGCCAATATAGTTCACGCCAAACAATTCGGCATTGCGCCGATACATGACAAAGCTGGGTTCCAGCGCCAACACACTGGCGTTGGCTTGGACAACCAGCAGCGTGATGAATTGGATGATTTCGTCCGAACCATTGCCCAGCACGATTTGCGCGTTTTCGGGGATGGCAAAGGTGTCGCGCAGCAGCGCGGGTAAGGGGCTGGCGGCAACGTTGGGATAGCGGTTAATCGGCGCGGCAGCCAGCTCGGCGGCTAATTCGGCGCGCAAGTTTTCGGGCAAGGGATACGGCACTTCCATCGCATCCAGCTTGATGAAATCAGCGGGAACATCGGCAACGGCATAAGCGGTTTGGGCGAGAATATCGGGACGGATAACAGATGTGGGCATGGTTTGCGCTCTCGTGAAAAGTTTGAATTAAATATTTGAATTGTTTGGCTGAAACAGGGCTAAATGTATCACAAAATGGGAAACGACCCCAAGCGAAGTTTCCCATTTTCAGGCTGCATGAGCGCGATTTAAGGCAGCCTAAAAACGCTTTTATGCAACGCAGCGTACCGCCTTTTCGGGCTGCCGAATAAGCCCAAATTTGCTATCATAGCGCCCTTTCAACCCTATTCATTTTCAGGCTGCCTTATGTCCGTTTACACCAGCGTATCCAACGACGAAATGCGCCAACTGCTCACCCAATACCATCTCGGCGAATTTCAATCCCTGCAAGGCATCGCCCAAGGCGTAACCAACAGCAATTATTTTCTGCATACCACGAGCGGCAGCTATGTGCTCACCGTGTTTGAAACCCTAAAAGCGCACGAAGTGCCCTTTTTTATGGCGCTCACGCAACACCTGAGCGCCAACGGCGTTGCCTGCCCCGCCCCCATCGCCCAGCGCAACGGCGCACTCACCGCCACCCTTGCCAACAAACCCGCCTGCATCGTAGAAAAACTCAACGGCAGCGACGTTGCCTATCCCACCGCCGCCCAATGCCACAACACAGGCATCATGCTCGCCAAAATGCACCAAGCAGGCGCAACCTTCCCGCAAACCATGCCCAACCCGCGCCACGCAAAATGGTGGAAAGACAGCGCCGCGCAGCTTATCCCCCACCTAGAACCCCAAGACGCGCAACTGCTGCAAGACGAAATCGCCCACCTAGCCCAACACCCCGATACCAATTTGCCCAGCGGCATCATCCACGCCGATTTATTCAAAGACAACGTATTGCTCAACGGCGACCAAGTCGCAGGCTTTATAGATTTTTACTACGCCTGCAACGGCAGCTTTGTTTACGACATCGCCATCGCCATCAACGACTGGGCGCGCACCGCCGACAACCACATAGACCCTACCCTGCAACAAGCATTCCTAAACGGCTACCAAAGCATCCGCCGCCTAACCCCCGCCGAACAAGACTACCTGCCCACCGCCTACCGCGCAGGCTGCATCCGCTTCTGGGTATCGCGCCTGTTGGATTACCACTTCCCCGCCGAGGGCGAAATGACCTTTATCAAAGACCCCAACGTGTTCCGCAACCTATTGCTTGCCTACCGCAACACATAAATCGCAAAGGCAGCCTGAAAACGCATCCCCAAGCGTTTCAGGCTGCCTTTAATGTTTACTGCTCCACAAGGACACCCCATGTTCACCCCACCCCTATCCCAAATCACCACCATCGAAGACCTGCGCCAAGTTGCCCGCCGCAAGCTACCCAAAATGTTCTACGAATACGCCGACACCGGCTCGTGGACAGAAACCACCTACCACGCCAACGCCGCCGATTTTGCCCCCATCCAATTTCGTCAGCGCGTGCTGGTCAACATGGAAAACCGCAGCCTGAAAACCCAAATGCTCGGGCAAGAAGTCAAAATGCCGCTCGCCATCGCCCCCACAGGGTTAGCAGGCATGTTCCACGCCGATGGCGAAATTCTCGCCGCCCGCGCCTGCGAAAAATTCGGCATCCCCTACACCCTATCCACCATGTCCATCTGCTCCATAGAAGACGTTGCCGAAAACACCACCGCGCCCTTTTGGTTTCAGCTTTATGTGATGCGTGACCGCGAATTTATGGCAGATTTAATCCGCCGCGCCAAAGCCGCCCAATGCAGCGCGCTCGTGCTCACCGCCGATTTACAAATCGTCGGGCAACGCCATCGCGACATTAAAAACGGACTCACCGTCCCCCCACGCCCCACATTATTCAACCTACTCAATCTCGCCACCAAAATAGAATGGGGGCTAAAAATGCTCAACACCCAACGGCGCACCTTCCGCAACATCGCCGGCCACGCCAAAGACGTAACCGACCTATCACAGCTGATGCCGTGGGTTGCCAAACAATTTGACCCCAAACTCAGCTGGGACGACATCGCCCACATCAAAGACCTTTGGGGCGGCAAGCTCATCATCAAAGGCATCCTAGACCCCGAAGACGCCGAAAAAGCCGTGCAACACGGCGCAGACGCCATCATCGTATCCAACCACGGCGGCAGGCAGCTAGATGGCGCGCCATCCAGCATCCGCGCCCTGCCCGCCATCGTGCAAGCCGTAGGCAGCCAAACCGAAGTCTGGCTAGACGGCGGCATCCGCACAGGGCAAGACATCCTAAAAGCATGGGCGCTCGGCGCACGCGGCACATTCATCGGCCGCCCCTATCTCTACGGACTCGCCGCCTACGGCGAAGCAGGCGTAACCCGCGCCCTAGAAATTCTCTACAACGAAATGGATTTAAGCATGGCATTCACAGGGCACCGCGACATTCAAAATGTAACCCGCGAGATATTGGTTAAAGGCAGCTACCCCGAGGCAGCCTGAAAACAGGTAAAGCATTTTCAGACTGCCCCAACCCCTGATGCAGTCTGAAACAGAACGTGGCGTATCGCCGCCACACTCACTCTATCACCCTTGCCCAAGCCCAAACTATTTCAGGCTGCCCCAACCATCGCAACACAGCGCAGCAAAGGCAGCTTGAAACCCAGTCCCAGCCTTTTCAGGCTGCCTTTCAACCACCCCAAGAAAGCCCAACCATGACCCAACTTCCGCTCAAAAAACTCTACTCCGGCAAAGTCCGCGACCTATACGAAATAGACAGCCAAACCATGCTCATCGTCGCCAGCGACCGCCTCTCCGCCTTTGACGTCATTCTCAACGAACCCGTCCCCCGCAAAGGCGAAATCCTCACCCAAATCTCCAACTTCTGGTTCAACAAACTCGCCCACATCATGCCCAACCACTTCACAGGGCAAACTGTGTACGACATCCTGCCCGAAGCAACCGCCCGCGCCATCGCCCAACGCGCCGTCGTCGCCAAACGGCTCACCCCCGTCAAAATAGAAGCCGTGGTGCGCGGCTACATCAGCGGCAGCGGCTGGAAAGCCTACCAAGCCACAGGCGAAATCTGCGGCATCAGGCTGCCTGAAAACCTGCGCGAAGCCGAAAAACTACCCGAAGTCATCTTCACCCCATCCACCAAAGCCGAAGTCGGCGAGCATGACGAAAACATCAGCTTCGCTCGCTGTTGCGACATCATCGGCAGCGAGTTGGCGGAACAAGTGCGCGCCAAAGCCATCCAGCTCTACACCGAAGCCGCCGAATACGCCGCCACCCGCGGCATCATCATCGCCGACACCAAATTTGAATTTGGGCTAGACGAAAACGGCACGCTCACCCTAATGGACGAAGTGCTCACCCCCGATTCCAGCCGCTTCTGGGCAGCGCAAAGCTACCAAATCGGCAGCAATCCCCCCTCGTTTGACAAACAATTTATCCGCGACTGGCTGGAACACAGCGGCTGGAACAAACAGCCCCCCGCCCCCGCCATCCCCGCCGATGTGCTTGCCAAAACCGTTAGCAAATACCAAGAAGCCTTGCGCTTGTTGACCGCGTAATACTGTTAACGCTTTTCAGGCTGCCTTTGATGTTTCGCAAAGGCAGCCTGAAACGCTTGTAGAACCTAAGTAGTAGATCGGGCATTTATGCCCGACGTTTTTAGTGGCGTATTAGATAAATAGGTCAGCGTTTGTCGGGCATAAATGCCCGACCTACCAACTGGGCATGGTGTTCATGGAGGCTTTCGGGTGGTTTCAAGCTGCCTAGTGCAAAAAAATGACTGCTGGATTATAGCAGTCATTGTTTTGCAATTAGATTTCACTAATAGGCAGCCTGAAAATAGAGTAATCCATTTTCAGGCTGCCTAAGAATTTAAGGCTAATGCTAAAATACCACTCTTTTATGTATTTAGGATAGAACTATGGCACCCAGCACCCAGCACCCAGCACCCAGCAATTTTAATTTAAAATCATATACTTGTCAAGTTAAAACAGCAAGCGGGGGCGTGAAATGACTGCCCGCGACGATCTGTTTTCCCGCCCTGCTCCAAGCGAGGAGCGTCTTTATCTGCTCAAACGGCAGTTTCCCGAATGTTTCGACAAAAACGGCGCATTTGTGCCCGAAAGGCTGGCGGAGAGCCTGCGTTCGGGCGGACTGCCCGTGCAGAAAGAATATTATTCCCTCAACTGGCTGGGCAAATCCTACGCCAAAGTGTTGCGCGATGCGCCGCCCGAAACGCTGCTGGCGGAAGACGCCGCCCACAACAGGCAGCCTGAAAACGCCGCCAGCCAAAACCTGCTGCTCAAAGGCGACAATCTTGAAATCCTCAAACACCTGAAACACGCCTATGCCGGCGCGGTGAAGATGATTTACATCGACCCGCCCTACAACACGGGCAGCGACGGCTTTGTGTATCAGGACGACCGCCGGTTCACGCCCGAACAGCTTGCCCGTTTGGGCGGCATGGATTTGGACGAAGCCAGCCGCGTGCTGGAATTTACCGCGAAAAAATCCAATTCCCACAGCGCGTGGCTCACCTTTATGTATCCGCGCCTCTACATCGCCCGCGAGCTTTTGCGCGAAGACGGCGTGATTTTTATCTCCATCGACGACAACGAACAGGCGCAGTTAAAGATTTTGTGTGATGAGGTGTTTGGGGAGGAGAATTTTGTTGAAACTTTTTCTTGGGTTAAAACTTCAACACCTCCAAGCCTCTCTCATAAATCAAGAAAAACAAATGAATATATCCTTTGTTATGAAAAGTCAAAGGATAACCAAAAATATACTGCAGGATCTCTGGATAAAGGAGATGAACCTTTATTGAACTCTGGAAATAAGGAAAGAGTATTAGAATTTCCTTCTGAGTCCATAATATTTAAATTTATCAAAGATGGAAATCTAAAATCAGGAAAAAACGATAGAGTAACATTATTGGATGATATAGAAATATCAAATCATAAATCTAAAACTCCTGTTAGGCTGCTAGGAGAATTTAAATGGAAACAAAAAACATTAGATGAAGAAATTTTAAATGGAACAACTTTTATTGCGAAAACAGAAAAATTGTCCATACGTTTTTTACGAATAGATAAAGGATCTAAAAGACCTACCAATTTTATTAGAGAAGAAATCATAACTCCGCTAATAAACAAGAAACAATCTAACGTAGGGACAAATGAATCCGCTACAAATGAAATCATTGATTTATTTGGAAAGCCAGTTTTCGATAACCCTAAACCATTAAGCCTCATACAATATTTAGCAAATTTTAAAGTTACAGAAACCGACCTCATCCTCGACTTCTTCGCCGGTTCCGGCACAACCGCCCACGCCGTGATGCAGTTGAACGCCGAAGACGGGGAAAACGGCCGCCGCCGCTTTATCCTCGCCCAGCTTCCCGAGCCGACGGACAAAAAATCCGAAGCCCATAAGGCGGGCTATGAAACCATTTTCCAAATCACCCAAGCACGTTTGGAAAAAGCCGCCGCGAAAATCCGTGCCGACCATCCCCATTATTCGGGCGATTTGGGCTTCAAGATTTTCGCCACCGTGCCGCATTTTCAGGCTGCCTCGGATGAAGCGTTTGACCCGCAGCAGCCACTGCTGCCCGAAAGTGTCCGCGCCGATTTAAGCCCCGAACAGCTTGATACGCTGCTTACCACTTGGCGCGTATACGACGGCTGCCCGCTTACCGCGCCGGTGCGTCCGTTGGATTTGGCGGGCTATACGGTGCATTTGTGCGGTGGCAATGTGTATTTCATGGCGGCAGGCTGCACTTCGCAAACGGTAAAAGCCCTGATTGAAAAACTGGACAGCGACGCGGATTTCGCACCCGAGCGGGTGATTTTCTACGGCGCGAACATGGCAAGCGCGATGCAGCGCGAACTGGCGCAGGCGGTGGAGGGCTATGCCAACAAAAAATCTTTGAAATTAAACGTGCTGGCGAGGTATTGAAATGGCGGGCTTTACTTACGAAAAAAATCTGCCGCATCAGGAATCCGCCATCCGCGCGGTTTTGGGCGTGTTTGACTGTGCCTCGGCAAACGGCAGCGGGCGCGGCGAAAACCCAGAAATCGTGTTTTCAGACGGCCTCTTGCAACGCAATATCGCAAGCCTGCAAAGACTGAACAATATTGATGGCGCGCCGCCCGCTGCGGGCAACATCATCGATATTCAGATGGAAACGGGCACGGGCAAAACCTACACCTACGCCAAAACCATGTATGAGCTGCATCGCATGCTGGGCGTGTTCAAATTCGTGGTAGTCGTACCGACGCTTTCCATTAAAGCGGGCACGAAAAAATTTCTGGCGGGTGATGCGCTGAAACAGCATTTCCGCACCGATTTTGAGGGCGTTTACGGCGATGTCCACATCGAGCTTTATACGGTGGAAAGCGCGAAAACGGGCAAGGGCAAAAAAACCTTTGTACCGTCTGAAATCATCCGTTTCGTGCAAACCGACGATGCCAAAAAAATCCATGTACTGCTGATTAACGCGGGCATGGTCAATTCCGACACAATGGCGGGCACCACGCAGGCCAACGACGGCAGCCGCCTGATTAAAGACACGTTTTCCAAGCCGTTTGAAGCGGTGGCTTCGGTAAAGCCCTTTGTGATTGTCGATGAGCCGCACAAATTCCCCACCGAAAAGAAAACCTGGGCCAACCTGCTGAAACTCGCGCCGCAGTTTGTATTGCGCTACGGCGCAACCTTTAACGGGCGGTTTGAAAATCTGGTTTACCGCCTGACGGCTGTGGACGCGTTTAACGACGATTTGGTCAAAGGCATCCGCGTGTTCGCTGAAGAAACCGACGGCGACGACGGCGCACGCATTACGCTGGCGGATTTGGACAATGGCGAGGCAATATTTAAATCGGGCGGAAAAACCTACCGCCTGGGCAAGGAAGGCAGCCTGAAAACCATCCACGGCGCAATCGAAGATTTGTTTGTGGCGGAGATGAACAAAACCACGCTGGTGTTGAGCAACGGCGTGGAACTCAAACGCGGCGGCAGCATCAGCCCGTATTCCTACTGCAACACGGTGCGCGACAAAATGATGCGGCAGGCAGTGAAGAAACATTTTGATTTGGAAGCCGAACTGCTCACCCGAAGCGGCGGGCGCATCAAACCGCTCACGCTGTTTTTTATCGACGACATCGCCGGCTACCGCGAAAAAAACGCCCTTGCAGGCAGCCTGAAAACGCTGTTTGAGCAAATGGTAACGGCCGAGCTGCAAGGCCGTCTGAAAAACGAAAACAACGCCTTTTTACGCAGCTACTGGCAAACCGCGCTGAACGACGTATCCGCCACCCACGGCGGCTATTTCTCGCAGGACAACAGCGGCAAAGACGAAAAAATCGAACAGGAAGTCAGCGAAATCCTGCACGACAAAGAAACGCTGCTCTCCCTAAACAGCCCGCGCCGCTTTATTTTTTCCAAATGGACGCTGCGCGAGGGCTGGGACAACCCAAACGTGTTCCAAATCTGCAAGCTGCGTTCCAGCGGCAGCGAAACCAGCAAATTGCAGGAAGTCGGGCGCGGCCTGCGCCTGCCGGTAAACGAATACATGGCGCGGGTGAAGGAGCAGGCGTTTTTCCTGAATTACTTTGTGGACGGCAGCGAGCGCGATTTTGTGGAAAAACTCACAGGCGAAGTGAACAGCACGCTGGTTCGCCCGACGGTGTTTGACAAGCTGGACGACGAACTGCTGGACAAAATCATCGCCGCCTACCCGACGGAAACGAAAAAAAGCATCCGCAGCAAACTGGCGGATTGTACCGACGACAACGATGTGTTTTCAGCAAACGGCTTTGCCGAAACGAAAAAACAGTTTCCACGCGCATTCGCCGTTTCAGACGGCCTCAAAAAAGGCAAAATCGACCATGCGGGCGCAAAACGGCAAACCGTCAAAATGCGCGTCGGCAAATACGACGAACTGAAAACCCTGTGGGAAGCCATCAACCGCAAAGCGTTTCTGCAATACAAAATCGACAGCGAAGAGACGTTTTTAAGGCTATTTACCCAGTTTCTGCGCGACAAAGCCGAAAAATTCGCCCCTGCGGGCATCCGCACCGTGCAAAACGAAATCCGCGTGCAAAACGGCCTGCTTGCCGCCGTGCGCCAAGACAGCTTGGAAGACGCTTTCGAGCCGCTGGTAAATATGACTTATCGGGATTTTCTGGAAAAACTGGCGCAAAGCACACTGATTCGGCAAGACACGCTGCACCACGCCTTTTACGCCGTGCGCGACTGTTTTGAAGTGGAAAAATACCTCAACTTCCAAACCATCCGCGCCATCAAAGCCGGCTTTTCCCGCTGGCTGCTGCTCCACTCGTTCCACGAATTTCAAATAGCCTACCAAAGCATCGGCGGCAGCGTGCACCCTACCCTGTTTACCGACGAAAACGGCCGCCCGAAACCCGAAGTGGACGCGGTTTTCGGCACTATGCACGACACGCAGCACGAGCCGATGGCACAGTTTCTGTTTGACAGCGTGTTTTACGACAGCCCGCTGGAACAGGACAACATCACCGGCTGCGGCAGCGGCGGCGAAGTGCGCGAAGTGGTGGTGTTTGCCAAAATCCCGAAAAACGCCATCAAAATCCCCGTGGCAGGCGGCGGCACCTACTCGCCCGATTTTGCCTATTTCGTCAAAACCAATACCGGCGAAACGCTGAATCTGGTGCTGGAAAGTAAAAAAGTGGAAGACAGCGACGATTTGCGCCAAGAAGAAAAACAAAAAATCGAACACGCGCAAAAAATGTTCGACGCACTCGGCCGCCAAAGCGGCGTGAAGATTGTGTTCAGCAAGCAGTTTGAAAGCGACAGAGTGGCGGAGGTGATACGCAGGTGTTTGGGGCAGGAGGGGAGCTAAAAAAAGGCAGCCTGAAAACGGTTTATCCCATTTTCAGGCTGCCTATTCATGCCAACAAAATCACTTTTGATGCTGCTGCAACGCCGCTTTCACAAACGCGGTAAACAAGGGATGCCCCTTGCGCGGGTTGGAGGTAAATTCGGGGTGGAATTGGCAGGCGAAAAACCAAGGGTGGTTGGGGATTTCAATTGTTTCCACCAGCCGCTCGCGCCCTGCCGACACGCCGCCAATCACCAAGCCTGCGGCTTCCAGCTGCGGCACATAATGGTTGTTCACTTCATAGCGGTGGCGGTGGCGTTCGCGGATTTGGGTTGCGCCGTAGATTTTGGCGGCAAGGCTGCCCTGCTTCAATTCTACTTCCTGCGCGCCCAAGCGCATGGTGCCGCCCAAATCGGCGTGTTCGTCGCGTGTTTCCACGCTGCCATCTGCGGTTTGCCATTCGTCAATCAGCGCGATAACGGGGTGGGCGGCTTTCAAGTCAAACTCGGTGGAATTGGCACCTGCCAAGCCTGCCACGTCGCGGGCGTATTCAATCAGCGCGATTTGCATCCCCAAGCAAATACCCAAATAGGGGATGTTGTGTTCACGCGCATAGCGGGCGGCGGCGATTTTGCCTTCCACGCCGCGCGAGCCAAAGCCGCCCGGTACAAGGATGGCATCAAAGTTTTTCAGGCTGCCTGTGCCGTCTTGTTCCAGCGTTTCGCTGTCAATGTAGGTGATGTTGACATCGGTTTGCGTGTGAATGCCTGCATGGCGCAGGGCTTCGGTGAGCGATTTGTAGGACTCGGTTAAATCCACATATTTGCCCACCATGGCGATGTTGACTTTGTGCTGCGGGTTTTGAATGGCATAGACGATTTTTTTCCACTCGGTTAAATCGGCTTGGCGCACGTTCAGCTGCAATTGTTCGCAAATAATGGTGTCAATGCCTTGGTTGTGCAGCATTTCGGGCACTTCATAGATGCTGTTGGCATCGTAGCTGCCCACCACGGCGCGTTCTTCTACGTTGCAAAACAGCGCGATTTTGCGGCGTTCTTCATCGGGCAGGATTCTGTCCATACGGCAGATGAGGATGTCGGGCTGCAAGCCGATGCTGAGCATTTCTTTAACGGTGTGCTGCGTGGGCTTGGTTTTGATTTCGCCTGCCGCCGCGATATAAGGCACATACGACAGATGCACAAACAAGGTGTTGGCGCGGCCAAGCTGGCTGCGCATTTGGCGGATGGCTTCCAAAAACGGCAGCGATTCAATATCGCCCACCGTGCCGCCAATTTCCACAATCGCCACGTCTTTGCCCGCTGCGCCTTCGTGGATGCGGCGTTTGATTTCATCGGTGATGTGGGGGATGACTTGCACGGTGCCGCCCAGATAGTCGCCGCGCCGTTCTTTGGCGATGACGTTTTCATACACCTGCCCCGAGCTGAAACTGTTGGCGCGGGTGAGCGTGGCATGGATAAAGCGTTCGTAGTGCCCCAAATCCAAATCGGTTTCCGCGCCGTCATCGGTTACGAACACTTCGCCGTGCTGGAATGGGCTCATCGTTCCGGGGTCTACGTTGATGTAGGGGTCTAGTTTGAGCATGGTTACGTTTAGCCCGCGCGATTCTAGGATGGCGGCAATAGAAGCGGCGGCGATGCCTTTACCCAGTGAAGAAACAACGCCGCCTGTTACGAATATGAATTTTGTCATGATGGTTAAACCTGTGTTGGAATGCGTGATTTTAACGCAAATTGGTGGTAAGTAAAAGTTTGTGGGCGGGTGGTAAATAGGGTGTGGCAACGCCAAATGAATTTTTGCCAGAACGTGCGTTGCGCCGCACACCACGCTTTGGGTTGGTGCTTTGTGGTTAGCTTTGGGTGTAGCTTTAACCATGCGCTTCATGCCAGCGGGGCACTTACTTTTCTTTGCTTCGCCAAAGATGAGAACCTGTATTCGCTATCTGCACGGCTGCTTTTACATTCATTGAATACGCCTACTGCGTTGCCAAGCCAAGCTAATAGTCTCGCTATTAACTTGTCTTGTCGCCTTGTATTCGTATTCACTGAATACAAAATCCGCTCGCACAGATAACGGATACAGGTTCTGGCAAAAGAAAGGCGACCCCGACGTGCGTGTTCGCCGCGCGAACTTCTCTCACTCCGCATCCTTTTTTCGGCGCGTGCGAACTAGCCGCACTTCGTTCGTCGTCGAACAAGCGCACGCTTTTTCCCGAAAAAAGGATGCTGCGTTCGGCTGGACGTAGGGGAATGGGCAGTTGTATTAACCATTCGTGAATAGTTAGGCAGCCTGAAAGGCAATCTATTCAGTAAAAAAATCGTTTGGCAGAATACCAAGCGGTTTTGTGTTTTCAGGCTACCTTGGCGCAATCAATTAGCATTGGGCGATGAGCCGTCGCCGCTCCATTGTGTGCCTTGCGTTTTCAGGCTGCCTTTGCAATGCTCAAAGGCAGCCTGAAACGTTTGCGCTATGGCAACGGAAAGAGTGGGTATGGCGGCGATACGCCATGTTCTGTTTCAGGCTGCATTGATGCTTGGGCAGCCTGAAACGCTACTCCCGGCCTGTTTTCGCTTTCAGCATCGCCAGCATATTGCCCAGCCGCTCCCTCCCTTCTTCTTTGGAGACAATCGGCTTGCCGCCTTTGCGCCCGAGAATATCCAAATCGCCCTGCGGCATTTCGTCAATAAAGCGGCTGGGCTCGGGAAACACAAACGTGCCCTGCCGCTTGCGCTTGATGCAATGCGTGAGCGTGAGCTGCTGCTTAGCGCGGGTGATGCCGACATACATCAGCCGCCGCTCTTCTTCCAACGCGCCCGCTTCCACGCTATCGGCGTGGGGGAACAGCCCTTCTTCGCAGCCGACCAAATACACAAACGGATATTCCAAGCCCTTGGAGGCGTGCAGGGTGGACATTTTCACTGCGTCCACTTCGCCGTCATCGCGCCCTTCCAGCAGCGTCATCAGCGCGATGGTTTGCGTGAGTTCAATCAGGTTTTTCTCGCCTTCCTCGCCTTTTTTCGCCAGCCAGCCTGCCAAATCCTGCACATTTTTCCAGCGGATTTCCGCCGCTTTGCCGCTTTCTTCCGCGCCTGTTAAATAGGCTTCGTAGCCAATCTCTTGCAACAGAGCTTGCACCACTTCGCCCGCATCATCTGCCGCCGCGCGCGCCTGATAATCCTGCATCAAATACACAAATTGCTGCACCGCTTCGCGGTTTTTCGCGTTTAATGCCGCCAGCGCATCCATGCTTTGGGCAGCCTGAAACAGGCTGCATTCGTGTTGCTTGGCGTAATCGTTGAGCTTACCCAAGGTGGTATCGCCGATGCCGCGCTTGGGCGTGGTTGCCGCGCGCAAAAATGCGGGGTCATCATCGGGGTTCGCCAGCAGGCGCAAATACGCCAACACATCCTTAATCTCCGCCTTGTCGTAGAAACTTTGCCCGCCCGAAATCTGATACGGAATCCGCGCCGCGCGCAGCGCGTCTTCAAACAGCCGCGCTTGGTGGTTGCCGCGATACAAAATGGCAAAATCGGCAAAATTTGCGCCGTAAATCAGCTTGTTCCGCGCAATCTGCTGCGCCACAAATTCCGCTTCGTGCGTTTCGCTTTGGCACGCCACCACGCGCACCACTTCGCCCTCGCCCAGCTGCGACCACAAAGTTTTGGGGAACAGCTTGGGATTGTTGGCAATCACATGGTTTGCCACCTTCAAAATCCGCGCGGTGGAACGATAATTCTGCTCCAATTTGATGATTTTTATCTGCGGATAATCCTCTTGCAAACGGCGCAAATTCTCCATATTCGCCCCGCGCCAAGCGTAAATAGACTGGTCATCATCGCCCACCGCGGTAAAGCGCCCTTCCAAGCCCACCAGCGCACGCATCAGCGCATACTGGCAAGCGTTGGTGTCTTGGCATTCGTCAATCAGCAAATATTGCAAACGCTGTTGCCACTTCAAGCGCGCTTCCGCATTTTGCTGCAACAGCAGCGTGGGAAGCCGAATTAAATCATCAAAATCAACCGCTTGATAATGCGCCAACGTGGTTTGATACGCGGCATACACCTGCGCGATTTGCTTTGCCCAATCATCATCGGCAGCCTGAAAAGCCGCTTCGGGCGTTTGCAAATTGTTTTTCCACAGTGAAATCTGATGCTGCGCTTTAAACACAGGCTCGCGTCCCGTGCTGCCGAGCAATTCGCTGATGATTCTCGCGCTATCAGACGCATCCAAAATGGAAAAATTCTTTTTGTAGCCAACGTGTTGCGCTTCCTCGCGCAAAATCCGCATCCCCAGCGAGTGAAACGTGCACACGGTTAAACCGCGCGTTTGCTCGCGCCCCAGCCGCGCCGACACGCGCTCTTGCATCTCTTTCGCCGCCTTGTTGGTGAACGTAATCGCCGCGATGTGGTGCGGCTTATAGCCCGCCTGCGTAATCATGTAGGCGATTTTTTCGGTGATGACGCGCGTTTTGCCGCTGCCTGCGCCCGCCAGCACAAATAATGCGCCGCCCAAATATTCCACAGCGGCTTGTTGTTGGGGGTTGAGTTTCATGGTTTTGCTTTTGCCTAGATTGCGGCAGCCTGCGTAGCGAAGCGGAGTTGCGAAGCTAAAACGGTTGCGATGCGATTATCTTCGCCCAAACGTGCTTTACTCGTTTTCAGGCTGCTTTATGGTGTTGATTAAGTTAATGTTGTGTTTTACAGTTTGGCGCATGGCGCATACATCGGAAGCCTGAAAATGCTTCACTCAATCCACCGAAACATCCCCGCCGCATAGCGAAACGCCTCATCCAACGCCTGCCGCATACTGGCGGGCAATGTTTCGCGCACCTCTTGCTGATAACGCTGCGCCGCCATTTCTAAATCGGGCGAAAGCTGCCTATAAAACACCGCCGTTTGCAGCAAAATCAACACGCTAATGGTGTACGCTTGGGCATGCTCAGGATGATACAGCGCGTATTCCAACAGCTCAGCGGGGTAATAGGCGCTGCTTTGTTCGCGCGACAAATAGCCGTTTTGCTCGGTGAGCACTTGCCGCAACACCGCCGCGTGTTCGGCGCGTTCATCGGGCGAAATCGCCAGCGCGGTTAAGCCGGCGATGCTTTGCGCGCCTGTTTGCGCAAGATAGGGGAACAAGGTGGGTGGGAAAGTCATGGTTTGGCAGCCTGAAAACGCATTTCTGCGCAGTGAATATGATTACGGTCAAAAATTATAAGCCAAATAACAAAAAGAATTTGGTAAAAAGCGCGGTTTGAATTACAATTCAAATCCTTTACGGCTGGGCGTTTGCGCCTGTTTTTAGAACCTGAAAACGGGTTCTCAATAATCATAACATTGGAGTTTAATAACAATGACAACCAAAGGACAACTTCTACAAGACCCTTTCTTGAATGCTTTACGCCGCGAACACGTTCCCGTTTCCATTTATTTGGTAAACGGTATTAAATTGCAAGGGCAAGTGGAATCGTTTGACCAATATGTTGTGCTGCTGCGCAACACGGCGGTTACGCAAATGGTGTACAAACACGCCATTTCCACCATCGTTCCTGCCCGCGCGGTGAGCGTGCAACACGACAACAGCAACAATAAACCTGCGTTGCAACAAGTGGAAACTTCCGCGCCTGTTGAAGGATAAGGCGAAAAGTGAACGCTAAATGATTTTCAGGCTGCCTTGATTGCGATAGGCAGCCTGAAATGTTTTTGGGGATGGAAAAGCGATGCCCTATCAACAAAACATCAATTAAGGCAGCCTGAAACTTGCTTTGCTGGTTTTCAGGCTGCCTTTCAATTTCACATCATACCCGCGTAACCTTGCGCACTTGCGGGATTTGGTGCAACGCCGCCATCACTTCGTTCAAATGCGCCAAATCGTGCACATTCAGATTAAAGCGGAATTCCACAAAGCCTTCACTGCCGCTTTGCGATTTGGATAGCGTATCCACCGATGCAATATCGGCGCCGTTATCAGAAATGGCAGAAGTAATCGCCGCCAAGAGCGCGTGCGCATCCACCGATGAAACCACCACCGCCGTGTCGTATATTTTGCGCGCGTTGTTTGGCAGCATTGCCCAATCGGCATCCAGCTGATGCTCATTGTCGGTTTTGAGCAAGGTGGGGCAGTTGTCGCGATGGATAATCACGCCTTGGTCGGCAACAATCACCGCGCGCACGCTGTCGCCTGGCAGCGGCAAGCAACATTTGCCCAAATGCACATGCGGCATTTCGTTGCTGTTCACTTGAATCGGGCTGAGTTTCACTTCGCCGCCCCAATGCTCGCCTGCTAAATCGGCAATTTCCATCGCCACGGATACGGGCAACAGCCGCCCCATGCCCACTTGATACAACACATCTTCAAAGGTTTGCTTTTTCTCAACCAGCGATTGCAGATATTTGTCTTTCAGCGTTTCAGACTGCGCCACTTTTTTCGGCAGCAGGCTGTTTAACGCGCGGGCAAGCAGGCGTTCGCCCAAGGTAATCGCATCGGCATGGCTGGTATTTTTAATATAGCTGCGGATGGCGCTGCGGGCACGACTAGACTTGGCAAAATTGAGCCAAGCGGGGTTGGGCTTGCCTTGCGCGGAAGTGATAATTTCCACCGTATCGCCCGTTTTCAGCTTGGTATTGAGCGGCACGGCAACGCGATTCACGCGCGCGCCCACGCAGCGATGCCCAATGTCGGTGTGGATGGTGTAGGCAAAATCAATCGGCGTTGCGCCGCGCGGCAGCGTGATGATTTTGCCTTTGGGCGTAACGATATAGACTTCGTTGGGAAACAAATCCACTTTAACGTGTTCCAAAAATTCCATCGCGTTGGCGCTGCGGGCTTGCAAATCCAAAATATTTTGCAGCCATTGGTTGGTGCGCAGTGTGGCTTCGTCTTCCTTGCTGGATTTGGATTTATACGCCCAATGGCTGGCAACGCCCACTTCGGCGATGGCGTGCATTTCGCGCGTGCGGATTTGGATTTCAATCGGCAAGCCGTATGGACCGTTGAGCGTGGTGTGCAGCGATTTGTAGCCGTTGGATTTGGGGATGGCGATGTAGTCTTTGAATTTGCCTGGGCGTGGCTGATACAGGCTGTGCAACGCGCCCAATGCGGCGTAACACGCGGGGACGCTGTTCACAATCACGCGAAAGCCGTAGATGTCCAACACTTCTTCAAATTTGAGCTTTTTGGACAGCATTTTTTGATGGATGTTGTAGAGATTTTTCTCGCGCCCGCGAATTTGCGCTTCAATATTGCAGGCAACAAGGCGGATGTTGATTTCGCGCAGCACGCGGTCAATCACATCATGGCGATTCTTTTTAAACGCGGTCATGGCGCGTTTGAGAATTTCGTAACGCTTGGGGTGCATGGCTTGGAACGACAAGTCTTGCAGCTCGCGGTAAACATGGTTTAGCCCCAAGCGGTTGGCGATGGGAGCGTAAACTTCCAGTGTTTCAGTGGCGATGCGGCGGCGGCTGGCGGGGCTTTTTGCGCCGAGTGTGCGCATATTGTGCAGGCGGTCGGATAGTTTCACGATAATCACGCGCACGTCTTTGGTCATCGCCAAAATCAGTTTGCGAAAGCTCTCGGCTTGCTGCTCGGCTTGGCTGTCAAATTTCAGGTTTTCTAATTTGGACAAGCCGTCCACCATTTCGGCGATGGTGTCGCCAAAATCGCTTGCCATCTGCGCTTTGGTAACAGGCGTGTCTTCCAACACATCGTGCATCAAGCCTGCGCTTAGGGATTGAATGTCCATGTGCCAACGGGCAAGCTCGGTGGCAACGGCGATGGGGTGGGTGATGTAGGGCTCGCCGCTTTTGCGCGTTTGCCCGTCGTGGGCGTGAAAGGCGTAGGCGCAGGCGGTTTCAAGCTGCTGCTGCTCGGCATCGGAAAGATAGTTGGCTTCGCGAAACAGCTTGTTGCGATAGTCGGCGGTTAAGTCGTCGTAAGGGGCTTGGGGAGATGGAATCGGCATGGTGTGTGGCTTTAAGTTGTTTTCAGGCTGCCTTTGGGGCGTGAGTTTAGGCAGCCTGAAAATGGGGTGGAATGTGTTTGTTGATATGTTTGCTATGAGACAGTAAGGCAGCCTGAAAAGCCAAAAGCGGCGCTACGCAGGCTGCCTTTGAACAAGCGTTATTCGTGTTTGCGCAACAGCTTGTTAATCTCGGCATCGTAGTTCGCGCAGAAATTAGGTGCGCTGGCTTTTTTCAGGTATTTGGTGCGCAGCGTGTCGGCGTTTTGTTTTAGCTTGGCTATGCTTTTGTCGTTGTATTGCGCGCAGCTGTGTTTGTCTAATGCTTGCGATACGCGCGGGGCGTATTTTTGCTGAATCTCATCAACCGATACGCCGCATTGCGCGGTATAAACTCCGATGGCAAAACCCACTTCGTTGATTTGATCGCAACGGCGCTCTTGCAGCCAAGAAGCATTGGCAAACACGGGCAGCAAAATGGTAAGCAGGGCAAATTTTTTAAGCATAATGTTTCCTTTTTGATTCTTGGATAAGATTTCAGGCTGCCCAAAACACACAGGCAGCCTGAAAATAATCATTTAACGCGCGACAAGATTTCGTTGGCTGTAATCTGCCCAGCAGCGATTTCGCGCAATGCTGTTACCGTTGGCTTATCGTTGCGCAAATCGTCCACCAAAGGTGTGGTGCCGTTTTCAAGCTGGCGGGCGCGGCGCGCGGCGGCAAGGGTTAAATCAAAATGATTGGGGATTTTTTCAATGCATTCTTCAACGGTAATACGAGCCATGTTTGTTTTCCTTGGAGTTATGGTTTAACGGCAGCCTGAAAGCCATTGGCGTGGATTCAGGCAGCCTGAAAGATTTGAATTTTAAAGATTTTGTAATATTTTTTCAACGTTTAACGTTTGATTACGCAGCGACAAGCGTTGCGCTTTAAAAATATGCAGCAAATCGCTTTCCGTCTGCACCAAATCGTTGTTGATCACAACATAATCAAACGCAAAGGCATAGCGAATTTCCTGCTCCGCTTCGCTCAAACGCCGCGCAATGACTTCTTCGTTGTCGGTTTGGCGGTTGCGCAAACGCTGTTCCAGCACCGCAAGCGATGGCGGCAAAATGAAAATACTCACCGCATCGGGCAATGCTTTGCGCACTTGCTCCGCGCCTTGCACATCAATTTCCAAAATCACATCAAAGCCTTGCGCGCACATTTCTTGCACCGCCGCCGCGCTGGTGCCATACAAATTGCCAAACACTTCGGCGTGTTCCAAAAACGCGCCCTGCCCCACCAATTCGGTAAAATGCTCGCGTGTGGTGAAATAATAATGCTTGCCGTGTTGCTCGTTTTCGCGCGGCTCTCGCGTGGTGTGCGAAATGGAAACGCGAATTTGCGGATTATGCGCGGTTAAACGCGAAACCAGCGTGGTTTTGCCTGTGCCCGATGCGGCGGAAATGATGAATACATTGCCTTTGGCGTTCGTCATTTTGTTTACCTTTGATTACAAACCAATTACAAATAATCACAATTATGCCATAGTTTTCAGGCTGCCTGAACCACCGCGCGGGCTTTGTATCAGGCATCCTGAAAATGGGTTTTGTGCTTTGTGGTTGGCTTGGAGTTTAGCTTTAACCATGCGTCTCATGCCGACGGGGCACTTACTTTTCTTTGCTTCGCCAAAGATGAGAACCTGCATTCGCTATCTGCACGGCTGCTTTTGCATTCATTGAATACGCCTACTGCGTTGCCAAGCCAAGCTAATAGTCTCGCTATTAACTTGTCTTGTCGCCTTGTATTCGTATTCACTGAATACAAAATCCGCTCGCGCAGATAACGAATACAGGTTCTAGCAAAAGAAAGGCGACCCCGACGTGCAGGTTTGGCTACGCCAAACTTCCCTCACTCCGCATCCTTTTTTCGGCGCGTGCGAACTAGCCGCGCTTTGCGCGTCGTCGGACAAGCGCACGCCTTTTTCCGAAAAAAGAATGCTCCGTTCGGCTGGACGTAGGGGAGTGGGCAGTAGCATTAAACATTTGTGAAAAGTTAGGCAGCCTGAAAGCCAATCTATCCTGTAAAAAATGTTTGACTTAATACCAAACGTTTTTTTGTTTTTCAGGCTGCCTAACGAGATTGCAACAGTTTCATCCCCAATCCATTAAAGCAACCTGAAACCATTAAGACAGCCTGCGTAGTGCAGCGGAGTTGCGAAGCTAAAACAAAAAACCCAACGTTCATTCGCTGGGTTTCGTTTACATCAAGCCAAAGCATCAAAGCTGACTCATTTTCATCTGAATCAACTGCCGATTGCCCGAGTTTTCAGGCAGCTTATCCAACGCCAGTTTATACGCCGCGCTGGCTTCTTTCGCTTTGCCTTGCGCCGCGAACACATCGCCTTTGGCTTCGTTAATCAACGGCTGATACGGCTCGCTCACAGGCATGGCAAGCGTTTTAAGCGCATCGTCGTATTTTTTCTGCTGAATGTAAACATTCGCCAAATTCTGCATTGCGGCAGCCTGAAAAACGGGCGTTTTATCGTTTACCAACACCCATTGATACGCCTTTACCGCATCATCCAGCTTGCCCGCTTGGAACAACGCCGCCGCCGTTTGCAAGCTCGCCTGCGTGGTTGCCGTGTCTTTGGGGAATTGCTGCTGCAACGCTGCCAATTTCGCCGCATCGCCTTTCACTTGCGAAGCCAATTGCGCCGCCTGCGTGCTGCCTTGATGCGCCCGCCCCTGATACGCCACATAGCCCACATAGCCCAACGCGCCCGCCACCAGCACCGCCGCAATCCATTTGCCGCCGCTGTGCCACAGATGCTTCGCTGTGTTGATGCTTTCTTGTTCGTCGTGATAACCCGCCATTATTGTGTACTCCACTCATTCAATTGTTGAATCAAATTATCGGCGGCAACAGTCATCTGTCCGCGCTCGCCGCGTAAGTCTTTGATGGTAACCGTGTTTTGCGCCACTTCGTCTTCCGCGATAATCACGGCAAACGCTGCGTCCGATTGGTCGGCACGCTTAAATTGATTTTTCAGCTTGGTGCTGCCTGAAAACTGCGCCACGTTCCAACCCGCATCGCGCAAAGTTTTCGCGTGTTGCATCGCCACCAACGTTGCGCCTTCGCCCTGCTGCATCACAAACACATCGGGCGCAAAATCGGCTTTCAGGCTGCCATATTCGCGCACCAGAAGCAGCAGCCGCTCAATGCCCATCGCAAAGCCGATAGACGGCGTGGCGCGTCCGCCCAGCTCTTCCATCAAGCCATCATAACGCCCACCGCCGCACACGGTTGCCTGCGCACCGAGCTTGTCGGTCGTCCATTCAAACACGGTGTGGTTGTAATAATCCAAGCCGCGCACCAAACGCGGATTTTCTATGTATTTGATTTGCAAACCATCCAACAGCGCTTTGAACGTGTTGTAGTGTTGCAAAGAGGCTTCGCCCAAATAATCCAACAGGCGCGGCGCGGCGTTGCAGATGTCTTGCAAGGCGGGGTTCTTGCTGTCTAATACGCGCAAAGGATTGGTGTGCAAACGGCGTTTGCTGTCTTCATCCAATTGCTCTTCGTGTTGCGACAAATACGCCACCAAAGCGGCGCGGTGGGCGGCACGTTCTTCGCGGTTGCCCAAGCTGTTGATTTCCAGCGTTAATTGCTCGCTGATGCCCAATTCGCGCCACAAATCGGCGCACATGGCGATGATTTCCGCATCAATATCGGGGTCGGCAAAGCCCAGCGCTTCAATGCCCACTTGGTGAAACTGACGGTAACGCCCTTTTTGCGGGCGTTCGGCGCGAAACATGGCACCCATGTACCACAATTTTTGCGGCGCGGCATAGGTTAAATCGTGTTCCACCACGGCGCGTAGGCAGCTTGCTGTGCCCTCGGGGCGCAGGCTGAGGCTGGTTTCGCCTGCGTTGTCGTTAAACGTGTACATTTCCTTGCCCACCACATCGGTTTCTTCGCCAATGGAGCGCACGAATAAATTGGTATGCTCCACAATCGGCGTGCGGATTTGCTTGTAGCCGAACCGTTGCGTCCACTTTTGCACTTGGTTTTCAAATGATTGCCAGAAATCGGCAGTGAGCTTGAAGTCTTTTTGTTCAACGGGCAGAAGGTCGTTCATGCCTTTAACGGATTGGATTTTTTGCGACATTTTGCGGCTTTCGGATAATCTAACTGGGTTTTCAGGCTGCCTGAAAAAAGCGCGTATTGTAACCGATTTCAGGCTGCCTATTTTGCTAAAATATCGTTCATGAAACCCAACCCCCTGCCCATGCTAAACGGCATCAAACCCAGCTATCTAAACCTGCCGCACGATAAGCAATACATCGGCAAACCGCTGCTGTGCTATTTACGCGCCCGCTTTCCGTTTATCGCCGAAAATATTTGGCGCGCGCGGCTCAACAGCGGCATGGTGGTGAACCAGCGCGGCGATCCGTTGCACGAAAATGTGTTGTACCAAGCAGGAGAAAAGATTTTTTACTACCGCGAAATCAGCCGCGATGCCGAGCCGCGTATCCCGTTTGACGAAAAAATCTTGTGGCTGGACGATGATTTGATTGTGGTGGACAAGCCGCATTTTTTGCCCGTTACCCCCAGCGGGCGATTTTTGCGCGAAACGCTGCTCACCCGCCTGCGGCTGCATCCCGATTTGCAGCATCTGAATACTGCCGACATCACACCGCTGCATCGTTTGGACAAAGACACCGCAGGCGTGATGCTGTTTTCGCACAATCCTGCCACCCGCGCGGCGTATCACGCGCTGTTCCCTAGCCATGCCATTCAAAAAACCTACCATGCGCTCGCGCCCACACGCTTGGATTTGGCTTACCCGTTTACCGTGCGTTCGCGCCTTGTGCCGAGCGAGCCGTTTTTTTTGATGCGGGAAACGGCGGGCGAGCCTAATTCGGCAACGCGCATTGCTTTGCTGGAACAGCGCGGTGGGACGAGTTTGTATGAATTGCAGCCGATTACGGGCAAGAAACACCAGCTTCGGGTGCAGATGATGGGGCTGGGCATGCCGCTGCTAAACGATGCGCTGTATCCCGTGGTGCAGCCTGAAAACGCGGTGGACTATGCCAAGCCGTTGCAACTCTTAGCGAAGCGGTTAACTTTTATTGACCCGATAACTGGAGTGGAGCGGGTGTTTGAGAGTGAGCAGGAGTTGTGAGCGAATGATGTGGAGACCGAAGCAGCCTGAAAATGGGGATGCTGATTTGCCCAGCGTGTCTGGCAAATTTATCCGATAGGATTGCTTGGCGACTAGTCGTCGCTGCTTCGTTTTGCTTTTCAGGCTGCCTTTGATATGCGAACAATTAGGCAGCCTGAAAACTATTTGCCCAACACAAATTGCCAATCGCTGCACCGTTTTCAGGCTGCCACAAAGATTGCTTTAAACAATAAAGCGAGATGCAATCTGCAAAATGATAAGCAGCCTGAAAAACCAGTCCGCGCTGTTTTCAGGTTGCCTATTGCTTTCTATTTGGTTTAATGCAAGCAATGAAGCGTTGGTAGTTTGCTGATGAATACGTTCTTTAAGCCCACTTTGGCGACGAGCCGTTGCCGCTCCATTTTGGTTTTCAGGCTGCCTTTTGCACACCCAAAGGCAGCCTGAAAACTATTCCATCTCGCCTTCATCTTCCCACGCATGCTTAACCGCATAATTAGCAGTTTCAAAATCAAAGCCGCGGTACACAAGAAAGCGCAGGTATTTTTGCTTTTCGGCATAATCCTTGGGCGGGGCGGCGTGTTTTTTGCGCAGCACTTGGTTGGCGTTTGCTTGCTCGGTTTGGGCATCGGGCAGGTATTCGTGTATCAAGGATTCGTCTATGCCTTGCGTGGCAAGAGCGTGTTTGAGCCGTTGCGTGCCGTGTTTGGCGCTTTTGCTGTGGATGTAGGCTTCGGTGTAGCGTTCATCGGACTGCCAGTTGCGCTCGGCAAATTCGGCGACAACGGCTTCTAGTTCGCTGGGGTCTTCGGCATAGGGGGCGAGCTTGCGATAGAGCTGTTGGCGGCTGATTTCGCGGCGGGCTAGGATGTCTAGAGCGCGGGCGCGTAGGGATTTTTGTGGGCGCATGGTGGGGCTTTCAGGCTGCCTTTGGGCTGGGTGTGGCTGTGATGGCAGCCTGAAAGTGTGTTTACCATTTTCAGGCTGCCTTTGGCTGTTTACTCTGCGTCTGGATATTGCGGGCGCAAGTGTTCGTAAATATCGGGCAGGGCGTTAATCGTCCAATCGGGCGCGGTGGCGGGGTCTTGGGCAAGCTGCGCCATATCACCGTAGCCAAAGGTTACGCCCACGGCGATGCTGCCTGCGGCTTTGGCGGAGATGATGTCGTTTTTGGAATCGCCCACCATCACAATATTTTCCACTTTCACGCCGAGCACTTGGGCAACGTGGCGCAGCGGCTCGGGGCTGGGTTTTTTTTCGGGCAAGGTGTCGCCGCCGATGACGATGCTGAAATAGCCGTCCAGCTTCAAGGTTTTGAGCAGTTTCACGGCGAGAATTTCGTTTTTATTGGTGATCACCGCCAGCGGAATACGCAACGATTGCAGCAGCGCCAAGCCTGTTTCGGTTTGCGGATAGGCGCGCGTGGCATCGGCGATGTGATCGGCATAATGTTGCACAAACGCGGTGTAGCCTTGCGCCCATTGCGCTTCGGGGGCAGTGCCTTGTGGGTTGTTGGTGAGCGCGCGGTGCACCAAGATGCCGATGCCGTCGCCCACATAGCTTTGCACGGTTGCTTCTGGCAGCGCGTCCATGCCAAGGCTTTGGCGCATGGCGTTGGCAGCGGCGGCAAGGTCGGGGATGGAATCGCAAAGTGTGCCGTCTAGGTCAAAGGCGACGGCTTGAATTTTGGTCATGATTTTTTCCTTTTTGTTGTTCAACAAGATTGAGTGCTCTGATGCAGCCTGAAAAGCCAATCGGCAATGATGTAAACCTTAAAACACGAGCGCAAGCAGTTTTCAGGCTGCCTTTGCTTATCCGCGCACCAGCGCCGAAACTTTAATCTCCACGTGCCATTCAGTCTGTGCCAATTTCGCTTCCACGCAAGCACGGGCGGGCGAACTTGCCGCATCCACCCAAGCATCCCACGCCGCGTTCATCCCCGCATAATCCGCCATATCCGCCAGAAAAATCGTCGCTTCCACAATATGCGATTTATCCGAGCCGCATTGCGCCAGCCAATCATCAATCTGGCGCAACACATCCGCCGTTTGCGCGGTGATGTTCTCGCCCTGCTCAGGCACCATGCCCGATAAAAACACAAAACCATTGGCAACAACCGCTTCCGATAATCGCGCGCCGCAGCCAAAACGCTGAATCGCCATAGCCAGCCCTTTCATTGTCTATTTATTAAAAATTCAGAAAACCCAGCCAACGCGCATCATTGGCTGATTTTTTATCAAAACGCGATTCTACCACGCAGCCCGAAAGCCGAAGGCTGCAACAAAATTAAACCGCCCCACATCATGCTATCATTGCCCCCATTTCATCCCCCGTTTTCAGGCTGCCATCATGACCCAACCCACCCAGCTCAACCCGCTCACCATCCCCGTTCACGGCACCCACCTTATAGAAGCCAGCGCAGGCACAGGCAAAACATGGAACATCGCCGCCCTATTCACCCGCCTTGTTTTGCTAGAACAACAAAACGTAGAAAACATCCTTGTCGTAACCTTCACCAAAGCCGCCACCGCCGAGCTCAAAACCCGCCTGCGCGACCGTCTAGACCAAGCCCTTGCCGCGCTCAAACGCACGCCCAACGCCCAAACGCAGCCTGAAATCCTGCGCCACAACAGCCTAGACGACAAAAACCGCCCCGACGACTTCCTATTCAACCTGCTCACCCAAGCCCTAGCCAAAGAAAGCCAAGAGCTGCTGCAACTGCGCCTTACCGCCGCCATCAGCAATTTTGACAACGCCGCCATCTACACCATCCACGGCTTCTGCCAACGCGTGTTGCAAGACTTCGCCTTCTACTGCCAAGTCCCCTTCAATATCCAGCTCAACGAAGACACCAGCAACAACCCCAATCTCATCGCCATCCAAGACTACTGGCGCACCCAAATCGCCAATCAACCCGCCCAAGCCCAACTCGTTTACCAACACAACCAAAGCCCCGAAAAACAACTCACTGCCCTGCAACCCTATCTCGCCCGCCCCTATCTACAATTCAGGCAGCCTGAAAACGCCGATCTCACCCAAGCCCAGCAAATCTTCCAGCAAGCATGGCAAAACGTCAGCAGCCAGCTGCCCAAAATCCAAGAAGCCTTCTGGCAACTGCACCCCCATCTCAACAAAAGAAGCTACGCCCAAGACAAATGCGAAGCCCGCTTTGCCCAGCTACACCAATTTTCAGGCTGCCCCAGCCCACACACCATCTGGGAAATACTCACCGAAAGCAAACACACCCACTGCATTTTCACCGCCGAATTTCTGCAAGACAAAGCCAATCAAGACAAAAAAACCAAACAAAAAATCACACTCCCAGCCGCGCCCCTTGCCCTGATAGACCAAACCCTAGGCGCGCTCGCCAACGCCGCCCAAGCCCATATCCAAACCGAAACCCAAGCCCTAATCCAGCTTGCCCACAACATCATCCACTATCTGCGCGAGCAAAACGAAGCCAACAAAAAAACCAGCCCCAACCGCCAATTCGACGACTTACTGCTGGATGTTTACCACGCCCTAAGCAGCCAAAACCCACACGCCCAAGCCCTTGCCCAAGCCCTTGCCGCCAACTGGCAAACCGCCCTTATCGACGAATTCCAAGACACCGACCCCCTGCAATACACCATCTTCAAAACCATCTTCATGCCCCAAGGGCAGCCTGAAAACGAGCGCAAAACCGCGTTTTACATGGTAGGCGACCCCAAGCAAGCCATATACAGCTTTCGTGGCGCAGACATCTACGCCTATCTCAACGCCGCCGAACACGTCTCCCCCGCCAACCGCCACACCCTAGCGCAAAACCACCGCAGCCACAGCGCCCTAATCCAAACCATCAACGCCCTGTTCTCGCGCGACAACCCCTTTGCCCTTGGCAACGACAAAATCCCCTACATCCCCGCCCACGCCGCTCGCAGCCAAAGCAAACTGCCCGCAGGCACAGCCCCCCTGCGCCTAACATGGCTTAACGAAGACCCCAGCAGCGACACCAGCGACAGCCTAACCCAACGCGCCGCCCAATGGTGCGCCCAAGAAATCGCCACCACGCTCAACGCCAGCGCCCAAGGCAAAACCACCATCAGCGCCGAGCAAATCGCCATCCTTGTTTACTCCCGCAAAGACGGCGCGCTGATGCAACGCCAGCTTAAAAAACACAACATCCAAAGCGTTCTACTCAGCCGCGACAGCATCTACACCGAAGACGAAACCCTAGCCATCTACGCCCTAATCAGCTTTATTCTCAACCCCCAACACACCCAACACCTTATCTACCTGCTTTCAGGCTGCCTTTACAACCACAGCGCCGAGCAAATCCAACAGCTCAACCAAAACGAAGCCCAGCTCACCCAATGGACCGATGCCGCCAACCAAGCCGCGCAAACATGGCAACAACACGGCATCTACCCTGCCTTGCAACAATTTCTCAACCAATCGCAAGCCGAAAGCACCCTGCTTGCCCAACGCAACGACCGCACGCTTACCAACCTGCACCAAATCCTAGAAATCCTTGCCAGCCAAGACGAAAAAGGACTCCCCCCCAGCGCCCTGCAACAATGGCTCGGGCAACAAATAGAAGCCACGCGCCACAACGCCAATCCCCAAGACAACGCCCTATTGCGCCTAGAAAGCGATGAAAATCTGGTCAAAATCGTAACCATGCACGCATCCAAAGGGCTGCAATACCCCATCGTTTATTGCCCATTCGCATGGAAAGCCAGCAACCAAGCGCCCGCCGAATGGCAAATCATCCACCAAGACCATCAAACCCAACTGCTCCACAAAAGCCAGCTCACCGAAGACGACAAACAACAATACCAAACCGAACAACTCTCCGAAGACCTGCGCCTGCTCTACGTCGCCCTTACCCGCGCCGAAGAGCAGCTCAACGTTTACATCGCCCACTACCAATACACCGCCAACAGCCCCCTTGCCTACCTTATCCACTACACGCAGCCTGAAAAAGGCGACAGCAACAAAGACCAATACGCCCACATTCAAACCCAAGCCTATCGCCAAAGCTGGCAAAACTTCATCAACCGCCATCCCGAGCACATCCAATGGCTCGACACCCTTAGCCTGCCCCAATACACAGGCAGCCTGAAAAATAGCGTAGCGCGTTTCAACGAAGCCAATCCCACCCCAATCTACCAAGCCACCCCCATCCCCACACGCAGCTACCGCAGCCCCCAACACACCAGCTTCACCGCCCTGAGCCGCCACAGCACCATATTGCCCAGCGACCACCAACCGCTAGACCCCAGCGAACAAACCACCCAAGGCAGCCTGAAACCCACCCCCATCCCAGCCAATCAAACCCCAACCATCGCCCAATTCCCCCAAGGCACCGCCGCAGGCATCTGCCTACACAGCCTGCTGGAACGCTACCCCTTCGCCCAGCCCGCCGCGCAGCACAGCACCCTAATCCAAACCACCCTAGACCAACACAACATCAACAGCCAACAATGGCAAGACACCATCGCCCAACTGCTAGACGACACCCGCCACACCCCTCTGCTGCCCCACACCACACTCAGCACCCTACCCCCGCAAAACATACTCACCGAATTCGCCTTCCTGCTGCACACCCAACACTTCACCCTAAGCAGCCTGAAAACATGGTTCGCGCAACACAACTGCCTTGCCCCCGAAATCATCGCCGCCGCACAAAATCTTAGCTTCCGCGACGTGCAAGGCTACATCAACGGCTACATAGACCTGCTCGCCCAAACCAAACAAGGCGACACCCTAATCATTGACTACAAATCCAACTGGCTCGGCAACAGCCCCAGCGACTACACCCAATCCGCCCTAAACCAAGCCATCGCCCAACACCACTACGCCCTACAAGCCCTGCTCTACGCCATCGCCACCGCCCGCTATCTCGCCAGCCGCAACGCCTGCCCTGATACCATCCACATCCGCTATCTCTTCCTGCGTGGGCTGGACGGCATCAGCCAAAACGGCGTATGGCAATGGGACATCCTCACCAGCAGCCTGAAACAATGGTTGTAAACAAGCAAAGCCACAAGAAGCCCACCATGCCCCCAAACGTCCCCTGCTCTACTGCTGCTGCGACATCGCCGCGCAAAACAGCCGAACCGCTCGGCGCAGAAGCAAACGATGCACCGCCATCATCATTGCCACCAGTGCATTGAAATCGCACTCGCCAAAACAAACAAAAGGCAGCCTGAAAATGGGTTTGAGCGTTTCAGGCTGCATTGAACTTTCGCGCAGCGGGAAACAGAACATGGCGTATCGCCGCCATACCCACTCTTTCGGTTGCCGTAACCCAAGCGTTTCAGGCTGCCTTTAAGCATCGCAAAGGCAGCCTGAAAACACGATACACAATGGAGCGGCAACGGCTCGTCGCCAAATGGCAGATTGGGCAAAGGCAGCCTGAAAACCTATTTCCCCCTTTCAGGCTGCCTTATCACCCCCCGCCAGCAAATTCCCCAACAGCCGCTCCGATTGCTGCAAGCGTTCAATCTCCCCCGCCAACTTCGTCTGCGTTGCCGCCAATCGCCCGCGCAAATCCGCGCAAAAATCCTGCGGCTCATCGCGCAAACAATCGCGCATCAACGCCAAATCTTTCAGCGGCACACCCGCGCGGTTGAGCAACGCCGCCTTGCGGATAAACGCCACATCAGCCGCATCATAATCGCGCCAACCCTGCGCCGTGCGGCGCGGCACCAGCAGCCGAGCCGTCTCATAAAACCGCAGCATGCGCACGCTCACGCCGCTTTGCCGCGAAAATTCACCAATTTTCATCTTTATTCCTTATTCAAATCACACCAGTCGTCCAAGGCAGCCTGAAACGCAAAACATCCCTTGCCCCTAACACTATGTCAGCCTGTAATCTATCGCTTTCAATCGTATTTTATTCGGAAAGGACATTCCATGAACCGCCGTCAATTCTGCACCGCCGCCGCAGGCGTACTTGCCGCGTCGTGCGCCAAACTGCCTCGCGCCACGCATCGTCCCACCGTGTTCATTATCCACGGCTACGGCGCAACCATAAACAACCATTGGTTTGGTTGGCTGCAAACCCAGCTAGAACAGCGTGGCATCGCCGCCGTGCGCGTGCCGATGCCCGATAGCGAGCAGCCCGATTTTGACCGCTGGCAGCAAACGCTGGCGCAGTATATCGGCAAACCGTCTGAAAATCAGATATTTGTGGCACACAGCTTAGGCACGATTTCGCTGTTGCATTATCTGACCGCCACCCAGCCGCGCAAAATTGGCGGGCTGGTGCTGGTGTCTGCCTTTGGCAAACACATTCCCACGCTGCCCGAAATCAACGGCTTCAACGTAAACGCCTACATTGACCGCTGCCGCATAGATTTCCCCGCCATCGCCCGTATGGCAGACAAGCAAATTGAACTGTTTACCGCCGATGACGACAGCATTGTGCCCGCCGACAACACGCGCTATCTGGCGCGGGAGCTGAACGGCTATTTGCATATCCGCCACACGGGTGGGCATTTTTTGGATAGAGACGGATTTACCCAATTTCCGCCTGTGTTGGAAGCGGTGAAGCGCATGGTGGGCAGTCTAAAAGAGTAATTGGACAACAAGATTAAGGCAGCCTGAAAACGGGAAAACACGTTTTCAGGCTGCCTTGAAACAGGGGTTATTTTTTGCCAGAGCAGGCGTTTCGCTGCCTACCACGAGCAGGACTACGTTCAACTCTCCCAGTTAATTTCTTCAATTTCGCCAGCGGCGGTGACGGAGACGTCGAGAATTTCGTCGCTGTGGTCGGGGTCTATCATGTAGTCCAACACCAGCGGGCCGCCGCCTTCGTCAAATGGGTCTTGGTGCCACAGGGCGATGCCGTTGAGCGTCATAGCAGCGACAAAGTCGGCGGGTGCGGTGGGCAGCGCGTCGCCGCCTTCCATTTCTTCGCGGTGGTGGGTGAGATAGCTGTCGTCGTCTGCCAGATATTCTTGCAAGGCGGCTCGGGCGCGGTGGTCTAGCTCGGCAAGGTTTTGCAGGCGTTGGGCGAACTGGTCTAGCTCGGCGACATCTAGCTCGCTTTCGGCGGCGGCCCAAATTTGGGCGTTGATGGCGTGTCCGTTTAACGCTACGTCGTGCTCCCACAGCACATCTACTTCATCTGCCAGCGTGTCGCTGTCTAATAATCCAAAATAGGGGTGGTTTAATGTTGCCATTTTGTTGCTCCTTTGGTTGGCGGTTGGCGGTTGGGGGAAAGCGGT
Source organism: uncultured Kingella sp. (assembly GCA_963529665.1). Classification (GTDB taxonomy): domain Bacteria; phylum Pseudomonadota; class Gammaproteobacteria; order Burkholderiales; family Neisseriaceae; genus Kingella_B. Next base: position 142,941 of record CAUSAG010000001.1, read on the forward strand.
GATGAGGTGGGGCAGCCTGAAAATCAGGAAACGCTGGCGATGGCTGGCGTGTCAATGGCTGCTTATTTTTTCTTGGCGGGGGCTTTTTTGGCTTGCTTGCCGTTGGGTTTGTTATTGGCTTTGGCTTTTTCAGGCTGCCTTGTTTTTTCAGGCTGCCTTGTGGCTTTGTCGTTGGCTTTGGCTTTTTCAGGCTGCCTTACGGGCTTGGCAACGGGTTTAACAACGGGTTTGACAACAGGTTTAGCAGTGGGCTTGGCTTTGGGCAAAACGATGCGCGGCTCGTGTTTGGCTTCGTTGCGGCTTTCGGGTTGTTCGGGCGCGGTGGTGGCTGGGGTGGCGGGCTTGCGCACGGGTTTGGGGGCAACTTTGGTGGGCGCAGTTTTGGCGAGCGCGGTGCTGTCGTTTTCAGGCTGCGTGCTGGGCTGGGCGATAAACCATTGCCATTGTTGTTTTAAGGCGTTGCTGATGGCTTTTTGTTTTTCTTCGGCGGTGGTGCTGCCTGATGTGATTTGTTGGAAATTTAGGCTCACGCTGGGGTTGTCCATTTTGCCGCTCACGCGGATGGGCAGCGGTTGGCTCTCGGCATTGCCTTTGAATTGGATGTCTTCGTTGATTTCGTTGCTGGCAAGGTTGAGCTTGCCGCTGCTGGTCATGGTGGCGGCAGGTTGGGTGAGCGTGGCTTGGGCGGTGTGGTTGCTGATGCCGTTTTGAATGTTGGCATCCAGCACAAAATGGCTAAACGGCATGGCGACGGCTTCGGGCGTGCTGTTGCCGATGCCCACCAGCAAATTGCGGATGCGGTTGGGGCTGATGCCCGACCATTCGCCATCGTTAATATCCAGTTTCACGCTGCCGTTCAGGCTGGCGAGCAGTTCATCTGGCTTGCTGCCTTGGGCGACAAGGGCGAATTCGGTGGTGCCTTTGCCGCTGATGCTGCTTTGTTTAAACAAGTCTTGCAGCAGCGGTTGAATTTGCACGCCTTGGGCTTTTTGGTGGAGCTGGTAGGCGATGGGGGTGTGGTTTTGGATGATCAGGCTGCCTTCGGTGTGTCCGCTGTATAAATCGGCGTTGAGCGGGGCGAAGATGATGGCTTCGGCGCTGGCGTGGATGCTGGCGTGAACGTTGTCAATTTGGGCGACGGGGGTTTCTAGCGTGCCGATGTCGGTGTCAATTTGGTAGGTTAAGGGGGCGGTGGGGAAGATTTGGCTGATGTCGCTGGTGCTGGGGTTGTTTTTGATGAGCGCGGTGTAGTTCTTGGTGTTGAGCTTGGCGATTTTCAGGCTGCCTGTGATGCGGTTTTCGCTGCGGTTGATGCGGATGTTGGCTGGCTGTTTGTCAAACAAGCCTTGCAGCTGGATTTGCCAGTTGGCAAGGTGGGCAAAATTCAGGCTGCCTTCCATTTCGCTGGCGAAACGGGGCGTGCCTTGTGGCGTGGTTTGGGTGCTGATGAATTTGAGTTTGTTAAACCGTGCGCCGCTGGCGCTGCGCCATACCAGCTCGGATTTGGCGTTGATGTCTAGGTTGTCTTGCTGGCTGTTGCGCGTGTTAAGGTCTAGGTTGATTTCGTTGCTGTGCAGCTCGTTGTCGTTCCATTGGGCTTGCGCGGCGGAAAGCGTGCCTGTGGGCTGGTTGGGATGGCTGGGAGCGGTGAACACGGCGTTGATGCCCGTGAGCTTGGTGTCGGCAAAACGGCTCACCAGCTTGGTTATGCTGATGTTGAAGGTGCTGTTGTGGCGATGGCTGGCGATTTCTAGCTTGCTGTTTTCGGCGATGAAATCTTGTTCTTTCCAGGTGGCGTTGGTTTTCAGGCTGCCTGAAAAGGTATAGCCGTTTTCTTTGCCGTTGAATTTGACGGCGAGTTTAGGAAATTGCTGGCTGTTGGGGCTGCTGATGGTGTCGCCTGTGGCGGTGAGTTGCAGGTTGTCCCAATAGGGCGATTGGGCTTGGGCTTCAAGCTGGTAGCCGATGGTGGTGGCGTTTTGGCGGGCGAGGGCGAGGCTGATTTGGCTGAATGCAAATTCGCCCTGCTCGGCATCGCGCACGATAAGCGTGCCGCGGTTGATTTGCACGCGGTTGAACACGGCGGGGCGTTGGTTGCGCGTTTGCCATAAATCGGCAATGTTCCAACGCCCTTGGTTGTTGCGCACCAGCAGCGCATGGGCATCGTCCAACACCAGCTTTTCAATGGTCGGCTCGCTGATTAAGCTGCTCCAACCGATGCCAATTTTGACTTCTTGCGCGCGCAGCGCTGGGGTTTTGCCATCGGCTTCGCTTAACACAACGTTGTGCAGAATCACCGTGGGGCGTGGAAACAGCCTGCGCTCAATTTGCACGTCAAACTGCACCCTGCGCCGCGTGCCTGCTAGGGCTTCGCGGGCGCGTTGCTGCAAGGCTTCGTATTCGGATACGCGATACAACGCCGCCGAGCCGCCCAAATAAACACCCGCCACAATCAAACACGCAACCAAAGCCATGCGGCTAATGCGCCAATGGGTGGGGGATAAATGAAATTTGGGCAAGGAAGACATGGCAGCTGGCAAGTAAACGAAAGGCTGCATTTTAGCAAACTTTATGCGCGGGCGTGTTGATAAGCCGTATCATTTAGGCAGCTTGAAAACGAGCGAAGCGAGTTTCAGCGAAGCTAAAACAAGCATTGCAAATACGTTTTCAGGCTGCCTGATGCACTATAATGCCGCTCTCTTGTTTACAATCCTTTACCAAGCCAAACCAACCGCCATGCCCTTCGCCCAATACCAAGCCCAAACCGCAGCCGCCGCCCAATCCTTCCAGCAAAACCATCGTCCCTATCTTTATTTTCGCCGCCACACCGCCGCCGCCGATGCCTTGCTTGCCGCCCTTTGGCAACGCCATTTTTCAGGCTGCCCACAGCTTTGCCTGCTCGCCACCGGCGGCTACGGGCGCGGCGAACTCTATCCGCATTCCGATTTAGACCTTGCCATTTTCTCGCCCAACGAACTCACCGCCGCCGAGCAAGAAAGAATCGCCCAATTTATCCAAACCTTGTGGGACAACCAACTCGCTCCCGCGCCGCAATCAGGCAGCCTGAAACAAATCGCCCAAGCCGCGCAAAACGATTTAACCACCAGCACCGCCCTGCTAGAAGCCCGCCCCCTTTGCGGCAACCGCGCCCTTGCCCAACAAGCCATCTACCGCTTCAACCAACAGCGCGAAATCGTCCCCTTTATAGAAAGCAAACTGCTGGAAATGCAGCAACGCCACGCCAAGCAGCCCAGCCAAACGCTAGAACCCCACATCAAAAACGGCATCGGCAGCCTGCGCGATTTGCACGTCATCAACTGGCTCGCTCGCGTGCAAAATCTCAACCTTGCCGCCCCAACCGCCGCCCAGCCCGCCATCATTACCCCCGCCGAAGCCAAACTGCTGCGCCACAGCCACCGCACGCTTGCTCAACTGCGCATCGCCATGCACCTTGCCGCCCTGCGCGAAGAAGATCGCCTGATTTTTGACCTACAACACACCCTCGCCCAGCAAAACCCATTTTCAGGCTGCCTCAATCCTATAAACAACCAGCCCCAAAGTAGCCTGAAAACCAACATAGAACACCTCATGCACGCCTACTACCGCACCACCAAAACCATCCAGCAGCTCAGCGGCATCCTCATCCCCATGCTACGCGAACGCATCTACTCCCCCCTGCCCCGCATCGCCCGCCCCCTCAACCAACACTACACCCAAATCAACCACACCCTCGCCACCAACAACCTCTCCCTGTTCACCCAACAGCCCGAACACATCCTTATCCTCCCCCACATCCTGCAAACCCACCGCGACATCAACCAAATCGCCCCCCAAACCCTACGCGCATGGTGGGCAGCCGCGCAAAAACTAGACCCCAGCTTCAACCAAACCCCCGCCCACCGCGCCCAATTCCTCCAATTTTTCCAAACCAACGAAGGGCTCACCCACACCCTGCGCCTGCTCAACCTCTACGGCATCCTCGCCCGCTACCTGCCCCAATGGCACAACATCGTCGGGCTGCTGCAACACGACCTCTACCACATCTACCCCGTAGACGACCACATCCTCATCACCCTAGCCCACCTGCGCCGCCTCGCCCAAGAAGAACACAGCCACGAAAACCCCGCCCTCTCCACCCTCATGCAACACCACCCCAAGCAACCCATCCTCTACCTCGCCGCCCTGTTCCACGACATCGCCAAAGGGCGCGGCGGCGACCACGCCCAACTCGGCGCACAAGATGCCGCCCAATTCGCCCAAGCCCACCAGCTCAATCCACACGACAGCGACTTGCTCACATGGCTCGTGCGCGAACACCTGCTCATGTCGCAAACCGCGCAAAAAGAAGACATCAGCGACCCCGCCATCATCCAAAAATTTGCCCAGCGCGTGCAAAGCCAAGAAAAACTAGACTCGCTCTACCTGCTCACCGTCTGCGACATCCGCGCCACCAACCCCAAAATCTGGAACACATGGAAAGCCCAACTGCTAGACCAACTTTACCACACCACCCGCGCCCAACTATCAGGCAGCCTGAAAACCACCAGCATCCACGACCGCTACCAACACGCCAACCAAATTCTCACCCAACAAAACCACAGCCCCAAAGCCATCCGCAGCCTATTCAATGCACTGGGTGCAGCCTACTTCGCCCGCCACAACAGCCCAACCATCGCCCGCCAGCTCCCCCAAATCGCCGCCCAGCCCCACCAACCCCACGCCAGCGTAACCCCCGAAGACAACGGCAACTGGCGCATACTCGTCTATATGCCCAACCAAGACCGCCTGTTCACCCGCCTATGCCGCCTATTCGGGCAACACCAGTTTGACATCGTTGCCGCCCGCGCCTTCATTACCGCCCACGATTTCATTTTAGACAACTTCATCCTTACCCCCCCGCCCCACCACAGCAGCGAAGAACTGCACCAGCTACGCACCACCCTGCAAGCCCAGCTTACCCAATTTGCCCACGGCAACATCCCCACCTTCGCCCCACACAAAACCCAACCCAGCCGCCGCGCCCGCCTGCTGCCGCTCGCCCCCCGCATCCACATCCAGCCCGAAGAAGAACCCCACCGCTACACCATCCAAATCATCGCCGCCAACCGCCCCAACCTGCTCGCCGACCTCACCGAAGTCTTCGCCCAGCACAACATTCGCCTACACTACGCCAAAATCGCCACCCTCGCCGACCGCGCCGAAGACAGCTTTCTCGTCGCCAGCCACACCCTTGCCAACCCCAGCCAAGAGTTTGCCCTTAAACGCGATTTGCTAAATGCCATCGCGTGAATGCGTTTATCGCGCCCATACCATTTTTCAGGCTGCCTGCTTAACGCCAACCGCATCTCCAAAGGCAGCCTGAAAACATCTCCCCCCATTCGCACAAATCCCCATATCCTTTTCAGGCTGCCCCATCCCCCCCACTTTTGGCAGCCCCCACTATTTTTGATATGATGCCGCCTGTTTATTTTTTAACCAGTTTTAACCAGAAAGCCACAAAATGAAACAAACCGCCATCGCCGCCCTTTGCGCCGCCCTTGCCCTGAGCGCCTGTTCCAAAAACGAAACCCCACCGACTGCCGCATCCGCAGCGTCCGCCGTTGCCAGCAACACCAGCTGCGAAATGCCCGCGCTCAACAGCCAAGTCAAACAAATCCTACAAGACACCATCGGCAGCAACGCCAAGCGCATCGCCCAAGCCAATGCCAACGACTATATAGACGCCGACAAACTCATCGCCCTAGCCGCCCAATTAAACGTAACCGTAAGCGATGCCCAAGCAGGGCAAATGCCCGACACCTGCCAAGCGCAAGTTGCCATCGCCATCCCCGAAAACATCATCAAACAAGCGCAAACCAACGCCCCCTTGCTGCAAAGCGAAGCCCCGCTAGACATCATCAACCAACGCCTAACGGGCAGCAACAGCACATTCAGCAACAACAGCATCAACTTTCCGCTCAACTATTCCGCCAAAAACAACCAATTCGCCCTAACCGATAACAACCTTACAGGCGCCGCCAACATGATTGCCGACGCCCTTGCCGCCTACGGCGTAAAAGACACGCTCAACGTAAACGGCAAAAACGTTAGCCGCGCCGAAGCGCTTAAACTGCTCAAACAAAAAGACCAGCCCAAAGCCGAAGAAGCCTCAATCCCCGCGCCGCAAACCGTTCCCCCGATTGACATCCCCGAGCCGCCCAAGCCCGAAGACTTGCGCAAAGCCGTGCCCGCGCCCAAAACCGAAGCACTAGACAACGAAAGCGCATCCATCCCAGCCAAACAGCAGCCTGAAAAACTCACCCCACCCGCAGAAAAACCCAGCGCCCTAAGCAATAAAGAACTGGATGCCGCGCGCGAAGACAACAGCAAAGCCGACCAATCCATCAAATCCGCATGGCGCAAAATTGAACCGCAAGTGCAGCAAAGCCTGATTGAAGAGCAGCGCGAATGGGAAACCAAAAAACGCGCCAACTGCCGCAACGCCGCCGCCAAAGGCAAAAGCGCCAGCGAAAGCCAATACCTGCAACTGCAATGCGACACCCGCATGACGCGCGAGCGCGTGCAATATTTAAAAGGTTACAGCATTGAATAATGCCGCCAACAGCAGCAGCCTGAAACTTTCAGGCTGCCTTATTGTTTGCCCCCATCAACATCCAACCGCAGTCTAAAAAATAAGCGCAGCAAGTTTCTGCCAAGCCATTCAGGCTGCCCAAAGGAGTCACATCATGCCCGACATCCTCGCCAAAATTCTCGCCACCAAAGCCGAAGAAATCGCCGCACAAAAAGCCGAAATCTCGTTAGAAAACATGAAAGTGCAAGCACGCACCGCCGAGCCACCGCGCGATTTTATCGGCGCACTGCGTGCCAAACACGCCGCCAATCAGCCCGCCATCATCGCCGAAATCAAAAAAGCCAGCCCATCCAAAGGGCTTATCCGCCCCGATTTTCACCCCGATGAACACGCCAAAGACTACGAAACCGCAGGCGTGGCTTGCCTATCTGTGCTCACCGACGAATCTTATTTCCAAGGCTCGCCTGTTTACCTGCGCCAAGCCCGCGCCGCCGTTTCGCTGCCCGTGTTGCGCAAAGACTTCATCATCGACGAATACCAAATCTACCAAGCCCGCGCATGGGGCGCCGATGCCGTTTTGCTGATTGCCGCCGCATTGGATGAAACCGCGCTGCTGCATTTGGAACGCGTTGCCCACAGCCTAAACATGGCGGTGTTGGTGGAATTGCACGACGAGAGCGAAGTGCAAAAATGTGCCCACATGACCACGCCCTTGCGCGGCGTAAACAACCGCAATTTGCATACTTTTGAAGTGGATTTACAGCAAACCATCACGCTGTTGCCACAGCTGGGCGACAGCATTGTGGTAACCGAAAGCGGCATCCGCGACCATGAAGACGTGAAACTGATGCAGCAACACGGCGTGAACACCTTCCTAATCGGCGAAACCTTTATGCGCGCCGATGACATCGTTGCCGAAGTGGGGAAACTGTTTCAATGAAACGCCCCGCTTTCAAGCTGAAACCTGAACACGCCCTGCCGCTGATATTGGTTGCCGTGGTGCTCACGCTCACTTTTCTGATGACTTTGCGCGCCAAACTGCGCCAGCCAGCCGCCGCGCCCGTTGTCGCATCGGCGCTAATCGCCGCTTCCGATGCTGCTTCCGCTGCCGCCAAAGACTATTCTTGGGTGCAAAACACCCAGCAAGACGACATTCTCAACGCCCGCCGCGAAGCCAAAGAGCAAGTGGGCGCAGCCGACATCGCGGCATGGGAAAACACGCCCCCTGCCGAGTCGTTTACAGTGCCGCCCGAAGCCCTGCCCGAAAATCTGCCGCCCTTGCCCGCAACCTGCGAGCGCTACTATCAACGCGTGGATCAATGCTTTGCCCAGCAAGGCGAAGACGCCGAAGCCCTGCGCGCCTCCAACCAAGATTTGCGCGTGGAACTGGCGCGCAGCAATCCCAGCGAAAACGAATGCGCGGCGCTTAACCGCAGCTTTGACACGCTCGCGCCCACGCTGGGCTGTCGTTGATGTTTTTCAGGCTGCCTACGATGCCGTTCACAAAACAGACAAGGCAGCCTGAAACGCCCTGCCATCCGCGCAACCTTTCTCCCATCCGCCATTTAGGCAGCCCGAAAGCCGAAGGCTTCAACGAAGTTAAAACCCCATGAAATTCGCCTTCTTCGTGCTCAAACTATTGAGCAAACTCCCCCACCGCGCCCTACGCGCTCTCGCCCATTTTTTCGGCTGGCTGTGCTACTGGCTGGTTGCGCCGCGCCGCAAAGTCGGGCAAATCAACCTTGCGCTGTGTTTCCCCGAAAAAAGCGCCGCCGAGCGCGACCAAATCCTGCGCCAACATTTCTACCACATGGCGCTGCTGCTGCTGGAATACGGCAAATATTGGTATGCCCCCGCCGCCGAGTTGCGCCAAATGGTGCACTACCAAGACAAACACATTCTAGACGACGCCCTTGCCGCGGGCGAAAAAGTCATTCTGCTCTATCCACATTTCACCGCCTTTGAAGCCGCCGTGTATGCGCTCAACCAAAATGTGCCGCTGATTAGCGTGTATTCCCACCAAAAAAACGCCGCGCTGGACGCGCAAATCCTGCATGGGCGACATCGTTACAACAACGTCTTTCTCGTGGGGCGCACCGAAGGCTTGCGCAGCATTATCAAGCACATCCGCAGCGAAGCCGCCCCGTTTCTCTATCTGCCCGACCAAGACTTCGGCGCAAAAGATTCACTGTTTGTGGATTTTTTTGGCGTTCAGGCGGCCACCATCGCAGGCTTGCCTCGCATCGCGCAAATGACCCGCGCCAAAATCATCCCCGCCATCCCCACGCGCCAAGCCGATGGCACGGTGTTGCTGCGCTTTTACCCCGCATGGGAAAACTACCCCAGCGCCGACCTTGCCGCCGATGTACGCCGCATGAACGCCTTTATTGAAGAGCGCGTGCGCGAACACATTCCGCAGTATTATTGGCTGCACAAACGCTTCAAAACGCGTCCCGCTGGCGAGCCATCGTTTTACAACGCCAAATAGATGGGCAACGCAAAGGCAGCCTGAAAAACCATGCCAACCGTTTTTCAGGCTGCCTTCATGTTTTCAGGCTGCCAAATAACCAAATCTTCTAACAAACATAAACACAAAATCTTTTTCAGGCTGCCCAATCGCCCCTACAATCCGCCCGTCTTTTTCACACAAACTAAGGAACACAAAATGGCACGTTTACCCGTACACACCGTTGAAACCGCCCCCGAAGCCGCCAAAGAGCGCGTAGCAGCCGCGCAAAAAGCCAACGGCTTCATCCCCAATCTTATCGGCGCGCTCGCCAATTCGCCGCAAGCGCTGGCGTTTTACCAAGAAGTCGGCAAGCTCAACAACGAAAACTCGCTCACCGGCGGCGAGCGCGAAGTCATCCAAATCATCGCCGCCCGCACCAACCAATGCGGCTTCTGCGTGGCAGGGCACACCAAATTAGCCACGCTGAAAAAACTGCTGTCCGAGCAAGCCATTAAAGCCGCGCGCGATGTGAACCCCGCCGAATTTGACGATGCCAAACTCAAAGCCCTCGCCGATTTCACCATCGCCGTGATGGCAAACAAAGGCGCGGTTTCCGATGCCGAACTCGCCGCCTTCGTTGCCGCAGGCTATCGCCAAGAGCAAGCCGTGGACGTAGTGATGGGCGTGGCGCTGGCAACCTTGTGCAACTACACCAACAATCTCGCGCAAACCGACATCAACCCCGAATTGCAAGCCTACGCCTAAGCGCAAGCAAACCAAAGGCAGCCTGAAAACAGATTAAGCGTTTTCAGGCTGCCTTTTCGCATGGCGCAGCTTTTGCCAGAGCAGGCGTTTCGCCGCCTACCACGAGCAGGGGCAAGCCCCTGCACCCCACGCGGTTCAAGCGTTTCAGGCTACCCAAATATTGCCGCCCGCGCTTAAGCAGCCTGAAAACCGCAGCCTGAAAAATGGAGCGACGACGGCTCGTTACCAAACGGTGCTTTGTATTGGGGATGCTTGCCAAAATAGCAGCAATGTCGGCAAGCCGCCGACGCTCCATTCGGCTTGGTTGCTCTGAACAGCAATTTTCAGGCTGCCTCAAACCGTTATGCCCTCTAAACAAGCGCGCAGCAAGGTTTCCTGCATCACAAATCCAAGCCCATCCCTCAAAAAAATCCCTTGCCACCACCGACAAGGGATTTTTTACGCGCGGCAAATCTGCAATGCCAATACTGTGCCGCGTTACACATCAAATTCCAAATTATCAATCAGCCGCGTGTTGCCCAATTTCGCCGCCGCTAGCGCCACCAAATGCTTGTCGCCTGCTTGCGCGGTTTTCAGGCTGCCTTGTTGGCGAATTTCCACATAATCCACCGCCCAGCCGTGCGCCTGCAATGCTTCGCGGGCGCTTTGGGCGAGCGTGGCAAAATCGTGGTTGCCCGCTTGCGCGCTTTGGGCGATGGTTTGCAAAGTGCGATACAAGCGCGGGGCTTCGGCGCGCTCGGCGGCGCTTAAATATTGGTTGCGGCTGGATAGCGCCAAGCCATCGGCGGCGCGCCCCGTTTCCACGGCAACGATGCGCACGGGGATATTCAAATCGGCGACCATGCCGCGGATGATGGCGACTTGCTGGGAGTCTTTTTTGCCAAAACAGGCAACATCGGGCTGCACGATGTTGAACAATTTGCTCACTACGGTTGCCACGCCGCGAAAATGGGTGGGGCGGGTCTTGCCACACAGCTCGTGTTGCAACGCAGGCGGTTCAACAAAATAGTGCTGCTCGCCTGTGGGATACAGCTCGGCTTCATCGGGGGCGAAAATGGCGGCAACGCCCGCGGCGCGCAGCTTATCGGCATCTTGTGCCAGCGTGCGCGGATAGCGGTCAAAATCCTCGCCCTGCCCAAACTGGATGCGGTTCACAAAAATGCTGACTACAACGTGTTCCGCCTCTTGCTGGGCGCGCGCCACAAGGGCGAGATGCCCGTCGTGTAAATTGCCCATGGTGGGCACAAACGCTACGCTGGATACGGTTTTGCGCCAAGCGCGCAGCTCGGCGATGGTGTGAAAGATGTGCATGATGGTTGTCCTTATTGATGGGTTTGGGAATATGATTTTCAGGCTGCCTTGATGGGTTGAGGCAGCCTGAAACCTTTGTAAAACCAGTAGGTCGGGCATTGATGCCCGACGTTCTTGGTTGTGGCGTATTATAAACAAGTCAATGTTTTTCGGGCATCAATGCCCGACCTACGCCACTATTTTATGCCTACTTCTCCCATTCCCGCTTCACCCGCTTTTTGTGCTTTTTTACATAACGCCGCACTTCTTCCGTGAGCCGAGCAAACTCGTCCGACTTGTCCGCCAGTGCTTCGCCTTGTATGTATTGGGTGCAGAACACGATTTCATACAGGCGGTTTTCCGGTTTCGTATTGCCCATGGCAATCGAACTTTTCAGCTCGATGAGTTCTCCCTTGCGGAAAGGCTCTTTGCCGAGCCTGCCGAAATCAAGCTCTTTGCGGCTGATATAGATACCGTAGTGGCTGTCTTCCTCCACCGCCCGCACTGCCTCCGCCAAATCCGATAATTCCGTCCGGAACTGCCCGTCCGCCTCATCATAGCCGTTCACATAAAAATGGCAGCCCAAACGCGCCAATTCGTCGAAAAACGCCACGAAATCCAATTCGTTCCAATAGCAGAATATTTCATGGTATTTGTATTTCAGCTTCGGGTTTTTCACTTCGTATAGCGGCTGCGACACCAGCTTGCCGGTAGGCGCGTAGTCGATTTCCACGCGCATCGCCGGGCTTTCCCGGGCGCATTCGGTGCAAACGGTGCGCACCTCCACCTCGCGCACTTCACCGTCATCTTCGCGGCAGGTATAGACGAAATCCACCTTAAACCAATCGTTTTTGCATCGGCATTTCTTTTTGACCGGCGAACGGCTCTGTATCAGGTCGAACCAATAATCGATGCTGTCGAGCATCAGATAATGCCGCCCCGAGCGCGTGGTCAGCACGCCCGCGCCTTCCTCGCGGATAAAGGCTACCTGAAATTCGGTTTCGTCCGCCGCTGCAATGTGTTGCGTGAAGAATTTTTCCATATTATCTGTCCCGCTGTTATTCCGTACCTGCATTTTTGAGAACAAGCGCAGCCTGTGCCGTAGGGTATGCCGCCCCACAGCATACAGGCTGCGCTTACTATTCGTCGTTCAAATCATCCAATTCTGACTGCAAAATCACGCCGTATTCGTCATCCAGCACATACAAGCCCGCTTCCAAATCGCGCACATAGTTTTCCAAAAATTCGCGCAGGCTGTTGGCGGCTTTTTCACGCCTCGAATCATCGTGCCACATTTGGATGATTTGCCCTGCCGTGCCTTGTTCGCTGGGGTCTAGGTCTATCATTTTGCTGTTGCCGCTACCGTCTGCCGTTAGCGGAATCCATTTGGGATTCCACCAAAAATCGGGCTTGATGCCTGCTTCTGGCTCGCAGCCGTAGGGCGTGCCGTCGTCTTGGAACGTGCCATTTTGGTAAAGCTCTTGCCAAATATTATATTCGTCGATGATGCGCTCAATGCTCAACCACTCCTCGCCTGCGAACACGCCGTCGATGTCGGTTTCGCCGTTGGCAACGCGGTAGAGTTCTTTAAATTCTTCAGGCAACGCGTAGCCGAGTGTTTGTTCTAGTTCGGCGAAATCCGCTTCGCTGGTGCCTGCATTCAGTTCAAACGAGAGTCCCAATTCCTCGGCAGCAGCAGGATATTTTTTCACCAGCGCATTCAGCTGGGTTTGCATACGGCTAATCAGGTTTTTCATGGCATCTCCTTAGCGGTGGGTGGATGATTTTCAGGCTGCATCAAGCAGATAGGCAGCCTGAAACGGGGGTTAATGCGTTTTCAGGCTGCCTCAAAGCGCGATGCTCAGGCAGCCTGAATGACTTATTCGCCCGACACTTTCTCAATCCCTTGCTGGGTTTTCACCGTTGCCGCCAGCGCTTCAATATAGTCTTGAATCAGGCTCTCGCCCATGTTTTGCGTGAGCGTGAGTTTGGCGTTTTGCAGGGCTTCGGGGCTGTTGATGGTTTGGATGGATTGCACTTCCACCAATTGCGGCGCTGCGGGCAAATCCAACACGGTGTAAGCAGGTTTGCCGTTTTTCGGGATGGCTTTCATAAAGGCAAGATAGGCATCATCGCTCAACACAGAGCGCACTTGCATCGGCGCCACTTCTTGCACGGGCGACCACGCCACCGCAGGGTTGTTGCCCGCTTCCAATTCTTTTTGCAGATTTTTGGCGTGTTCCAGCGCAAGGCGACGGCTTTCGGCGAGTTTAAAACGCTCTTCCACGCGCGATTTGGCTTGCTCAAAGGTTTCGGTGCTCTCGGGGCGGGTTTCGGTGGCGCGGATAAACCAGGTTTCGCCGTCCACATTGATGGCAGCCGAATTGAGCTTTTTGCCAAACACATCGCCTGCCAACAAGGCTTCTGCCACGGCGGTAGGCACTTTCAGGCTGCCTGCGTTGGCTTTGGTGATCCACTCGTTTTGCGTTTGCACGGTTAAGCCAAATTTTTGCGCGGCAGGTTGCAATTTATCGCGCGCGTTGAACACAGCTTCGCTTAATTCTTCGCGCTGTTTGTTGTATTCCTGCTGCGCTTTTTTCGCTTGCAAACTGCTGCGGATGCTGTCTTTTTGCGCATCCAGCGACACATCGGCAATGTCTAACACGCGCACAATATGGTAGCCAAAATCGCTTTCCACCACGCCGCTCACTTCGCCTTTGTTTAACGTGAATGCCGCGTCTTCCAAGGCTTGGCTGCCAATTTTGCCATCTTGCGCAATCTCGCCTAAATCGCCGCCATTGGCTGCGCTGCCCACATCTTGCGATACGCGTTTGGCGAGTTCAGCAAATTGCTCGGGATGGGCTTTGGCTTCGGCAGCGATTTTTTCGGCTTCGGCTTTGGCTTTTTCGCGCGTGGCGGCATCGGCGGATTTGGGCGCTTCAATCAAGATATGCGCGATGTGGCGTTTCGGTTTCAGGCTGCCTTTGCTGGCGTTGTAGGCTGCTTCAATCTCGGCATCACTCACGGCTTGCTTGCTGGCGATGTCTTTGGGCGAGAGTACGATGTATTCAAATTTTGCGCCTTGCTGTAGCAGGAAATCTTTTTTGTTGGCTTCGTAGTATTTTTTCAGCGCGGCATCGTCCACTTTCACCTTGTCGGCAAAGGCTTGCGGGTTCAACACATAAGCGCGGGTGGAGCGGGCAGACAGCGCGGCGTTAATCACTTGCTGCGCTTGAAAATCGGAAACCACATTGCTGCCTAAGGTTTGCAGCAGCGCCGTTACAATCAAATTCTCGCGCTGCGTTTCCATAAACGATTGCTCGCTTTGGCGCGTGTTGGCAAGGTAGTCTTGGAACAATTTAGGGTCAAATTTGCCGTTGCTGTCGTGAAATTGCGGCGTATCCACCACGATTTGTTTGATTTGCTCATCGCTCACCGCAATGCCAAGCTGTTTTGCGCCTTCCATCAAATACGCGCGTTGCAGCAGGGTTTGGAACACGGCTTCTCGGTTGGCTTGCCCGCCTGTGGCTTCGGTGTTTTGCACGGCTTGGTCTAGCGCATAGCGCGTGATGGCTTGGTCGCCCACTTTAACGATGTAGTTGTCGCTGCTTGCGCCTTGAAAGGCAACAAAGCCGTAGCCCACAAAAGACACGGCGATCAAACCAAGCAAAATGGTTACGGGGGTGCGGAATTTATTGACTGAATGGAACATGGTGTTTTGTTTGCGATGAGTTAGGGTTGAAAGGGATTTTCAGGCTGCCTGAAAGCGCTGGCTGCGGCAGCCTGAAAAAGGTGGGGATTTTACCGTTTTGTGCAGGGCTTGTGTGTGGGATTTTGCCGCTGATGTAGCTTGAAAACCCTGCCTGAGAATCGTGTTGATGCTGCGTTTTAACTTCGTTGAAGCCTTCGGCTTTCAGGCTGCCTTGGGTTGATTTTTCTGCGCCACACGTTTGCGCCGCGCTTCTTTGGGATCGGCTTGCAGCGGGCGATAAATTTCCACGCGATCGCCGTCGCGCAAAATATGCTCGTCTTTCACCGCCTTGCCAAAGATGCCCAGCGGCGCGGTTTGCGGGGCAGCATCGGGAAAATCGTTTAACACGGGCGCAGCAAGGGCGGCTTGGCGCGCGGTGCTGTTTTCAGGCAGCCTGAAACGATAGAGCCGTTGTTGCTCGGCGGTGCCGTAGGCAACTTCAATGGTGATTTCGTTAGCCATAGCGTTTGTTTGCTTCTTTTACAAATGCGTCCACCAATTTGCTGGATACGCTGTTGAACACGGGAGCAATCAGGCGGCTGAGAATGCCTGTGAGTTCGTAGTTGAGCGTAAACGTGATTTGGCAGATGTCATCGCCCAAATCGTCAAATTGCCAAGTGCCATGCAGCGATTTGAACGGGCCTTCCAGCAAGGTCATGCGGATTTCGCGGTTGGGCGTGTTGTGGTTATGCGTGGCGAAGGATTGGGTGATGCCCATGTAGTCCATGTGCAGGCGGGCTTTGAGTTCGGTTTCGCTGCGGTGTAGCACTTCGCTGCGCCCATACCACGGCAGAAACTGGGGATAGTCTTCAACGTTGTCCACCAGCTGATACATTTGCGCGGCGCTGTGGGGGACGAGAACGGTTTTATGAATGCGGATTTCGGACATGATGGCAAGAGAGTGAAAGGTTTGCGGCAGCCTGAAAATGGGATGGCTTGGGGAGTGCGTTTTCAGGCTGCCTAAAAGGGTGGTTGAATAAAGATTGGCGGCGCGGGATAAGGCGTTTATTGTTTTTCAGGCTGCATCAAGCGATTAAGGCAGCCTGAAAACGAAATGTGGCGAAGCAAAAATGGTTTGCCGCTCCGCCCAACGCCGTTTCAGGCTGCTGCATCATCTATTCGGCTTCTTCCGATTTTGATTCGCGATGCCCATCAGCAACGCCAAAATAAACATGATAGACAGCGTTGCCGTGCCGCCATAGCTCACCAGCGGCAGCGGCACGCCCACCACGGGCAAAATGCCGCTCACCATGCCCATGTTCACAAAGGCATAGCAGAAAAACGTCATCGTGAGCGCGCCCGCCAGCGTTCGGTTGTAGAGCGTTTTCGCCTGCCCCGCAATCACCAAACCGCGCCCCAAAATCACCAAATACACAATCAACAGCAACACATTGCCAATCAAGCCAAATTCTTCGCCATACACAGCAAAGATAAAATCAGTGGTGGATTCGGGGATGTAGTCCAAATGGGTTTGCGTGCCATTGAGCCAGCCCTTGCCCCACACGCCACCCGAGCCAATCGCAATCATGGATTGCAAAATATGATAGCCCGCGCCCAGCGGGTCTTTGGAGGGGTCTAGCAGCGTGAGCACGCGCTGTTTTTGGTAATCGTGCATACCATAATTCCACATCACAGGCAGCGCGGCAGCAAAGGCGATGATGGAAGCAAACAGGGCTTTCCACGGCAGCCCCGCAAAGAAAATCACAAACAAGCCCGAAGCCATAATCAGCGTGGCGGTGCCCAAATCGGGCTGCTTCAAAATCAGCGCAACAGGCACAACGATAAGCACCAGCGCGGCAAGATAATGAAACCACGACAAATTATTCTCATAGCGCTGAAAAAACCACGCCACCGTCATCGGCAGCCCAATTTTCATGATTTCAGACGGCTGCAAGCGCACAAAGCCCAAGTTAAGCCAGCGCGTTGAACCGTTTACCGTAATGCCAAAAAAATGCACGCCCAACAGCAGCACCACGCCCAGCACATAAATCGGCAAGGCAAAATTGCTCAAAATATTCGGGCGAATCCGCGCAAAAATCAGCAGCAAACCCACGCCCAAAATGGTATGCAGGGTTTTGTTTTCCAGCCGCCCGATTTCCTGCCCATCGGCAGAATAAAGCAAAAACATGCTCATCAAATACACGGCAAGCATGGCGTAAAACAGCCACGGGTCAAGCGGATCCCAAAACAAGCGTTTGGCTTTAATCAGCAGATTATCGTTGTGTTCTTGCATGATGATGGTCTCTTGGTTCCGAGGCGGCAGCGGGCGCAGAAGCAGGCGCGGATACAGGGTTTGAGGCAGCCTGAAAATCAGGATTGGCGCGCGCCGCTTTTTCCTGCGCCACCGCTTCAAAGGCAGCCTGAACATTGTTTTTCTGTTTCAACATCGGCGCAGAAAGTTGCAGTAACGGATTTGCCGTGCGGCGCGCGCCCGTGATTTCCTTGCTCACCTTATCCTGCTTCAATTGCAGCAGATAATAATCGGTTAAACGGCGAGCCACAGGCGCAGCATTCACGCCCCAGCCCGCGTTTTCCAAAATCACGGCAACGGCAATTTGCGGCTTGTCCACAGGCGCAAAGGCGATAAACCAAGCGTGGTCGCGGTGTTGCACGCGCAGCGCGGCGGCGTTGTAGCTTTTGCCCTGCGCAATTTGCACCACTTGCGCCGTGCCCGTTTTGCCGCCCATGGTGTAGCGCAAGCCCGCGCCAATTTTTGCCGCCGTGCCGCCGCTTTGCAACACCAGTTGCATCCCACGTTTCACATAATTGAAATTGCTTTGTTTATACGGCAACACGCGCTCGGGCTTGGGGTCAATCACGGTGATTTGTTGATTTTCATGGTCAAGCAACTCTTTTACCAAATGCGGGCGAAAAACCGTGCCATTATTTGCCAGCGTGGCGGTGGCGTGCGCCATTTGCAGCGGCGTGAACGTGTTATAGCCCTGCCCAATGCTCACAGGTACCATTTCGGCAGGATTCCAATGGCGTTGCTTTTCCGTGCCTTTTGCCCAGCGTTTTGCCTTCCAAGCAGGGCTGGGCAAAATGCCGCGATATTCGCCCGGTAAATCAATGCCTGTGCGCTCGCCAAAGCCAAACGAAGCCAGATAAGGAAAGGCTTTTTCTATCCCCAATTCATAGCCTAGGCGATAGAAAAAAGTATCAGACGACACTTGAATCGCCCGCAGCAGCGTAACCGAGCCATGCCCGCCCCGCGCCGCATCGCGAAATTGGTGCTTCGTCCCTGGGATGCTCCACGCGCCAGGGGCGGGAACGTATGTGCCCTGCCCAATTTTGCCGCTTTCCAGCAACGTCATCGCCATAAACGGCTTAAACGTTGAACCAGGGGGATACATCCCTTGGGTTACGCGGTTGATTAACGGGCGTTGCCAGTTTTCGTTCAGCGATTTCCAAGTGTCACTGTCAATGCCGTCAATAAACACATTGGGGTCAAAATTGGGCTTGGACACAAACGCCAACACGCCGCCTGTTTGCGGGTCTATCGCCACCAACGCGCCGCGGCGGTTGCCCATCAAGCGGTCGGCTTCTTTTTGCAAACGAATATCCATCGCCAAACGCAGCGTTTGCCCCGTTTGCGAGGGGTCGGAACGAATCACGCGCACAATATTGCCCGCCGCATCTTTTTCCACTTCTTGATAGCCTGGCGCGCCATGCAGCTGCTCTTCGTAATACGCTTCCAAGCCAGATTTACCAATGTGCGTGGTGCCGCGATACGCCGTTTCGCGCTTGTTCTCCGCTAACTTTTCCATGTCTTTATCGCTGATGCGCCCGATGTAGCCCAAAAAATGCGCGGTCAATGCGCCAAAGGGGTATTCGCGAAAGGTGCGCGCGTTGATTTCCACGCCTTTAAAGCGATACAACTGCGCAGCAAGCATGGACGCTTCGTCGGGGGTTAATTTCAGCTTTAATGGGACTTTTTCGTAAGAGCGATAATCGGCGCGGAATTTTTTGAAACGGCGCAAATCGTCTTCGGTTAAATTCACATAGGCTTTAAGCGATTCAATTAAATCTTCCACCTTGCCTTCTACTTGGTTGGGGATGATTTCCAACGAGTACGCTGGATAGTTTTGCGCCAACACCACGCCATTTACATCGGTGATTTCGCCACGAATTGGCGGCGTGGGAATCAGCGTGATGCGGTTGGTGGTGGCTTGGGCAACGTATTCATTGTGTTTATACACCTGCAAAAACACGAAACGCGCCGCCAAAATGCCAAAGAAAATCAGAATAAAAACAAAAGCAGCCACCAAGCGCCAAATAAAATCGCGCTGGCGGTTGTGAGTGGATTGCGGAAAGCTGCCTGAAAATTGACGAGGTGTTTTCATCGGCGAGAGTTCAGAAAATTCAACAGAGAAACCATGATTTTATTCAACAATGGCCACAACAAAGCACCTACAACGGGCGAGAGAAAGACTGTCCAGCCATAAAAGTGATGGGTGTAGCGCCAGCGAATAATCGTCAAAATGATTTCGCTGCACAACAAGGCAGCAAAGATTACCACCGCTTGTATGCCATAGTGATACAGCACAATTTGACGACGGTTTTGGATGACCAGATACGCCGCAACAATATAAGCCAGCGCATGCCCGCCCAGCGCGGCATTGGTGCCAATATCCATCAGCAAGCCGAGTAAAAAAGCGATGCCAATCCCCACGTTCTGCGGGCGGTTAATAATCCAATACATCAGCATCAATGCTGTAAATTCAGGCAGCCAATGAAACAGGCTGCCTGAAAGCGGAATAAAATCAATCAAAATTGCCAAAAAAAAGCTAATGTAAATCAAACGTTTTGGAATTTTGCTGTATAGAGTTTCGGATTCAGTCATGGTTTAGCGGAAGATGAACCTGCCGCCGCAGAGGCAGCCTGAATAAGGGTGGAGTCGGTTTGCGGCAACACCAAAACATATTTGCTCACGCGCAGCGCAGCCATGGGTTTTAGCTCGGCGCGGTAAAAAGGTGTGCCCGCATTGCGGCTGGTGAGTAGAACTTTGGCAACGGGAATGCCTGCGGGATAAACGCTATCCAAGCCCGAAGTAACCAACACATCGTTGGGTTGCAAATCGGCATCGGTGGGGAAATAGCGCAATTCAATATTGCCGCTGCCGCCATAAAGCAAGGTGCGCACGCCTGTTCGCGCCACCATAACGGGGATGGTATTGGTGGTATCGGTGAGCAAATGCACTTCGGCAATCAGTGGATGCACTTGGGTTACTTGCCCCATTAAGCCCGCATCATCCACCACCGCATCGCCTGCGCGGATGTTGTCGTTTGCGCCTTTGTTAATAATGACTTTGCTGCCTATTGGCTCTTTGCCGTTGGAGATGATTTCGGCGGCGGTGGTAATGGTTAAACCGTGGTTTTTCAATGCCAACAACGATTGCAATTCTTCTAACTGCTTGGTTTGCATATCCACTTGGCTGGCGTGCAAGCGCAACTTGGCGTTTTCTTGCGTTAAACGCTGGTTTTCGCTGAGCAAATAGGTTTGCGATTGCAGCAAAGCATTGCCGTATTCATACCATTCAACAGGCTTATTGGCTAACCATTGCAAGGGATAAAGTGAAGTGGCAACGTATTGCTTGGCGGTTTTCAGGGCAGAAAAATGGTTATCCAGCATCAATAAAGCGATGGATGCCAGCGCCAAGCAAATCAGTTTATTAACTGGGCGAATGCCCCGTTGCATAAAAGAAAGCGATTCAGACATTGGAACAGTTTTCAGGCAGCCTGAAAATCAATAAGAGTCGTTTTTCACAAACACAGAATTCATTCTGCCAATCATTTCAAGGGCTTTGCCTGAACCACGCGCCACGCATGTTAGCGCATCTTCGGCAATCAACACGGGCAAGCCTGTTTCTTCGGCGAGCAGGCGGTCTAAGCCTTTGAGCAATGCGCCACCGCCTGTGAGCACCAATCCGCGCTCAGCAATGTCTGCGCCCAACTCGGGCGGCGTTTGCTCCAATGCGCTGCGAACGGCTTGCACAATTTGGCTTAATGGATCGGCAAGTGCTTCTAAAACTTCGTTGGATGTAATGGTGAATGAACGCGGGATGCCTTCTGCTAAATTGCGCCCTTTCACTTCCATTTCGCGCACTTCGGTGCTGGGGAAAGCAGAGCCGATGCGTTTTTTGATTTCTTCGGCAGAGGCTTCGCCGATTAACATGCCGTAGTTGCGGCGAATGTATTGAATGATTGCTTCGTCAAATGTGTCGCCGCCGACGCGGATGGAATGCGAATACACCACGCCATTCAGCGAAATCACGCCGACTTCGGTTGTGCCACCACCAATATCCACCACCATAGAGCCTGTGGGCTCTTCAATCGGCAAGCCTGCACCAATCGCGGCTGCCATCGGCTCTTCAATCAAATAAACAGCAGATGCGCCTGCTTCTTGCGCCGAATCGCCAATCGCTTTGCGCTCTACTGGCGTTGCGCCACAAGGCACGCAAATCACGATGCGCGGGGCGGCTGCCCATTTGCTGTTGTTTACTTTGCGAATAAAGGCTTTGAGCATTTTGCCCGTAACCACAAAATCGGCAATCACACCGTCTTTCATTGGGCGAATGGCTTGGATAGAACCTGGGGTGCGCCCCAGCATTTTTTTGGCTTCTGTGCCCACTGCCAGCGTTTCTTTGCGCCCTGCGCTGTCCACCTGCACTGCTACAACGGAGGGTTCATCCAACACGATGCCTTTGCCTTTAATATAAATCAGCGTGTTAGCCGTGCCCAAGTCAATAGCTATATCGTTAGAAAAATAACGAGTGAAAAAGTGCAGCATAAGAAATCCTGAAAATATGATATTAAACAATAATTAAAGCAGGGCATCCGCGGCAGGCAGCCTGAAATCGCCATGCTTTGCAATAGCTTTTCGGTTATAATCGCGCACTTTGGCGGATAAAATAAACGCGCAATCATACCTTAATTTCACAAATTACCAAACTAAATTTAAGGATTTTAACCATGTCTTTAACGCTTGCCGATGTTGAAAAAATCGCAAAACTTTCGCGCTTAACTTTAAGCGATGATGAAAAAAACAGTACGCTGGAAAAATTGAATGCCGTGTTTGAATTGGTGGAAAAAATGCAGACGGTCAACACCGATGGCGTTGAGCCGATGGCGCATCCGCACGAAGTAGCTTTGCGCTTGCGCGATGATGCGGTTACGGAGAGCGACCACGCAGCGGAATATTTGGCGGTTGCGCCTGAGGTGCGCGATCGGATGTATATTGTGCCGCATGTGATTGAAGAGTGATTTTCAGGCTGCCTTTTGCCTTTATCAGACAGCCTGAAAACATGGAATCCTGCTTTTTTATAGCGAATTTATAGCAAACGCGCAAAAACCCGTTTTCAGGCTGCCTCAGCCTTCTTTTATTTCGTTTCAAACCAGAAAGAATCTCATGCCGACAAACTACACCCTAACCCAAGCCAGCCAACTACTCCAAAGCAAACAAATCTCCGCCGTTGAGCTGGCGACCGAATACCTTGCCGCCATCAACGCGCAAAACCCCGCCATCAACGGCTACATCACGCTAGACCCCGAAAAAACCCTAGCTGAAGCGCGCGCCGCCGACGAACGCATCGCGCAAGGCAACGCCCACGCGCTTACAGGCGTGCCGATTGCCTACAAAGACATCTTCTGCCAAATAGGCTGGCGCACCGCTTGCGCGTCTAAAATGTTGGACAACTTCGTTGCACCCTACACCGCCACCGTGGTGCAAAATCTGCTGGACGCGGGCATGGTAACGCTGGGGCGCACCAATATGGACGAATTTGCCATGGGTTCCAGCAACGAAACTTCGTATTACGGCGCGGTGCACAATCCTTTTAACACACAACACGTTGCGGGCGGCTCATCGGGCGGCTCAGCTGCCGTGGTTGCCGCGCGACTTGCCCCTGCTGCGCTGGGCTCGGACACAGGCGGCTCCATCCGCCAACCCGCATCGCATTGCGGCATCACAGGCTTGAAGCCCACCTACGGCATCGTTTCGCGCTTTGGCATGATTGCCTACGCATCCAGCTTTGACCAAGCGGGCCCAATGGCGCAAACCGCCGAAGACTGCGCGCTGTTGCTCAACCAAATGGCGAGCTTTGACGAGCGCGACAGCACCAGCCTAGACCGCGCCCGCGAAGACTACACCCGCCAATTAAATCAACCGCTTAAAGGCATGAAAATTGGCTTGCCCAAAGAATACTTCACTCAAAACAACAGCGCAGACGTTCAGGCTGCCTTAGCCAATGCCCAAGCCCTGCTTCAAGCACAAGGCGCGGAATTGATTGAAGTTTCCCTGCCGCAAACCGAATTATCCATCCCCGCTTATTATGTGCTCGCTTCCGCCGAAGCCAGCACCAACCTATCGCGCTACGATGGCGTGCGCTACGGACACCGCGCCAAAGCGTTCGCCAACCTAGACGAAATGTACAGCCACAGCCGCGCCGAAGGCTTTGGCAGCGAAGTCAAACGCCGCATTATGATTGGCACTTATGTGTTGAGCCACGGCTACTACGATGCCTATTATCTCAAAGCGCAAAAACTGCGCCGCTTGGTTGCCAACGATTTTCAGGCTGCCTTTGCGCAATGCGACTTGATTTTAGCGCCCGCCGCGCCAACTGCTGCGCCCAAGCTCGGCGAGCTAAACCAAGACCCTGTGCAAGCCTATCTTTCTGATATTTATACCATTGCCGTTAATCTGGCTGGCTTGCCCGCATTGAGCCTGCCTGCGGGATTGAGCGCAGATGGCTTGCCGATTGGCGTGCAACTGATTGGCAACTATTTTGCCGAAGCTAAAATTCTAGGCGCGGCGCACCAAATGCAGTTGCATAGTGATTGGCATAGCAAAACGCCTGCGTGATGGTTTTCAGGCTGCCTTATCCTTCTCCGATAGGCAGCCTGAAAATTGTTTACGCCATTGCGCAATTCATTTAACGAATGTTGCCATTTCTGCTTTTTCAGGCTGCCGATGCTGGATTTTAGGCTAAGTCCTAATTGCCAACGGCAGCCTGAAAGCGAGCTTACAAGTTCACGCAAAACTAAAACCTATTCGCACACACGCTCGCCCTATTTCCATTCAATCCCCATTCAACCTTTTCAGGCTGCCTTATCCTTCTCCGATAGGCAGCCTGAAAATTGTTTACACCATTGCTCAATTCATTTAACGAATGTTGCCATCTCTGCTTTTTCAGGCTGCCGATACTGGGTTTAAGCTCAGTCCTAATCGCCAATGCCAGCCTGCGCAGCGCAGCGAAAAACCGTTCACACCACCCCCATCCCTTTCAAACCCACCGCCCACCCGCTCAAATAATTGTAAACAAATTGTAAAGCTGCCATAATCGCCCTTCATTTTCTTCACCACGCAACAAAGGAAAAGTCATGGCAACACAAACCGCCAACGCGCTTCGTTTTCTTTCAATGGACACCGTGCAAGCCGCTAATTCTGGCCACCCCGGCGCACCCATGGGCATGGCAGACATGGCAGACGTGCTTTGGCGCGAATTTCTGCACCACAATCCCAAAAATCCAAAATTCGCCAACCGCGACCGCTTTGTGCTGTCCAATGGGCACGCTTCTGCGCTGCTGTATAGCCTGCTGCATTTGAGCGGCTACAATCTTTCTACCGATGATTTAAAAAACTTCCGCCAGCTACACAGCAAAACCCCCGGCCATCCCGAATACGGCTACACCGATGGCGTGGAAACCACCACCGGCCCGCTGGGGCAAGGCATAGCCAACGCAGTCGGCATGGCGTTGGCGGAAAAACTGCTCGCCGCCGAATTCAACCGCGACGGCTTTGCCATTGTGAACCACCACACCTATGTTTTCTTGGGCGACGGCTGCCTGATGGAAGGCATCTCGCACGAAGCCGCCTCGCTGGCAGGCACGCTGGGCTTGGGCAAACTGATTGTTTTGTATGACGACAACAATATTTCCATTGACGGCAAAGTGGACGGCTGGTTCACCGAAAACATCCCCGAGCGCTTCAAAAGCTACGGCTGGCACGTCGTGCCCAATGTGGACGGACACAACCCCGAAGCCATCCGCGCTGCCATCGCTGCCGCGCAAGCCGAAACCGCCCAGCCATCCATCATCTGCTGCAAAACACTAATCGGCAAAGGCGCCGCCACCAAAGAAGGCAGCCACAAAACCCACGGCGCACCATTGGGCGCAGAAGAAATCGCCGCCACGCGCCAGCATCTCGGCTGGAACTACGCGCCGTTTGAAGTGCCTGCTGATGTGTATGCCGCTTGGAACGCCGCCGAAAAAGGCGCAAAACTGGAAGCCGAATGGAACGCGCTGTTCGCGCAATATCAAGCGCAATATCCTGAATTGGCAGCAGAATTTGAACGCCGCATGGCAGGCAGGCTGCCTGAAAACTTTGACGCGCACATTCAGGCTGCCTTAGCCGAAACCGCGCAAAAAGCCGAAAAAATCGCCACGCGCAAAGCCAGCCAAAACAGCATTGAAGTGTTGGCAAAAGTGTTGCCCGAATTGGTGGGCGGTTCGGCGGATTTAACACCGTCTAATCTCACCGATTGGTCGGGCAGCGTTTCGGTAACGAAAAACGGCGGCGGAAACTATATCCACTATGGCGTGCGCGAATTTGGCATGGCGGCGATTATGAACGGCATGGCGCTGCACGGCGGCGTTCGCCCATTTGGCGCAACCTTTTTGATGTTCAGCGAATACGCCCGCAACGCGCTGCGCATGGCATCGTTGATGAAAATCAACCCTGTGTTTGTGTTCACGCACGATTCCATCGGCTTGGGCGAAGACGGCCCAACGCATCAGCCTGTTGAACAAATCGCCAGCCTGCGCCTGATTCCAAATATGGACGTTTGGCGACCTTGCGATACGGTGGAATCGCTGGTGGCGTGGTCGGAAGCCATCAAAACGGCAGACCGCCCCAGTAGCCTGATTTTCAGCCGCCAAAACCTGCCCTGCATTCCGCGCGATACGGATACGACTGATGCCATTGCGCGCGGCGGATATTGCCTGAAAGAAGCGGATGGCAAGGCGCAGGCGGTGATTATCGCCACGGGCTCGGAAGTGGAACTGGCGTTGAATGCGCAAAAAGCGTTGGCAGATGAAGGCATTGCGGTTCGCGTGGTTTCCATGCCGTGCACCAATGTGTTTGACCGCCAGCCTGCTGCGTATCGCGCACAAGTGTTGCCTGCCGATTTGCCGAAAGTGGCGGTGGAAGCGGGCGTGTCCGACGGTTGGTATAAATATGTCGGCAGCAACGGCAAAGTAATCGGCTTGGACAGATTCGGCGAATCCGCGCCTGCCGATGAGCTGTTTAAGCTGTTTGGCTTTACTGTAGACAATGTGGTGGCGGCGGTGAAATCGCTGCTATAACCATGTGTGCGGCAATCGGCAGCCTGAAAACAGACTCAGATGCACGTTTTAGCTTCGCTGAAACTCGCTTCGCTCGTTTTCAGGCTGCCTTTTGTTGTTTTTGTTAATCAGGAATGCGATGAACCAAGCCGAAGCGTTGGCTTTTTTTGCGCCAACATCAGCCGCTGCCCGATGATGATGCTTTAACCGCTGCTGTAATCAATCAGTTTGATGCGGTGTTGAAATTTTTTGCGGCGACACCTTGCGATGAAGCGGTGCCGTTGTTGCTGCGTTCGTTTGGTAGGGGCGATGGCTGGGGTGTGTATCCGATGGTGGAGTTTGCGTTGCTCTCGCAGGATAGGGCGCGGGTGGTGGCGGAGATTGGGCGGATTTTGCAGGGTGAGCATACGGCTGATGGCGTGCGCTATTGGGTAACGCAGGCGGCGATGGCGTTTGCGGATGCTTCGTTGGTGGCGGGGTTGATGGTTTCGCTGCGCTCGGCGGATGGGGATATTTGTGAATGTGCGCGGGCGGCGTTGTTGGCGCTTTGCTGATGATTGCTTTGCTGATAATGGGAAGGCAGCCTGAAAAGCTATTTATGCAACGAAAACGCTTGGCGTGATGATGTATGGAGATTTGATGGCGTTGGTGCTTTGCTTGTGATAGAGGCAGCCTGAAAACGGAAATGAAGTTTCAGGCTGCCTTTTTATTGGCGTGGGGATTGGGCAGCGATGGTGAATGCTGCGCGGGGTGCAGGGGCTTGCCCCTGCTCGTGGTAGGCGGCGAAACGCCTGCTCTGGCGAAAGATAAGCGGGCGGTAGGCTGAAAGGGCGTGGGGGCTTTGGGTTTTGTGGCAGCTTGTGGATGCAGGTTTAGGTTGTGGAAGCGTGCAAACTTGTTTTCAGGCTGCCTTTGGGGGTGATAAGGCAGCCTGAAAAGGGTTGAATGGTAAGGGGCAAATGTGCGGATGGGTTTTTGGCTTCGCAGAAGTTCGCAAGCTCGGGTTTGGTTCGCACAAGCGTGCAAACGCGTTTTCAGGCTGCCAATAAGTCTATGATTTCTATGCCTAGCTGGGGCATAAGCTGGTAGAGATGGGCGTAGCTGGGCTGTTGGAAGTGTGGCTCTTGCGGGCGGATGCTGTGGATGTGGACGTTGGGGAATTGGCTGACGTTGAGCGCGGCGGTGCTGGCAATGTGGTAGATGTGGATGGGGGTGTGCGCTTGTTGTGGGTGCTGTTGCAGTAGCCAATCTTCAAAAATTAGCGGGGTGTGGATGTAGTTGAGTTGGGGGATGGTGTAGTGTTCGCGGGGGTGGGGGAAGTAGTGGCTGATGGGGAAGTGATCGCTGATGCGTTGCATTAGGGCGATGTTGCGCTGGGCTTCGGGATAGATGGGCTGCCCGAGCAGGATGTGCTGCGCGGGGCTGGGGCTGGGCGCGATGGATTGGGCGTTTTCAGGCTGCCTTTGCCAGAGTTGCAGGGGGATGGTGGGGCTGACGATGTTGGGGAGATTGGGGTATAGGGTGTAGTGTTGGCGGCTGAGTTGGCGCAGGCTTTCGGTGGTGTGGCGGATGCCTTGCAGGCGGTTGAGCAGGCGGCGTTTTAGGCTTAGGCGGCTGTGGTAAAGGATGCTTTGGGGGTAGAGATTGCCTGTGCCGTCATCGAAGGTTTCTAGGCGGTCAAAGGTGAGATGGCTGGCGGGGTATTGGACGTTGGGGTTGTCTATGCTGGCGGCGTAGAGTGTGTGGTAGTGCGTGTCTAGTCCGTTGAGCAGATGTGGCAGCCTGAAAGCGCGTTGCCAGCTGCGTTGGGGGACGATGTAGTAAACGCTGCGGCGGCAATGAGCGGCGGTTTGCTGGTAATAGTGTTGGAATTTTGCGTTGTGCGCTTCGGGGTAGCACACCATCAGCAAGTCGGCGCTTTGCTGGCTTTGGCTGATTAGGCTTTGGGCGATTAGGGCTTGCAGGGGGGTGAGACAGATGAAGAGATTGGGCATGATGTTGGGGGATGGGGCAGCCTGAAATGGGATAACGGGTTTTCAGGCTGCCTTTAAATGGCGTAGTTCAGATGATGCTTATGCGTTATCGGGTTGAATAAACCGCCATTCGCCTGCGGCTAAATCTTGGGTGTCCCAGTCGCCAAATTGTTGGCGGTGGAGCTGGGCAACGCGGTTGCCTGCGGCGGCTATCATGCGTTTGACTTGGTGGTATTTGCCTTCGCTGATGGTCATCAGCAGGGTGGTGGGGGTTTGCAAGATGGCTTCTTGCGCGGCAACGGTTTCGTTGTCGTCGTGCAGCAATACGCCGTTTTTCAGGCTGCTGCATAGGGTGTCGCTGGCGGGGTGTTTGAGCGTGATGCGGTAGATTTTGGCGACTTTGTGTTTGGGGCTGGTCATGCGATGGTTGAATTGTCCGTCGTTGGTGATGAGCAGCACGCCTGTGGTGTCGGCATCCAGCCGCCCGATGGCTTGGATGTCGGCGGCGCGGATTTGATCGGGCAGCAGGGTGAACACGCTGGGATAGTCGCGCGGCTTGTGGGAGACTTCGTAGTCGGCGGGTTTGTTGAGTAGGATGTAGAAATGCGGCAGCGGGATGATGAGCGCGTCTTCGCCTTCTATGGTTAGACTGCGGACGTTTTCAGGCTGCACTTCGGCTTTGTCGTTGGCGATGGTGTTGCCGTTGATTTGCACGAGTTGGTGTTTGACAAGCCATTGGCAGCCTTTGCGGGTGTCTATGCCTTGGGCTTGTAGGTATTTGATGATGTTCATGGCGTATCTTTCGGGGGTGTGCATCTTGGCAGCAGTTTGCCATTTGTTTTCAGGCTGCCTTGGGGGAATGAGAAAAAGGCAGCCTGAAACCGATGGCGGCAAAGCTAAAACGCGGGCACGCTCGGTGGGCAGCCTGAAAGGGTTATTCGCGTCTCTTACGGCTTGCTAGCAAGCCGTGCGCCGTTAAAAAGGCAGCCTGAAAACGCTTGCAAGGCTTTCAGGCTGCCTTTGGCTGTTTACAAGATTTGGAATACGAAAAACACCAGCGTGTGCACAATAAACAGCGGAATCAAAATACCAAACGACCACGCCATATAGCCAAAGAAGCTGGGCATTTTTACCTTGCGCTGCTCGGCGATGGCTTTCACCATAAAGTTGGGCGCATTGCCGATATAGCTGAGTGCGCCCATAAACACCGAGCCCATGGAAATCGCCAGCAGCGTGTGAAACAGCTCACCGCGCATCAGCTCGTGTGGGTCGCCGCCTGCCATGTTAAAGAATACGAGGTAGGTGGGGGCGTTGTCCAAGAAGCCTGATAACAGCCCGCTCATCCAAAAATACATGGTGTTGATGGGCTGCCCTGCGGCATCGTGTACCAACGCAATCACGCCTGAAAACGCGCCTTTTTCGCCCGCTTGCAACATGGCAAGCACAGGGGAAATGGTGATGAAAATGCCTGCGAACAGCTTGGCAACTTCGGCGATGGGGTCAAAATTAAACTCGTTGCCCGCGCGAACCTGCTTTGGCGTTACCCATAGCGAAATAATCGTGAGCACCACCAAAATGGCATCGCGCGCCATGTTTTGCGGTTCCAAATGCGCGCCAAGAATTTCAAAGCCG
The DNA here is from genome assembly GCA_963529665.1 of uncultured Kingella sp. GTDB lineage: Bacteria > Pseudomonadota > Gammaproteobacteria > Burkholderiales > Neisseriaceae > Kingella_B. The sequence goes on from CAUSAG010000001.1 coordinate 172,711, forward strand.
TGCGATTCGGGCTTCCATAGCCCTGATAACAAAACTGCGCCAATCACGCCCGCCAGCAGCAAGAAGTTGATTTTGCCGTAGATTTTGATGCCGTCCACCGCAGGGAAGGCTGGCTGCGCGAAATGGGTATCAGGCGTGGGATCGCGTGGCAAAACTTCGTCTGCTTGGGCGAAATAGCGGCTGTCTAAAATATAAAACACGGTGAGCAAGACGATGGTGCTGATTAACACGGGTGGGAACATATGAAGCACTGTCCAGCCAAAATCCACGCCTTTTAAGAAGCCCAGAAAGAGCGGGGGATCGCCCAATGGCGTTAAGCCGCCGCCGATGTTGGCAACCAAAAAGATGAAAAAAATTACCACATGAACGTTGTGTTTACGGTTGTCGTTGGCTTTGAGCAAGGGGCGAATCATCAGCATCGCCGCGCCTGTGGTGCCCATAATGGATGCCAGCGCCGTGCCGATGGCGAGCAAGGTGGTGTTGAGCTTGGCTGAGCCGTGCAAATTGCCCCACACGAGAATGCCGCCCGATATGGTGTATAGCGCAAGCAGTAGCAGAATAAACGGGATGTATTCGCCAATCATGGCGTGGGCGATGAGGTGCAGGCTTTGGTGCGAGCCGAATGTGAATGTGAACGGGATAAGAAAAAGCAGCGTCCAGCCGAGAGTGATTTTGCCAAAGTGGTGATGCCATGTGTTGGCGAAAAATAGGGGTCCTAGCGCAATGGAGAGCAAAACAAGGGCAAAGGGAATGCCCCATGCAAGGCTGAGCTCGGCGGCGTTGAATTCGGCGGCTTGGGCAAGGCTGGGCGCAAGCAGCGCCAAAATGGGTGAGATGATTTGGATGGGTTTCATGGTTTTCCTGTGTGGATACTGCGATACGCGCGGCTTGTTTGCTCGCAATGCGGCGCGTGGCGTAGATTTTTGAGTGAACTGGTTGTGCCGATTCATTTAAAAATCTAACGTGGTGCTGGGGGTGGAGCAAAGATTGACCACGTGGTTTGAAGCGCAGGATGGGGTAAACAAAGAAAGCAGCCTGAAAAAGCGCATTTGCATCGCTGCCGATGGTGGGCGGCGGTTTTTCTGCTGGCGCTGCGGCAATTTGCGCTGTGGACAACAGAAAAATGCCTGCGAACATTCTTATCACCGTGTTTTGCCTGCGTGATGAAAATACTTTGGGCTGCTTGTGAAGCGGATTTGGGTAAACCGCGTTTGATTGTAAAAAATTATTTACGAAAAGTCATCTTTTTGTGGGATTTTCTTGGGTTAGGTTAAGAATTGTTGCCATGCGCGGGACGTGCGGCGACTGTGGCAGCCTGAAAAGCGGGCGCTGTGTGGTGGAATCTTTTTCTCTATAATCTGCGCTTTTGGTTTTCAGGCTGCTGTTATGGTTAAGGTTACAACGCTGGATGCGGAATTTGAATTGCTGCCCGATGAATCGCTGCTGGAGGGATTGGAGCGAACCAATCATGCGGTGGAATATCAATGCCGCAGCGGCTATTGCGGCTCTTGTCGGGTGAAATTGCTGGCGGGGTGGGTGTCGTATCGCGAGCTGCCGATGGCGTTTATTGCCGAGGGGGAGATTTTGGCGTGTTGCTGCGTGTTGGAATCGGATGTGGCGGTGGCTTGCCGATTGCGGGAGGATGAGGAACGGGGTGATGGGGATGAATAGATGGGCTTGTGCGGCGATGTAGCGGAGTGGAAATTGTGCGATGGCAAGGGTGGCTTGGGCTGCCCTTTTTTGTTGCTGTTGGGATGGTTGAATAGGGGAAGGCGGCTGTTTGCAGGATAGAAGAAACAGTTTTCAGGCTGCCTTGGGAATTTGATGCGGATTTAAGGCAGCCTGAAAAGGGGTTTGCGAACTTCTGCCAAACTAAAACCGTATCAGGGCGTTTTCAGGCTGCCTTTGGGGGGTTTGGCAATTTTGTTTTGCGATGTAGTAAGCATCAAAACGCAGCCTGAAAAACGGCGGGCAACCTTGTTCACACGATTGCCCGCCTTATTCCACTACGCCTCGCTGCCGCCCACCGTGAGCCCCGCATCAATCCGCAGCGTGGGCTGCCCCACGCCCACGGGCACGCTTTGCCCGTCTTTGCCGCACACGCCGATGCCTGTATCCAAGCGGCTGTCGTTGCCTATCATGGAAACGTGTTTCAGTACTTCGGGCCCGTTGCCGATAATGGTTGCGCCTTTTACGGGGTATTGCAGTTTGCCGTTTTCCACCCACCATGCTTCGCTGGCGGAGAAGACGAATTTGCCGCTGGTGATGTCCACTTGCCCGCCGCCGAAGTTCACCGCGTAAATGCCTTTTTGGATGCTGGCGATGATTTCTTCGGCTTCGTGCGTGCCATTTTCCATAAAGGTGTTGGTCATGCGCGGCATGGGGGCGGATGAATAGCTTTCGCGCCGCCCGTTGCCTGTGATGCTTGCGCCCATTAGACGGGCGTTGGTTTCGTCTTGCATATAGCCTGTTAGGATGCCGTCTTCAATCAACACGGTGCGGCGGGTTTCGTTGCCCTCGTCGTCAATATTCAGGCTGCCTCGGCGCTCGGCGATGTTGCCTTGATCGATTACGGTTACGCCTTTGGCGGCGACGCGCTGCCCGATGAGCCCTGAAAACGCGCTGGTTTGCTTGCGGTTAAAGTCGCCCTCCAAGCCATGCCCTACGGCTTCATGCAGCAATACGCCGGGCCAGCCGTTACCCAGCACCACGGTCATCGCGCCTGCGGGGGCGGGGCGGGATTCTAGGTTGGTGAGCGCTTGTTTGACCGCGTGGTTCACATATTCTTGGATTTTGGCGTCGTCAAAATACGCCAAATCAAAGCGTCCGCCGCCGCCTGCGCTGCCTTGTTCGCGCCGCTCGCCTTGTTTAGCAATCACGGTGAGACTTAATCGCACCAGCGGGCGGATGTCGGCGGCGTGTTTGCCGTCTAGCCGCGCGATGTAAACCATGTCGTGTTCGCAGGTTAGCCCCGCCATCACTTGCACGATGCGCGGGTCGGTGGCGCGAGCAAGGATTTCCACTTTTTGCAACAGGGCGACTTTTTGCGGCGAATCCAGCGTGGCGATGGGGTCAAACGCGCCATACACGCTGGGGCAGCCTGAAACAGCGTTAGGCACGCGCACGGGCGTTTGGTTGCCCGCTTCACCAATCACGCGCACGGCTTGGGCGGCGCGTTGGATGGCGTCCGCCGAGAGGCTGTCGGCATAGGCAAACGCGGTTTTTTCGCCCGACACCGCGCGCACGCCTACGCCTTGGTTAATCTGATAACTGCCTGATTTTACAATACCTTCGTCTAAATGCCAGCTTTCAAACGCGGTGCGCTGGCAGTAAATATCGGCGTAGTCAACATGATGTGCGCCGATAAGGGCGAGCGATTGGGCAAGATTTTCCGCAGAAAAATGGTTGGCATGGAGCAGATTTTGCGCGACGGTTTGGGGGATGGATTGCATGGTTTTCAGGCTGCCTAATGAAATGAAAGGAAGCGGATTATACTGGAAATTGAAGGGCGGGTTTCAGGCTGCCTTGGAGGGATGGGGCAGCCTGAAATAACGTTTAGCGAAACCCAAATGGAGCGGCGACAGCTCGTCGCCAAAATGGCGGATTGAAACAAGGCAGCCTGAAACGGCAAAACGGAATAATGGCGTTTCAGGCTGCCTCAGTTGTTGGAAAAGGTTGCGTAGTTTGGAACAGAACATGGCGTATCGCCGTCATACCCACTCTTTACCGTTGCTGGGGGGCAAGCGTTTTCAGGCTGTCTTTGGGCGTCGTAAAGGCGGCCTGAAAACACAAATCCGCTTGATGTTAAGCCAAACGATTTTTTGCTGGATAGATTAATTTTCAGGCTGCCTAATCCATCGCAAATGTTTGATGCTGCTGCCCTCCCCTACGTCCAGCCAAACGGAGCATTCTTTTTTCGGAAACAAGCGTGCGTTGTCCGACGACGCGCAAAGCGCGGCTAGTTCGCACGCGCCGAAAAAAGGATGCGCAGTGAGGGAAGTTTGGCGTAGCCAAACCTGCACGTCGGGGTCGCCTTTCTTTTGCTTACTTTTCTTTGGCGAAGCAAAGAAAAGTAAGTGCCCCGTCGGCACGAGACGCATGGTTAAAGCGACACCAAAAGCCAACCACAAAGCCCCCATCCCGTTTTCAGGCTGCCTCCCCCAATAAAGCAGCCTGAAACCCATCATTGTGCTATCATCCGTTAAACTTTCTTAACACTCATTCCCCCAAAGGAAACCATCATGCAAAACTACCAAGCTCCCAACGAACAAGGCTTTTTTGGCGAACACGGCGGCGTGTACGTTGCCGAAACGCTGATTCCCGCGCTGCAAGAACTCGCCCAAGCCTATGCCACCGCCAAGCAAGACCCGCAATTTTGGGCAGAATTTGAGCACGATTTAAAACACTATGTTGGCCGCCCCAGCCCCGTTTACCACGCCGAGCGCCTGTCCGCCCACCTCGGCGGCGCGCAAATCTGGCTCAAACGCGAAGATTTGAACCACACCGGCGCCCACAAAATCAACAACACCATCGGGCAAGCCCTACTCGCCCGCCGCATGGGCAAAAAGCGCGTCATCGCCGAAACAGGCGCAGGACAACACGGCGTAGCCAGCGCCACCGTCGCCGCCCGCTTTGGCATGGAATGCCATGTTTACATGGGCGCAGACGACATCATCCGCCAAGCCCCCAACGTGTTCCGCATGAAATTGTTGGGCGCAAACGTAGTCAGCGTCGACAGCGGCAGCCGCACGCTGAAAGACGCGATGAACGAAGCCATGCGCGAATGGGTCGCCCGCGTGGACGACACGTTTTACATCATTGGCACCGCCGCCGGCCCCGCGCCCTACCCCGAAATGGTGCGCGATTTTCAATGCATCATCGGGCGCGAAGCCCAAGCGCAAATGCAAGAAGCCATCGGGCGGCAACCCGACGTTGCCGTTGCCTGCGTGGGCGGTGGCTCCAACGCCATCGGGCTGTTCCACCCCTATATCACCGAAACGCAAACCCGCCTAGTTGGCGTGGAAGCAGGCGGCTTGGGCATCCACACCGCCAGCCACGCCGCGCCCATCTCGTCCCACGCCCCCATCGGCGTGTTGCACGGCTTTCGCAGCTATTTGATGCAAGACGCCAACGGACAAATCCTCGGCACGCACTCCGTTTCCGCCGGCTTGGACTACCCTGGCATCGGCCCCGAACACAGCCATCTACACGACATCAAGCGCGTGGAATACACCGCCGTTAATGACGAAGCCGCCTTGCAAGCGTTTGATTTGCTGTGTTTATACGAAGGCATTATCCCCGCGCTGGAAAGCAGCCACGCGCTGGCATGGGCAGTAGAAAACGCGCCGAAAATGGGCAAAGACCAAGTGATTCTGGTGAACCTGTCCGGCCGCGGCGATAAAGACATCAATACCGTGGCGAAGTTGAAAGGGATTGAGTTGTAAGGCGCATGTGCAGGCTGCCTGAAAGGTTGGAAATGGCTTTTCAGGCAGCCCTTTTTCCTTTCGGGCTACCTGAAAGCGCAGTTTCAACGAAGTTAAAAAACGCGTGGGCATAAATGGCTACCTACCTATACTAAGCTTGCCAGCCTATTATCTGATTGGGTTAATTATGGGTTTTCTCACTAGATTTATTCATTATATAAATAATTATTTTTATGTAGATTATTCATGGTTTTCATTAATTGTATTTTTCTTTGTATTGGGAGGTAATTTGATTTGGTTGGGAGATTCTTGGTATCAGCGAAAATTGCTCCCACCAACTGAGATTGAAATAGTGGCTGATAGAATCACCCTAGTGTCCAATAGGACGGGAAGTAGGATGGATAGTGATACAGTGTTTCTTTATATAGATGATGAGCTTTCACCTAAATACTCTGCACCATGCGGAGGGAATGTTTCCTTATCCTTTTGTGGTTACCGTAAAGAGACTGTAATAAATAATGCGAAGATGAAATTTATGATTTTATTAGTTGACAACAGAGATAGGAAGAATAAAAGCTATTATGGAAATATATTATCATTAACGGGTAATGATGATAATGTAATTATTAAATATGATGTAGGAAGTGTTGGGCCTACAAGGAAAAGAGCGGTAAATAAAGGTATTTTTGGGTTGTTTTTAATAATTTGTTTTTTGTTGCTTTTTTTTATCTTATTGATCAGAATGGTAAATAAGTTTCAGAAAGGTTGGTAACAGGTGAGCGCAGCCTGCATGAGCAGAGTATGAGGGTACGCAGGCAGTCTTCAGGCAGCCTCTTTCAGGCTACCTGAAAGCGCATAGGCATAAATGCATACCCTGCGGCTGCCCTGCCACAATACGCACTCAAAAAAAGAAACAAGCGGCACGACTTTTGGCTAAACAAGTAATCAATGGTTTTTCAAAGACAGCCTTGCCTTCTGCTACTGGCAAATGCAAGAACCGTTGTAAAACCGTAAAAGTAGAAAATACTCTATAAGGAATAGATTTATGGGTACAAAATTTCGTATCGAAGACGATTATGTTGTTATCTATCCGCCGACAAAACTGGCGGAAGGCTTGAAATTTGCCAAGAAACGGGATATCCGCAATATTCGTGTACAAGAGAGCCTGTTAGAAGGCAACCCAAATAATGTATTTGATTTGGATTTGTCCGCATTTGCCCTGTTTCCGGAAATAGAAATCGTGAATATATGCGATTATTTCAAAATCAGCAGCGTGGGGCAGGCAGACAGCTTTTACGACACCCAAATCCGTAGTCTTGCACTTCATGAAAATTTCAAGTTTCCCTTGGAACTTCATCGCTTTGCCCATTTGACGGATTTACATATTACCGAAACCGCCAAGCTGAAAATCCATAAGCTACCAGAAACATTGTTGCGCGCTCAAATACACAAACTATCGCATGATGATTTAAGGATTTTCCGCAATACACCGAAACTGAAAACATTATTTCTTGTTTCGCCTAAAATTAGTAACTTGAGCGGACTAGAAAACTGTGCTGATTTAGAAGAGGTGATTCTGCTTTTAGCGTCTCAATTAACTGATATTCGAACAATCAGCCAATTGGCTAGTCTGAAAGAACTGCATTTTGAACGCTGCAAAAATATGACCCAGTCCGTACTGGAACAAATCACTTCAAGCAGCCTGAAAATACTGCATGTCCGCTTTCCTGTGGAAGATTTGTCGTTTCTGAAAAATTTTCCTAACTTGGAAGAGTTTTATTTTACCGATATTAAGGATGGCAACCTTTATCCCTTATTGGATACTAAAATCAAACATGCAGGATTTTCCAAGAAAAAACACTATACGCATAGACATGATGAAATGAGCAAACTGCTCAAAGAAAAGCAAGCGTAGCCCGCTTGAGTAGCAAACGTAGCCCAACCGTATAGGTAGTGTGTGCGAAACACGCGCCTCATGAATAAATATGCCCTCTGCTTGACAAGTGATTGGGTATGTATCATAACCAATTATGATTTCATTATGGACTATATTAGGATAAACAAGCTCTATATTCATTATTTTTCTAGGTTTAATTGAACGCATTAGCTGGATTTCTCCGTCAGAAAAGCCCTCATCTTTCAGCTTATTCACTATCATCATGATAATTCTCTAATCTTATTTCTTACTGCTTTTATTTTGCATTCTTTACGCCTCATCCCCAATTAGGCAGCCTGAAAACCATCACACAACAGCAAAACTAAAACCACCCCACCCCATAAAACAAACACCCCACCGCCGCCAACGCCAGCAGCACGCCCGCGATATTCAACGCGCTCAGTTTTTCTTTAAACACGCCCGCGCCCACCAGCGCGCCCAGCGCAATCACGCCCATATTCATGCCAGCAAACACCAGCGTGGGGTTGCCGCTAAACGCGCGATGCGCTTTCAGGTAAAACAAAATATTCACAAAATTCAGGCTGCCCAACACGATGCCGCCGATGATGTCGGCGCGCGTCCAGCGGGCTTTTTGCACAACTAGATACGCCGCCATCAACACGCCTGCCAGCGCAAACATCACCAGCAAATTGCTGCCCGTGCCCGCCGTTTTGGAAAGCTGTTTAAACAAAATATCAATCACGCCGTAGCCCAGCCACACGCCGAGTAGGCAGGCGATTTGCGTTTTCAGACTACCTGAAACTGCTGTTTTCTGCGGCTTAATCAACAAACACGCCAGCGCGGCAAACGCCAGCAGCAAGCCCACCGCCCGATGCGGCGTGAGCGTTTCGCCAAACAGCGCAAACGCCGCCAGCACAGGCAAAAACAGCGACAAGCGTTGCGCCGCATCCGATTTCACAATCCCCGCGTGTTGCACCGCCTTGCCCATAATCACAAACACGCTGGGCAGCAACACACCCAGCAAGCCAAACAGCCATGCGTGCGGCAGCAGGGTTTGTTGCCAGTTGGCGAAGTTGGGTTCCAGCAGTGCGGCGGTCAGCAGCGTCGCCACCGCATAGTTCACGCCGATGGCTTGCGCCAAGCCGATTTGTTTTTGCCGCGCGATTTTGAGCAACACGGATACGGAAACACTGGCTAATATACTGATTAACAAATAAAACATAACGAACCCTGCAAACGAAAAACGCACATTCTAGTGGAATTTGGGCGGATTGCGTAGCGGGGTGGAGCGGCAAGTCTAAAAATTCGGTGTTTGAGGCAGCCTGAAAACCTTTGCCAAACACACAATGCAGCAACGGCTTATCGCTCAATAACGCATCAAATAACATTGCGCTTGTTAGCAAACAAATGTCGGCGAGCCGCCGACGCTCCATAGGCTGCCGATGGGTTTAACGACAACCGCGTTTTCAGGCTGCCTTTTACACCGCCAACGCTTGCCACAAAGCACCAACCCATTTTCAGGCTGCCTTTGCATCAACAAAGGCAGCCTGAAAAGCATAAACGCGCTAAAATAACGCGCTTTAATTTAACATCATCAAGAGTATCCCAAAATGAAAAAATCCCCCGAATTATTACTCCCCGCCGGCGGCTTGGAGCGCATGCAGACCGCCTTCGATTTCGGCGCAGACGCGGTTTATGCCGGCAGCCCGCGCTATTCCCTGCGCGCCCGCAACAACGAATTTGCTAAACTGGACGTGCTGCAACAAGGCATCAGCGAAGCCCACGCGCGCGGCAAAAAGTTCTACCTCACCGTGAACACCCTGCCGCACAACAGCAAGCTCAAAACCTTCCATGCCGACATGCAGCCCCTCATCGCCATGAAGCCCGACGCGCTCATCATGGCAGACCCCGGCCTGATTATGGAAGTGCGCGACAAATACCCCGACATGCCCGTGCACCTGTCCGTGCAGGCCAACACCACCAACTATTGGGGCGTGAAATTCTGGCAAAACATCGGCGTGGAACGCATCATCCTGTCGCGCGAATTGAGCATGGACGAAATCGCCGAAATCCGCCAAGAATGCCCCGATATCGAACTGGAAGTGTTCGTGCACGGCGCATTGTGCATCGCCTATTCCGGCCGCTGCCTGCTTTCGGGCTACTTCAACCACCGCGACCCCAACCAAGGCACCTGCACCAACTCCTGCCGCTGGGACTACAAAGTCCACGACACCGAAACGGACGACATGGGCGACGTGAAATCATTGAGCGGCTTTAATTTTCAGGCAGCCCAAGAAGAAGCCAACGCCGCCTTCGAAGGCATCAACGGCCAGAAACGCCACCCCGCCGCCAACAAAGTCTTCCTGATTGAAGAGAGCAACCGCCCCGGCGAACTCATGCCGATTATGGAAGACGAGCACGGTACTTATATTATGAATTCCAAAGACCTGCGTGCCATTGAACAAGTCGCCAAACTTGCCGAAATCGGCGTGGACAGCCTGAAAGTGGAAGGCCGCACCAAATCCGTGTATTACGTCGCCCGCGTCGCCCAGTCCTACCGCAAAGCCATTGACGATGCCATCGCAGGCAAACCATTTGATTACAGCCTGCTGGCGGAATTGGAAGGCTTGGCAAACCGCGGCTACACCAGCGGCTTTTTGGAACGCCACCAAACGCAGGAATACCAAA
>CAUSAG010000002.1:0-159367 GCA_963529665.1 uncultured Kingella sp.
AATGTCCACAGGATTAGTAACCGCAGCTTATATTGTCGCTGCCATCTTATTCATCTTCTCGCTGGCCGGCCTGTCCAAGCAGGAAACCGCCAAGCAAGGCTGTTATTCAGGCATTGCGGGCATGGCGATTGCGCTGTTTGCCACCATTTTTGCCGACAACGTATCAGGCTTGGGCTGGATCATCATCGCCATGCCGATTGGCGCGGCGCTGGGCATCTACAAAGCCAAAAAAGTGGAAATGACCGAAATGCCCGAACTCATCGCCTTGCTGCACAGCTTTGTGGGCTTGGCGGCGGTGTTGGTGGGCTTCAACAGCTTTATCGACGCGGGCAGCGTTGCCGAAGAGATGCACACCATCCATCTGGTGGAAGTGTTCCTCGGCATCTTTATCGGCGCGGTAACGTTTACTGGCTCGCTGGTTGCCTTTGGCAAACTCAACGGCAAAATCAGCAGCAAACCGCTTAAATTGCCACACAAACACAAGCTGAACCTTGCCGCGCTGCTGGTTTCGTTTGTGTTGATGTTGCTATTTGTGAGCGCGAATGGAAGCTGGTTTGCGCTGATGGTGATGACCGCGATTGCGCTGGCGTTTGGCTGGCATTTGGTGGCTTCCATCGGCGGCGCGGATATGCCCGTGGTGGTGTCCATGCTGAACTCATATTCAGGCTGGGCGGCTGCGGCAGCGGGTTTTATGTTGTCTAACGATTTGCTGATTGTTACCGGCGCGCTGGTGGGTTCCAGCGGCGCGATTTTGTCCTACATCATGTGCCAAGCGATGAACCGCTCGTTTATTTCCGTGATTGCAGGCGGCTTTGGCACAGACGGCGCGGCTGCGGCATCGGGCAGCGAAGAAGTGGGCGAATATCGCGAAGTTTCGCCCGCGCAAGTGGCTGAAATGCTCAAAGGCGCAGGCAGCGTCATCATCACCCCTGGTTACGGCATGGCGGTGGCGCAGGCGCAATATCCCGTTGCCGAGATTACCGATTTGCTGCGTAAACAAGGCGTAACCGTGCGCTTTGGCATTCACCCCGTGGCTGGGCGTTTGCCTGGGCACATGAACGTGTTGCTCGCCGAAGCGAAAGTGCCCTACGACATCGTGTTGGAAATGGACGAAATCAACGAAGACTTCCCCGACACCGATGTGGTGCTGGTGATTGGCGCAAACGATACGGTGAACCCCGCCGCGCAAACAGACCCCAATTCGCCCATCGCAGGCATGCCTGTGCTGGAAGTGTGGAAAGCGAAAGAAGTGGTGGTGTTCAAGCGTTCTATGAACACGGGCTACGCGGGCGTGCAAAATCCGCTGTTCTTTAATGAAAACACCGTGATGTGTTTTGGCGATGCCAAAGGCACGGTGGATGAGATTTTGGCAGAGTTGAAGAAATAAGTTTGCTGGATAGAGGCAGCCTGAAAACGGAGTAAACAACGTTTTCAGGCTGCCTTTTGTTATTTTCTGAGCAGCATAATAATTTCTTCTTTGGCAACAAGCTCTCGTTCTTTTTGAGCAAGCAACTCATCTTTGTGTTGAAGCATCAATTTTAATTTCTCAATTTCCATAATCAGTTCGGTCGCATTATTACTATACATATTGAAATTATTGCAATGCGATGCACTATTCTCCCCGATAACGACTACAAAATTTTGTTCATCCTCTTGGGTTAAATCATTCAAATCCATCTGAAAAAGATCAGCAATTTGTTGCAACCGTGATAATGTCAATTTTGTTTCTCCACGTTCTACTTTGGCATAACCATTAGCTGACATTTCTAATTTTTCAGCCATTTGTTCTTGCGACCAGTGTTTTAATCCACGCAATAAACGGATTTTTTCATAAGTTTTCATTTTTATTCTCGCTAAGGATAGAAATTAAACAGATTGTGTGATTGTACAACAGTTTGTTGCTACTTTTAATTTGTTGGAAATATTAAACTTAACATATCTTAAAATTTCAAAATAATGTATTTAAAGAAATGAAAAAAAAAATAATTTTTTTGTTTTTATTGCTAAGCGTAGCAGCTTGCGGTAATGAAGCAAAAGACGAATTTGTTGCGGGTTGTATGCATGGTACAGGTCTTCCATCAGGCAAGGCAGAAAAAACATGCTTATGTGTATATGATGAACTGGAAAATGAATTTGGCGAAGAGCAAATGGAAAAGTGGGTAAATCCTGAAACTCCGCCGAACACAGAAGAATTTGATAGATTTATGGAAGTAGCAACAAAAGCAACGCTTCAATGTTCCATAAAATGATTTGGTTTATATTTCAAATTAGAAAGAATTGAAATGAATAAAATTAAAAATTTTCTTATTATAAGTTATATAAGTGGCGCAGTATTATTTTGGATTCACCTAACTTATTTTCATCCAACTTTTAAATATGTTAATTCATCTTATGGAGCTGGACAAAAATTTGCAGCAAGCATCATATGGTTCTTTGGGAAATTTTCAATTCCTACATGGGTATGGATGGGTGCTATTGGTGTTGGTTATTTTATTGCTTTCTTTGATGATATAGTCAAATAAGCAGAAAAAAATCAAAATAAGATTGAACAAAATACTCAGGAACAAGACAACTCAAAATTTAACAAAAAGGATTGATGTAATGAATCACAAAAACACCATAAGCATGATTTTAGCTATCACATTTTTATTAACTGGCTGCAATCAGCAAGAAAATATATCAAATACAGCAGAAGACCCAATTTTGTCAAAATTAGAATCTGTAAATGCTGAATCGCCGCAGGATAATGTGCCAGATGAAATGCCCGATTTTCCTGATGACATGAGTAACGCTGTTGATTTAGATAGTCTTGATGCTAACTCAATTCGCCAACATTACAATACAGCAATGCAAGAGTGTGATGAAAAAAGTAAAGCCAATATGCAAAAGCTTAGAAATGAATGGAACGAGTTAAAAAAAGATGAATATGAGGCTCATAAAGGAGAAAAATATTATGTTCCCAAAAGAACAATGGCTTATTTTCAGCGAGGTACGGCTAATTTTCATACTCAATGTATGAGTGAATATGGTTTTGATGTTAGCCCTAATTTCCACAACCAGCTAATACTAGAAAAAAGTTCAATTTATGCTCAATGTAGTCAAAAAGATAGCCAAGAATTAAAAGAACAATGTCTAGAAGAAAATGGCTGGGGCAAGGAATCAAAGAAAAACGTTCTATTAAATTTGCTAGGATAGAAGTCATTTAAGGCAGCCTGAAAACGAAGATTATAGTTTTCAGGCTGCCTTTTTGTGCCTTACAATTCTCAAGCTATATTTTCAGGCTGCCTCTCTCATTCACAAGGAATGCTCAAAAATGCTCACCACCCAAAATCTCAATTTCCATTACGACAGCCGCCAAGTGCTGCACAACATCAACGTAGAACTGCCCGAAGGCAGCATCACCGGCTTAATCGGGCCCAATGGCGCAGGCAAATCCACGCTGATGCGCTGCATGGCGGGGCTGGAATGCCCCAGCAGCGGCGAAGTGTTGCTCGGCGGCAAGCCCATTTTGGCGAATCCGCGCGAGAGCTTCGCCCAGTTGGGCTATCTGCCCGACATCTTCGGCTTGCCCGAAGGCTTATCCGTTATCCAATGCTTAACCTATGCGGCAAAATCGCGCGGCGTATCCGATGGCGATTTGGCGCAAGCGCTGGGCAGCACGGTGCAGCTTTTGGGGCTGGCGGACAAGCTGTATAGCCGCGTGAGCAATTTGTCGCGCGGGCAGAAGCAGCGCGTGGGCATTGGACAAGTGATTATCCATCGCCCCAAATTTTTGCTGCTGGACGAGCCTGCCAGCGGGCTTGACCCCGAAGCGCGGCACGAGCTGTCGCTGCTGTTGTTGCAACTGCAACGCGATGGCATGACGATTTTGGTGTCCAGCCATATTTTGTCGGAGCTGGACGAATATTGCAGCCACATGCTCGTGATTAAGCAGGGGCGGATTCAGGCGTTCCAAGCCCTGCACGGCGAAGGGAAGCCTGAAACGCAAACGGTGCGCCTGCGTTTTGCTAACCGCGCGGCGGCGGAGCTGGCGGCGGCGGTGCGCGCGTTGGCGGCGGTGCAATCGGCAGAGGCCATCGGCGATGCCTTGCACGTTGTCTTGCCTGCGGGCAATTTGGCATGCGCGGCTTTGCTGCGCGATTTGGTGCAGCGCGGTTTGCCCGTGTGCGCGCTGGAACGGGTGCGCACATCGTTGTTGGAAAGCTATCAAACCACGTTGAATATTCAAAGGGATAAACCATGAACACGCCAAACATCAAAACGCCCAAAATTTGGGTCAACGCCGAATTTCAACGCCTGCTGTGGCTCAATTTAAGCTGGGGCATGATAGCGGGCGTGGCGATTATTTACGCGCTGTTTGCCTTTGCCAAAGGCGAATACCGAGATTGGCGCGACCACTTGCTCTATATCGGTGCGATGGGCTTGGTGTTTTCCGCCATCACGGGCTTTGCCTTGATAGAACGCAGCCTGAAAAACGATATTGCCGCCAATGCGTTTGACCAGCTGCGGATGTCGTCGCTATCGCCTTGGCAAATGGCGTATTCGCGCATCATCGCCGCGCCCACCGTGGCTTGGGCGGGGTTTGTTATCAGCTGGCTGATGATAGGCTACTCATACTTTTTGGATAATTTACGCAATGCAACACCTGCCCAAACGCTATGTTTGCTGCTGATGATGCCCTTTGCCGCGTGGACATTTGCCTGCGCGGTGGTCGCCAATGCTTTGCAATTTGGGCGCGGCAATCGGCAATATTCTGGCGCGGTAATTCAGCTGATTTTGGCGTTTGTGGTGTGGAGTATTTTCATGTCGGACAACGCCCATGCTTTGAACATGGCATTTATGTTTGATTCGGAAAACTTTCCAAGTATTAACCCGCCGCATATTAGGGCGATGAATTTAGGCACGCCGTTCACGCTGCTGATTTCATCCGCAATAACCGCTGTGCTAGCGAGCGTGGCAGTGCGCGCGATTATGGCGTGGAAGCTGCATTTGCAATCGCCGCGTTTTACCCTGTTGCTGCTGGCGATTGCCTCGCCCATTGTGTATTTTTGGGCGATGGCGGATAAAGAAGCATTGCTGTTTTTGCTGTCGCAGCATTACGCGCTGCTGGGCTTTTTGTCGCTGGTCACGCAAGATAATCGCCATTTTGGCAAATGGACAAGCTGGCGCGAGTTGCCCGTGTGGCTGGTGGCGTTTCCGCTGGCGATGTTGGCTTCCGCGCTGCTGGGCGGCGGGGCATTGCTTGCGCCGTTTATGCAGATTTTGCTGTTTGCCGCGATTGCCTTGCTGTGCAGCAATATCCTTTCGCTGCGCTATAACGCGGTTACGCTGGCGTTGTCGGTGTTTTTGCTGCTGCGCGGGCTGTGGGCGATGTTGTCGTAAATATGAAGGCAGCCTGAAAAGGGGTATTACTTATTTTCAGGCTGCCTTTGCTATCCATTAAAAGGCAGCCTGAAAGTGGGCTTGGAGTGGCAACGGCTCGTTGTCAAATGGTCGTATTCAACCAAACTTTATGGGTAAACACGATATCGGCGAGCCGCCGCCGTTCCATTGCTTGCTGATATTGCAAAAGTTTCAGGCTGCCAATTTTATAGTCGTCCCACACAGCCTTATACTGCGTTGGCTCGCCCACCACGGACGAAATGGTTTGTTACCAAATCAGAGATTTGGACAAAGCCAGTTTTGCTGTACTACTTGTACTATCTGCGGCTCGCCGCCTTGTCTAAGGCTGTGTGGAACGACTATATCTAACGACTATTTGGCGACAAGCCGCCGCCCGCGCCATTTTGAATTCCAGGCTGCCGCTACCATCCATTAAAAGGCAGCCTGAAACGCGATTACCTATTTTCAGGCTGCCTATGTTGTAGCGTTCAAGCGGCGAAGCATCGTATCCAAGCATCACACGCCTACGACCCGCCCAATCCGCAAACCATCCATAAGCAGCCTGAAAACCATTCCAGCCATTTCAGGCTGCCTTCCTCCAATCTCCACCCACAAGGAAACCCACCATGCAAACTTCCGTTCTGCAAACTGCTCTTGCCCACCGCTCCATCCGCAAATTCAAAGCGCAAACCGTTCCCGCCGATAGCCTGCACGCCGTGCTGGAAGCGGGACAAGCCGCGTCGTCGTCCAGCTTTATGCAAATCGTCAGCATTATCCGCGTAACCGACCCCGCCATCCGTGCCCAAATCCGCCCCATCTGCGCCGCAGGCGGCAAAGGCGGGCAAAGCTATGTGGAAACCGCGCCCGAATTCATCGTGTTCTGCGCCGACACCACGCGCTATGCCCACTTTGCCCCCGATGCGCAATTAGACTGGACCGAAGTGTTGCTGATTGGCGCGGTGGATGTGGGCATTTTTGCGCAAAATGTGTTGCTCGCCGCCGAAAGCATCGGGCTGGGCGGCGTGTTCATCGGCAGCATCCGCAACGATTTGGCGCGCGTAGGCGAGCTGTTGGGCTGCCCGCAAGGCGTGGTGCCGATTGTGGGGATGTGCTTGGGCTACCCCGACCAAGAGCTGATGCGCCGCGAACGCTTGCCGCTGGATGCGATTTTGTCGGAAAACCGTTTTCAGGCTGCCCCTGCCGATGCCCTGCAAGCCTACAACGACAACGTGCAAGCCTATTACCGCACGCGCGATGGCGTGGCGCAAATGGACTGGGCGCAACAAATCCGCAACCAATTTTGCCGCGAAGTACGCCCCGATTTGCTGCGCTATTTGCAAGCGCAAGGTTTTGCCAAACGATAAGGCAGCCTGAAACGGTTATAAACTATGGAACGGCGACGGCTCGTCGCCAAATGGCGGGTTAAATAACCGCGCTCGGTTGCCACTATGTCAGCAATCCACCGATACACCATCGGTTACACATTGAGCAAAGATTTCAGCCCATCAACAAAGGCAGCCTGAAAACAAGCAAAGCAAGTTTTCAGGCTGCCTATTCAATATCGCAACTAACCCATCAACCTTTGCGTCTGTGCTTGCATTGCACCGCCGCATCCACCGCCACAGGTGTCAGCTCGCCCTGCGCCCCCACTTCAAACACGCTCACGCCGCAACTGCGCCCTTTGCTGCCCACTATCTCATAATCATGCCCCGCCTGCGGAATAAACGACGCAATGTTAGACGAACACGAGCCTTCATACTGGGTAATCGTGTGCGTCTCGGTGTGCAGCGTGTTGGTTAAGCCGATGTAAAACGTTTGCGCGTTCACAGGCTTGCCCGCCTCAACCGCAAACTCGCGGAAAAACGCACGCGAAGCCAGCCCGTTCATCTTGCCCACATTTTTGCTGATTTCCGTTTCAGGAATGCCCATGCTTTGGCTGCTGGACGCGCCCACCAGCGAGCCAAACGCATCGCCCAGCGAGCCGCCCACGCCGATTTTGGTGCCTTTGCGGTTGGTGTCGCAATCAATGCCCGTGTAGGCATAGCTCGGTTTGCCGTTTTGCCCATACAGGCGAATCCGCGCTTGGCTTTGGCTGTCGTAGCCCGCAGACGATTTTTGATGCACAGGCGCATTGCTGGTGCAAGCCGCCAGCAACACAAGACTGGATAGATAAAACAATTTCATAAAATTCCCTTTGTTTACAAGATTAGACATCATTTCAGGCTGCCTCATATACACGCACAGAGGCAGCCTGAAAACTGAAAACTTATTGCACAGTATGCGCTACCACGCTCCCATCCGCCCGATACAACACAGGCGCGTGGTTATTCTCCACCACATCGCGCGTAACCACCACCTTCGCCACATCCCGCAAATCAGGCAGCGCATACATCGTGTCCAGCAACACCCGCTCCACAATGGAACGTAAGCCGCGCGCCCCCGTTTTGCGTTTCATCGCCAACGCCGCAATCGCCGTCAGCGCATCGGGTTCAAATTGCAAATCCGCGTTTTCCATCGCAAACAAGGCTTGAAACTGCTTCACAAGCGCGTTTTTCGGCTCAGTCAAAATGCGCACCAACGCCGCTTCGTCCAACTCCGCCAAGCTCGCCAACACAGGCAAACGCCCAATCAATTCAGGAATCAAGCCAAATTTAATCAAATCCTCGGGCTCAACTTGGGCAAACAGCTCGCTGATGTTGGCGTTATCATCCTTGCTGTGCACCTGCGCGCCAAAGCCAATGCCGCCCTGCTCCGTACGCTGGCGAATCACCTTATCCAAGCCCGCAAACGCCCCGCCGCAAATAAACAAAATATTAGACGTGTCCACGCTGATAAACTGCTGGTTCGGATTGCGCCGCCCCCCTTGCGGCGGCACGCTGGCAATCGTCCCCTCCACCAGTTTCAACAACGCCTGCTGCACGCCCTCGCCCGACACATCGCGCGTAATTGACGGGCTATCGGATTTGCGCGAAATCTTGTCAATCTCGTCAATATACACAATCCCGCGCTGCGCCTTGTCCACATCAAAATCGCAATTTCCCAGCAGCTTGGTGATAATCTGCTCCACATCCTCGCCCACATAGCCCGCCTCGGTGAGCGTGGTCGCATCCGCCATTGCAAAGGGCACATTTAACTTGCGCGCTAACGATTGCGCCAGCAGCGTTTTGCCCGAGCCCGTTGGGCCAATCAGCAACACATTAGATTTAGACAATTCCACGTTATCCGCCGTTTCAGGCTGCCGCAAACGCTTGTAATGGTTATACACCGCCACCGCCAGCGCCTTTTTCGCCGCATCCTGCCCAATCACATGCTCATTGAGCTGCGCCACCAATTCCGCAGGCGTGGGCAGCGGCGCATTGTCCACTTCTGGTTTATGAAGCGTTTGCTCGCCGCCCGATTCAGGCACTTCCGTTAGCATCACCGCGCATTCGCTCACGCATTCGTTGCAAATAAACGCGTTGTCCTCGCCCTCAATTAAATGTTTCACTTCGTCTTTATGTTTGCCGCAAAACGCGCATTTTTGGATTTGTTCACTCATGATTTTCGCTTGAATTGTGTTGAAAAAATAGCCGCGCAGTATAGCAGTCCAGCCAAGAAAAAACCATTTTCAGGCTGCCTGCCAAGCCCAGCGCGCCTAGCAACGGCAGCCTGAAAAACAAAATCCTGCTACATCGCTGTAACAGGATTTTTCATTGAACGCGCATTAAGCCATTGCTTTAATTTTGGCTGACAAACGGCTTTTGTGGCGAGCCGCTTTGTTTTTATGGAACACACCTTTATCAGCGATGCGATCCAAAACTTTAGTGCTTTCACGGAAAACGGCTTGTGCCGCAGCTTTATCACCCGCTTCAACCGCTTTCAACACTTTTTTCACCGCAGTGCGAAAAGCAGTACGCAAACTTGCGTTGTGTGCACGATTTTTCAAAGATTGACGAGCACGTTTGCGTGCTTGTGCGCTATTAGCCATGTAGTTACTCCTAAAATAAAATCAAAGGCAGATTGGTAAAACGCGCCATTTTAAACAGCAAGCCATGCAAATGCAAGCATTTTCACGCCAGAACAACAATTAGGCAGCCTGAAAACACCCCACCTGCCCGATGCCAATTGCGCCATCATCCAAGCGTTTTTAACAGCGCAATCGCGCACCAAATAATTTGCATTGCCAGCAAACATTCTAATAATTTTCAACGCAATGCAAAATACTGTTAAAATAGCGTAATATAGTTTTAAAACACGTTTGCAAACGCGAAAATCATGTCTTACCAACAAGCCACTATTCCTGTTCCCGAAAGCCTTGCCGAGCAATTATCCGATGCCTTAATGGATTGCGGCGCGCTATCTGCCGCCATTGAAGATGCCTTCGCTGGCACGGAAAACGAACAGCCAATTTTTGGCGAACCCGATATGCCACAGCAACAAATGTGGCAACAAAGTCTCATCATCGCCTTGTTTGACGAACACGCCGATGTTGCCCAAATCGTTGCCGATGCGGCAGCCCATATTCAAATTCAAACACCTGAATACAGCGTGGAAACGCTGGAAGAACAAGATTGGGTGCGCCTAACCCAATCGCAGTTTGATCCGATTAAAATTTCCGATCGCCTGTGGATTACTCCCACATGGCACGATGCGCCCGATGCGCACGCCATCAATCTACGCCTAGACCCTGGTTTGGCGTTTGGCACAGGCAGCCACCCCACCACCCACCTTTGCTTGCAATGGCTGGACAACAATTTGCGCGGCGGCGAATCGGTGTTGGATTACGGCTGCGGCTCGGGCATCTTAACCATCGCAGCGTTGAAATTGGGCGCGGGCAGCGCAACAGGCGTGGATATTGACCCGCAAGCGATTAAAGCCAGCAACGACAATGCCGCGCAAAACGAAGTTCAGGCTGCCTTTTATCTGCCCGATGGCTTGCCGAAAGGGCAGTTTGATGTGGTGGTTGCTAATATTTTGGCCAACCCGCTGCGTATGCTCGGCGATATGCTGGCTGGGCGCACCAAAACGGGCGGCAAAATCGTGTTATCAGGCATTTTAGAAGAACAGATTGACGAAATGAGCGCGATTTACGCGCAATGGTTTGACCTTGCCCCTGCCATTGTGAACAACGGCTGGGCGTGTATCAATGGCGTAAAACGCTAACCCATTCAGAGTACATTTTATGAGCGAAGTTAAAGTTAAATGCCCCAAATGCAGCCACACTTCGGTGTTGGATAGTGCCGATTTAAACAAAACGCAAGGGCGCGCTGTGTGTTCGTCTTGCAACCATATTTTTCAGCTAGTGAAAAAAAGCAAAAAGGTGCAGCAACCGAATGCTAAGCCAGATGCCAAACCCACAGAAAAAGCTGCGCCACAAGCCAATGCTTCTAAACTCGCTCAACCCAAAAAAGAAGCAGCCAAAAAAGTGCCATTGGAAGGCGAAGTGTTAGCCAAAGAAAAACCCGATGCCGATAAGCTGCGCGAGCAAACCGCTCAATCATTGGATCATTTCTTTAACAACATGCAGGCGAAAAAAGAAACTGGCTCGCCCAAAGTTGCCAAAACCGTTCACGAAATCAGCAAGCAACATCACGAGCAGCGCCCGTTGAAATATCGCGTTCCCCGCGCCGATGGTGTTGCGCATACCTTTGCCGAAGTGGGCAATAACACCGCTTTTTCTCTGCTTAATCGCGATAGCATCAGCAGCCAACTTCCCCAAATTGCCATGAAACCTGCCGTAAAAAACAACAAAACCACCGCTGTGAGCGAAATGCGCACCGATGGTCAGCAAAACAACATCACCATCCACACCGATAGCCTTGTGTTCACCTTGCTAGGCGATGGACAAGGCAACACCAGCATGGCACCCGTTGCCGCACCCAATGCGCTTGCGCTGGGCAATCATGCGCCCACCATTCCGCCAACGCAAAACGATGTTGCGCTTTCGCCCAGCGGCGAATTTAACTGGATGGCGGCTTCCATTGCTGCGCTGATGGTGTTGATTATGCAGCTTTTTTATTGGGTGCTGGATATTCGCTAACCCCAAAAAGATTAAAGGCAGCCTGAAATCGGTTTTCAGGCTGCTTATTTGCTGTTGTCCTACCCTTTTTCAGGCTGCCTTATGACCACTCGCAAACGTTATCTGATTCTAACTATTCTGTTTTCATTACTTTTTATCGCGCTGTTGCTGATGGGCAGTTATTTGATTCGCATCGGCAGCAAGCAATTTGGCGTGGCTGCGCTTTTGTTTTCTTTTGGCGCAGTGATGGGGCAATTCACCAGCCTTGCGCTGTATATCCGCCAAGTTGCGCGTGAACAACTTGCCAAGCAAAACGCCAACAATAAGGCAGCCTGAAAACGCATTGAGCAAGTTCAACGGCATTTCAGGCTGCCTATCTTATTTTCAAGCAAAGGAAACCATGCTCTCCCAAATCGTTCTCGCCAGCAACAACGCAGGCAAATTGCGCGAATTTTCCGCCCTATTTGCCGCGCAGCACATCCAAATTCTGCCGCAATCCGCGTTCAACACACCCGAATGCGCCGAGCCTTATGGCACGTTTGTTGAAAACGCGCTTGCCAAAGCGCGGCACGCCAGCCAACACAGTGGACTTCCTGCCTTGGCAGACGACAGCGGCATCTGCATCAACGCGCTGGCTGGCGCACCTGGTGTGCATTCGGCGCGATACGCGGGCGACAATCCCAAATCCGATGCCGCCAACAACGCCAAAGTGTCCGCCGAACTTGCGCTGCACGCGGATAAATCTTGCTACTACGTTTGCGTGCTGGTTTTCGTGCGCCATCCCGACGACCCGCAACCCATCATTGCCGAAGGCATCTGGCGCGGGCAATGGCAGCCTGAAAGCGCAGGCGAACACGGCTTTGGCTACGACCCGCATTTTTATTTGCCCGAATACAGCTGCACCGCTGCGCAACTTGCGCCAGAAACCAAAAACCAAATCAGCCATCGCGCCCAGGCGCTGCGCGTTTTGTTGGAGAAAATTCAGGCTGCCTGCGCGGCATAACGAAGCGACCACGCCCAAATACAAAAGCCATTCATTGAACGAATGGCTTTTTTTGCGGACAAGGCTACAAAATCTCAAACAACTGCCCCAGCAACATATCGCGCAGCAGATGATTGGTTTCAGGCTGCCGCAACAATGCTGCCAGTTCGGCATCAATTTCCACATATTCCACGCTTTGGCGTATTCGTTTTAATGCGCGGCCGTATTCTTGTGCGGTTTCTTCGCGCAGCTTCATGCCCCAAAAGGGTTCGCTTTTAAAAACGTTAGCGAGATTGCCTTTGCTGGAATCTTTGAGGCAGCCTGAAAAGGCGAAATGCGCGGCATGGTCTTGTGTGTCTTTATGCTGAACGATTTTTCAGGCTGCCATGTTTACAGGATAAGGCAGCCTGAAATCCAAAATGGAGCGGAGAATTGTTGCCAAATGGCGCGTTCAATATGGGCTAACGGGTGGGCAAGATGTTTGCGCGCCGCCAGCATGCCATGTATTGCATTGCCAAAAATTTCAGGCTGCCTTTGTTGGGGAAAACAAAGGCAGCCTGAAAAGGCAAACAGCTAATCAGCGCAGCATTTCTCTGCGCACTATTTATCCCCCATCGCCATCAAGCTAGCGTTGCCCCCTGCGGCGGTGGTGTTTTCGCTGCATGAGATTTCGTGGTAAAGCTGCAAGGTGTTGAGCGTTTCGCGGGCGTCGATCAGGCGGACGATGGCGCCTTCTCGTGCGGCGAGCGCTTGCTTGGTGGCAATTGGCAATGCTTCTAGCGCGACAACGGCGTCTATATCGGCGGATTGCTCGGGCGTTCCATCCACACGCAGGTAGGCGATGAATTGGCTGGCGTAGGCGGCAAGCGGATGCTCGGGGCTGACAACCACCACGCTGCCCATCGCGCTGATTTCGGCAAGCGCGGCAACGGCTTGGGCGAGTGTGCCGCCGTAGAGCCACACGGCGGCGGGGCTGTGCCATGTGAGGGTGTTGGTTTCGCCGGTGCAGCTGGGCAAATCTAGGCTGCTGTCGGCAAGGCTGAACACGCGGGCGGTGCCGAGTGTTTCGGCGATTTGGCGTTTTTCAGGCTGCGTGAGCGGCAGTTGCGCCAGCATATCTTGGATGGTGTAGAGCACGTCTTCGTCGGCAAAACCTTGTTCGTTGGTGGGGGCAATCCAGTTTTTCAGGCTGCTGAGACGTTGCAAATAGAACGGCCCTCCTGCTTTGGGCCCTGTGCCCGATAAGCCGTGCCCGCCGAAGGGTTGTACGCCCACCACCGCGCCCACGATATTGCGGTTCACATACACATTACCTGCTTCCACGCGGCGGCGGATTTGGTTGATGCGGCTGTCTATGCGGCTGTGGATGCCGTGGGTGAGCGCGTAGCCTGTGCGGTTGATGTGTTCAACCAGTTGGTCTAGCTCTTCGCTGCGATAGCGGACAACGTGTAGCACAGGGCCAAACACTTCGCGTTTGAGTTCGCTCAAATCGTTGAGTTCAAACAGGATGGGGGCGACAAATGTGCCGCGCTCGGCGGTTTCAGGCTGCATTTTGACTTCGTGGTACGACTTCGCCACGCTTTTCATTTTTTCAATGTGGGCAAGCAGGTTGGCTTGGGCTTCGCCATCGATAACGGGCCCGATGTCGGTTTCCAGCAGCACGGGGTTGCCTACGTTAAGCTCGTCCATCGCGCCTTTAATCATGGCAAGGGTTTTATCGGCGATGTCGTCTTGTAAACAAAGGATGCGCAGCGCGGAGCAGCGTTGCCCTGCGCTGTCAAAGGCGGAGTTGATCACATCGGCAACCACTTGCTCGGGCAAGGCGGTGCTGTCCACAATCATGGCGTTTTGCCCGCCTGTTTCGGCAATCAGCACGGGGTAGTCTTCGCGCTGGGCGAGCGTGCGGTTAATCAGTTGGGCGACTTCGGTTGAGCCTGTGAAAATCACGCCTGCGATGCGTGGGCCTTGGGTGAGCGCTGCGCCCACGTCGCCCGCGCCCAGCACGAGCTGCAAGGCGGTGGCGGGGATGCCTGCTTGATGCATCAGTTGCACGGCGTAATGCGCGATTAGGCTGGTTTGTTCGGCGGGCTTGGCGACTACGGTGTTGCCTGCTGCCAGCGCGGCGATGGTTTCGCCGGTGAAGATGGCGAGTGGGAAGTTCCACGGGCTGATGGTAATCATCACGCCTTTGCCGCTGGCTTGGTTGGCTAGGGTGTGCTCGGCTTCGTGGGCGTAGTAGCGGCAGAAATCGACGGCTTCGCGCACTTCGGCGATGGCGTTGGCTAGGGTTTTGCCTGCTTCGCGCACGGCGAGCATCATCAGCGCGGGGGTGTGTTGTTCCAGCAGGTCGGCAAAGCGTTTCAGGCTGCCTGCGCGCTCGGCGGCGGGGGTGGCTGCCCATTGGGTTTGCGCAGCGAGTGCGGCATCAATGGCGGCGCTGGCGGTTTGTGCGTTGGCAAAGGCGACGCTGCCAACAATGTCGCTGTGGTCGGCGGGATTAAGCACGGAGTGGACTTCGCCTTCGGCAACGGGCTTGCCGTTAATCAGCGATGTGGCGGTGTAGCTTTGGGCGCAGGCGGTTTTCAGGCTGCCTTCTAGCTGTTGCAACTCTATTTCGTTGGCAAAGTCTATGCCGCGCGAGTTTTTGCGGGCTTCGCCGTATAGGTTTTCAGGCTGCGGTAGGTGGCTGTTGGCTTGGATGCCGTCTTGTTCAATCGTTTCAAATGGGCTGCGGATGAGTTCGTCTAGGCTGATGTGTTCGTCCACAATTTGGCTGACGAACGATGTGTTCGCGCCGTTTTCTAGCAGGCGGCGCACCAAATAGGCGAGCAGGGTTTCGTGTGTGCCCACGGGGGCATACATACGGCAGCGTCTGCCGAGATTTTGTTCGCCGACCACTTGGTCGTACAGCGTTTCACCCATGCCGTATAGGCATTGGTGTTCAAAGTCTTTGCCTTGCCCCATTTGGTAGATGGCGGCAAGGGTGTAGGCGTTGTGGGTGGCGAATTGGGGGAAGATGGCATCTTGCGCGCTCAGCAGCTTGCGGGCGCAGGCGAGATAGGAGATGTCGGTATGGACTTTGCGGGTGTAAACGGGGTAGCCGTTGAGCCCTTCTACTTGCGCCCATTTGATTTCGCTGTCCCAATACGCGCCTTTAACGAGACGCACCATCAGGCGTTGCTTGTGTTGTCGCGCTAAATCAATCAGGTAGTCAATCACAAAGGGGCAGCGTTTTTGGTAGGCTTGCACCACCAAGCCGATGCCGTTGTAGCCCGCTAAATCGGGGTCGGCAACCAGCGCGGCAACGAGGTCTAGCGAGAGTTCTAGGCGGTTGGCTTCTTCGGCGTCAATGTTGAGCCCGATGTCGTATTGTTTCGCCAGCACAAAAAGCTGTTTGAGCTTGGGCAACAGCTCGTTCATCACGCGGCTGTGTTGGGCGCGGGCATAGCGGGGATGGATGGCGGAGAGTTTGACGGAGATGCCGTTGCCGTCATACACGCCTGCGCCTTGGGCATCTTTGCCGATGGCGTGGATGGCGTTTACATAGTCTTGGTAGTAGCGCTCGGCATCAGCGGCGGTCATGGCGGCTTCGCCGAGCATATCAAAGGAATAGCGGTAGCCCATTTTTTCGCGCTCTTTGCCGTTGGCAAGGGCTTCTTCTATGGTTTGCCCGCTGACAAATTGTTTGCCCATTAGGCGCATGCCGTAGTCCATGCTTTTGCGGATAAGGGGGGCGCCGCCTTTGGCTAATACACTTTTCAGGCTGCCTGCTAGGGTGTCGCTGCTGTGGGATGTGAGTTTGCCTGTGAGCAGTAAGCCCCATGCGGAGGCGTTGACAAACAGCGATGGGCTGTTGCCGAGGTGGCTTTGCCAGTTGCCGCCTGAAAGTTTGTCTTGGATGAGTTCGTTGCGGGTGGCAGCATCGGGCACGCGCAGCAGGGCTTCGGCAAGGCACATCAGGGCGATGCCTTCTGCGCTGGATAGGGAGAATTCGTGCATCAGGGCATCCACGCCGTTGGCTTTGGTGCGATTGGCGCGCACTTGGGTTACCAGTTTGCGGGCAAGCTCGCTGGCGGCGGCGCGTTCGGCTTCGGTCATTTGGGCGCGTTGCAGCATATCGGTTACGGCTTCGGTTTCATCGCGGCGATAGGCTTGGGTGATGGCTTGGCGCAGGGGGGATTGGGTGGGGTGGGCGAATTGGAACATGGTGGGGTGTCCTTTCTGTCGGCGTTTTTTGGGGGGAGTGTTAGGGGGGTATTGGGGTGTGTTGGGGCAGCCTGAAAATAGCTTTATGCTTTGTGGCAAACGTTATAGATGGTTTGTAATTTGGTTTTCAGGCTGCATCAGATGGTTGCGGCA
Source organism: uncultured Kingella sp. (assembly GCA_963529665.1). GTDB lineage: Bacteria > Pseudomonadota > Gammaproteobacteria > Burkholderiales > Neisseriaceae > Kingella_B. Next base: position 16,722 of record CAUSAG010000002.1, read on the forward strand.
GCCTGAAAACGAGTTGGGGGCTTTGTGGTTAGCATTCGTTAAAGGCAGCCTGAAAAGGGTTTATGTTTTATGGCAAACGCTGGCGTGAATCCACAATTTAGTTTTCAGGCTGCATCAGTATAGTTGCGGCAGCCTGAAAACAACCTTGTTCTTTGCATCCAGCCCAACGTGCTAGCCGCGCCGCTGCTTCGCACTCGCTTTAATATCAGGAGAACCATTGGGCAGCCTGAAAATAAGTTATGGCTTTGTAGTGAACATTGGCAGTTACCTGCTTTGGTTTTCAGGCTGCATCAAGCAACCAAAGGCAGCCTGAAAGCAACTTCGCGCATCACATCCAGCCCCGCGCACTATCCGCGATGCCATCATTTCGCGCACAGCCCCTTTTTCACCCTGCCGTTGCCTGCGTTTCCCGAAATCGCCCGTGCTGCAAAAAATAAGCAACTTGCTGGGCAACTTTGTCGTCAAACAGCAAGCCCGAATGGCTGCATGGCACAACAAGCTGTTGGCTATTGGGCAGGGCGGTTTCGGCAAGGGCGACTGTGCCGTCGTTGGGTTCGGCAAACTGGTTTATCAGCCGCCCCAAGCCTGATGAAACGGTGCCTGCGATGCTGCCGCATTCAATCGGCAGCGGTTGATTCGGCAGGCTGCCATCCAGCGCGTTTTGCCATGAATCGCCAATCATGCGCGGCATAATTTGTTTAACGCGCTGCGCGGTTTGGCTGCCTTGGTGCGGCGAGCCAAGCGTTACGGCGCGGGCTTGCAGCAATTCGGGGTGGATGGCGGCAAGGTGGCGCAGCAGCAAGCCGCCAAGGCTGTGGGCAACGAAATGGGTGGGCAAAATGCGGTTGCGCTGGATATGCTCGGCAAGGGCAATGGCATGGCTTTTCAGGCTGCCTTTGGTGGTGGGGTAGCTGAAATAATGGGGGATAAAGCCATGCGCGGCGAGACGTTTGCCCAGCGGTTTCATCACAAGGGCGTTCATGTGCAAGCCGTGCAGCAGTAAAACGTTTTGGGTCATGGGGATGATGTGGGCAGCCTGAAAACTTATCTGCGCCTGTTTGTTGTTGGTAAAGATTTGTTGATGGGGCTTGCCAGCGCGGTATGTTTTTCAGGCTGCATTAGATAATCGGCTATTCGCGTTTGCGGCAGCCTGAAAATCTGTGTGCAAGCCAAGTGAGCATGGCAAATGCGGTTGGCAACATTTTCAGGCTGCATCAGATAAACCAACATCCGCGCCGTTTATCCGCCAATCAAATTTCGCCAAAGGCTTTCGTCAACAATTAACAATTCAGGCAGCCTGAAAATCGCATCAACACGTTTTCAGGCTGCCTGTGCATTATTTGGCTTTGTTGTACGCATCTTGCGCTTGGTCAAAGCGTGCCAACACGGCTTCTTCGGGCGCTTTGTCGTTCAGCGAAACCAGCCATGCGGCAAGCCACGCGGCGATAAAGCCCGGCACGATTTCATACATCGTCGGCAAGTCTGCTTTTGCCAACAGCGGATTCACAATTTCCGCCCACAGCACCACTACCACCGCGCCTGTAATCATGCTTGCCAGTGCGCTTTTTTCGGTTAAACGCCGCCAAGTGAGCGACAAGATTACCAAAGGCCCAAACGCCGCGCCAAAGCCCGCCCACGCATAGGAAACCAAGCCCAGCACGCGGTTTTCAGGATTGGCGGCGATGATGATGGAAATGCCCGCCACCGCCAGCACCATACCGCGCCCGATCCACACCAATTCCTGCTGCGTGGCATTGGGGCGGAAAAAGCCTTTGTAGAAATCTTCGGTAATCGCGCTGGAACACAGCAAAAGCTGCGCCGACAGCGTGGACATCACCGCCGCCAAAATCGCCGACAAAATCACGCCCGCAATCCAAGGGTTGAACAGCAAGGTGGTCAGTGCGATGAACACACGCTCGGGGTTGCCCTGCATGCTGCTCACTTTATCGGGATGCGCGCCAAAATAGGCGATGCCAAAATAGCCCACCATCACCGCGCCCAGCAGGCACACAATCATCCACGTCATGCCGATGCGGCGGGCGTTGGTCAGCGATTTCACGTTTTCCGCCGCCATAAAGCGCGCCAGAATGTGCGGCTGCCCGAAGTAGCCCAAGCCCCAAGCGGCGGTGGAAACGATGCCCAGCACGGTTGTGCCTGTGAACAAGCTGCTGTATTGCGTGCCGCTGCTGGCGGTGGCAGCCTGAATCGCAGCGGTTACTTGGTCTGCGCCGCCCACGGCTAAATACACCATCACGGGGGTGAGAATCAGTGCGAAAATCATCAGCGTGGCTTGCACCGTGTCCGTCCAGCTCACGGCGAGAAAGCCGCCGATAAAGGTGTAGGCAATGGTTGCGCCCGCGCCCAGCCACATCGCTTGCATATAAGTCATGTCGGGAAACAGGCTTTGAAACAAACGCGCCCCCGCCACCACGCCTGAAGCGCAGTAAATGGTGAAGAAAAACAAGATGATGAACGCCGAGCTTAATTTAATCGCCACGCTTTTGCCGCCGAAGCGGTGGTAAAAATAATCGGGCAGCGTGAGCGCGTTGTTGTTGTATTCGGTGAACACGCGCAGTCGCCCAGACACCCAAAGCCAGTTGAAATATGCGCCAACGGTTAAGCCGATGGCAATCCATGCTTGGGAAAAGCCCGAAAGATAAATCGCGCCTGGCAAGCCCATCAGCAGCCAGCCCGACATATCGCTCGCGCCTGCCGACATGGCGGTTACAAACGCGCCCAAGCTGCGCCCGCCGAGAATGTAGTCGTCAAAATTTTTGGTAGAAAAATAAGCAACCAAACCGATGCCCAGAACGGCAACCAGATATAAGCCAAATGTGATGTACATGGGGTTCATAAGCGTGCCCTCTATTTGTTATGTGTTTGAAAAAAAGAGAAAGAATGCCGCAGATAGTTATTCAACGTTACGCGGCTGGGAAAATATTAACAAAAAATTTACAAAGTAACAAGTTCTGTTAAGAGGGAAATGCGATGGCTCGTATGGCGGCGTGGCGCAGCGAAAAAATAAGGCGGGCTTTATGCCACGCGGTTGCCGTTTGATATGGGATAACCGTGTGCAGAAGCCTGCTCTGTTGGCGTGGTGTAATTGGTTTTCAGGCTGCCTTCACGAATCCTGTAAAGGCAGCCTGAAAACCATCTACACATTATAGCCATGCAAAAACTGCGTTTTCCCGCCATTCCATTTCACCAAATGGTCGCCCTTGCCCACCAAATCTTCCGCGCCGCTTTCGCCCAAAATAATGTTAGACGATGATGATTTGGGCACGCGCAAAGCGATGCGCACATTCAAATTATCGCGCAACTGCCCGCTTAATGTTTCCGCATCGGGGCGTTGCGTTGCCAACAGCAAATGAATGCCTGCCGAGCGCGCCTTGATAGCAAGGCGGATTAAGTGCTCTTCCGCATCCTTGCTTACTGCCAGCAAATCCACCAATTCATCAATCACCACCACGATTTTTTTGCGTGATTCGTTTTTGTTTTGGTAACGCCTATCCATCTCGGCAACAAAATATTCCAAGGCTTCATAGGCAGCTTGGGGCTCGCTGATGATTTGCTTGTGCCATAAATTCGGATAATGGCTAAACATGGCAAAGTCGTCATATTCTTTGCAATACACAATTGCAATCTCCACTTCATCGGGCGATACCAGCTCAAACAAACTGCGCAACATGGCACGCATCACCACCGATTTGCCCATGCCTGTTGCCCCCGCTATCACAGCGTGCGGCGCATCGGCGAAATCTTGAAACACCGCCTTGCCTGCTTCATCCAGCCCCAAGCACACGGGCAGCGCAAACTGTTGCCCTGATGATTTATAGTGCGCTAAGGCAGCCTGAAACTCGGGTTCTTCGTATTTATCCCAATCATTCTCATCGCGCAAAATTTTGATTTCATAGGCATGGGGTAAGCCCGAATATTGTTCAACCCGAACAATATTGTCTGCTTGTTTAAACCCCATAGCAGAACAAAATTCTTTATGCAGCTTGTTCCAATCGTTGTATTCGACAAATTGAATAAGGTAGGAATCGTATTTCACGCCGCGCCCCAAAAATTTTTGTTGCTTCACACCTTTGCCCATGCTTTGCAAGGCAGCAACGATTTTTTCGCCCATTTCAACGTTTTTGGGCGCAGTATTTTCTGTTTTCAGGCTGCCTGAAAGCGGCGCGGGGTGGTGATGGCTTGAAGCAGGCGTTTGATGCGAACTAGCAAGCTGTGCCAATTCGTTGAACAGAATTGTTTTGGCTTCCACGATATTGCCATCGTAAGCATTTAGGGCTTTTTGGTAACGCTGTTCCAGCAATATTGCGCCGTTGTGCCAAGCCAGTTGAATGTAATCAATCAAATATTTTTTGCTGAATTTGTGATATGGGCTTTCGTTAAACACTCGTTGGCTGATATAGGCAAGCCAAAATTTTTCTTCGCCTTTTTCGTCTTTCTGGTTGAAGCATGTGTTAAACGATGGAATTTCTAGCCCATCTTTTAGGCTGATTTTTGTTTCTTGCCATTCTTTTACACTTTTGGTTTTGGCAAAACAAAAAGCAATGCAAAGCTGCGCCCAAGTGTAGTTGTGCATGGTGGGCAGCACACCATCATCTTGCAATCGCCGCAAAATGCGTGCCGCTTCGCCGCTGGATTTGATGCGAACGTTCTCGGTCAGCGTATGCCAAAACTGGCTGTCGCACACTTTGCCATTTTCTAGTGCATACATAGTGTTCTCTTATTCTTCAAAATAGGTGTTGGGTTTGATGTTGGCGAGTTTGCCGCCGCCTTTTAGGCTTTGTGATTGAATCAGATAGCTTTTGCCCACGTGTCCTTGTTCGCGCAGATTGCGGTAGGCAGGCGCGCCCAATTCCGCGCTTTGCACCAAAATAATGACTTGGCGGTTGAGGTTCATCCAGTAGTCCACAAGGTTATTGCAATGGCGCGTGTCTAGCGAGGTGAGCGGCGTATCCACCACAAAGGGAACTTGGTAATCGGTGATTTCTGCCAAGGCAGCAATCAGCGTGAGCACCAAAATTTTCTTTTCACCGTGCGAGAGCGGTTGGAAATCTATCGGCGTGCCGTTTTGGCTAAACAGCGAAAGTGTGCCGTCTTCGCCAATGGAGATTTGGTTGATTTGTTTGTCGTGAGCGATTTTCTTGTGCAGGCGGCTGGCAGTTCGGCGAAAGGCATCTAGCTTGCTGCGGCGAAGCTGTTGGGCTAAATCGTCAATCATGCTGCACACGGCGGCGGCTCGGTCGGCTTTTTGCTGCTTGGGCAGACTTTCCATCAATTCTTGAGTTTGGCTTTCCCATTGGTTTTTCAAGCGATTGGTTTCGCTTTGGCTGCGGTCTAGATTGGTTTCTGCGCCGCCGAGTTTTTGGTTGATTTCATTTAAATGAGCTTGCGCTTGTTTCAGCGATTCCAGCAGGCGGTCGGTGTTGGCGGCGCTGTCTTTTTGTTGTTCATATTGTTGTTTTACTTCATGCAAGCGTTGTTCTTGCTGGTTTTTTTGGTTGTTTAACTGGTCTAAGCCGTTATCGGGTGAGCTGATGCGGGCGATGTTGTTTAAGGCAGCTTGAAAACCGTTTTCGTCTAGATAATTGTGTTGCATCACTGCGCTGGCGTTGCTGGGCAGCTTATTAAATAGCGAATCCCATGATTCGCATAGCGCGAGTTTGAGCTGCTTGCTCGCCAGTATTTTGGGCGGCAGCACTTCTTGCGTATGCGGATTTTGCGCGAAGGTGTGCCAAAATTCTTCCATGCGCGAGGCAGTGCTGTCTTTGCGTTGCTCGTGTTGCCAGCGGTGGTAATCGCCTGTTAATTGGGTTTTCAGGCTGCTTATATCGCGTTCGGGCAGCAGGGCAAGCGGCAAAGCGAGAATGGCAGCCTGAATTTTTTGTTCTAAATCTTTAATGTTTTGTTCGTATTCGCCCCTGCGTGCAATCAGTTCGCTGGAATGTTGCGTGCTGCCTGCGCCGCGCAGTTGCGTTTGTATATCGTCTAGCTGGGTTTCGGCTTCTTCTTTTTGCGCTTCCAATTGAGCAAGTTCTTCGGTGTAGCGGTTGGTTTCGGCGCGGGCATCGTTTAGCTTGCGCTCAGCTTCTGCAAGCTGCTCTTGTTGTTTGCTGGTGGCGCGGCTGCTGTATAGCTTGGTTTTGTAGGCATCCACTTCGGTTTTTAAAAAGTTCAGCAAATCAATGCCCAATAAACCATTGAGCGCGTTGCTCATCCATGCGCCTGCGCCCAATTCTTTGGCACGATTTACCAACTGCTCGCCATCAAAAAAGAAAAAGGGCGAGTATTCTGATGGCACGCCATAGTCTTCCAAATAATCTTGGATTTCATCATCGGCAATGGGTTTCAGGCTGTCTTGTTGGATGAGAGACAAATGCAATTCGTTATTGGTGTCTAAGTAGCGGGGTTGGTAGTCAAACCACCATTTGCGCACAATGCGAATGCCGCGTTCGCTAAAAATATGGCTGCTCATCAAATCCATTTCCAACACCATTTCGTAGGCGCGAGCGGGCTGTTTGGCGGCTTCTTGATGCAAAGCGTGTCGGATAAAATCATGCGGTTTGAATTTGCTACTATCCAAGCCCGCGCGTTGAAAATATTGAATGGCATCGTTGCCATATAGGCAAAGATAAATGGCTTCCAGCAGTGTGGTTTTGCCATGCCCATTTTCTGCGCCAATAAGCACCAAATTGCGCCCTTGCTCGGGCGCGGGAAATTCAAATTCGGCTTCGGCGTAGGATTTGAAATTTTTTAGTTTGATTCGCTTAATCCACATTTCATTGTTTCCACAGATTTTCTTCGTCAAATATATTGTCTAGCTGTTTATTCATGCCGCCGTCGCCGCGTTTATCGCCCTTGCGCCGCACTTGGCGCATCCATGCCAATAATTCGGCAATGGTTTCTAGCTTGATTTGATGCGCTTGGCAGGTTGTTTTGAGTAGTTCATGCGCATCGGGGTCGCGCCAAAGCAGTAAGTCGCTTACGCGCTCTTCAGTTTCAGGATTCATGGTTTACTTCCTTGTTTTAAAATATCTTCTGTCCAACATTGTTTAATTAAATCAACTTCTTGCTTGCTAATCAGTTCGCCTTGGTAGGCAGCCTGAACGGCGAGTAATTTTTCTAAAATCATTTGGCGCGCTTCTATTGTGAACGGACCTTTGATGTGCTTGCCGCCTTTAAACGTGAGCTTGCCGTTGCGCCGTTCTGCTTGGCGGTATTCGTCTTTATCGCGAATTTTGACCAGCCAATCGCGAAACTCAATCAGCGGTTGAAACTCGGTTTTCCCTACGTCCACAAACCCCTGCAAACTTTTGTCTTTGTTTACCACGGTGCACGTCCAGCAGCCGAAGCGGCTGGAGTTGGTGCCGCAGCCGGGAGCTTCTTCCTGCGATAAAACGATGGGGCATTCGCCGCCTGCGGCTTCGCGGTAGAGCTTGATGAGCGCATCGTGCGTGCCGCCCCAAGGCGGATTGTTGGCGGCGAGAAATTCCCAAACATCATCGGTGGTTAAATCCACAATTGGGCGGTAAACCAAGGCGTTTTTCAGGCTGCCGTGTGGCGTGAGATTGGAGTTTGCCAAATTGTGATGGCTTTCTATGCTGGCTTTGCGTGTGGATGATTCATCTTTTCGCACGCCTAATACGATGATGGCTTTACTGTTTTCGCTCACTTTTTGCAAGATATAGCTGCTCGTTGGTTGAATTTTTAGGCGGTCTGTGCACCAGCGCATGGAGCGGTTAGGCGAGGGGTAGCCTTTACCAATTAGCAATGTCCAAAATGTTTCTTGCAGCTTGGGTGTGGTGATTTCGCCGCTTACAGGCAGCCTGAAAATTTGCGCGGCAGATAGGATTTTGTCCAATGTGTCGCGCATATGTTTAACAACAAGCGGGCTTTCTACTAGCGTGTCATTAGAAACAAAATCTATTTTTCTTTGCCGCAGACTCGGCGGTAGTGAAAGCAACATTTCAAATACCAAATGGGCGACTAGGGTGCTGTCCTTGCCGCCCGAAAAGGTAACAATCCACGGATAATTTTGTGCGGAGCTTAGGTATTCTTCGGCGATGTTTTCACGTATTAAATCAAATGGGTTGGGGATGTGTATGGGGATGGTTTTCATAGTTGATATTTTTCTTATTTGCACCTGAAATCGGTGCATCTGCGATTGTACCTAAAATAGGTGCATATGAGAAATCCTCGCCTATCTATCCATTCAGCTGAACATACAAAATTGCGACAGCTCTTAGTCCGTAGAAGATTGGATTTAGACCATAAGAAACCAAACCATTTTTACTAAGCAAATCCATTTTCAGGCTGCCTCAAAGATTCCAGCAAAAGCAGCCTGAACCCACCCCATCTGCTAAAATCCCCCCATCCCAACCCACACCCCCCAAAACCAAAATGCACGAAATCAAATGCCCGCACTGCCACACCGCCTTCACCATCAACGAAGCGAGCTACGCCGACATTCTCAACCAAGTCCGCACCCAAGAATTCCAAGCCGAAGTGCATGAGCGGCTCGCCCAAGCCCAAGCGCAGGCAAAAAGCGAAATGGCGGCGCAAGAAGCCAAAGCCCAGCAGCAATACAGCCAGAATCTCGCGCAAAAAGACGCGCAAATCGCCGCACTCCAACACCAAATCGCCGACCACGAAAAAGACAGCCAGCTTGCCATCGCCAACGCATCAGGCAGCCTGAAAACCGAGTTAGCCGAAAAAGAGCGCCAACTTGCCGAGCTGCAAACGCAAAACCAAGCGCTCGCCCAACGCATGACGTTGGAGCGCGAACTGGCCATCCGCGAAGCCCTGTCCGCCAAAGAGCGCGAACTCTCTGCGCTTGCCGCCCAACTGCAACTGCGCGACAGCGAAAACCAACTCGCCCAAAATGCCCTGCGCGAGCGCTACGAAATCCAGCTCAAACACAAAGACGAAGAAGTCGCCTTCTACAAAGACTTCAAAGCCCGCCAGTCCACCAAAATGGTGGGCGAGAGCCTAGAAGCCCATTGCGAAACCGAATTCAACCGCATCCGCGCCATGGCATTCCCGCAAGCCCAGTTTGGCAAAGACAACGACAGCACATCAGGCAGCAAAGGCGACTACATCTACCGCGAACACGACAGCGCAGGCAACGAAATCGTCTCCATCATGTTTGAAATGAAAAACGAAAACGACGCCACCGCCAGCAAAAAGAAAAACGAGCATTTTTTCAAAGAATTAGACAAAGATCGCCGCGAAAAAAACTGCGAATACGCCGTACTCGTCTCGCTGTTGGAAAACGACAGCGAGCTGTATAACGGCGGCATTGTGGACGTCTCCCACGCCTATGCCAAAATGTACGTCGTGCGTCCCCAATTTTTCATCCCCATCATCTCCCTGCTGCGCAACGCAGGAATCAACGCCTTGAAATACAAGCAGGAAATCGCCGCCATGCGCGAGCAACACATAGACATCACCAATTTTGAAAACGAGCTGGACGACTTCCGCGAAAAGTTCGGGCGCAACTACCGCCTGGCCAGCGAGAAGTTTCAGGCTGCCATCAAACACATCGACGACACCATTCGCCATCTGGAAAAAACCAAAGCCGACCTCTTGGGCGCGGAAAACAACCTGCGCCTTGCCAACAACAAAGCCGAAGAGCTAACCGTCAAAAAACTCACGCGCAAAAATCCGACCATGAAAGCCAAGTTTGACGCGCTGAAAAACAGCGATTTGGAATAACGCCAAAGGCAGCCTGAAAACCTGTTTTTCCGTTTTCAGGCTGCCTAAACAGCGCAAAACCCAAAGGCAGCCTGAAAACGCTTTTTTAAATGTTTAAATGCCGTTTTAGCTTCGCCGAAACGCGCTACGCTCGTTTTCAGGCTGCCTAAATCCCAGATAAAACCATGAATACCACGCTTAAAATCGATATTTGGCTCGTTCTATTCTATTTAATTGTTTTCCTGCCAGTTGCTTATTTCAGCATTCTCGCCGCAGTGTGGCTTGTTATGAATTCTAGTTGGCGGATACTGCTCACACCGATAAGCTGGGTTTGTGCTTTTTCTTGTAACATCTCAATTCGGTTTTCCTTTAAATGCTTGCGCGCTATCCTAACGCCAAGCTGGATAGAAATCAGCAAAGACGGCATCCACTACCACACCCTGTTTTCTTTGCGTAAAACCTTTGTTGCTTAGCAAGATATAGACAATTTTTATATCCGCGCCGTTGGTAATAGTAATCGCACAACAAACTATTTTTTATTTTATATTTTGAAACAAGACCCGCACCCGCCAGCCAAATACTTTTGGCAACGGGAGAAGAACAAAGCAATCCCACTAACCGATATGCTTCGCTGCGGGCTATGTGGCGTTATTGCAGCCATCCGCGAACATTGCCCGATTAAAAGGCTAACTTCTTATATGTCGCCAGACGATTACCTTACTCGTATGTCGCAACACGATTACCTTTAAAGCAGCCGTTTCAGGCTGCATCAGCCAAAGGCAGCCTGAAAACGCTTTTTTAAATGCTGTTTTAGCTTTGCTGAAACGCGCTACGCTCGTTTTCAGGCTGCCCCCTTTCCCAACCATCCCACCCAAGGAGTTCCTATGTCCCAACAATACGTCTATTCCATGCTGCGCGTGAGCAAGGTTGTGCCGCCGCAGAAAACCATCATTAAAGATATTTCCCTTTCCTTCTTCCCCGGCGCGAAAATCGGCTTGCTCGGTTTGAACGGCGCGGGCAAGTCCACCGTGCTGCGGATTATGGCGGGCGTGGATAAGGAATTTGAGGGCGAAGCCGTGCCGATGGGCGGCATCAAAATCGGCTATCTGCCGCAAGAGCCGGAGCTTGACCCCGAAAAAACCGTGCGCGAAGAAGTGGAAAGCGGCTTGGGCGAAGTCGCCGCCGCTCAGAAGCGTTTGGAAGAAGTGTATGCCGAGTACGCCAATCCCGATGCCGATTTTGACGCGCTGGCGGAAGAACAAGGCCGCTTGGAAGCGATTATCGCAGCAGGCAGCAGCACAGGCGGCGGCGCGGAACACGAGTTGGAAATCGCCGCCGACGCGCTGCGCCTGCCCGATTGGGACGCAAAAATCGGCGTGCTCTCGGGCGGCGAAAAACGCCGCGTCGCGCTGTGCAAATTATTGTTGAGCAAACCCGATATGCTGCTGCTGGACGAGCCGACCAACCACTTGGACGCAGAAAGTGTTGAATGGTTAGAACAATTTTTGGTGCGCTTCCCCGGCACAGTCGTCGCCGTAACCCACGACCGCTATTTCTTGGACAACGCCGCCGAGTGGATTTTGGAGCTTGACCGCGGCCACGGCATCCCGTGGAAAGGCAATTACTCGTCTTGGCTGGAGCAGAAAGAAAAACGCTTGGAAAACGAGGCAAAATCCGAAGCCGCGCGCGTGAAGGCGATGAAGCAGGAATTGGAATGGGTGCGCCAAAATGCCAAAGGCCGCCAAGCCAAGTCCAAAGCGCGTCTGGCGCGTTTTGAGGAAATGAGCAACTACGAATACCAAAAACGCAATGAAACGCAGGAAATCTTCATTCCCGTCGCCGAGCGTTTGGGTAACGAAGTGATTGAATTTGTGAACGTTTCCAAATCGTTTGGCGACAAAGTGCTGATTGACGATTTGAGCTTCAAAGTGCCTGCGGGCGCGATTGTCGGCATCATCGGCCCGAACGGCGCGGGTAAATCGACGCTGTTCAAAATGATTTCGGGCAAAGAGCAGCCTGATTCGGGTGAAGTGAAAATCGGGCAAACCGTGAAAATGAGCCTGATTGACCAAAGCCGCGAAGGTTTGCAAAACGACAAAACCGTGTTCGACAACATCGCCGAAGGCCGCGACATTTTGCAGGTCGGACAGTTTGAAATCCCCGCACGCCAATATTTGGGTCGTTTCAATTTCAAAGGCAGCGACCAAAGCAAAATCGCGGGGCAGCTTTCCGGCGGCGAACGCGGACGTTTGCACTTGGCAAAAACCTTGTTGAGCGGCGGCAATGTGTTGCTGCTGGACGAACCGTCCAACGACCTCGACGTGGAAACCCTGCGCGCGCTGGAAGACGCATTGCTGGAATTTGCCGGCAGCGTGATGGTGATTTCGCACGACCGCTGGTTCCTCGACCGCATCGCCACGCATATTCTGGCGTGCGAAGGCGATTCGAAATGGGTGTTCTTCGACGGCAACTATCAGGAATACGAAGCCGATAAAAAACGCCGACTCGGCGAAGAAGGCGCGAAACCGAAACGGATTCGGTATAAGCCAGTTACCCGATAGTTAGACGGATAGGCAGCCTGAAAATGGGTTTCAGGCTGCCTTCCTATTCCTTCCATCATCGCAAAGGACCCCCATGTGCCCTTCACCGAAACCCAAACCGCCAGCAGCGTTTGCAGCAAATGGGCTTGGACGATGTTGCCAAGCTGGCAGCGGCAGACCCAGCCGATATTTTGCAGCAAGGCGCATTGCTTACGGGTTCAAGCTGCTGGAAAAACAGCCCGCAAGCCAAAGCCGCGATTACCGCCGCCGTGGAGTGGGCACGGACGCAGCAAGACGGTGAGGCAGCCTGAAAACGGAAAATGCTTTTCAGGCTGCCTTTAACAATAAACACCACGCCAACAAAAGGCAGCCTGAAAACGCTTTCTCAGCTATTGTTTTAGCTTCGCAAAAACACACCTCACCCGTTTTCAGGCGGCCTTTTGCCCGCCGATTGGTTTACAATCCGCTTTTGCCTCACCGCAACGCGCCATTTCCCACCCTGACAGGAGCAACCCCATGACCGCAACCCTGCATTGCCAAAATGCCGACCTCTTTTACCAACTCGGCGGCAAAGCCGACGCGCCCGCCATCGTCCTGCTGCACGGCGGACTCGGCTCGGCGGAGGACTTTGCCCGCTGCTGCCCCGCCTGCAAGCGCATTTCCGCACCCTCGCTATCGACACGCGCGGACACGGACGCTCCACGCGCGGCGACGTGCCGCTGACTTACGCCCAAACCGCCGACGACGCGCGACAGATTATCGAAGCCGTCGGGCTGCGCCAGTTTCACCTGTTCGGATTCAGCGACGGCGGTGTTACCGCCTACCGTATCCGCCGATGATACCCGCGTGCAGTCCGTGCTGACCGTCGGCGCACAATGGCATAGCCGCGACACCCCGCGCGAAATGATGGCAAGCCTCACCGTTGCCGACGTGCGCAGGCAGATGTCCGAACAGGTTGCCGCCTACCAAAAACACAACCCCCACCCCGATTTGGACGCGCTGGTTGCCGACCTGCGCCGCCTGTGGACGGACGACACGGCGGCGGGATTCCCGAATGAAAACACCACCAACATCAAAGCCCCCGTGCTGGCGGTGCGTGGCGAAGACGATTTCCTGCTCTCCGCCGCAGTCCTGAACGGCTTGCGCCAAGTCCTGCCCGCCGCGCATCTGATGAACGTGCCGTTTGCCGCGCACGAAGTGATAAAAGAACAGCCCAATATTTTGTGGGCGGCGATGAAAGTGTTTTACCAACTGGCGTAGTGAGTAGATACCATCTCCCCCATCAGACCGTAAGCATCACTTTGGCCTGATGGGGGAGATGGTATCTACAAACTGGAGCAGCCTGAAAAGTGAATTTTGGGCTTTCAGACTGCATCTGGCTTGGGCATTGGGTAAACGGATATTGGGTAAACCAAAGGCAGCCTGAAACGCCATTTCTGCTTTTCAGGCTGCCTTTAACATCAAATATCAAATCAACAAACATCACGCAAACCCAAAGGCAGCCTGAAAATGGAAAAACTCGTTTTCAGGCTGCCTTTTGCGCTGCATTCTACCGCCCACCATGCAAGTTCCCTGCAACGCAACAAATATTTCAGGCTGCCCTACCCGATTAAGGCAGCCTGACAACTTATTTCCCAGACCGATGGCTTAACATCGGCGCAGATTCCCCACGCTAGCCGCCCTGCAACGCTTGCCGAACTAAGCTCGCCATCAAATACACATACACGGCAATATTAACCCAGCCCATATACCAGCCCAAGCGCGCCAATGAGCGTCCGCGCGCGGGCGTTTCGCGCAATTCCAGCAGGGCAATCGCGCCAAACGCTACGGCGCATACGCCGCCCACGCCGATAAAGCAAATAAACGGCGGATAAATCCACGACAAAACCGCCGCCAACGCGCTGATGAGCGCCGATTCGTTCCAATTTTGATGCTTCAATTCAATCTCCTTTATTGCGTCTGTAAATGGTTTTTCAGGCTGCCTTATCTGTTTTCCAGCAGGCAAGCCTGAAACGGCATTTCCATCTCATCAGCGCATCACATTCGCCCAATCCTGCTCAAAATACGCCACCAGCCGTTGATTATTCAAATAATTCGGTTCAACCGCCCGCCGCGCCATGTCGGCGGGGAAGCGAAACATCTGCGCCATTTCCGCCGCGTCCAAAAAGTGCGTGGGTACATCCACACGGTTAGGCAGCCTGAAATCGGTTTCCGCCCCTGCCAACACATAGCCCCATTCGCCGAAGCTGGGCACATACACATGATAAGGCGCAGTCGCCAGCCCCGCCGCTTCCAGCGTCGCCACCACCGACCAATACGCATGGGGCGCAAAATAAGGCGAGGTGGATTGCACCACCAGCTTGCCGCCCGCTGCCAAATGCCGCGCCACCAGACGGTACATCGGCACGGAATACAGCTTGCCCAGCGCAAAATTGGAGGGGTCCGGCAGGTCTATGATGATGACGTCAAACTGCGCGGCGGTGTGTTGCAGCCATTGCGCGGCATCGTCGTTGATGATACGCAGCTTGGGGTGGTTGAGCGCGTTTTGGTTTAGGGCAACCAGTTTGGCAGACGTTTGAAAAGTGCGCGTCATATCGGGGTCTAAATCCACTAGCGTAACTTGTTGAACTTGCGGATATTTCAACACTTCTCGCGCCGCCAAACCATCGCCGCCGCCCAAAATCAACACGCGCTTGTGCTGCGCGGCGGCTTGCATGGCGGGGATGACAAGGGCTTCGTGGTAACGGGCTTCGTCGCGCGAGGAGAATTGCAAATTGCCGTTAATATACAAGCGCGTATCGTCTTTCCATTGCGTTACCACCAGCCGCTGATAGGGCGAATGGCTTTCAAACACCACGGGGTCGCCAAAATAACGTTGCTCGGCTTGGAACACCCAGCGGTTGGCAAAAACAAAGGCAACCAGCAGCAACAGCAGCACGGCGTAGCTGCGCCATTTCAGGCTGCGATAGCGCGGCAGATGCAGCCTGAAAACGCGGGCGGTGAGCAGGGCAACGGCGGCGTTGAGCAAGCCGAACAGCAGCGCGGAGCGTGCCATGCCGAGCTTGGGCGCAAGGATAAGCGGAAACAACATCGACACGGCAAGCGCGCCCATGTAGTCAAAGGTGAGCACGCGGGCAACGGTGTCTTTGAATGCGAGCCGTTGCTCGTTGAGCACGCGCATCACTAGCGGGATTTCCATGCCGACCACCGTGCCGATAACGGCAACCAGCGCATACAGCAGCGTGCGAAACGGCGCGGCGGCGATGCCGAACGCGGTAAACAGAAACAGCGCGGAAATACCGCCAATCAGCCCCACCAGCAGTTCAATTTCTATAAAGCGGTGCAGCACGTCTTTATCGGCGATGTAGCGCGTGAGATGCGCGCCGATACCCATGCAAAATAAATACAGACCGATGATGAGCGAATATTGAAAAATGCTGTCGCCGAGCAAATAGCTGGCGAGCGCGGCGGAAATCAGCTCATACGCCAAGCCGCAGCTGGCAACGATGAACACGGAAATAATGAGCGTGCGATGCGGTTTCATGAAGGGATGCGGAGAAGTTTAGAAAGGATGGGGCTTTGCCAACGCGTGCAAACTGGTTTTCAGGCTGCCTTTGGCGGCGCGGGCAATCCCCAAAGGCAGCCTGAAAATCACTCGGGCAGGCGGCGGGCGTGCACGCCGTTTTCATCTAGCAGCAAATAGCCGCCCTTGTCGCCATACCAATCTTGCAACACATGGCGCTCAATGCGGTGCTGCTGGAAGCTGTGCACATGGCTGGCGGGGCGATGCGTATGCCCGTGGATGATGATTTCGGTTTGCGGAAAATCGTTTAAGGCAGCCTGAACGCCGTGTTCGGTTACATCGGTGATGGCGTAGTTTTCAGGCTGCTTTTTGCGCTCGCGGCTGGCAGCGCGCAGCTTGGCGGCGATGTTTTTGCGTGTGCGAAACGGCAGCGACAGCAAGATTTTCTGCACGATTTTGTTGCGCATCACTTTGCGGTAGCGCAGATAGCCAATATCGTCGCTGCACATTTCATCGCCGTGCGAGAGCAATATCGTTTTGCCAAAATATTCAACGATTTGTCGCTCGGGCAACAACGTCATCTGGCATTGGGCGGCATAGCGTTTGCCCAGCAAAAAATCGCGATTGCCCGCGATGAAATACACGGGCGCAGCGGCGGCAAAGGCAGCAAGGTTGCGCGCCACTTGGGCGGCGGTGGCGCTGTCGTCATCATCGCCCGTCCACGCGTCAAACAAATCGCCCAAGATATACAGCGCGCCCGCTTTGCCTTGCCAGTCGCGCAAAAACTGGGCGAACAAGACGTTCAGGCTGGGGGTGTCGTCCGACAGATGCAAATCGGCGATGAAGAGAATCGGCTTTTCAGGCTGCCTAGCAATCACGATGGCTTTCCTTGTGGATAACGGCGGGCGCAAGTTTAGGCAGCCTGAAACAGCGCGGCATAATTTGCCGCATCAAAGCCAACGGCAATTTGCTCGCCCAACAGCAAAACGGGGCGTTTAATCACGCTAGGATGCGCCATCATCAGGGCAATCGCGCCGTCTTCCGTGTTGGCTTGCGCTTGCTCTTCGGGTGTGAGCTTGCGCCATGTGGTGCCGCGTTTGTTGAGCAGGGTTTCCAGCGGCACGCGTTTCAGGCAGCCTGAAAGCCAATCGCGCGTGGGCGCTTGGGTTTTGAAGTTGATGAATTCGTAGGCGATTTGCTGTTCTTCTAGCCATGCGCGGGCTTTTTTTACCGTGGCGCAGTTGGGGATGCCGTAGAGTTGTGGCGTCATGTTTACAATTCCTTAAAATGGGTTGCGCCCTGCCCGCTTGGGGCGTGGCTTTGCCTTGATGGCGGGCGGGGCAGGGATAAGCATAAATGGCATTGTACGAAATCATGCTATTTTTGTCTTGTCGCAGGCTGGTTTTGCCGTTATCCTTGCTTCTTTCGCAAATTTTTGTAAACAATTTTTTTTGCAACTAACTTTTGTAAACGCGGAGTGAATCATGAAAAAATTATGGGTTTTGAGCAGCGTGTTGTTATTGGCGGCTTGCGGCGGTGGCGACAATTTGTCTAAATCTGCCGTGCAAAAAGCGGTGAACGCGTCGGTTAAATTTCATTCGGTGTGCGTGCCGTTTCAGCTTACCGTGGATACGCGCAAAGAGGGCGATAACCCTGTGCTGGGCTCGCCCGAAGTGAAGCTGGTGAAACGCCAAGATAATGGCAAACGCGCCAATTTAACCGCGATTGACCAAATGGAAGTGCTCACCGATGCGGGCTTGTATCGCCGCGATAAGGAACAACGCGAGGGCGAGGGCGATGCCGCCATTCGCTATATGGTTTACTCGCTCACGGCAAAAGGCGAACAAGCATTCCAGCCCTTGCCCAACGAAGAAGCCTTGATGTGCATTGGCAACGAAAAAGTGGAAAAAATCAATTATTTCACCGCGCCCACGCCCAGCAACGGCGTAACTGTTACCCAAGTGTCTTACGAAGCGAAAATCAACACAGAACGCTGGGCGAAAAAATTGCTCAAAGACAGCCCTTACTACAACGGGCTCAACCAAACGCAAACCAAACACGCCACGCTGGTGAAAACCAACGATGGCTGGCGCGATATTATGGATTTGCGTAATCGTTAATTTAATCAATCTGTTAAGGCAGCCTGAAAACTGGATTACGGTTTCAGGCTGCATCTTTTGTTTTTATCCATCAGGCAGCCTGAAACAGAGTGCAACCGCCAACCCATTTTCAGGCTGCCTAATTGCTACCCCAAGGAACACCATGCTTGACTACACCCTTATCACCGTCCCGCTGCGCATCATCGGCATCCAACAACGCACCACACTAGACAAAGCCCACGAAACGCTGGGCGAAATGTGGCAGCAATGGGAAGGCAACCACAAAGCCAACCGCCTGCCATCGTTCACCATGACCATTTACTGCGTGTACCAATATTTTGACGACGCGCCCGACGATGTACTCATCACCATCGGGCGCATCACCGCCACCGATTTCCCACTGCCCAGCTTCGCAGGCGAAACCCACATCCCGCCGCAAGACTACGCCCGCTTTATCGTGCCCGAGCCAAACGCGCAAAGCGTGTACCAAACATGGGGCGAAATTGAAGACAACAGCAGCCTGAAACGCACGTTTACCACCGATTTTGAAACCTATATGCTGGATGGCTTGCCGCGCATTTATGTAGGTTGCGAACCACCCAAGGCAGCCTGAAAATGAAGCTGGCTAAATTTCTGCGCCAAGCCGCATCCGTGTTACGCCGCCTAGACGCATGGCTGCCGCCCGAAGCCATCGCCCCCGATTGGCAACACAGCATCGCCTATCGCTGGACAAAAGCAGGCAACGCAGGCGTGTTGCAAGGCTTGCCACGCCCGCACACCTTTCCGCTCGCCCGCCTTGCCGCCGTAAACAGCCAAATGGCGCGGCTGGTGCGCAACACCGAGCAATTTTTAGCAGGGCGACCCGCCAACAACGCCTTGCTCACAGGTGCGCGCGGCACAGGCAAATCATCGCTGGTAAAAGCCCTATTGCACGAATACGCCGAGCGCGGCTTGCGCCTGATAGAAGTAGATAAAAACGACTTGGCAACACTGCCCGCGCTGCTGATTTTGCTGGAAAGCCGTCCCGAAAAATTCATCGTGTTCTGCGACGATTTATCGTTTGAAGAAGGCGAAGACGGCTACAAAGCTCTGAAAACCGCGCTGGATGGCAGCTTATCGCGCCGCGCGGACAACGTGCTGGTGTACGCCACATCCAACCGCCGCCACCTGATGCCCGAATACATGGACGACAACGCCAACACGCACACAGGGCGCGGCGGCGAAATCCACGCCAAAGAAGCGGTGGAAGAAAAAGTATCGCTGTCCGACCGCTTTGGCTTGTGGTTGAGCTTTTATCCGTTTGACCAAAACGAATATTTGGCGGCGGTAGAAAACTGGCTAACGGATTTCAGGCTGCCTTTGGATGAAACCGCGCGACACGCCGCTTTGAACTGGGCGCAAATGCGCGGCAGCCGCTCGGGGCGCACCGCATATCAGTTTGCTTGCGATTGGGCGGGGCGATTGCCTGATGAGCGGCGGGTGTTTGAGTAGATTGGGATGGTGGGGATGGAAAGGCAGCCTGAAAACGTGTTATGCGGTTTCAGGCTGCTTTTGCTGGTAGGTTGTGCCACTTGGCTGCGCACGCGGTTGGGGATTTTTTGCTTTCAGGCTGCCTTGATGATTGCTGCAAATGGTTCATGCTACGGTGGGGTGCAGGGGCTTGCCCCTGCTCGTGGTAGGCGGCGAAACGCCTGCTCTGGCAAAAAATAAGGGGCTGACGTAGATTAGCCCTAAATTTCACACCAATCCCGCAAGATTTTTAGCTGTTGGGGCGGTGTGCCGAAGTTAAATCGAAATTCGCATTCTTTCAAGAACAGCGGGAAAGATTTGCGATCGATTCCGTTGTATTTGCGCAAGACGTGTTTTGCCTGATTCCAAAAATTCTCAATGCCGTTAATGTGGTTCTGACGGTCTGCAAATTCCTTGGAATGGTTGATGCGGTAATGGATGAAACCGCTTACGTCCAGCTTGTCGTAACTGCTCAGACTATCCGTGTAAACAATGCTGTCCGGCATGATTTTCTGTTTGATAACAGGCATCAAAGTATCGGACTTGGCATTATCTACGACAACGGTATAGACCCGTCCGTTACGTTTCAGAATGCCGAAGACAACCACTTTTCCTGCCGCACCGCGACCGCGTCTGCCTTTACGCCGTCCGCCGAAATAGCTTTCGTCCAACTCGACAGAGCCCTCAAAAACCTCATCGGCAGCCAAGGCCAAATGATGGCTGATGACCATACGGATTTTACGGTAGAACAGAATACAATTAGTTATCTTCATTTTCGTAGCCTAGCATAGCTGCTAATCTACGTCAGCCCCAAATAAAAAACCGCTATGTGATACATGGCGGTTTTTTGTTTTTTTTTTTTTTGGGGGGGGCAGTATCTACGAGTTACGCGCTCATTACCAAATTATTCTTGCCCAAACTGCCCCAAAAACGCTTCGTCTTTCAACACGCGTAGAGGTTGCATATCGCTGTTGCCGACTATGATACGGCTGGGGTCGCTGCGTAGGCACGCGCCGCCGTAGTGTCCGCCGACTGTAAACGTGCAGACTTGGACGTATTGGTCTTCTATTTTGGGTAAGCACCAGAGTTGTTGGTAGATTTGTTCTTGGCTGCCGAATTTGCCTTGTGTGGCATCTAGTTGGTCGGTGCAGTCGCAGATGAGTGAGACGTTGTCGCCGCGCCGTCCGCCTATGGGTTTTTGGGCGTAGCCGTTGTTTTTCAGGCTGCCTGAAAGTTCAAAGCTGGCTTCTAGTAAATAGCGGTGGTTGGGGAAGAGTTCCCATAATACGGGTAGGATGGCTTTGTTGCTGGGGATAGCTGTCCATAGGGGTTCGTAGACAAGTACTTCGGGGCGCAGGAGTACATCTATTAGGCGGACGGTGTCGCCTTCGCGTCCTGTGCGGATTGGGGGGGCGACTTCGTTGCCTGTTGCGTCTTCGCGGAGCTGTTCTAGCATAGTTTCCCATGCCCATGTTTTCCAGACGCTGAATATTTGTTTGTCGTCTTCGTCTAGTAGTCTGCCGCGGTTGTCCCAGTGTAGCCCTTGTGTGCCGTGGACGATTTTGGTTTGTATGCCTGCGTTTTGTAGGGCGGTTTGCATAAATTTGGCGTGGTAGTCTTCTTCGGCATCGGTGTCTTGCAGGATGTGGACGAGTGGGGCGTGGGCGCGGTGTTTCCAGCAGTCGGTCAGGGCATCGCGTAAGCCGACACCGGGGTCGCTGCCAATTTTTTCTGCACCGCCGGCGGCTGCCCAGCGTCCTAAAATTGCGCCTGCTTCGGCGTGGCAGGAGGCGGAGTCGGCATTGTATTCGTAGGCTTTTAAGCCGCGCTCGTCTAGGCAGAAGTCTAGTCGCCCTGTGATGGTTTGGTGGCGGCGGTTTTGCCATGATAGGCGTAGGCGTGGGTAGAGGAGTTTGGGGATGTCAAATAGGGCGAGGAGTTTGTCGTCTCGTAATACGCGCTCGGTGGCGTGTAGGTACATGAGATGGAGTTCATTGGTGGCACGGATGAGTTCGTGTTGTGCGCTTTCGGATATGGTGAAGTAGCGGTAGGGGTCGGTGCGGCTGACTTGGTGTCCTTTCATGGCAGTGATGAATAGGTGTTCAAATTGGTCTTGTTCGTTGAGCCATTTGCCTGAAAATTGTCCGTGGTTGGGTAGGTGGGCGGCGTGGATTTGGAGTAACGCGCTTTCTGGCTGTGGTTGGGGGAGGCTGTGCTGAGTGTTGGCGGTTTGTATCATCCAGCCGAGTATGGTGGTGTTGTCAAAGGTGTCGTAGATTTGGTAGCCGCCCTTTTGGGTGCGGGTCATTTTGAGTTCGCGTGTCCATTGTTGTCCGCGTGGTAGGCGGCTGTGGATGACGTTTTGTTCGACGATGCGGATTTTGTTAGGTAGGACTTCGGTGATAATGGCGACGTGTCCTGTGTGTTCGAATTCGCCGCCTTCATCCCAAATTAGGAGTGCGCCTGCTTCGGGTTTTTTCAGGCTGCCGTTGGCGTAGGCTTGCAGGGGAACGAGAGTATCGTCTACGACTTGGCGTAAAAAGCGCAGTGAGAAGATTTCGTATGCCATGCCGACATCGGTAAATACCATGCCGTGGTTGAGATAGAGATAGCGGCGGGCGAATTCTACACATTGCCATTTGTAGCCCATGTATTCGTCTGCGAGATAGCTGCGGTAGGCGGCATCATCGGGGAATTCGGTTTTGTCGGCAGTTTGGTAGTCGGATGAGTAGATGGCGATGCCACCAGGGGCGTAACCGAGTAGGCTGCCGAAAGGGTCGTGGGTGGGGATGTTGGGGGAGATGTGTTCGGTCATGGTTTTGTGTGTTTTGTGTGAATGAAAAAAAGAGACTAGTATAGTCCTGATATGTGCATTAGTGAATTGTTGGAAATCGTCGCGTTGTTTGCACTTTTGGGTATTTTGAGCTTTTGTTTCTCGCATAAATAATTTTGGGGCTGACGTAGATTAGCCCTAAATTTCACACCAATCCCGCAAGATTTTTAGCTGTTGGGGCGGTGTGCCGAAGTTAAATCGAAATTCGCATTCTTTCAAGAACAGCGGGAAAGATTTGCGATCGATTCCGTTGTATTTGCGTAAGACGCGTTTTGCCTGATTCCAAAAGTTCTCAATGCCGTTAATGTGGTTTTGACGGTCTGCAAATTCCTTGGAATGGTTGATGCGGTAATGGATAAAACTGCTCACGTCCAACTTGTTGCAGCTGCTCAGACTATCGGTATAAACAATGCTGTCCGGCATGATTTTCTTTTTGATGACAGGGAGTAACGTTTCAGACTTGGCATTATCCACCACAACGGTATAGACCCGTCCGTTACGTTTCAGAATGCCGAAGACAACCACTTTTCCTGCCGCACCGCGACCGCGTCTGCCTTTACGCCGTCCGCCGAAATAGCTTTCGTCCAACTCGACAGAGCCCTCAAAAACCTCATCGGCAGCCAAGGCCAAATGATGGCTGATGACCATACGGATTTTACGGTAGAACAGAATAGCGGAGTTGGGCTGAATGCTCAAAATATCGGCAGCGGAACGGGCGGTAACTTGGAGTGCGAAAAATTCAAGTAGTTTCTTTTGAGCTCTCTTGATTAACTTACAATTAGTTATCTTCATTTTCGTAGCCTAGCATAGCTGCTAATCTACGTCAGCCCCAAAAATAAATAAAGAGAAAGGCAGCCTGAAACGCGGCATTAGGCATTGCTAAACGGTGCATAAACAAGTTTGCACAACCTACACGCTGATGGATGGGATGTTTCTTGATTTGTGCTGTTATGTTTTTCAGGCTGTCTTTAACGCTTCAAGGCAGCCTGAAATCGTTTGCCAGCTGAAATCGTTTGCCAGCCATGTGGCGGGGTTAAACCAGCCGCAGCCGTTGTAGTTCGCTTTCTATTTCGTGGTGTGTCCAGCCGTTGGCGGCGGCGAGCATCATTAGGGCGGTGGCGGTTTCTAGGTTGCAGTATCCGCCGTTGATTGCGCCTGATTGGCGCAGGGCGTTGCCTTGGGCGTAGCGTGCGGTGGCGTTGCCGTGTGGCACTTGGCTGATGTTGATGAGTGGTTTGCCTGCTTGGGTGTAGCGTTGGATGGCGGCAAGCAGCGCGGGGTGGGCGGGGGCGTTGCCGTGTCCGTAGCTGAGTAGGATGGCGGCATCGCTTTCGTTGGGATTGAGCTGGGCGGCGGCGTTGTCCTGCATATTGCTGGGGGTTAGGATGATGGGGACAACGCGGGTGTGGGGGTTGAAGTGGCGTTTCAGGCTGCTGTTATAGGGGGCGGGGGTGGTTTCAGGCTGCCTATTTTCAATTTGCCATGTGCCGAAGTGGGGGTTGGCGAAGCCGTCGTGGTGTTCGGTGGTGGTTTTGCTGCTGCCGATGGGGGGGATGAGTTTGCCGTTGAAGGCGAGCAGTATGCCGTGTACATCGGGGCGTTGGATGGCGGTAAGGGCGGTGTGTAGGTTGGCAGGGGCATCGCTGTGGGCTGCGCCGTAGGGTTGTTGCGAGCCAGTTAGGATGATGGGTTTGCCTTGTGGGTTGAGCGCAAGGGCGAGCAGGTTGGCGGTGTAGGCTAGGGTGTCGGTGCCGTGCAGGATGAGAATGGCATCGTGTTGGGCGATGGCGGTGTGCAGTAGGGCGAGCCAGTTTGCCCAGTCTGTTGGGGCGAGTGCGGAGCTGTCGATGAGTGGGTCGCAGATGTGCCATGTGAGTTTCAGGCTGCCTGTGTAGGGTTGCAGGGCGGTGGCAACGATTTGGCGGCTGGGTTGCAAGCCTTGCGGGGTGGGGGTCATGCCGATGGTTCCGCCTGTGTATAGGATGTAAAGGGATTTCATGGAGTGGGGTAAAAAGATGGGGTTGGGATGAATAAGGCAGCCTGAAACTATGCTTCACTCGTTTTCAGGCTGCCTTGATGGCGATGATGCTGATGCGCTGGTGAATAGGGGTGCTCACACCTTGCCCGCCAATTTGCGTTTGCGGCGGCGTTGCCATTCCCATGCGTAGCCGCCGATAATGGGCAGGGCAATCAGCACGGCTTTGAATGTCCATGTGGCGTACCACGGTTTGTTGAGCACGGTGACGCTGGTGGCATCCACGGCACCGGTGTGGCGCAGGGCGAACCAGTCTAGCCACGGACACCAGCAGGCAACAAACAAGCCGAGCAACACGGGGTAGCACAAAAAGGCTTTTTCGTGTGTCCACAGCCAAAAGAAGGCTGCCAGCCAAAGCAGCGTGCTGCCTGTAATCATCAGCGTGTATTTGAGCGATGCGGCGGTTGCCCAGCCTGCGAGAAAGTAGGTGATGGCAAGGAATGCGATGCCAACTAGGATAAGGAGAATTTCTTCGGGGCGTTTGAACATGGGGATTCCTTTGTGGTGGAGGGGGGGTGGTTAGGCAGCCTGAAAACTTTGCAAAACCTGTAATCAATGAAGCGTCGGCAGCTCGCCGACATTTTGTTAATCAATTAAACCATGTTGAATCAACCATTTGGCGACGAGCCGTCGCCGCTCCATTTTAGATTTCAGGCTGCCGTTAAGGTTTTGCAAAGGTTTCAGCCTGAAAGTGGGCGGGATGGTTGGTGGGCAACGAGTTGCCCACCCTACGGGTTGGGCGCGGGCATAAATATTAGGCAGCCTGAAAAGGTTTGCGCGTGGGGTGCAGGGGCTTGCCCCTGCTCGTGGTAGGCGGCGAAACGCCTGCTCTGGCAAAAAATAGGTAATGCGCGGGCATGATGAAATAAACAACCGCCCTACTCCGCGCCTTGCCCAACGCCTGTTTCAGGCTGCCCCAAATCGCGCGCCAGCGTTTCCAGCTTTGCCAAATGCTCGGGAAACTCGCGTGCCAACTCGCGTTCGCTGCGCGTGGCAGACATGGCAAAGCGCACGTCGCCTGCGCGGTCAAACAGCAGCCAAGCGCGTTTTTCGCGCACATAAAACATAAAAATCGTGCCCAACACCAGCAGCACCGAGCCGATGTACACCAAGCTCGCGCCAGGCGATTTGGTCATCTGCAAGCCCGACATATTCACTTGCTTAAACGTGTCCATTTGCAGCAGCACGGGCGATTGGAAGCGCGTGAGCGCGGTGTAGCCATCCATGCTGTTTAAAATAAAGCGATTGCGCGCCTCGCCCGCCGCCATCGGAGGCAGCCTGAAATCGTTTAACGCCTGCGTGAGCGCCACATCCATGCTGCTATACAAAATCTGATACATGATTTCGCCTGTTTTTTGCTGCGCTTCGGCGGGTACATTTTGCTGAATATGCTCGTTAATCGCCACATAGCCGCCCTCGGCAAACTGGCGCAGCAGGTTCTCCACCGCCAGCTTAAAATCGCCGCGCATATTTTCGTTCACATTGGCAACAGCGGTTTGCACAATCTGCGCACACTTTTCAGGCTGCATCAGCGTGGCGCGCAACGCCATAAAGCTATCCAACTTGTTTTGCCCATCGGCGGGCAGCATCAGCCAGCGATACGGCGCGTTGATGTCGCTGCGCTCGCCCGTGGCAAAAAACTTCGCCCCCTCACGCTCCAACGGCAGCATATAGTTCACATACTCATGCGCCTGCCCAGCCGCATCGCGCAGCTTGAAACTAATCGTTGGACCTACGTTTTGAAACTGCTTGGGCTGCGCCACACTGCGCACATCGTGCTGGGCTGGCTCGCTCGCTGCCGCCGTGTTTTCCACGTTAAACACGCGCAATTCGCCCAGCTCAAACTGATATTTTTCCTTGCCCAAATCTAGTGGAAACGCGCGTTGCGACACCACATCCAGCGCAACAGGCGCATTCGTGCCGCGCAAATCCCAGCTTTGGAAACGCACATCCGAGCCACCGTCGCCATAGGTGGATTGATAAATCGTAATGCCGTTGATGGTGAGCGGATGGTTCACGCGAATGGTCTGCGCCACTTGCTTGCCGCTGGCTTTATCGGTTACCACAATATCGCTGGCAAAATCTTTGGGCATGCCCGTGTTGTAAAAATCGATGTGAAACTTTTTCAATTCCAGCGTAAACGGCAGCTCTTGCAGCAGCAAGCCCTTATCGGCATTGATAAACGCCGATTCAATCGTTTGCCCTTCCACCACTTCCGCATTGGCGCGAAACGACAAATTGCTCGGCGAAAGGCGCGATGCAGCCTGAAAATCGCGCGCGTATTGGCTGGTGGTATCGGGCACAATCTTGCCCGTGAGCATGCCGATTTTCAGCAGCAGATTGCTGTCCACCAAGCCACCCAAGCAAATCACAATAATCGCCGCGTGGGCAAAAATATAGCCCCATTTGTTCATCGCGCCTTTTTTTGCCGACAGCAACACGCTGCCATCTTCGCGCGGCGTGATGCGCGTTTGAAAGCCGTTTACCTGCCAATATTTCGCCGCGATTTCCGTTTTCAGGCTGCCCATGTTGTCCGATAGCAGCGCGGTGTGTTTCATGTGCGCGAGCGATTTGGCTGTGGTTTGCGTGCGAAACGAGCGCATTTCGCGCAAAAACGGCGGCACATTGCGCCATAAGCATAAGCTCGTGCTCAACACCAAAAACAGCATAATCAGCGTGAACCACGCCGAAGCATACACATCAAACAGCCCCAAAAATTCAAAGATTTCCGTCCAAAACGCGCCAAACTTCACCACATAATTCTGCTTGGGCTGATTTTGCTGCAACACCGTGCCAACCACCGAAGCAATCGCCAGCACCGACAGCAGCGCCACCGCAAAACGCATGGAGCTGAAAAAAGCAAACCACGGGCGGCGGATTAAAGGGATTTTTGCACGAGACGATTGAGACATGGTAAAGAAAGTTTAAAAAGAGTTAAGGCGCGGATTATAGGCAGCCTGAAAAAGCAATGCAAAATACATTTCAGGCTGCCTAATAACGCTACTTAGGCAGCCTGAAAACCACGAACGCAATGCTTATTTCAAACCTTGAATATAAGTGCTTACCGCTCGGATGTCGTCTTCACTCATGCGCGAAGCAATGTCTTCCATGATGCTGTTGGGCGATTTGCGCTCGCCTTTGGCATACAAGCGAAGCTGGTCGGCAATATAGCTCTCGTGTTGCCCGCCCACGCGTGGGAAGCCTGAAAATGCTGTGCCGCCCGCAGGATAGCCCGCACCCGCAGGCCCGTGGCAAGACATACACGCTGGAATGCTCTTATTGGGCAAGCCGGCGCGGAAAATGGTTTTGCCCAAATCGGGGTTGGCTTTGGGGTTGGCTTCGCCTGGTTTGGATTGCTGCGTGGCGTAATAAGCGGCGATGTTGCGCATATCTTCTTCGCTCATGTTTTGCACGATGGGTGCCATCACCGCCGAATTGCCCGTTTTGCGATCGCCTTTTTTGATGTCTAGCATTTGTTTGAACACATAATCGGCGTGTTGGCCTGCAATTTTGGGATACATGGCGATGGTGCTGTTGCCATCAACCATGTGGCAGCCTGAACAAACCATAGCAGCTTGCTTGCCTTTGCTTACATCTGGGGCTGCCGAAGCCAAGCCGCAAGCAGCGAAAATTGCCAACAGAGTTAAACGTTTCATGGATAAAGTGCTCCTGAATTTTTTTTGTGTAGTGGTTAAAAACCGAGAATCTTTCAAACGTGGTATTCTATACCAAATTCACAAATCTTTACAGCCATGAACAATCTATTCCAAAACGCTAAATTTTTCACCACCGTAAACCACCTAAAAGACCTGCCCGACACCCCCGCCGAAATCGCCTTTGTGGGGCGCAGCAATGCTGGCAAATCCAGCGCAATCAACACATTATGCAGCCACACTCGCTTGGCTTATGTTTCCAAAACCCCTGGGCGCACGCAACACATCAATTTTTTTGAGCTTGCCAACGGCAACTTTATGGTGGATTTACCTGGCTACGGCTACGCGCAAGTGCCCGAAGCCATCCGCGCCCATTGGGTGAAACTGCTGGGCGATTATTTGCAAACGCGCCTACAGCTGATTGGCTTGGTGTTGATTATGGATGTGCGCCATCCAATGAAAGATTTGGACAAGCAAATGCTGGATTTTTTCGCGCTCACTGGTCGCCCTGTGCACATCCTGCTTTCCAAAGCCGATAAATTATCCAAAAACGAGCAAATCAAAACGCTCGCCGCCGTTAAAAAAACCTTGCAGCCTTTTATGGAACGCCAGCCCGTTTCGGTGCAACTGTTTTCCAGTCTCAAAAAACAAGGCATTGAAGAAGTGAACAATGTTGCCGCCGCATGGTTTGCCGATTTTCAGGCTGCCGCTGCCATCCCTGCTGCGCCCGATGATGCCAACGCATAATATCCACAGCCATTTTCAGGCAGCCTGAAAATGCTTTAAAATTCGCCCCGTTATTCAACCGCAGCCTGAACCGTTTGGCAGGCTGCCTTTATTATTGATTATTGGAAAACCCATGAACCCATTATTACAAGACCTATCCAATCGCGGACTCATCGCCCAAACCACCGACATCAACGAACTCTCCAAGCTGTTAGACAGCGAAAAAATCGCGCTCTACTGCGGCTTTGACCCCACCGCCGACAGCCTACACATCGGGCATTTGCTACCCGTGTTGGTGTTGCGCCGTTTCCAAAACGCGGGGCACACGCCCGTGGCGTTGGTGGGCGGGGCAACGGGCATGATTGGCGACCCCAGCTTCAAAGCCACCGAACGCAGCCTGAACACGCCCGAAACCGTGGCGGGCTGGGTGGAAAGCATCAAAAACCAGCTCACGCCGTTTTTAAAATTTGACGGCGAAAACCCTGCCATCATGGAAAACAACGCCAATTGGTTCGGCAGCATGAACTGCTTGGACTTTCTGCGCGACATCGGCAAGCATTTTTCCGTGAACGCCATGCTGGCAAAAGAATCGGTAAAACAACGCATTGAACGCGAAGACCAAGGCATCTCGTTCACCGAATTTTCCTACGCGCTGCTGCAAGGCTACGACTTTGCCCAGCTCAACACGCGCCACAACGTGCAATTGGAAATCGGCGGTTCCGACCAATGGGGCAACATCACTTGGGGTACGGAAACCACGCGCCGCCTAAACGGCAAAACTGTGCACGGCATGACCTTGCCGCTGGTTACCAAAGCCGATGGCACCAAATTCGGCAAAACCGAAGGCGGCGCCGTGTGGCTGGACGCGAAAAAAACATCGCCCTACCAGTTCTACCAATTCTGGCTCAAAGTGGCCGATGCCGATGTGTATAAATTCTTGAAATACTTTACTTTCTTAACT
Source organism: uncultured Kingella sp. (assembly GCA_963529665.1). Classification (GTDB taxonomy): domain Bacteria; phylum Pseudomonadota; class Gammaproteobacteria; order Burkholderiales; family Neisseriaceae; genus Kingella_B. The sequence continues at coordinate 46,306 of CAUSAG010000002.1, forward strand.
ATAGAACAAATTGACGCGATTGAAGCGGCAGACAAAGCCAGCAGCGCCAAGCCCGAAGCGCAACGCATTCTCGCCGAAGAAATGACACGCTTGATTCACGGCGAAGCCGCGCTGGAAGCCGCGCAACGCATCACGCACAGCCTGTTTTCAGGCGATGAAAGCGGCTTAACCGAGCAAGATTACGCCCAATTGGCGCTGGATGGCTTGCCTGCGCTGCACGTTGCAAATTCAGGCAGCCTGAATGTGGTGGAAGCCTTGGTGCGAGCGGGCTTGGCTAAATCCAACAAAGAAGCGCGCGGCTTTGTGCACAGCAATGCGGTGCTGATTAACGGCAGCCCTGTGGTTGCCAACAATCCCAACCACGCCGCCGAAAAGCCCGATGATTTGTATCTGCTCACCGATGAACACAAACGCTTTGGCAAATACACCATCATCAAGCGCGGCAAGCGCAACCACGCGCTGTTGGTGTGGGACTAACCAGCCAGTAGTCGGGTTTTGCGCCCGACTTTTTTGTGCATTGTTTTGTAACCAAGGCAGCCTGAAAACAGCCATGCCGCATTTTCAGGCTGCCGCAATTCATGTTGATTGGCTTACTGATGAAACCAACCCTATTCAAACCGCACATCATCCTAATCGCGCTCAACGCCGTTATCTTTATCCTGCAAGAAGCAGGCTTTGATTGGCGGCTAGAAGGCGCTTTATGGCAGCCTGAAAACCCCAATTACCATATCTGGCAATGGTTTACCCATATGTTTTTACACGAAAGCCTGATGCACTTGGGCTTTAATATGTTTGCGCTGGGCTCGTTTATGCCGCATTTGCTGCGTGTGTGGACGGCGAAACGCGTGTGGGCGCTGTATTTTGCATCGGGCTTGGCAGGCGCGGCGGCGTATTTGCCGTTTATGGCGAGCTACGGCTCTATGCTGGGCGCATCAGGCGCGGTGTTTGGCGTGCTGGCGGCGTTTTCGGCGGTGTATCCCAAAGCGCCGTTGTCGCTGATATTCGTCCCCGTGCCCGTGCAGGCGCGCTATTTGGTGGGCGGTTTGGTGTTATACGAAGTGTTTGCCCAGATTTCGGGCGTTTCCTTATTTGGCGACAACATCGCCCATATGGCGCATGGCGGCGGCGCGCTGATGGGCTGGGCGTTTGCATGGCATTGGCAACGGCAAATGCAACGTTGAGATACTAAAAGGCAGCCTGAAACGAGAAAATGCCGTTTCAGGCTGCCTACACCCCGCTCCATCCCCCCGCCGCCAACTGTTAGATGCTGTAAAACAGCCTGAAAACACGCTATAATCGCCCCCGTTTTTCAGCCCATCAACAAGAGACCCCATCATGAATCTCCACATCATTGACCACCCATTGGTTCGCCATAAACTCACCCTGATGCGCGAAGCCGATTGCAGCACGGGCAAATTTCGCACGCTCACCAAAGAACTCGCCCGCTTAATGACCTACGAAGCCACGCGCGATTTTGAAACCGAGCAGCACGAAATCGACGGCTGGTGCGGCAAAATCCAAGGACACCGCATCAAAGGCAAAACCGTAACCGTTGTGCCCATTTTGCGCGCAGGCTTGGGGATGCTGGATGGCGTGTTAGACCTTATCCCTGGCGCAAAAGTGAGCGTGGTTGGCTTGCAGCGCGACGAAGAAACCTTGCAGCCCGTGTCGTATTTTGAAAAACTGGTGGATAAAATGGACGAGCGCCCCGCGCTCATTATTGACCCCATGCTCGCCACAGGCGGCTCCATGGTTGCCACGATAGATTTGCTCAAACAAAAAGGCTGCCGCAACATCAAAGTGCTGGTGCTGGTTGCCGCGCCCGAAGGCGTGAAGGTGGTGAACGAAGCGCATCCCGATGTGAAAATCTACACCGCCGCGCTAGATAGCCATTTAAACGAAGATGGCTACATCATCCCCGGGCTTGGCGATGCGGGCGACAAGATTTTCGGCACAAAACACTAAGCCTTATCGCCAAAGGCAGCCTGAAAACGGCAAACTCGCTTATCCATCGCCCTACCCTGTTTTCAGGCTGCCTTACATCTCTTCAAATTCTCACCACTCAAATAAAGGAACACACCATGTCATTCCAAGAAAATCTCGCCCAAATGCCCAGCATTGACCATTTAAGCGGCTTAAACGTATGCGATGCCGCAGGCAATGTTGTGCACCATATCCCAGCCGCCGAAGGCAAATTAGGCAGCCTGAAAGTGTATAACGCGCTGGCTGCCGAATTTAACGGCGAGCTAAACCGCTATTCCGCCGAGCAAGGCTTGGCGTGGTTTGACGAACACGTTTTAGACGCGCAAAAAAACGCAGGCAAACATCCCAATATTGACCTGTTGTTTAAAGTGCAAGATGAAAATTTGGAATACACGCTTAAAACCGTAAACAAATAATCCCCAAAGGCAGCCTGAAAACAGTTTTCCGAGCTTAATCTTGCTGCCGATTTCATCATCTCAACCACAACACGGGCGGATTTTTATCCGCCCTTGCCACAACCGCCCACCATGCCCACCAAGGCAGCCTGAAACCCCATCCACCACACAGAAAGCGCCCTATGGACATTCTCTTCATCGCCGACCCGCTCGCCAGCTTCAAAACCTACAAAGACACCACCTACGCCATGATGCGCGAAGCCGCCAAACGCGGGCACAACATCTTCCACACCCTTGCTGCGCAATTGAGCGTGCAAAACGGCAAAGTCATCGCTCAAGCCAACCGCATCCTGCTTTTGGGCGCGCAAGACGACCATTCAGAATGGCAACCATGGTTTCGCACATCCGAGCCGCAAAGCATGGATTTAACCGCATTTGGCGCCGTTATCATGCGCACCGATCCGCCGTTTAACCAGCAATATTTATACGCCACCCAGCTGCTCACCCTTGCCGAACAACAAGGCGCGCGCGTGTTCAACAGCGGCCAAGCCATGCGCGACTACAACGAAAAACTCGCCATCTTGAACCATCCGCAATTCATCTCGCCCACCATCGTAACCACCCGTGCCGCCGATGTGCGCCAATTCCTCGCCCAACACGGCGACATCATCGTCAAACCGCTAGACGGCATGGGCGGCATGGGCATTTTCAGGCTGCGTCAAGACGACCCCAACATCGGCAGCATTTTAGAAACCCTGATGCAGCTAGACAGCCGCACCATCATGGCGCAACGCTACATCCCCGCCATCGTGCACGGCGACAAACGCATCCTTATCATCGACGGCGAAGTCATCCCCTATGCCCTTGCCCGCATTCCGCAAAACGGCGAAACGCGTGGCAACCTTGCCGCAGGCGGGCGCGGCGTGGCGCAAGAATTATCCGAGCGCGACTGCGAAATCGCCCAAACGCTTGCCCCGCAGCTCAAAGCGCACGGCATCTTGTTGGCAGGGCTAGACGTTATCGGCGACTGTCTCACCGAAATCAACGTAACCAGCCCCACAGGCTTCCAAGAAATTATGAAGCAAAAAGATTTTGACGTCGCTGCCCAGTTTGTGGACGCGGTGGAACGCAACGCAAAGGCAGCCTGAAAATGGATTACTTCGCCCCCGATTATCTCGCCCGCCTGCGCCAATACCCCATTGAGCAAACCCTGCTCGGCAGCGGCGATAGCAGCGATCAAATATTGCTGCGCATTGGTACGCCTGAAACCGCATTGCCGCTACCGAGCGACACCGATTTTCCCAACGACGACGGTGAAGCATGGCTCAAACAAGCCTTCGGCATCGCCAACGCCACGATAGACCATTCCGCCTTCCACGGCACATGGCTGATTATTAGCATATATTATTGATTATGAAACAGTATTTAGACCTACTCCAACACATCCTAGACAACGGCACCAACAAATCCGACCGCACAGGCACAGGCACGCGCTCCGTGTTTGGCTACCAAATGCGCTTCAATCTTGCCGACGGCTTTCCCGTACTCACCACCAAAAAGCTGCATCTCAAATCCATTATCCACGAGCTATTGTGGTTTTTATCGGGCGACACCAACATCCGCTATCTCAAAGAAAACGGCGTGCGCATTTGGGACGAATGGGCAGATGAAAACGGCGATCTTGGGCGCGTGTATGGCGCGCAATGGCGCAGCTGGCGCGGCGCGGGCGGCGAAACCGTTGACCAAATCCGCAATCTTGTCGCGCAAATCAAAAGCAATCCCGACAGCCGCCGCCTAATCGTATCCGCATGGAATCCCGCCGAAGTGGACAGCATGGCGCTGCCCCCTTGCCACGCCCTATTCCAGTTTTACGTTGCCGATGGCAAGCTATCCTGCCAGCTTTACCAACGCAGCGCCGATGTTTTCCTTGGCGTGCCGTTTAACATCGCCAGCTATGCCCTGCTCACCATGATGCTCGCCCAAGTTTGCGGCTTGCAACCAGGCGAATTTGTGCACACGCTGGGCGATGCGCATTTGTATAACAACCATTTTGAACAAGCGCATTTGCAGCTCACCCGCGAGCCACGCGCCCTGCCCACCATGCGCATCAACCCCGATGTGCGCGATATTTTTGCGTTTAAATTTGATGATTTTGAATTGCTGAATTACGACCCGCATCCGCATATTAAGGCGCAAGTGTCGGTGTAATCGCCCCGCGCAACCCAAAGGCAGCCTGAAACAACGTTTGATAACCGTTTCAGGCTGCCTTTTAGCATGATTAACACCAGTACACGGCTTGTCAGCAAGCCGTAGGAGCGCGTGGACAGTTTTCAGGCTGCATCAACCATCGCACCCGCGTTTAAGCATCGGGTGGGCGTTTTCAGGCTACCTTAACGTATATAGGGTGGGTAACTCGTTTGCCCACCACTGGTGGATGGCTTTAACGTTTTGGTGGGCAAGTAAATTGCCCCCCTACCATTTGGCGTTTTCAGGCTGCCCCAATCATCCCAAAGGCAGCCTGAAAATGGCGCATCGGCGGCTCGCCGACATTTTGGCTGATGATACAACCCCACCTTGTTTCATCCGCAATTTGGCGACGAGCCGTCGCCGCTCCATCTGCTACTTGGTTTCCCACGCGTAGTCAGTAGGTCGGGCATTCATGCCCGACAAACATTGACCTATTTATTTCATGTGCGCCACAACTAAAAACGTCGGGCATAAATGCCCGACCTACTTAGCTACTTGGTTTTCAGGCTGCCCTAATCATCCCCAAAGGCAGCCTGAAACGTATTTCTCTATACACAAACCATCACCGATATTCCGCCGTCCAGCGAATCGCATCAATCGCTGCGCCAATATCGGCAACGGGTTCGCGGTTCAGCCCTTGCTCCAATGCGCATTGCGCCACGGCACGCGCCACGGTTTGCGAAAACTCGGTTAATTGCGCAACAGGGGGCAGCACCGCCGCGCCGGCAACATCGGGGTTCACCAAGCCGCTTAATGAATGGGCGGCGCGGGAAATCATTTCATCGCTCACGCGCCGTGCGTTGGCGGCGAGTACGCCCAAGCCCAAGCCGGGGTAAATCAGCGCGTTGTTGGCTTGCCCGATGGTGTAGTGCACGCCGTTGAAGAACACGGGGTCAGCGGGGATGCCTGTTGCCACAAGGGCTTTGCCTTGCGACCATGCGATGAGGTCGGCGGCGGTGGCTTCGGCGAGCTTGGTGGGGTTGCTCAATGGGAAGATGATGGGGCGCGCGGTGTGCGCGGTCATGGTTTCCACAATTTCTCGGGTGAAGGTGTTGGGGCAGGTGGATGTGCCCACCAAGATGGTGGGCTTGATGGTTTTGACCACGGCGGCAAGGTTGGTAAGCTCGGCGGCGTTGGTAAATTCGCTGCGGCGGCGGGCGAATGGGCGTTGCTCGGGGGTTAAGTCGTTCATGTCGTCAAACAGCAAGCCTTGTTTGTCCACCAAATAGAAGCGGGCGCGGGCTTCGTGTTCGGACAGCCCTTGGTTGAGCATTTCGGTGTACACGCGATAGGCGATGCCGCAGCCTGCTGTGCCTGCGCCAAAGCAAACGTAGGTTTGGTCGGCGAGTTTTTCTTTGCTGATGGCGAGTGCGCCTAAAATGCCCGCCAGCGTGATGATGCCTGTGCCTTGAATGTCATCGTTGAAGGTGGCAATGCGGTCTTGATAGGTGTGCAGCACGTTGGCGGCGTTGCTGCGCCCGAAGTCTTCCCAATGCAAATAGGGTTGATGGAACACGCGCTCGGCGGCGTTCACAAAGGCATCAACAAATTGGTAATAGGCTTCGCCGCGCAGGCGTTTTTGGCGGTTGCCCAGATAGAGCGGGTTGTCTAGCAGGGCTTGGCGGTCGGTGCCGACATCTAGCACTACGGGCAGCACGCTTTCGGGGGGTATGCCTGCGGCGGCGGTGTAAACCATGAGTTTGCCAACGGCGATGTCTACGCCGTTGCAGCCCCAATCGCCGATGCCTAAGATGCCTTCGGCATCGGTGGCAACAATCAGGCGGATTTTGCGCCCGTCGGCGGCGCGGGTGAGAATGTCGGCGATGTGGTCTTGATTGTCGGGCGAGAGATAGACGGCGTTTTGTGGATTGATGAATAATTCGCTATATTGTTCAATGCTTTGTGCGATAACGGGGTCGTACACGATGGGCATCATTTCTACGATGTGTTGCCCGAATAGGTGGTAGAACAGGGTGCGGTTGGTGTTGAAGATTTCCATTAGGAATTGGCGTTTTTCTAGCAGGCTGGGCTTTTGGTTGTAGTGGGCGTAGGCTTGTTGGGATTGTTCGTCTAGGGTTTGCACGGCGTGGGGCAGCAAGCCTGTTAGCCCGAGACGTTGGCGTTCTTGGTGGGTGAAGGCGGTACCTTTGTTGAGAAAGGGGTTGTTTAGGATTTCGTAGGCGGATTTCATGGGACGCTCCTTGCGTTGTGGTGAGAATGTGCCGATTGGCGCGGGGATTATAGCGGAGATTGGGCGGGGGAATGTTAAGGGGGGCTGAAAACAAGCAAATGGTTTTCAGGCTGCCTTTTATCGTTGCGTATTTAAATGCGTAGGGTGGGCAACTGGTTTGCCCACCATTGACGGATAGTTTTAACGTTTTGGTGGGCAAGTGAATTGCGCACCCTACCATTTGGTGTTTTCAGGCTGCCTAAACCACAACAGGCAGCCTGAAAATGGCGCGTCGGCAGTTCGCCGACATTTTGGCTGATGATGCAACATTGCTCTATTTCATCCACCATTTGGCGACGAGCCGTCGCCGCTCCATCGGCTGCTTGGTTTTCCGTGCGTGTTTGTCGGGCATCAATGCCCGACCTACTTTGCTATAAATTGAACGCGGGCGCAGATGTTGGGCAGCCTGAAAACTGTCCCCGCGCTCCTACGGCTTGCTTGCAAGCCGTGCGCTGGCTATGGGGGTGATGGGCTATTTGGAGTTTCAGGCTGCTTTTATTGTGTTTGGATGTTTAAAGGCAGCCTGAAACGGGTAAACGGTTTTCAGGCTGCCTTTGGTTTGGCGGGGTTGGGTTAAAAGCGGGGGCTAGGTCAAATTGCCATTTTCAGGCTGCCATGCGGGGGGAAGTTGGGCGACGTTGAGCGCGGTTAGGATTTCGCGTTCTACAAGGCGCACGAGTGAATCCAGCGGTAGGTTGTTGTCTTGTCGCCCGAATGGGTCTTCTAACTGCCCGCTGAGCATATCCAGCCCGAGAAACATATACACCAGCCATGCCACCATCAGCGGTGTCCACAAGCCGAGCGCGGCTTCTAAGCCAAAGGGCAGCATAATGCAAAAGCTGTGGATGGCGCGGTGCAGCAGCACGGAGTAGGCAAAGGGCACAGGGGTGCTGGCGATGCGATCGCACCCTGCTTGTATCATGCCGAGTGTGTTGAGATGGGTGGTGAGATGGGTGTAGGTGATGTCGCTGATTTCTTGCTGGCGGTGCGCTTGGATCAGGTCGTATTGGATGCGTTCTAGAGCGTATTGCGGTGGGTTGATGTGGGTGGCGAAGGCTTCAATTTGGTCGGCTTGCATTTGCCCGTATTCCAAGAACAGCTCGGGGTGGGCGGTTTGGTAGCGCAGGCGGTCGCGCAGCAGATGGGTGAACACGATAACTTGGCGCAACACCAGCTCGCGGCGGGCGTTGGGCAGAATTTGGCTTTCGCGGATTAGGTGGCGCTGGGTGGCGATAAGCTGCCCCCAGAGTTTGCGCCCTTCCCACCATCGGTCGTAGCTGGCGTTGTTGCGAAAGCCGAGAAATAGGGAGAGGACGATGCCGAAGATGGTGAAGCCGACCACGGGCGGGGTGGGCAGGTGAAACCAATGGTTGTGCGCGCCGATGCCCAGCAAGAGCGACACGCTCGACAGCAGCAGCATGGCGGGCAGGACTTTGGGGAAGATGGTGCCGCGCCATGCGAACAGCAGGGCGAGGGTGTTGGTTTTTTTGCGGATAATCATGGTGGTTTGTGAAGTGTGGGGATGGGTTTTGGTTTTATTGAGGCAGCCTGAAAATTAAATTGTGAGCTGCTGATGTGCTGTTTTGAGTTTCAGGCTGCCTTTGGGATAACGGTATCAAATCAAACGGCGTGCGCAGCGAGGCTGCACACCCTACGCGCTTTCTCCGGCAGCCGAACAGGTCGATTCTGATGCCATCAGCAGACGGGACGGGATGCAGGATCTGAATTGGTCGCCATTCATTGCCTATCCTTGCACTTCAATACCTTTACTGCGCAGATTTGCCAAGCATTCGGCAAGGTAATCATCATCGTGTTCGGCATAAATCGGGCTGCCGATAGGTTCTTCCGCCAAATCGGCATATGGCGGGCAAGTGTTGCCGCGATGGTTTTTATCGTGCCATGCGGGATCAGGTCGGTAGCCGCGCCGCTGCATTTCGTCCATGATGAGGACGTGATAGGCATAAAGCAGATAGGGGCTGTGGGTGAAAACGTAGTTCACGGTGGCGTGCGGCCGGCCCCAGCCGTTACCGCGCAGGGCGGCGCATTCTCGGTGTTGGCCGAGCAGTTGGGCACGTGGGAGTTGGGGAATAAGGGTTTGATGCCATAGGCGCATGATGGAGTCTCCGTAAAAAGTGCAGGCTGCTTTTGGGTAATGGAAAAGCAGCCTGCACATCGAAATATGCAGGTTGCCTGTCGTTTCAGCCGTTGAACAGCCAAGGTTGGCTTTGACGGCGCTGCCCAGCAAGAGCGACACGCTCGACAGCAGCAGCATGGCGGGCAGGACTTTGGGGAAGATGGTGCCGCGCCATGCGAACAGCAGGGCGAGGGTGTTGGTTTTTTTGCGGATAATCATGGTGGTTTGTGGGGTGGGAAATGGATTTCAGGCTGCCTTAGTTTGCACACGTTAAGGCAGCCTGAAAACGTGTTTGCGTGCTTTGCGCCAAGCCTAATCAATGACGGCTGCTTTTGCCGTGGCGGCGCTGGTCGCTGCCGTCGGAATAATTGCCGTCTTTGCCGCTGGGAATGCTGCTGGCGTTGGGCGTGAGCTCTCTACCGTATTCGCGGAACTGCTGCACTTTGCGGTCAAGATTTTCCTTGGCGATTTCGCCGTCTTCGCGGTCGTCGTAGCTGCCTTTAAGGCGGCGGATTTGCGCTTCGGGCGAGTTTTTATCAAGGTCTATGCCTTGCGTGGCGGCGGTGCGGTTCACCAGCGTGCGCACGGCAGGGATTTGATACACGCCAAACAGCGCAATCGCAATCAACACCAGCCAAATCAAGGCTTTAACGTTTTGCGGAATATACATGGCAAATTTCCTTTCTGTTTTCTAATCAACAAGGCTATCGGGCAACAAGCCAGCGCCGTTCCATTTTGCTTTTCAGGCTGCCTTTGCATGACGCGGATGATGTTTGCCAACCGCGCCCTGCCCTTTTTCAGGCTGCTGCTATGCGGATGGGCGGCTGCGGCGTTTGCGCTTGGGCGCGGTCTAATTGGCGATGCAAGGCGGTGTAACACTCGGGCAGCAGCTCGCGCATCATGCTCAGCTGGCGCGTGAGCACTTGGGCTTGGGTGGTATGGCTGCCATGCTCGGCATCGGCTTGGCTTTGCAGCTGCGCCAATTGTGTATCCAGCGCGTTTAAGGCAGCCTGAAACTCGCTTTCGCTGCTGGTGGCGATGTTTTGCAAAATATGCACGACTTGCTCGGCGGTGGGGTAAAACGTGGCGAGAAATTGTTGCTCGGCGGCGCTGTTGGCTTGGATTTTGTCGCGGTATGCGCCCAGCGCGGAGATGTAGCTAATCAGCGAGTAGTTGATTTTTAGCAGCATAAAGCCGTCTTCCAGCTTATCGCGATGCTTATCGGCTTCGCTGGACATATCGGACAACACGCTAGATAGCGCGGCGGCTTTGTCGTGGCTGGTGCGGCGGGCGGCGCGATAGGGGATGTCTTCGCGGATGCCGTGTTGCAATTCGTCTAACACGGCGGTGAGGTAGCCCGCGTTGCTTTGGATGGCTTCGGTGCTGGTTTTTTCCAGCGAGATGTATTTCCAATCGGGCCACAGGCAATACACGGCAACGCCTGAAATCAACGCGCCGAGAATGGTGTCAATGATGCGCGGCACAAAAAAGCCTGCCACATCAAAGCCCATAATGGCAAAGTTCATCATCGCTTGAATGGTGATGAAAAAGATGGAATAGCTGTATTTATTGGTGCGCGAATAGAAAAACAGGCTCACAAATATCACCGCGATGGCGAGCTTGTCCACCAGCGTGAGCGCAAACACAGGCAAGATAGAGCCGACTAACACGCCGCCGATTGTGCCGATGATGCGGTGGAGCAAGCGGCTTTTGGTGGCGGAATAGTTGGGCTGGCACACAAACACAGCGGTGAGCAAAATCCAATAGCCTAGGCTTAAATCGTTGTCGCTAAGGTGTTGGATGTTGATGATGTGCACCACAATGCAGCACACGCAGGCAATTATCGCCATGCGCACGGCGTGGCGGAACACGGGCGATTTGAGCGTAAGCTGTTGCTTGAAAATTTGCCATGCGGTTTTGAAGTTGTTGTTATCAAGGGCTTGGATGCGGGTTTGCTCGCTGGGCGTGGTTAGGCTTTGAATATCGGGGTTGCCCAATTGGGCGAATTGTTGGCTGATGCGGGAAAGATTATCCAGCAGCCGTTGCACGCTGTATGGCGATGCGCCGTTGCCCGTATCGTGCGCGGCGTAGTAATCCAGCGATTGCATCGCGCCTTGGGTGGCGCGTGCGAGCTTGGGCGAATCGGTGTATTCGGTGTTGCGGCGCAGGTTTTGGGCAAATTGTTGGCAGGCTTGGGCTTGCAAGCGAATGAGCCGCTCAATGCGGTAGATTAAATCGGTGTGGCTCATTTGCTGGGTGAAGGTTTGGTAGTGCATATGGCTGGCGGACATCCGCTCGTGGATGTCTTGGGCGATGAAGTAATAGCGCAGCATTTTGGCGGTGCGCGGGTGGCGATGTTGCCCGCGCATTCGGTAAAACAAGGCGTTGCGGCAAAGGTTGAAGCTGCTGATGACGCGGCTGTTGGTCATGGCAAGATTGATTTGCTGCTGGTCGTGCTCGTTGATTTCGTCGGGGTCAAAAAAGCTGGCTTTGCTGTTGAGATAATCGGCAAGGGCTTCGTAGGCTTGGGCGATGTTTTCTTGCACGGGGCGATGGGGGAACACAAGATGCGCCAGCAATGTGAACAAGGTGTAAAGCAGCGTGCCGATGATAATCAGCAGCGTGTTTAAATAAGGCGCAGCGTGGGGGTCGTGGGTGAGCGTGGTGTAGATGGCAACGGCGAGCGTGCCAAAAGATACGGTGCGATAGCGCGTGCCCGCCGCGCCCAATAGGGTGAACACGAAGGCGATGGCAGTAAACGCGATGGGCAGCGCGATGGGGTTGTTGAAGGTGAACTGCACAGCAAGCGAGCTGATGGCAAACGCCATCACGGCAAACATCACGTTTTTAAACTTGCCCGTGAGCCCGTTGTCCAAATCCACCAAGCCGCCGGCGATGATGCCGAGAATCAGCGCGGCGAAATATTGCTCCTTGTTGAACCGCCAAACAAAATAGGCGCACAAGCTGGCGCTGATTAACACGGGCAGGGTGTTGATGATTTTTGTGTTAATGGCGGGGGTTTTCATGATGCAATCGCGTATGCAAACGTGCGTTAAAAAAGGTTAGCATTTTAACGCTAAATAACAAAGTAGGCAGCCTGAAAACGAAATTTCTGCGAAGCTAAAACGCAGTTTCTGCTTAGCGCGGGCGATAATCTGTTTTCAGGCTGCTGTTGTGTGTTTCAGGCTGCCCCTGCCCCGTGCTAAAATCGCGCCTTTTCGTTTAACCATTTTTTCGTTATCAATCAATATGTCCCAAATCACCCTCACCCCCAGCCAAACCCAATTTGAAGCCACCGCCGATGAAACCATTCTGGAAGCCGCGCTGCGCCAAGGTTACAACCTGCCCAACGCTTGCCAAAGCGGCATGTGCGGAACGTGCATTGCCCAAGTGGTGTCGGGCGATGTGGTGCTGGGCGATTATGATGAATTTGCGCTTACCGATGAAGATGTTGCCAACGGCATGGTGTTGCTGTGCGCTTGTCGCCCGCAAAGCGATGTGGTGATTGATTTGCCTGCTTACCAAGGCGCAAAAGCCATCATGCCGCGCACCATGCCTGCGCGCGTGAGCATGATTGATATACGCGGCAAAATGGCGCTGCTGCGGCTGGCGTTGCCCAAATCACCGCCGTTTAAGTTTTATGCGGGGCAGTATGCCGATATTTTGTATAAAGGCACGGTGCGCAGCTATTCGCTTGCCAATGCGCCCAGCGAAAATGGCGTGATGGAGTTTCATGTGCGATTGCGCGAAGGCGGTGTGTTTTCGCCTGCGCTGTTTTCAGGCAGCCTGAAAGTGGGCGATGTGTTGCGCGTGCGCGCGCCGCTGGGCTCGTTTACCTTAAACGAAGAAAGCAATAAACCGTTGATTTTTGTTGCCACGGGCACGGGATTTGCGCCGATTAAATCGCTGCTGCAACACCTGCGCGACAAGCAGCCTGAAAGCAGCGTGCATGTGTATCACGGCGCGCGCGATGCCGATGGCTTGTATGACGAAGCCGCTCTGCGCGAGCTGTTGTATTTGCTGCCCAACGCGCGTTACACCCCCGTGCTTTCCTGTGGCAACGAAGCATGGCAAGGCGCGTGCGGGCATACCACCGAGCAAGTGTTAAACGATTACGCCGATTTATCGGGCTACGAAGTTTACGCCTGCGGCTCAATAGAGATGATTCGCAGCAGCAAGCAAGCCTTCACCCAACAGCGTGGGCTGCCTGAAAACGCGTTTTACAGCGATGCCTTTACCGCACACACGCCCGAAGCCACAGCGGCAGCCTGAAAATGCCTTGCGGATTGCGCCGCAGTTTCTCCATCCCATTTTCAGGCTGCATCAGTCTTTAACCCCCACCCCGCTTTCAGGCAGCCTGAAAGCGTTTTTTATCCCATTTAGCCATATCATCATGCTCAGCAAACAATCCGCCATCCGCATCGCCTATCTGCGCGTGCTGGCTTTTGCCATCGCCGCCTTTGTGGTCAACACCACCGAATTCATCCCCGTTGCCATGCTCACCGACATCGGCAAAGGCTTCAACCAATCCGCCGCCGACACAGGCACTATGATTACCGTGTACGCATGGATAGTCTCGCTTTCCTCGCTGCCGCTGATGCTGCTGTTTGCCCAAGTGGAGCGGCGCAAACTGCTGTTGGGCTTGTTTGCCGTATTTATCGCGGGGCACGCGCTGTCGGTTGCCGCGTGGAGCTTTCCCGTGTTGCTGGTTTCGCGCGTAATGATTGCGCTTACCCACGCGCTGTTTTGGTCGATTACCGCCGTGCTGGTGATGCGCGTCGCCCCGCGCGGCAAACGGCAGCAAGCCTTGGGCTGGATGTCGCTGGGCTCGTCGATGGCAACCGTGTTGGGGCTGCCGCTGGGGCGCATCATTGGGCAAGCGTTGGGCTGGCGCGCTACTTTTGCCCTGATTGGCATCCTTGCCATTGGCGTGATGCTGCTGTTAATGAAAATCCTGCCGCGCCTAGCCAGCAAAAATTCAGGCTCGCTCGCCAGCCTGCCGCTGCTGGCGAAACGTCCGCACCTGCTCGGCTTATACGCGCTCACCATCATGATGGCAACCGCGCATTTCACCGCATACAGCTATATTGAACCCTATGCGCTCACCATCACGCAGCTATCAGAGCAAATGACCACTTGGGTACTGCTGGTGTTTGGCGTGTCGGGCATGGTGGCGAGCATGCTGTTTGCCCGCTTCTACCCGCGCCGCCCTAATCCCACGCTGCTGATTTCGGGCGCAATCGTGCTGATGTCGCTGCTGCTGCTCAAACCGCTGGGGCACAACCCCGCCGCGCTGTTTGCGCTGATTTTCGCGTGGGGCATCGGCATCGCCTGCGTGAGTTTAAGCATGATTGGGCACGTGATGCGCTATGCGCCCGATGCCGCCGATGTCGCCAACTCCATCTATTCAGCTTGCTACAACGTGGGCATTGGCGGCGGCGCGTTGCTGGGCGGCATCGTGATGCGCACCAACACGCTGGGGCTAGCAAATATCGGCTGGGTGGGCGCAGCGTTGGCAGCGTTAGCATTGCTGATTTTTGTCTGGACGCAAAAAGCATCCACGCCTGCCGCAGCACGCTAAACGGTTTTCAGGCTGCCTTGGATACACCAAAGGCAGCCTGAAAACAAGAAAGCCGCCTAATCATAGGCAGCTTAATGAAGCAACGGCTTATTCGCATTTCAATTTTTGCGCGATGTTGCCAAAGTTTTTATCCGCATATTCGCACATCTCATTGCGCTGCTTTTGCGTGGCATCGTGCAACGAATGTTTCAAAACCATGGTATTAGTAGCATGGAACGAAGCCGTTTTCTCGCCTGCCTTCGCAAAACACGCATCCGCGCGTTTAAAATATGCCTCGCAGCTGGCAGGCAGATTGCTTAAATTATGCCCACCATGCTCCGCATGATCATGCGCCCATGCAGATGCAGCTGCCAAAGCCAAAACGCCAGCCATTAAAGTTGTTTTTTTCATCTTAAAACTCCCTTGTCGTCGTTTAAAAAACATTACCAAATCCCCAAAAAATGCGTTTCATCAAGAATTTAGCAGCGCCATCATAAAGAAGCCGATTGGCGTTGTAAAGTTAATCTATTGGATTATCAAGAGTTAATCTATTTGATTATCAACGCAAAAATCCATCCACGCAGCCTGAAAGCCAAGTTCCCATGATAGACCTCCACACCCATTCCACCACGTCCGATGGCGCGCTCACGCCCAGCCAATTGGTGCAAGCCGCCGCACAAAATGGCTGCCGCCTGCTCGCGCTCACCGACCACGACCACACAGGCGGGCTTGCCGAAGCGCGCGCCGAAGCCAAGCGGCAAAACATTCAGTTTATCAATGGTGTAGAAATCTCGGTAACATGGCGGCATCGCACCATCCACATCGTGGCGCTGGATTTTGACGAACACAACACCGCGCTGCAAACCCTGCTCGCCCAAGTGCGCCAAGGGCGCATAGAACGCCTGCACCAAATCGCCGCCAAGCTCGCAAAAAAAGGCATCACAGGCGCAGCCGAAGGCGCGCTCGCCCTTGCCGCCAACCCCGAAATGGTCTCGCGCACTCATATCGCCGATTGGCTGGTGCAACAAGGGCACGCCCGCAACAAGCAACAAGCCTTCACGCGCTATTTGGGCGACGGCAAAAGCGCATCCGTGCGCCACCAATGGGCAGAATTGGGCGACGCCATCGCCGCTGTAAACAACGCAGGCGGCATCGCCATCATCGCCCACCCCATGCGCTACGACCTATCCGCCACCGCGCGGCGCAATCTGTTTGACGAATTTCGCGCATTGGGCGGACGCGGCATGGAAGTGCACAGCGGCTCATGCAGCCTGAACGACCGCCTGAACTACGCCCAAGCCGCCACCCGCCACGGTTTGCTCGCCAGCGCGGGCAGTGATTTTCATCGCTCACACGATTACAGCGGCGGCGTGCTCGGCGCTTGCCCCGAATTGCCCAGCATTTGCCAACCCGTTTGGCAATATTTCAAACAGCCGTTCAGGCAGCCTGAAAACCATAAGGCAGCCTGAAAACGCCTTCAACCACGCCACCGATGCCCAATTAGCTCATCGCCTGCATTATTTGTTGAGCGAAGCCGATTGCGACGTGCAACGTCTTGACCCCGATTTTGTTTGGCAGAAAATTGTGGAATATTTGTCGCTGCTGAAAAGCGAAGCCGAAGCCCGCCCCGAGCCGCTTGCCGATAATCTGAAAATCACCAGCAAGGGCTTTGACAACAAACGCTCGTTTCGCCCGAAGATGAAAAAATAACGCCAAAGGCAGCCTGAAAACGAGCGAAGCGAGTTTCAGCGAAGCTAAAACGTGCATCTGAACCTGTTTTCAGGCTGCCTTTGCTGCATCCATATATAATCCCCCATTTTCAACTTTCCACCCGAAAGCCCACCATGCCCAACCAAACCCCCAAATACCTAAAAGACTACCAAGCCCCCACCCATCTCATCCCCAAAACCGAGCTGCTGTTTGACATCTACCCCGAGCACACGCAAATCCAAGCCACGCTGCACATCGTGCCGCAGCAAGGCGCAAGCGATTTAATCCTGCACGGCGATGCCCAACTGCTCGCCGTCCAAATCAACGGCGAAACGCAGCCTGAAAACGCCTACACCCTGCAAAACGACACCCTTACGCTGCACCACACCCCCGCCGCCCCTTTCACGCTCACGCTCACCACCCGCGTAGAACCCCAGCACAACAAATCCTTTGACGGGCTATACGCCAGCGGCGGCAATCTCTACACCCAATGCGAACCCGAAGGCTTCCGCCGCATCACCTACCACCCCGACCGCCCAGACGTGATGAGCGTGTTCACCACCGAAATCCGCGCCGACCAAACCGCCTTTCCCGTGCTGCTGTCCAACGGCAATCTTATTGATTCAGGCAGCCTGAAAAACAACCGCCACTTCGCCATCTGGCACGACCCCTTCGCCAAGCCCAGCTATCTTTTCGCCCTAGTCGCAGGCGATTTAGCCTGCCAGCGCGACCACTACACCACCCAAAGCGGCAAGCGTATCAACATCGCCTTCTATACCCGCCACGAAGATGCAGGCAAAGTCGGCTTCGCCATCCAATCGCTGAAAAACGCCATGCAATGGGACGAACAACGCTTCGGCTTGGAATACGATTTAGACACCTACATGGTCGTTGCCGTGGGCGACTTCAACATGGGCGCAATGGAAAACAAAGGCTTAAACATTTTCAACACCAAATACGTGCTTGCCGACCCGCACACCGCCACCGATGCCGATTTTGAAGGCGTAGAAAGCGTCATCGCCCACGAATACTTCCACAACTGGACAGGCAACCGCGTAACCTGCCGCGACTGGTTTCAACTCTCGCTCAAAGAAGGCTTAACCGTATTCCGCGACCAAGAATTTTCCGCCGACCGCGCCAGCCGCGCCGTGCGCCGCATAGAAAACGTGCGTCTGCTGCGCACCCACCAATTTGCCGAAGATGCCAGCCCGATGGCACACCCCGTGCGCCCCGCCAGCTATGTAGAAATGAACAATTTTTACACCATGACCGTGTACGAAAAAGGCGCGGAAGTCGTGCGGATGTACCACACCTTTCTCGGCGAAGCAGGCTTTCAGCGCGGCATGAAGCTCTATTTTGAACGCCACGACGGACAAGCCGTAACCTGCGACGATTTCCGCGCCGCCATGGCAGATGCCAACGGCGTAGATTTCGCCCAATTTGCCCTGTGGTACAGCCAAGCAGGCACGCCTGTTTTAGACGTTTCAGGCAGCCTGAAAAGCAGCGGCGAATACGTTTTGCACATCAAGCAAACCATTCCGCCCACACCCGATATGGCGGATAAACAGCCGATGATGATGCCGCTGGCGGTTGCCTTTTTTGACGAGAACGGCAACAAAATCCCGTTTAGGCAGCCTGAAAACGAGCGCAACGAGTTTCGGCGTAGCCAAAACCCCGAACCGCGCAACGAAGCCGTATTAACGCTGAGCCAAGCCGAGCAAGAGTTCCACTTCGCGCTGCAAACAAGCGGCAACATCACCCCATCGCTGCTGCGCGGCTTTTCCGCCCCCGTGCGCCTGAACTACGCCTACACCGATGCCGAACTCGCCCTATTACTCGCGCATGACGACGACCCGTTCGCCCGCTGGGAAGCGGGGCAAACACTGCTGCGCCGCGCCATTTTTGCCAACGAAACCGCGCTGCAAAAACAAGAACCGCTGCCGCAGCATACCGCGCTGATTGCCGCGCTGCGCAACATTCTCGCCGCCGAAATTGACCCTGCCTTCAAAGCCATGCTGCTGAAACTGCCCGCCGAAGCCGAGCTATGGAGCGGGCAAAGCAACATCCACCCCCTGCGCATCAGCATGGCGCGCGAAGCCCTTGCCGACGCCATCGCCCAAGCCCTGCACGGCGAACTGCTCGCCGCCGCACTCAACGCCCGCGAGCAAGAAAACGCCGACAAGCGCGGCAAAGAAATCGCCGTGTATGAATACAATCCGCGCGATGCGGGACTGCGCGCCCTGCAATACGCCTGCTTTGATCTCATCCACCGCTTTGACGATAGCATCGCCATTGAGCAAGTATTTGAACATTATGACGAAATCGCCCGCAAAAACATGACCCACGAATGGGGCATCCTAAACGCCATCAACCACAACCCCAGCCCGCTGCGCGACACCCTACTGGCACGCTTTGCCGCCAAATACGACCACGACCCGTTGGTGATGGACAAATATTTCAGCCTGATTGCCGGCAGCCACCGCCCCGACACGCTCGCGCAAGTGAAAGCCGCCTTGCAGCATCCGCGCTTTGATTTGGGCAATCCCAACAAAGCCCGTGCGCTTATCGGCGCGTTTACCCGCAACGTGCCGCATTTTCATGCCACTGACGGCTCGGGCTATGCCTTTGTTGCCGAAAAAATCCGCCTGATTGATGCCTTCAACCCGCAATCCGCCTCAGGCTTGTGCCGCGCGTTCAATCTCACCCCCGATGTTGAGCCGCACCGCCGCGCCCTGATCCAACGCGAATTGTTCCAGCTTGCCGCGCTGGATAATTTGTCCAAAGATGTGCGTGAGATTATTGAGAAGATTTTGGGGCAGGTTGGAAAATAAGCACGGCACAGCAAAGGCGCGATTTGGCGATGAATAGCAAACCGCGCCTTTTGGCATTTAGGCAGCCTGAAAAAGGGTAATGCGCTGGAAAAAGACAGCCTGAAACGGAGTTCAGCGTAATCCAAACGTGAGATGCCGTTTTCAGGCTGCCTTGTCTTGCGATGATTGTGGCAGCCTGAAAAATAATCCCAGCAAAGCGAAGGCACGATTTGGCGATAAATACCCAACCACGCCTTTTAGCATTTAGGCAGCCTGAAAAAAGGTAATGCGCTAGAAAAAGGCAGCCTGAAATAAAGTTCAGCGTACCCCAAACGCAAGATGTCATTTTCAGGCTGCACTACGATGATTACGGCAGCCTGAAAAATAAGCCCAGCAAAGCGAAGGCACGATTTGGCGATAAATACCAAACCACGCCTTTTAGCATTTAGGCAGCCTGAAAAAAGGTAATGCGCTAGAAAAAAGCAGCCTGAAACGGAGTACAGCGCAACCCAAACACGATATGCCGTTTTCAGGCTGCCTTTTGCCTTAATACGGTTTTCAGGCTCCCCTACTCAGGCTGCCCTACAATGATTACAGCAGCCTGAAAAACCAAAAACCGTTCAGCATTTCACCAAACGGTCTCTCATCTGCTCAATAGCCATTTCAGGCTGCCTTTACACACGCCTTACCCCATTCACCCCCCCATTATCACCACCCTACTGCCCCACTCCACTCGCGCCCATCTCATCAAACTTCGGCGCAAGCATGGCAGCGTTGCCCATTTTCGGCTGCCATTTGCTTTCCACGCGCCATTTGCCTTGGGTGTCTTCCAGCCGCAAATACCAATGCACCGCAGGCGGCAGCGCGTTGAAGCTGGCAATGTATTCAGTTTTGTCGCCCATCATCGGCACATTGCTGGCTTTAAGCGGCACGGTTTGGTCATAGGCTTTTTTGGCGGGGTGCAACAGCAAAAGCTGCATCGGCGCGTTTTTGTCAAAATCGCCGCTGATCAACACTTTGGCAGCCGTGCCATCGTTGTTAAACAACACTTGCGCTTGGATATGGCGCTTGGCGGCAGCTTCATCGCGCTCAATCTGCATATTGATGTATTTGCCTTCTTTGTAGTAATCATCCGTAACCATTTCATCGGCGTGGGTTTTGGCAAGGTAAAAGGTGTAAAACCCTGCCACGACTACGGCGGCGGGCCCGCTCATCAATATCCACGGCCAGCGGTGTTTGTACCACGGAGCGGGCTTGGGGTTAGGCTGTGTGCTCATGTTATTCTCCGATAAAGATGGATTTTTCTTGCAGCTCGCGCGCTTCGTTTTCAGGCTGCCCTTCTACGCGGTATTTGAAGGTGAACTGGATGGGGTGGCTGCCTTTTTCGGCGTATTCGGGCTGGGTGGCAACTTGCACGGGCACGGTGATGATGTCGCCGCCTTTCACGCTGATGCCGTTTTCAGGCAGCCCTGTGAGACGGATGTCTTCCAACCCCGACACGCTGGCTTGGATGATTTGCGTTTGTTCGCTGGCGTTGCTGATGCTCAGGTTGTAGGTGTTTTCCAGCAAGCCTTGTTTGTTTTCGCGCACCATCACACCGCGGTCTTTAATCACATCAATTTGAATAGTGGCACGCGTCGCCAGCCCAACCAACAGCCCAACCACCGCCACCAACAACATCACGCCATAGCCCACCACTTTCGGGCGCAACAGCCGTTTTTTCACATCGGCATCGGTGTATTCATGTTTGAGCACGGCTTCGGTGGTATAGCGAATCAAGCCGCGCGGATAGCCCATTTTGTCCATCACTTCATCGCAAGCATCAATACACGCCGCGCAGCCAATGCACTGATATTGCAAGCCATCGCGAATATCAATGCCCGTGGGGCAAACTTGCACGCACATCGTGCAGTTAATGCAATCGCCCAGCTGGGTTTCTTCCTTGCTGGCGGTTTTTTTGCGCGCGCCGCGTGGTTCGCCGCGTTCGGTGTCGTAGGAAATCACCAGCGTATCGTGGTCAAACATCGCGCTTTGGAAACGCGCATAGGGACACATATGTAAGCACACTTTTTCGCGCAAAATATGCCCAAACAGCCATGTTACAAAACCATAAAAAACCGCCGTGCCCAAGGCGATGCTGCCTGCTGTGCCCGTAAAAATGGCGGGCACGAATTGGCGAATCGGCACAAACCAGCCTGAAAACGTGATGCCCGTCCAGCCTGCAACGATGAAAATAATCAAATATTTCAGCGCTTTGATGCGGATTTTGCGCAAGTTCCACGGCTCTTTGTCTAGTTTCAAGCGCTTGTTGCGATCGCCTTCAACAAAATGGTCTATCCACAGCATGATTTCGGTATAAACCGTTTGCGGGCAAGAATAGCCGCACCAAATGCGCCCTGCGATGGTGGTCCACCAAAACAGCCCAAAGGCGGAAACAATCATTAAACCTGCCAAATAAAGCATATCAGCAGGTTCTAGCACCATGCTGAACACATAAAAATGGCGTTCTTCAATATTGAACAACACGGCTTGCCGCCCGTGCCACATTATCCACGGCATCACATAGAAAAAAAGCTGGGTGGCAACAATCATAAACACGCGCAAATTGGCAAATTTGCCGATGGCGCGTTTGGGGTGGATGCGTTTGTTGCTGTGAAATTGGATGACTTGCTCTTTAACAGTGGGTTTGGCTTTGGGCGCGGGTTTGGGGCTTTCAGGCTGCCCTTGCAAATTAGCTGGCATGGTGTGTTTCCTTTTGGCTGTTTTTGGTTTTGTTTGATTTTATTGATTATACGAGTAAACGTGATTGATGGGGTTTGCGGGGGGAATAGCTTTTAACAAAAGACAGCCTGAAAACAAGCGCAGCGAGTTTCAGCGAAGCTAAAACGCGCATCTGAACTTGTTTTCAGGCTGCCTTGGGCGGACAACGGCTGCTTTGCGCCAAGCGTGAATGCTTTTCAAGCTACCTATCGGTTGTTCCCAATAGGCAGCCTGAAAGTTTAATGCGCGGGGTTTACATCATTTTCAGCCGTGCTATGCGGTTGTCTAGGCTGGGGTGAGTGCTGAGCATAGAATCTTTGGCTTCGCTGGCGATGCCCATGGCGGTCATGTCTTTGGGCAGGTCGCTGGTGTGTCCTTTTAGGCGCTGCAAGGCGGCAATCATTTTGGGCGCGCCGACTAATTTGGCTGCGCCTGCATCGGCGCGGTATTCGCGTTGGCGGCTAAACCACATCACGATGATGCTCGCCAAAAAGCCGAACAGTAGCTGCAACACAAAGTTCACCAGCATATAAATGCCGTTACTGCTGGATTCGTTTTCACCACGCCCTTGCGCCACCACGTTGGCGATGATGCGGGCAAAAAACACCACAAATGTGTTCACCACGCCTTGAATCAGGGTGAGCGTTACCATATCGCCGTTGCCAACGTGTGCCATTTCGTGTGCCAACACGGCTTCCACTTCGTCGCGCGTCATGCTGTTGAGCAAGCCTGTGGATACGGCAACCAGCGAGCTGTTGCGGGTTGCGCCTGTGGCAAAGGCGTTGGGCTCAGGCGATTGGTAGATGGCGACTTCGGGAGTTTTCAAGTTCCATTGGTGGGCTTGGTTTTGCACGGTTTGCAGCAGCCATGCTTCGGTTTCGTTGCTGGGTGTGGTGATGACTTGCGCGCCAACGGAATGCTTGGCGATGGTTTTAGACAACAGCAGCGAGATGATGGAGCCTGTGAAGCCGACTACGGCGGCGTAGGCGAGCATTTGTCCCATGTTGCCGCTGCGTGAATTGATGCCCAGCAGGCTCAATACGATGCTGATAACGAGGATAACGGCGAAGTTGGTAGCAAGAAAAAGGGCGATGCGCTTCATGTGTGTTCCTTATGGTTTTCAGGCTGCCTGAAATCGGCGGCTGTTTTTTGGGGGGTGGGGAAAGGGGTGGATAGTAATGGATGTGTGGCACGATTCAAAGTGGGGGCTTTGAAAAACTATGCAAAGGGCGCGATGCAAATGGGCGATGTGAACGGCGGTTATTGGCGTGAAAACGGCGCGGCGTGGCGGGCAACGGGCGCAATATTCGGCAGCCTGAAAACGTTTAAACCGATCGGCGCAAATCCGCGCGGTTCTTAGGCTGGGCGGTTTTCAGGCTGCCTGAAAGGTGGCTAATAATTCGCTGTGCAACATCGCGCCTTGCAGGCTGCTATCGGAGCGGATGTTGGCGATGGCGATGCAGTGGTTTTGCTCGTCGGCGATGATTGCCCACACATGGCGCAGGGCGGGCGGAATGTTGCATTCTTGCAGCAGTTGGAATACATTTTTGCGTCCTTTTGGCATGGCGATGCTGTCGTGTTTGTTGGCGGTGCGTAGGCAGCCTGAAAGCGTGTGCACGGGGGGCGTTTCAGGCTGCCATGTTAAGCCTGCTTGCTCGGCGATGGTTTTCAGGCTGCCTTTTTGCGGCTGCTGCCATGCTAATTGGGCGAACAGCGCATTGGGCAGGGGAAACAGGGTTTGGCGATGCAACAGGGCTTTGCCGCGCGGCAGTTGCCATGTGGCGCTGTGGGCGGCTTCATCCAGCACGCGGGTGAAATCGGCAAGGCTGCGTTTGCTGGGCGTGCCCAGCGCGTGAACATGGGCGAAGTGGTGCAGCATTTGGCGACGGCGCAGCGGGCTGAGCTGTTGCCACGCGGGGCGGGAGAATTGCTGGGTTTGCGCGTGGATGCGTTGCCAATCTTCGGCGATGATTTCGTTTAACAAGGCGTATTCGTCTTGCAAGGTGGCGATGGTGCTTTGCAGATGGGCGCGGGCATGGGGCAGCCTGAAAACGAGTTGTGGCAGCATTTCTTGGCGCACCCAATTGCGCAGCAGGCTGGGGTCTTGGTTGCTGCTGTCGTTTACATATTCCAAATCGTGGGCGGCGGCGTAGGCTTCAATTTCGGCGCGGCTATAGTTCAGCAGCGGGCGCAACAGGGTTTTGCCTTGCCATACGCGGCTAGCGGGCATGGCGGATAAGGCGCGGATGCCGCCACCGCGCAGGGCAGCAAGCAAAAAGGTTTCTTGTTGGTCGTCTTGATGATGCGCCAGCGCGATGGCATCGCAATCTTGCTCGGCGAACACGGCATAGCGGACAGCGCGGGCGGCGGCTTCAATGCCCTGCCCTTTCGGGTTAATGCGCACGCGCTCGGCAACAAAGGGAACATTTAGCTCGGCGCAGAGATCGCGGCAAAATGCCAGCCATTGGTCGGCATCGGGGTTTAAGCCGTGGTGCACATGAACGGCGGACAGCGTAAACGGATAACTGGCGCGCAGACTGGCTAGCAGATGCAGCAGCACAATGGAATCCACGCCGCCGCTTAATGCAAGGCAGATGCGTTGATGCGCGGGGATTTGGGGAGCGATGGCTTGGGGCGAAAGGGGCATGGTTGGCAATAAAAAAGTGGGTTCAAAGGCAGCCTGAAAGCCGATGGCTTCAACGGAGTTAAAACGCTGTTTGGCATGGCGGCAACGGTGCACTTAACTTTCAGGCTGCCTTGATGACGTTTTCCAGCATCCGCCCGATGGCAAGGGCTTGCTGGGCATAGGGTTGCTGATATTTGATAACCACCGCGCTGCCGTACACATGGTCAAAGCGCACCCAGCCGCCGATGGTGTGCAGCGCGTATTGCGGCTGCTGCGCGCGGGATAATTGGGCATCGGGCGCATAGACAGCGAGAAAGGCGGTTTGCAAGGCTTGCATGGTTTTCAGGCGCGCGCCGCCCTGTATGCGCTCGGGGATTTCTATGCTGTGCCACGCCGCTTGGTAGTGGCTGTCAAAATACAGCGACGACAGCGCATAGCGTTGCACATAATCATCAAGCAATTGATTTAACGTGGAAAACAATATTGTCTTGTCGTCGTAGCGCGGCAGAAGAAGGATGGGCGCAATCGGACGGCAGTTGCCATGTTTGGGTTTGGTCGGGGCTTAACGGCGTGGGTGTGCCGATGGTGTAAAGTGAGTTTTGCATAATTAGGCAGCCTGAAAACTAAAAATGTAAACAGGGTTTAACGGTTGGTTTTAATCGGCTCAACTTGCTGCGCTTGCAACACGGGCAAAATCAATTCTTTGTCTTCGGCAAATTCAATCATCAAGCCATAAGGCTGCTGGAAAATCTCCACCACCACGCCTATTGCGCCCGCAGGCAAAATCTTGCCCCCCAAGCAAATAGGTTCCAGCGTGCGAACGGTGTCAAACAATTGGTAACGCATCATTTTTCAGGCTGCCTTGTTGTTAAACAAAAAAATATCTTGTTGTATTGCATCCAGCAGTTGCACAAATTTTCAGCAATTCAAAATTATCCCGCGATAACAAAAAATTAAGCCAGTTATCCACACCTTGTGCACGGGGTTTTCAGGCTGCCTTGGGTATAACGAGTGCAACTGCGGCAGCCTGAAAAGCAAAAGCTAATTATGCCTGCGCCCCTTGCAACGCCTGCCAAACCTGCAACGCATCGCACGTTTCTTTCACATCGTGTACGCGCACAATCTTCGCGCCCTGCTGCACGGCAAACAGCGCCGCAGCAACGCTGCCTGCCACGCGCTCGGCAGGCACTTCGCGCCCCGTAATCGCGCCAATCATGCTCTTGCGCGACACGCCCACCAGCTGGGGCAGATTGTGCCGCAGCGGCAAAGCATTGAGTTGCTGCATCAGCGCGATGTTGTGCGCCAGCGTTTTGCCAAAACCAAAGCCCACGTCCAACACTATGCGCTCAGGCGCCATGCCCGCCGCCAAGCAAGCATCCACCCGCGCATCCAAATACTGCGCCACTTCCGCCGCAATGTCGCCGTATTGCGGATTATTCTGCATATTTTCAGGCAGCCCTTTCATGTGCATCAAGCAAACGCCCACCGCCGACTGCGCCACCGCTTCCACCGCGCCATCGTCTTCCAAACCCTGCACATCGTTGATGATGTCCGCCCAGCCCTTTTCCAGCGCCAAACGCATCACGCTGGCGCGGCGCGTATCCAAGCTAATCGGCACATCCCAGCGCGACAATTCCGCCAAAATCGGCTGCACACGCTGCCATTCCTGCTCAGGCGAAACATAATCCGCATTCGGACGCGTGGATTCGCCACCGATGTCCAAAATATCCGCGCCATCGTTAAGCAGTTGCTCGGCGTGTTCTAAGGCAGCCTGAAAACTGCGCGAATACGTTCCGCCGTCTGAAAACGAATCGGGCGTAAGGTTGATGATGCCCATAATCTTGGGCGCGGTAAGGTCTAGCGCAAAACGAGCGGTTTGCCACATCATGATGATTCTCTTGTTTACAAAAAAACGGATGATAGCGCAGGAAAGACGGTTTTTCATGCCAAGAAAGCGCACAGCGATAAAGTTCCGCTATAATCCGCGCTTTTTTCAACAAGGAACACCTATGGATAACCCACAATACTACGGCGCAATCAGCCGCTTTTTCCACTGGACAATGGCCGCCGCCTTTGCCTTTATGCTGTTCACCGCCATCATGTTTATGCAAGAAGATTACAGCTGGATGGGCGCACACAAAACAACAGGCTTTGTGCTCACCATTTTGGTGGCGCTGCGCGTTATCTGGGCAGCGATGAACGCCAAAAACCGCCCGCATGGCACGCTGATGGTAAAACTGGGGCATGCCGCCATTTATGCCTTGATGATTGCTGTGCCCGTGATTGCCCTGATTCGCCAAGCAGGCTCAACGCGCGGCGATTTCGTGGTATTTGGCATGACCATCATGCAAAAAGCGCCCGCAGAAGTGCAATGGATGACAGGGCTTGGCAACGCCTTGCACGGCAAACTCGGCTTTTTGCTGTTTGCGCTGGCAGCGGGGCATATTGTGATGGCGATTGTGCACCAAGCCAAAGGCGAAAAAATCATCAACCGCATGATTGGCAAATAATACGGCAGCCTGAAAACGGCTTGGCAAACACGTTTGGCATACAAGCTAAACGTGTTTTTTTGTTTTCAGGATGCCTTAATCAGCAAACGCGCCACTGGGTTAATAACAAGCAAACCCATTTAAATTCAACAATCTAATCAACAAAATACCAATAAATTTCTACTTTCCACCCCCATCCCCCTTGCCCCCCATGCCAAATTTCACTACAATGCGCGGCAGATTTAAGCCCTATCCCCCCAACCACCGGGGCTTAAATTTAGAAACGCCGCAAGCCCGCCCATCCCCGCTTGCGGCGTTTCGCTGTTTACGCAATTCGTAACTTGCCAACCATTTTAATCTGTGGAAATCAACAGCGTTGTTTACACTTTTCGGATTTTGGATGCAGACAAGTTTGGCGGGTTTCGCAGGTTGTCAAGAATGCCGCAAGGCACGGCGAAGCCGCATGGTTCTTGATAATCTGCGAAAGCTGCTAAATCATCATGCAGCCAAAAAACGAAAGCTAGGCAGCCTGAAAAAGTGTAAATAACGCGACCTTTTCCAACATTTAATCAACGATAAACGCAAAAAATCGCCAGCAATAGCCAGCGATTTTTAATAGCGCACCCGACTGGGATCGAACCAGCGACCTTCGGCTTCGGAAACCGACACTCTTCCAACTGAGCTACGGGTACAAACAAAGAGCGCAAGGATACCCGAAAAGCCGCGTTTAGGCAAAAAAATCTCTGTTTATTTTGGCTTGGAAACCCAGCCGCAAATTCAGTATAATCACGCAAAATCATGTTAAGCTAAATTAACATTTACTTTGAACACAACCCTAATGGTGAGAAATATCCCATGAATTCAAAAAACAAAACCCAAGGTTCAGCCTTGTTTACATTGGTTAGCGGCGTGGTAATTGTGGCTGCTGTTGTTGGCTTGTTGATGAAATTGGCAAGCAGCGGTTATTACGCGGATGTGGAAGCAACCACCAAAGAAGCCACCGCAACGCGCATTATGCCAACAGGGCAATTGGTTGTGGGCGCGCCCAAAGATATTGCGCCCCCACCTGCGGCAACGCCTGCTGCATCTGGCGATGCTTCTGCGCCTGCGGCGGCTTCGGATGCAGCCAGCGCACCTGCGGCATCGGGCGACACGGGCGATGCCCAAGCGGCTCGCGGCGCGGAAATTTTTAATCAAACCTGCAAAGCCTGCCACGGCGCAACTTCGCCTATCCCCGGCGCGCCCAAAGTAACCAAAAACGAAGACTGGGCACCGCGCATCAAACAAGGCGAAGAGACTTTGGTGCAACACGCCATCAATGGCTTTAATGCCATGCCGCCCAAAGGGGGCAACACCGCGTTGAGCGATGACGACATCAAAGCAACGGTGCATTACATGGTGAAACAATCGGGCGGCTGACCGCACGCGCAACCATAACCGCATGGGCATACGTTTCATGCGGTTTTTCGTTTTCAGGCTGCCTAAGAACCCATATTCACAAGCATCATCGCCATTTTTTATCCCTTTTGGCACGACTACGGCGTTGAGCTTCTGCGCCAATAGTTTCGCTATTGGCTTGAAACTCGCCTTGTATCCGCACCAAAATGAATAAAAAATTCGGCTATGCTGCTTATGAACATGGGTTCTAATTCCGCTATAATCGCGCCTCACACACAAACAAGGAAACAACCATGCCTAAAATAACCGTTTTGCCCCACGCCGAGCTTTGCCCCGAGGGGAAAATCATTGAAACCGCGCCCTCTGGCGAAACCATTTGCGATGTGCTGTTGGATAACGGCATTGAGATTGACCATGCTTGTGAAAAATCTTGCGCCTGCACCACTTGCCATGTGATTGTGCGGCAGGGGTTTGACAGCCTGCCCGAGCCGAGCGAGATTGAGGAAGACTTGCTTGACCAAGCATGGGGCTTGGAGGCGGAATCGCGGTTGAGCTGCCAAGCGAAGGTGTGCGATGAGGATTTGGTGGTGGAAATTCCCAAATACACGATTAACCATGCGCGTGAGGAGCATTGACTACAAAAAGGCAGCCTGAAATGGGCTGCTTTAATGTTTTCAGGCTGCCTAAAATGTTCCAATGAGCATCTTAGGCAGCCTGAAAAGCTGTGTATCGCGGTTTACCAATTAGTGCGCGTGTTTGGCTTCGCCTGCGCCGTGGTCATGCGCGGGCATTGCGCCTGCTTGCATGGGTTTCACGGTTACGGTGATTTTTTGCGGTTTGGCGTTTTTGAATTTGAGATTTAGGTCAAATTTATCGCCTTCTTGCAAAGGTTTTTTCAAACCGAAGAACATGATGTGGTAGCTGCCGCGTTTGAGTTCTTGGGTTTGACCGGCGGGCAAGGGGATGCCGCCTTTGACTTCACGCATACGCATCACGCCGTTGTCGTTCACATGGGTGTGCAGTTCGATTTTGTCGGCAAATTGTTTGCTGGCGGTTGCGCCGATAAGTTTGTCGTCTTTTTTCTCGGTGTTGGTAAGGCTTACGAACGCGCCGCCTTGGGTCATGCCTTGAACGGTGGGGTATGCGTAGGCTTCGCCTGCTTCAATGCCGTGGGCGAATGCGGTTGAACACAATAATGCTGTGGCAAGAGTTAATACGGTTTTTTTCATGGTTTTGAATCCTTTGAAAACGGTTTTCAGGCTGCCGATTATTAGACAAGGGCAGGCGTTTGGCGAATTTGCCAAAGCGGGAGCGATTATAGTCTGATTACACTATAACGGCAATTTAAATTCCTAAATTCAGTTGCTTACTTGGGGTTACAGGTTTTCAGGCTGCCCTATTCCGCTTCGCGCTGATACGCGCGTTGCACGGGGCGCACGGCATCGGCGCGAGCTTCGTCAATTTTGATGGGGATTTGCTGGGGCTGGTGGGCGTATTGTCGGGCGATTGCGCCTGTGTCCACGCTTTGCGCGGCAGCAAGCAGGGCAAGGCAATGGGCGCGCTGCGGATAATCGGCTTCGGCTTTGCCCAGCCTGCCCTGCCGGTCGCATTGGCACACGTTTAAGGCAGCCTGAAAACGCTCGCCGCGGCGGAAGGCATCCGTTTTTTTCAGCAGATGGATGATTTTGTCCGCGCTTTTGATGCTGCCGATGTTGTGGAGTTGGATGTGATATGCGCACACCAATTCCGCCAGCTCGGCGCATTGCTTGGGCACACGCCAGCGTTGGTTGATTTGGCGGATGGGGGCGATGCCGCGCATATCGTGTCCGATGTGTTTGGGCAGGATGTCGGCGGGGGTGAGGGCTTTGCCGACATCGTGCAGCAGCGCGGCGTAGCGTTCGGGCAGGGTTAAGCCGAGCGCGGCGGCGCGTTGCAACACCAGCAGCGTGTGTTCGCCCGTGTCGATTTCGGGATGGTAGTCGGCGCGTTGCGGCACGCCAAACAGCGTGTTCACTTCGGGCAGCAGAATGGCGAGCGCGCCGCAATCGCGCAAGATTTCTATCATGCGGCGCGGTTGGTTTTCCATCAAGCCTTTGGCTAATTCTTGCCACACACGCTCGGCAACTAGCGCGTCTGCTTCGCCCGCCGCCACCATGTCGCGCATCAGCTGCATGGTTTCGGGCGCAACGGCAAAACCGTATCGCGCGGCAAAACGGGCGGTGCGCAAGATGCGCACGGGGTCTTCGGCAAAGGCGGGCGAAACGTGGCGCAGGATTTTGTGTTGCAAATCGTGTTGCCCGCCAAACGGGTCGATGAGGCAGCCTGAAACGTCTTGCGCCATCGCGTTGATGGTTAAATCGCGGCGCAGCAGGTCTTGTTCCAGCGTGATGCTTTTGTCGGCATAAAAGGCGAAGCCTGCGTAGCCCTTGGCGGTTTTGCGCTCAGTGCGGGCAAGGGCGTATTCTTCGCGGGTTACGGGATGCAAAAACACGGGGAAATCTTTGCCCACGGGCTGATAGCCTTGCCGCAGCAGTTCATCGGCATCCGCGCCCACCACCACCCAATCGCGGTCTTTAACGGGCAAACCAAGCAGTTGATCGCGCACCGCGCCGCCAACCAAATAAATTTGCATCAAATTACTCCCAAAAAAGTTTCAGGCTGCATGATAAGGCAGCCTGAAAATCAGCATAAGCATTTGCCAACGCTTGCTCGGTTTTTGTTTACATGATTTTCAGGCTGCCTTTTGTTGCATCCCAAGGCAGCCTGAAAACGCAGATTAAGGCTTGCGGTATTTCGTTAAATACGCCACGGTTAAAATCCCAAACCATATCGGCATATACAACAAGCCTTGCAGCGTATCGTCATCGCGCGAAAACAGATACAGCGCGAACACCAAAAACGCCAGGCAAACCCACGCCATCACCACGCCGCCCGGCATTTTGTAAATGGAAGCCTGGTGCAGCTCGGGGCGCATTTTGCGGTATTTGATGTAAGAGAGCAGAATCATAATCCACACAAAAATAAAGCCGATGCTGGAAATGGTGGTAACCACCGTGAAAATTTCCATGATGCTGCCCTCTTGGTACAGCAAAATCGGGCCCAAACACAAAAACGCGCAGGAGAACAGCAACGCAGGCGCAGGCACGCCGTTGATGTTCAATTTGCCAAAAATGCGCGGCGCAACGTTGTTTCTGGACAAGCCGAACAGCATCCGCCCTGTGGAAAACATGCCGCCGTTGGCAGAAGACAACGCAGAAGCCAGCACCACCAAGTTAATCAGGCTGGCGGCAATCGGGATGCCAATCATGGTAAACATGTTCACAAACGGGCTCACTTTGGGATTGACCACATCCCACGGCGTAACCGTCATAATCACCGCCAAAGCCAGCACATAAAACACAATCACGCGGATGGGAATGCGGTTAATCGCCGCAGGCAGATTGGTGTAAGGATCTTTGGTTTCTGCCGCCGCCGTGCCCACCAGTTCAATCCCCAAAAACGCGAAAAACGCAATTTGAAACGCCGAGAAAAAGCCGCTGATGCCGTTGGGGAAAAATCCGCCGGGGCGCGCCCACAAATGGCTCAACGAAGCCTTTTCACCCG
Organism: uncultured Kingella sp.; assembly: GCA_963529665.1. Taxonomy (GTDB): domain Bacteria; phylum Pseudomonadota; class Gammaproteobacteria; order Burkholderiales; family Neisseriaceae; genus Kingella_B. The sequence goes on from CAUSAG010000002.1 coordinate 78,251, forward strand.
AAACGGGATCAACAAAGCCGATTAAAATCAAATACGCGCCGGTTAAAACCAAACCGATGATGGCGATGATTTTGGTTAAGGCAAACCAAAACTCCATTTCGCCAAACAGTTTCACGGTCAGCATGTTCATGCTCGCCATCACGATGACGCAAAACAGCCCCGGCAGCCAAAGCGGGATGTCGGGCCACCAAAACTGCATATAACCCGTGATGCCGACAATATCGGCAATGCCGATTACCACCCAGCAAAACCAATACGTCCAGCCCACGAAAAAACCCGCGCCGGAACCCAAAATATCGTGGGTGAAATCGGTGAACGACTTGTATTCCAAGTTAGACAACAGCAATTCGCCCATCGCGCGCATGATGAAAAACATGAAAAAGCCAATCAGGATATAAGTCAGCAGCACCGACGGTCCTGCCAAGTGAATGGTTTTGCCCGAGCCCATGAATAAGCCCGTGCCAATGGCGCCGCCAATGGCAATCAGCTGCAAATGGCGGTTTTGCAGATTGCGTTGTAAGCCATCGTTTTGTTTGTTGTGGTGTTGCGTTTGCATGATGGTTGCTCTTTTTAGTGTGTGTTGCAAACCGTTCCGGCCTTTTCAGGCTGCCGAACTTTGCTTACAACGGGTTGAAACAAAAAACACAGCCGTTACGCCGTGCCATAAACGATATAATTAACCGCAATATAACCGATGCCAAAGCAAGTAAGCAAGCGTTTGGCATAAAAAAATTAACATAGATTAACAAAAGGCAGCTTGAAAACGGATAAGCCGTTTCAGGCTGCCCATGCCGACAGCGCGCCGCTACGCCAACCCTTGCTGCAACACGCGCATGTTCGCCGCAATCACGCGCTTGGATTTCGCAATCAAATCAAACCGCTCAGGCTCGTCAATCCAAATTTTAATCAAGCCCACCAAGCTGCTTTCCAAATAAATCGCCGCCAGTTCGATATCCGTGTTTTCAGGCAGCCTGCCCTGCTCGCGGCTCAATTGCAGCGCGTAAGCAATCTGCTTTTGGAACAGGCGGTGATAGCGGCACGCCAGTTCGGTAATCGTTTCATTGCCGGCAGTTTGCTCGCATTTTGAAAACATCACATTGCAAAATTTGTGTTTGGATTCTCTGGTTGCCAAGGTTTCAAACATGGTGGTTAGATTGTGTTGCAGATGCGTCCATACGTCTTGGTTGTCGCGCAGGGTTTGGTCGTTAAACGCGGCAAAAAAATCCGCATATTGCTGTTCAAACAGCGTTTCAAACAAATCTTCCTTGTTTTTGAAATGCCAATACAACGCGCCGCGCGTAACGCCCGCCTCTTGGGCAATCGCCTGCAACGAAGCGCGGGTTACGCCGTCGCGCCAAAAAACTTCTAATGCCACATCCAGCAAATGCTGGCGTGTTTTTTGCGCTTCGGTTTTGGTTTTTCGCATTCGGTTGCTCCCTATGGCTTGTTTTTAAAAATTTTAATCAACATTCATCAATGTATGTATAATACCGCGTTTTATCCATCCTTAAAAGGCAGCCTGAAAACCATTGCGTTTTTTCAGGCTGCCTGAAAATGTTTCAATCATCAGTCAAACAGGAAAACAAAGTTATGACCATACAACCTTGGCGTATCGCCGTGTTAGCAGCGGCTACATCGTTGGCTCTTGCGGCGTGTGGCGGCAAAGACGGCGCAAGCGCGCAGCAGCAAGGCGCAGGCGCAAAACAGCAAATGCCCGCCCCCACCGTGAGCGTGCTGACGGTTCATCCAGAAAACGTATTGCTGGAAACGGATTTGCCCGGCCGCTTGGAAGCCGTGCGTTCCGCGCCGATTATTCCTCAGGTTTCAGGCATCGTGAAACGCCGCCTGTTCCAAGAGGGCGACACCGTTCGCGCGGGTCAGCCTTTGTATCAACTGGATGACGCCAGCTATGTTGCCAACCTAGAAAGCGCACGCGCCAGCCTTGCCAGCGCACAAGCCGCGTTAGCCAAAGCCAACGCCGATGTGTCGCGCTATCAGCCTTTGGTAGCCGCCGATGCCATCAGCAAGCAAGAATGGGATGCCGCCCTTGCCGCGCAACGCTCTGCCCAAGCGCAAGTGAAATCCGCCAATGCTGCGATTAAAGCCGCGCAAGTGAACGTGAACCACGCGCACATCACCGCACCAATTTCAGGCGTAATCGGGCAATCGCTGGTAACCGAGGGCGCGTTGGTAAACGCCAACAGCACACAAATGGCGTTGATTACCGAAAACGACTATTTGTATGTGAACATCAAACAATCCGCCAGCGATATGCTGAAATTGCGCAAACAGCTTGCCTCGGGCGACCGTGTGGCAAACGAAAGCGTGGAAGCGAGCGTGATACTGGAAGACGGCAGCGAATATCCGCACAAAGCGCGTTTGCTGTTTGCCGATTCAACGGTGGACGAAAGCACAGGGCAATTCACCATCCGCGCCATCGTGCCCAACCCCGAACACATTTTGATGAACGGCTTATACGTTCGCGTGAAATTGCCGCTGGCGGGCGTAACCAACGCTTTTGTCGTGCCGCAACAAGCGGTTACGCGCGGTCAAACCGATACCGTGATGGTGGTGAACGCGCAAGGCGGCATGGAGCCGCGCGTGGTGAAAGTAACTGGGCAAAAAGGCACCAACTGGGTGATTAGCGAAGGCTTGAAAGCAGGCGACAAAGTGATTGTGGACGGCACCATGATTGCAGGGCAAATGATTGCGCGAACCGGTGCAAACAAGGTGCAAACCAAAGAATGGCAGCCTGAAAACGCATCTGCGCCGCAAGCAGCCGCATCGGGCGCAAATTCCGCCGCGCCAACGCCTGCCGCCGCATCGGCAGAAAAAGCCGCCGCATCCGAAATTCAGGCTGCCTCTGCCGCCAAATAAGGAATAAAACATGGCTAAGTTTTTTATTGACAGACCGATTTTCGCGTGGGTGATTGCGATTTTCATCATGATTGCGGGTGTCATCGGCATCCAAAATCTGCCCATTTCGCAATATCCGTCCGTTGCCGCGCCCAATATCACGCTCACCGCCACCTACCCCGGAGCATCGGCAAAAGTGATGGAAGACAGCGTGCTGGCGGTGATTGAGCGCAATATGTATGGCGTGGAGGGCTTGGACTACATGACCACCTCCGCCGACTCGTCGGGTTCCGGCAGCGTAACACTCACGTTCACGCCCGAAACCAACGAAGATTTGGCGCAGATGAACGTGCAAAACAAGCTCTCGGAAATCACCGCGCTACTGCCTTCTACCGTGCAGCAAAACGGGATTACCGTATCCAAAGCACGTTCTAACTTCTTGATGGTGGTTTTCCTGCAATCGGAAACCAAATCGTCCGAAGAGCTGCTGGACTACGCGCAACGCAACGTTGTGCCCGAGCTGCAACGCATCGACGGCGTGGGCAACGTGCGCTTGTTTGGCGCGCAGCGCGCCATGCGCGTGTGGGTAGACCCTGCCAAGCTGAAAAATTACAACATTTCCTTTGCCGATGTAACCGCCGCCATTTCCGCGCAAAACGCGCAGTTATCGGTGGGCGCATTGGGCGATTTGCCCAGCAGCCAAGGGCAGCAAATCACCGCCACCATCAGCGCGGAAGGGCAAATGAAAACCGCCGAAGAATTCGGCAACATTTTGCTGCGCAGCGACATCAACGGCGCAAACGTTTATTTGAAAGACGTGGCGGAAATCGGTTTGGGCAGCCAATCGTATGGTTCGTCTTCTTATTTGAACGGCGTGAAAGCCGCTGGCATGGCGGTGTCGCTGTCTAACTCGGGCAACGCTTTGGCCGCCGCAACGGCGATTGAAGCCAAAATGAACGAGCTACAAAACTTCTTCCCGCAAGGCGTGAAATGGTCTTCGCCGTATAACACGTCCAAATTCGTGGCGTTGTCGATTGATAAAGTGGTGCATACGCTGGCAGAAGCGATTGTGCTGGTGTTCATCGTGATGTTTATCTTCCTGCAAAACTTCCGATACACGCTGATTCCCACCATTGTTGTGCCGATTTCTCTGCTGGGCGCGTTTGCCGCGATTTCGTATCTGGGCATGTCAATCAACGTAATGACCATGTTTGCCATGGTGCTGGTAATCGGCATTGTGGTGGACGATGCGATTGTAGTGGTGGAAAACGTGGAACGGATTATGGCGGAAGAAGGGTTAAGCCCGAAACAAGCCACAAAAAAAGCGATGGGGCAAATCTCGGGCGCGGTGGTCGGCATTACCGCCGTGTTGGTTTCGGTGTTTGTGCCGCTGTCGCTGCTGAGCGGCGCGGCAGGCAACATTTACCGCCAATTCTCGCTCACCATGGTGTTTGCAATTGGATTTTCGGCGTTCTTGGCATTAACGCTCACGCCCGCCTTGTGCGCCACCATGCTCAAACCGATTCCCAAAGGGCATAACCACACCAAAAAAGGCTTCTTCGGCTGGTTTAACCGCGTGTTTAACGCAGGCACGCGCACTTATTCGGGCTGGATTGGCAAAACCTTGCGCAAAGCTGGTGTGATGTTTGTGATTTACTTGGCGTTGGGCGCGGGCGCATTCGTGTTGATTAGCCGTTTACCCAGCTCGTTCATCCCCAGCGAAGACCAAGGCTTCATCATGACCACCGTGCAGCTGCCTTCCGGCGCAACCGCCGAGCGTACGGAAAAAACTTTGTCAACGCTGAACCAAGTGGCGCATTCCATGCCCGAAGTCAAAGATGTGATTACCGTGTCCGGGTTTAGCTTCACCGGCAGCGGTCAAAACATGGGCATGGGCTTTATCATGCTCAAAGACTGGAGCGAGCGCACCCAAGCGGGCAGCGATGCCACTTCTGTGGCAGGCAAAATCACCGGCGCGATGATGAGCGGTGCCATCCAAGACGGTTTCGCGCTGGCATTGAACCCGCCGCCGATTATGGAATTGGGTAACGATTCGGGTTTCAGCTTCTATCTGCAAGCGCGCGGCACATACAACCACGAAGAATTGGTGGCGCGCCGCGATGAACTCATCCAAAAAATGCGCCAAAACCCGGCTATGTTTAACGCAGCCAACATTCGCGCCAACGGCTTGGACGATGCGCCGCAATTAAAAATTGAAATCGACCGCATGAAAGCGGCATCCAACGGCGTAAGTTTCGCCAGCATCCGCAGCGTGCTGGGCACGGCGTTGAGTTCCACTTATGTCAACGACTTCCCCAACGACGGGCGTTTGCAGCGGGTGATTGTGCAAGCCACCGCCCAATCGCGGATGCAGCCTGAAGACATCTTGGCTTTAACCGTGCCCGCGGGCAACGGCACGCTGATTCCGCTTTCCTCTTTTGCCACCGCAAAATGGGAAAAAGGCATGGAGCAAAGCGAACGCTTTAATGGCTATCCCGCCATGCAAATCACAGGCGCGCCCGCCGCCGGCAAATCAACCGGCGAAGCGATGGCGGAAGTGAAAAAAATGGTGGACAACTTGGAAGGCAATTACAGCTTGGAATGGGCGGGCCAATCCCGCGAAGAAGCCAAAGGCACATCGCAGCAAAACATGATTTACGCGCTGGCCGCGGTTGCCGTGTTCTTGGCATTGGCGGCGCTGTATGAAAGCTGGTCTATTCCGTTTGCGGTGCTGTTGGTTGTGCCGCTGGGGATTTTGGGCGTGGCTTTGGGCGCAAAAATCCGCAATTACAGCAATGACGTGTATTTCACCGTGGGCATGATTACGGTGATGGGTTTGAGCGCGAAAAACGCCATTCTGATTATCGAATTTGCCAAAGATTTGCACGAATCGGGCAAATCCGTCGCCGAATCGGCATTGCGCGCCGCCAAGCTGCGTTTCCGCCCCATTTTGATGACTTCATTTGCGTTTATCTTGGGCGTGGTGCCGATGTATATCGCCACGGGCGCATCATCAGCCAGCCAACGCGCGATTGGCACGGCAGTGTTCTGGGGTATGCTGGTGGGCACGTTCCTATCAGTGTTCCTTGTGCCGATGTTCTATATCATCGTGAACCTTGTTGTCCGCTTCTTTACAGGCGGCAAGCAACCGCCCGTTCAAGGCGAGTTGGATTTGTTTGACGATGAAGAAGACATTGACGTCCAAGCATTCAGCAAGCATTAAATCGGTTTTCAGGCTGCCTAAAATAGGTATAGCATAGGCAGCCTGAAAACCATTCTGTAAGGAAAATTATGAAAACTGTGTTTAAACATTCATTGACTGCGGTTGCCGTAAGCGTTGCCCTATCCGCTTGCAACCTTGCGCCCAAATACGAAAAGCCCAATGTTGAGCTGCCTGCCACCGCGTTTAAATACGATGCCCAACGCAGCAGCGAACAAGCCATTCAGGCTGCATCACTCGGCTGGCAAGATTATTTTGCCGACCCCCGTTTGCACGCGCTGATTGAAATTGCGCTGAAAAACAACACCGATTTGCGTACCGCTAACTTGAATGTGGAGCAAGTCCGCGCCCAATACGCGATTACGCGCTCATCGCAATTTCCCAGCCTCAGCGCAAGTGGTGGCGCAAGCCGCAGCCGTGGCGACGTGGAAAGCTACAACGCAGGCTTGGGCATTTCTGCGTTTGAATTGGATTTGTGGGGGCGCGTGCGCAACAGCAGCCAAGCCGCGCTGCAACAATATTTCAGCACCGCCGCCAGCCGCGATGCCACGCATCTAAGCCTGATTGCCAGCGTTGCCAAAGCCTATTTCAACGAACAATACGCCACCGCCGCGATGGCGTTATCCGAAAAAACTTTGGCGAGCTACCAAAAAACCTACGATTTGGCGAAAGTGCGCCACAAAGCAGGCGTGATTTCCGCGCTGGATTTGCGCTCGCAAGAAGCCATGATTGAAAACGCCAAAGCCAGCTACGCCGCCGCCGTGCGCGCCCGCGAGCAAGCGCGCAACGCTTTGGAATTGCTGATTAGCCAAAAAATCCCCGACGATTTACCCGCGCCTTTGGCGTTGAGTAAGCAGTTTAAAATCCGCAACTTGCCCGCTGGCTTGCCATCCGATTTGCTGCTCAACCGCCCCGACATCATCGCGGCAGAACACACGCTTAAAGCCGCCAATGCCAACATTGGCGTGGCACGCGCCGCGTTCTTCCCCACCATCAGCCTCACCAGCACCTTGGGCTTTGGCAGCAACCAATTGAGCAATTTGTTTAACTCGTCCAACAAAACATGGTCTTACGGCGGCAATCTGTCGTTGCCTATTTTTGACTGGGGGCAACGCCGCAATCAGTTGAAAGTAAGCAAAATTGAGCAAGAAAAAGCCGTAGTTGCCTACGAAGCGGCGGTTGAAGGCGCGTTCCGCGATGTTGCCGATGCGCTGGTTGCCCGCGCGGCGATGAACACGCAATACGATTCTAATGTGGCGCAACAAAAGGCATACAGCGAGCGCTTGCGCTTGACTACTCTGCGCTACAACCACGGCGTTTCCAGCGCCTTGGATTTGCTAGACGCGCAACGCAGCAGCTATTCGGCAGATGCCACCGTGTTATCCACCCAATTGAGCTTGCTGGAAAACTTGGCGGATTTGTATAAAGCCTTGGGCGGCGGTTTGAAGCGTTATTCAACCGATGATGCCACCACCCAGCAAGAAATCAACGCGGTGAAAACCGCCACACAAGCGAGCGCACCCGCCGCAGCCCAATAATCTTGCCCAGCAAAAGGCAGCCTGAAAACGGGTTTGATGTTTTCAGGCTGCCTATTTTGTGTGGCGACATGGCTGTTGCGTTGTCTTGTTGCGTTGCGGGTTGAATAGCTGAAACCGATGTTTGGCGTTGCTTATATTCATTACTATGGCAGCCTGAAAAACACTACGGCAGCCTGAAAGGCGATTGAACGCAGCCATCCATTCGTTAAACAAACATCAGTCCGCTCCATAAGTAAGGCAGCCTGAAACATCAACCCCCTTTTCAGGCTGCCCCACCCTACTCCCTTGGCAATAGCCGAGTTCGCAGCGCGGTTGGCCGGTTCCACGGATGATTGATTGGGCGTTGGAGCAGGCGCACCTGTTCGGGCTGGCCGGGCACGGCATAAGTGCTGACAACGCCAATAACGTGCGCCAACGCAAAGCAGCCTGCACCCTAATGACAAGCAGCAGCATCACAACAAGGATAATGCCAAGGGGGTTGGTCAGGCGGGCGGGCATATTGGGCATGGTGCTCATGAAATATTGCAGGCTGCCCGATAATACACGAATCTATCGCTTTCGGGCAGCCTGCATGGGATGTTATTTGTTATTTATAGTACAACCGCACATAGTCAATCTGCGTGGTCTGCATCGGGAACGGCTCTTGAATCGACGGCGGATCCAGATTGTCTTCCCATTCCACATAATCGTTCAAAACGAAATGCCATTTGTCGTTGCTGAGCACTTGTTCGACCAAATCGGGGTCGATTTGCAGTTTGGTGTAGTCCTCGTCGGGCATGGTGGAAACGTATGTACCGTCCGGCGTGAAACTGCGGTAGTCGGTCACATCGACCGTGCTGGAATCGTTCACGCGGTAATGGTGCACGGGAATCAGCTTGCCGTCCATGTAATAACGGATTTTGGTGCCATCATATTCAATGGCCCAAACATGCCAATCGTGCGTCAGCCAAGTGGAACGGTTGCGGATACGGTTTTCCAAGCGATGCACGAATACGCGCGTGCGCCATTCTTCGCCCGCCGTGCTATAATAGCAGCTGATGCTGGATGCAGGGAAGGCATAATCCGGCATGGCGGAGAACCATTCCAGAATCAGCAGCGAACCATAAGGCGCACTACCGCCGCCAGGGGTTTTGCAGGTGCGGATGCTGTCTTCGTTTGTATGTTTGTTCAGCCAAAGCGCAGTGCGCATGCCGCGCAGCCCGTTCCAATTCATTTTGGCGCGGACTTCGGCACGGAACGGGCGGCTTGCATCCACCATGCCGATGGTTTCCAGCCGGCCGCTGGAATATTGGGTGACTTTTCCCGCCGGACACACGCCAGAGGTGGCGTTGCTGTCGTTCAAGGGGTCTCCTTCTTTATCAACGCAGTGGCGGCGCGTGGTCAGCTGGGCATAATCGCCGGCCACGAAAGAGATGTTGTCCGGCAGGTAGGACAGATAACTGTGCAAATGATTGTGGATTTCTTTGCTTTCCCAATCGGCAGGCACGCGCCCTTCCTTAAATTCATAGCATTTCGCGCTTCGCCATTGCCCGGATTCATCGGTCGGATGTTCGCAGCCGTTTACAGACGGAGCAGGTGCAGGTGCAGGCGACGGTGTTGGATTAGGTGTCGGCGCTGGAGTAGGTACGGGACTTGGCGCCGGTGTCGGATTAGGCGTCGGCGTTGGAGCAGGTACGGGATTTGGCGACGGTGCCGGATTAGGTGTCGGCACTGGAGCAGGTGCAGGCGTTTGTGCGGAAGTGTATTCCCGTCCTCCGAGTTTCGCATTGTTATTGGAAGATGAGACGAAGGTTGAGTTGGCCGTGGCCAAGCCTTTTGCTGTGTCCAGACCTGATTTTTCGTCTTCATTGCAGCCTGCGGTAAGTGCTGCCAAGCACATCACCACCAATAATTTTCTCGTATACATTCGTTTGAACTTTCTGACAAAAATTGATTTATCGGCTGAATGAAAACTCAATATCTACACATTCTCATTCAACACCAATACAAGCATGACCATACGCGCAAATACGCCGTTTTGTGCTTATTCAAAGTAATAAGCATGCGGCGTGCCATCTACGTCGGGCGCAATTTCGTCCACGCGCGGCAGGGGGTGCAGCACACGCAGATTGGGTTTGGCATTGGCCAAAGTGGCGGCATGCAGGTTGAATTTGCCTTGGATTTTGGCGAATTCCACGTCATCGATGCGTTCGCGCTGCACGCGGGTCATATACAGGATATCTGCCCATTCCGCCGCACTTTCCAAATTGGGCAGTATCTGCCATTTTGCGCCGGCTTCGTCCAATTCTGCGGTAATGTATTCGGGCATGGCCAGGCTGGGCGGCGACACAAATGCAAATTCGCAGCCGAAGCGTTTTAAAGCTTGCACCAGCGAAAACCACCATGCCCAAACTCATTCTCGCCCCCATGCAAGGGCTAACTGATGCCCCCATGCGCGACCTGCTCACCCGCATCGGCGGCTACGACGAATGCGTGAGCGAATTCGTCCGCATCACCCACACCGTCCATTCCCGCGCCACATGGCTGCGCCACGTCCCCGAAATCGCCCGGCAAAACCGCACTCCGTCGGGCATCCCCTGCACCACCCAACTGCTCGGCAGCGATGCCGACATGATGGCAAAAAACGCCCTAGCCGCCGTACACTTTGGCGTGCAAAGCATAGACCTAAACTTCGGCTGCCCCGCGCCCACAGTAAACAAACACCAAGGCGGCGCCATCCTGCTGCGCGAGCCCGAACGCATCCACCAAATCGTGCGCGAACTGCGTTTCAGGCTGCCAGAACACATCACGCTCACCGCCAAAATGCGTCTCGGCTTTGACAACACCGACCTTGTCATCGCCAACGCCCAAGCCATCGCCGAAGGCGGCGCTAGCCAAATCACCGTGCACGCCCGCACCAAAGTGCAAGGCTACGAGCCGCCCGCCCATTGGCATTGGCTCAAAACCATCCGCGAGCAAGTTGGCATCCCCATCATCGCCAACGGCGACGTGTTCACGCTGGACGACTACCTCGCCATCCGCCAAACCAGCGGCTGCGACGACGTGATGATTGGGCGCGGCGCGGTGATGCGCCCCGATTTGGCGCGCCAAATCAAACGGCACCTGCGCGGCGAACCCGTTCAGGCTGCCGCATTCAACGCAGAAATCATGGATTGGATACGGCTGTTTTTTGATTTGTGCCTCGCGCACGAGCCGCAAGGCAAATACGCCGTCGCTCGGCTCAAACAATGGCTCGGCATGATGAAAAAAGCCTACCCCGAAGCGACGCAACTGTTTACCACCGTGCGGACTTTGCGCGAAGCGGATGAGATTAAACGGGTCTTACAGGATTTTTAGACTGCCTAGAACAAACGAGTTGGCAAACAAAAAGGCTTGCACGATTGTTGGGCAAGCATTTTGTGATCAGGATGAAGGGAACGCGGGCAATGAAAAAAGCAGCTAAGATTAGCTGCTTTTTGTATGTGGTGCGGATGGAGAGACTCGAACTCTCACACCTTGCGGCGCCAGAACCTAAATCTGGTGCGTCTACCAATTTCGCCACATCCGCGTTTTTGTGAAGTGGCGGATTATACGGCTTTGCAACAAAATTGCAAGCGATTTTTGGCGCGGCGAGCGGCAAGCATGGTGCGGTTAAAAACGCTCGTTGGCTTGCAAATAGCGCCATTTGCCTTGCGGCAGCGCGCCCAGTTTAACGCGCCCGATGCGGATGCGTTTTAAGCCGACAACGCGCAAGCCAACCAGCTCGCACATGCGACGGATTTGGCGTTTTTTGCCTTGCTTTAACACGAAGCGCAGCTGGTCTTGGTTTTGCCATGTTACTTGGGCGGGGCGCAGCTTTTCGCCGTCTAGGCTTAATCCGTGGTTGAGCAGGGCGAGTCCGTTTTCTTTCAGGCTGCCTTTTACGCGCACGAGGTATTCTTTTTCGCTATGGCTGTTGTCGCCAATCAGCTGTTTGGCGATGCGCCCGTCTTGGGTGAGCACGAGTAAGCCGACTGAATCAATGTCTAGCCTGCCTGCGGGGGCGAGATTGCGGGTGTGGCTGGGATGGAAGGCGATGCGGCTGGTGTCGCCACTCCATTGGTTTTCAGCGGTGATGAGTTCGGCGGCGGCGCGGTAGTCGTTTTCAGGCTGCCCGCTCACAAAGCCAACGGGTTTATTCAGCAAGATGGTAACGCGGCTGGCTTGTTGTTCATGGGCTTGTTTGTTTAGGTCTATGCGGTCGGCGGGGGTTACTTTTTGCCCGAGCACGGCGGTAATACCGTTTACGCTGACCCAGCCTTTTTCAATATAGCTATCGGCTTCGCGGCGCGAGCAGATACCGAGTTCTGCCATGCGTTTGGATAGGCGGATGGGGTCGGTCATGGGGATTCCTTTGTATAGATGGGCAGCCTGAAACAATGGGATTAACAGGTTTTCAGGCTGCCTTTAATGCGTTGCATGTATTCAAACAAAATTTTCAGGCTGCCTAATCTGTATCCATAGGCAGCCTGAAAACTTGTTGCGTTATGCTTCGCTAATGCTGTCTAACGCTAAACGGCGTTGCTCTTGCGCAGCATCTTGGCGCGCTGAATGGTCGTACACTTTGGCAAGCACCAAGCGAGTTTGCGGCGCAGGATGCAGGGCGAGACTGGCTTCCAAATAGCTTTGTGCCTTGCCCCACAATTGTTTTTGCGCGGCAAGCTCGCCCAGATACATCAGCAGGCGCGAATCTTTGGGATTGTCTTTCAGCCATGTATCGCCCGTATCAATCGCTTTTTGCTGGCGGCGGTCGTCTAAATAGCGCACGCTGGCAACAAAGGGAGGCAGCAAATTGGCATCGCGCGAGTTGGGATAATGCGTGTTCACCCATGCAATCGCTTGGTCATACAAGCCCAACTCGTTGTATTTGCGTGCGATGGCAACGTTCAGGGCGTTGTTGCGCAAAGATTCGGGGATGCGTTTCAGGCAGGCTTTCATGCCTGCGGCATCGTTTGCCAAATCCAGCAGCTTGCGATACGCCACTTCGGCGGTTTGCTGTGCTTCGGTGTCGTTCATGGCGCCTGCGCGTTGCAATTTTTCGGTTTTGTCTAGGATGTCTAGCGCATCGCCTTTATCCAACGCCATACGCAATTGCAAGCGCGCCAAGCGGGTGAGACGCGGATTGATTTGCGCGGCGGCGGTGAGATGGGTGGTGGCGCTGTCGTAATCTTGTTGATTCAACGCACTTTCTGCCAGCAGCAAATGGCGTGATAGCTGGGTTTTGCTGGGCAGCTTGGCGATGTCGTTCAGATATTGGTCGCGCGCTTCGGTGTTGTGGCTTTGGTCGGCGGCGTGAGCAGCCAGCATCAAGGCAAGAATACGGTTGTCGCCTGCTTGCTTGTTGGCAAGCACTTTATCGGCGTGTTGCGCGGCTTCTTGGAATTTGCCTTCAAAATACGCCAAGCCTGCGGCGTTGAGTTCTTGCGCTGCTTTGCGGCTGCGGCGTGATGCGCCAAATTGGCTTAAACGATGCGGCGTGCCAAAAATGCCTACCAGCAGCTTAATCAACAAATACCACACAAACACGCTCAGCAAAGCAACGATGATGAAGAAGTTGAGATTCATGCGCAGCGAATAGCCTTCCACCACAAAATAAACGTTGCCGGTGTAAGTTTTGGCGAGCATGGCTAGCCCGATGGCGCAGAGAAATAGAAAGATTATCCAAATGAGCTGTTTCATGCTTTGGCTCCTTTGGTTTCGCTGGCGGGTTTAGGCGCTGGCTCGGAGGCGGATGGTTTGGATGCAGGCTGGCTGGCGGCTTTGCTGTCTGATTTTTCGGATTTGGGCTCGGATGCAGCGGCTGCGGGCGACGCAGCAACGGGCGTAGGATCAGATGCGACTTTGGGAGCAGATGCAGCAGCAGGCGCAACAGGCGCGGCAGGTTTGCTTTCAGGCAGCACCACAGGCAGCGCGGTGCGCACGTTGTTTTGATAATCGCGCACGGCAGCTAGGCTGGCTTTGAGCGCTTCGTCGGAAACCATGCGGATCTCTACCGATTTGAGCTCGTCCACTTCTTTGAGCCATGTTTGGGTGTTGGGCGATTGCACATCAAAATAGCGTTTTACCGTTTCTTCAATCGCGGCAAGCCCGTGTTGATAGACTTCGCTGTTGTGTTGCAGTAAGGCAAGGCGCGCATCCAGCAGGCGTAGGCGCAAGTTTTCGCGCAGATAGAAGACTTGTTCCGCGCCAATGAGCATGGCGTCGTTGTTGTCTAGTTTGCGCACTTCCACCATGCTTTTAACCAGCTCGCTGGTGTTGTTCCATGCGCGCGTCCAAAAGCTGCCCGCTTTGGATGTGGGCGCGGGCTCGGCGTTTTGGGCGTTCATGGTGCTGTCCACCAGCAGCGGCAGGCTGTCCACCGCGCTTTCCAAGCGGTCTAGGCGCAGGGCAGTGGCGGAAACGTTGAGATAGGGGCGGTTTTTGAGCGCCGCCAAATCTTGGCTGATGGCTTGTTTAATGGGCAGCAATTCAGGCTGCTCAAAGCGGTTGAGCCGTTGTTCTACGTTTTCTAGCACGGTGGTGGCAACAGGCACATTGCCTGATAGCAATAGCTGTTGCGATGCGGTGTTTAGGGTTACTTCAATTTCGTCTACCAGCCAGTTGACGCGCCCTTTGAGCAATTCGGCGTAGGCGCGGTGGATGCCGTCTAGTGTTTGCGCGGTGTCGCTTTCGTTTTGCAGGATTTTGTTAAGCTGGGTGTCTAGTTCGGCTTGTTTGGCTAGGGTGGCTTGCAGTCGCGTGGCGTTTTCGCTGTTGCCCAGCGCGGCTTGGTTTAGGTCTTGCCCGATGCGCATTTCTTGTTGTTTGAGCACGTTTTGCCCTTGCACAAATAAAAAGCCGCTTGCACCCAGCGCAATCAGCGATAACACCAGCGCGCCTGTGGCGATGCCGCGCCCGCTGCTGGTTTTTTGTTGGATAACGATGGGCTGGGGCTGCGCGGGGTCGGGTTGTTTTTCAGGCTGCAATGGTTTTTCAGGCTGCGGTTGGGGTTCGGGTTTGCTGGTGCCAATTGTTTCAATGGTTTCTGCGTTGGCGGCAGCTTGGTTTTCAGGCTGCTGATTTTGTGTGTTGTCGGTCATTTGGGATTGCTCCGTGATGAAAAATAGTTAAGCGCATCGCTTAATTGGGCTACGGTGTGAACGTGGTCGGCACCAAGCGCGGTTAGGGTTTGGGCGATGCGCGTGTGTTGTGTGAAGTATAGCAAGGATTTGAGGTTTTGCCTAAATGCTTGTGGGCATTGTGTAAACAGCTCTTGGGCAAGCTCGGATGAAGTTATCCATGCGGCGCGGGGGGCGGCAGCCTGAAACGTTTGCCAGTTAAGCGGCTGGGGGATGCGCTGATAGCATTCGGCGTATTGCACGGCAAAGCTGCGTTGGCGCAGGGCTTGGGCGAGATGCTCGCGCCCGCCTTGCCCGCGGATGATGACGATGCGGCTGCTGAGTGGTAGGCTGTGCCAAATGGGCTGTGCAAGGGCGGCTTCGCTGTCGTTGCCGTTGGTGGGGGCGTGGACGAGGGCGATGCCTTGTTGATGCAGGGCTTGGGCGGTTTGCTTGCCGACTGCGATGTGGATGATGGGTGGTTGGTGGGTTTTCAGGCTGCCTAAATGGGGCGCGGCGATTTCTACGGCGGTGGGGCTCACCCAAAACAGGGCTTGGGCGGGAGCGATGGTTTGCGGCAGCCTGAAAAGGGTTTCGGCGATGGGGGCGATGCGGATGGGGGCAAAGGGGACGGCTTGCCAGCCTGCGGCGGCGCAGATGGCGATGTCGGGGGCGAGGCGGTTTTCGGGGCGGATAAGGAGGATGGTGGGCATGGTGGGGGGATTGGGTGGCTGTTTCAGGCTGCCTATCGGGGGCTGTTTATTGGGTTGTAAGGCAGCCTGAAAACTAAAATGGGGCAGCAACGGCTAGTTGCTAAATGGTGTGTTTAATCGGGTTGGGGGAAATGTTGGCGAGCCGCTGACGCTCCATTGGGTTGCGGGCTTCGCAAAGGTTTCTGCAAGCGCCATTGGTTGTGGATTTCAGGCTGAAACCTTTGAAAAATTTGCAACCGATGGGGCATTGGCGGCTCGCCGATATTTGGGTAAAACAGCAATGCTCTGCGTTAATAAGCCATTTGGTAGCGAACTGCCGCCGTTCCCTTTTAGATTTCAGGCTGCCGTTGAGGTTTTGCAAAGGTTTTAGGCTGCCTCATATCCCACTAAACAGTTTCTACTCCAATAGGCAGCCTGAAAATGGACAAGGAATGGTTAATGCTGCATGGGGTGCAGGGGCTTGCCCCTGCTCGTGGTAGGCGGCGAAACGCCTGCTCTGGCAAAAAATAGGCAAAAGGCAGCCTGAAAGCAGGTGGGTATTATAGATGTTTATGTTAAAAAGCGTAATTTTATGCTAAATTGGAGCTGGGTTTTAGCTTCGCAACTCTGCTTCGCTACGCAGGCTGCCGTGCGTTGCTGCTGGCTTCGGCTGAAATTTTTTAGAGACAAGGAGATTGAAATGACAACGAAATCATTGGAAAACAATGCATTAGCAAACAAGGTGATATTGGTAACGGGCGCATCGCAGGGCTTGGGCGCGGAGGTGGCGAAATCTTGCGCGGCGGCGGGGGCGACGGTGGTGTTGCTGGGGCGCAGTCAAAAGAAATTGGAAAAGGTGTATGACGAGGTGTTGGCGGCGGGCAGCGTAGAGCCGTTTGCGATTTGTTTTGACATGATTGGCGCGCAGGAGCTGGAATTTGAACAACTGGCGCGCACGTTGGCAGAGGCGACGCAGGGTAAATTGGACGGGGTGATTCATTGCGCGAGCTATTTTTACGCGCTTTCGCCGTTGGATTTTCAAACGGTGGCGGAGTGGGTGAACCAATACCGCATCAACACGGTGGCGCCGATGGCTTTAACGCGGGCGGTGTTGCCGATGCTGAAAGAATCGCCTGACGCTTCGGTGGTTTTTGTGGGCGAAAGCCACGGCGAAGCGCCGCAGGCGTATTGGGGCGGCTTTGGCGCGAGCAAGGCGGCGTTGAATTATTTGTGTAAAGTGGCGGCGGATGAGTGGGAGCGCTTTCCAAATTTGCGCGCGAATGTGTTGGTACCTGGGTCTATCAATTCGCCGCAGCGCATCAAAACCCACCCTGGGGAGACGGCGGCGGAGCGCAAGGATATGGCAGACATTACGCCTGATTTTGTGTGGTGGGCGAGCGAGCAAAGCAGGGGGCGCAGCGGGGAGATTGTTTACTTATAGTCATTGCATAGATTGAGGCAGCCTGAAAACGAGCGTAGCGAGTTTCAGCGAAGCTAAAACGGCATCTTAAAATACGTTTTCAGGCTGCCTTTTTTGTGGTGTAGATGAATGCCCTACTCTATTGTCGCTTCCGCAAGAATGGACGTTCCACACCCAAATAAGTAGTACACGACAACAATAACACCAGCACAAAAATCAGCGGGAATGTTGCTATATAAACCAACAAACCATGTGCTTGGAAATCAAACCAACCACCCAGCGCAAACACGCTATACAGCACCACGCCATGCATCAAATAAATGCTGTAACTCATATCGCCCAACATTTTCATGCCGCGATGTCGCAAAATGCCGCCAAAATCATAGCCCCCTGCCAACAGCAAAAACAATAACGCCACCAAAATGCGGTTGATTGGCGTATAAGGTGGAAATAAAAACGCCGTTGCCAGCAGCAAAAGCGACACTGCCACATTCAGCCATTTTTTATATTGTTGTATCCATGGCAACAGCACCCCGCTCAAACTCACCGCCGCAGCGGAGAGCACAAATTGCCAATAATGGTGGGTATCGGTTTGCGTGATAATCCAGCCGAATAACGCGCCGCACAAGGCAATCACGCCCCATTGTTTTTTATTGCTCGCAGGCAATTGGTGCATTGCCGTATGAATAAACGGCAGGCTGAAATAAAATGCCCATTCGTAAAGCAAAGTCCACTGCACACCTGCGTTGGCAATAAAACTCACAAAACCATTGAGTGGCTGATAGCGAAAAGTTGCCCAGTGAAAAAGCCAATCTGCGCCATCCCAAAACGCCACATTTTCCACGCCCACTGCTTTAAAGCTGGCATACACCACAAACAGTAGCGACAGCAGATACAACGGCATAATCCGCCGAATGCGCGCGATGTATAAGTTTTTCCAATTGATTTCTTTTTGTTTGAGTTTATTAAGAAAAAGAAAGCCTGTAATCATAAAAAACAGGCTAACAGGAATCGCACCAATATTTTGCGCAAAATACATCCAATGCTGACCAAAATTATCAGCGATACCCCATTCCCCTTCTATCTTCCAGCGATACATCAAATAAAAATGGTGAGCAAATACGCAAGTTGCCAATGCGCCGCGCAATCCGTCCAATGGCGAATTTCGGTGCATGGAATCAAATTTCTCATAAAATTTTTGCGGCGTCCGCGCCAATAAAAAAGCCACGACCGCCAGCGACAGCATCATCAGCAAAACCAATAAAACCAACGCTAATCTAGGCTCTCTCATAACCCCAACTCATTCAAAAACCGCACATCATCCGCCCATCCCGATTTCACCTTCACCCAAACCTTCAAAAAAATCTTGCAGTCAAACAGCTTTTCCATATCCAGCCGCGCCTCGGTGGAGATTTTCTTCAGCTTTTCGCCGCCCTTGCCAATCACAATCGGCTTTTGGTTTTCCTTGTCCACCAGCACCGCGATATAGATATGGTGGATGCCGTCGCCCTCGTCAAATTTTTCCACTTCCACATTCATCGCATAAGGCAGCTCCTCGCCCAAATAGCGAAACAGCTTCTCGCGCACGATTTCCGCCGCCAAAAAGCGGCTGGAACGATCGGTAATCATGTCTTCGGGATACATCGGCACGCTTTCGGGCAGATAGGTTTTTAGCTTCGCCAGCAGGTTGCCGATGCGTAGCCCGTGTTTCGCGCTGACTACTTCGTCATCGGCAAAATCAAACGCTTGGCGCACTTGGGCGATATACGCATCCAGCGCGGCGGCGTCTTTTGCCTTATCAATTTGGTTCACCACCAGCACCACGGGCGTGTTTTTGGGCAGCTGCTGCAACACGATGCGGTCGGCATCGGAAAAGCGCATGGCTTCCACCACAAAGGCAATCACGTCCACATCGCGCACCGCTTCGGTTACGTTTTTGTTTAGCCGTTCGTTCATGGCGTTGCGGTGATAGGTTTGGAAACCGGGGGTGTCCACGAACACAAACTGCGCGGTGTCGTCGGTGTAGATGCCGGTTACTTTGTGGCGCGTGGTTTGGGCTTTTTTGCTGGTGATGCTGATTTTTTGCCCGATTAGGTGGTTCATCAGCGTGGATTTACCCACGTTGGGCCGCCCCACAATGGCGATAAAGCCGCAGCGATAGCCCTCGGCGGCGGTTTTTTCGTTGGCGAGAAATTCTTCTACGTTCATGTTTTTCTTTCTGTAAACAAATAAAAAAGACGTTTCAGGCTGCCTATACGACGCGGCGGTAACGTGGCAAAGGCAGCCTGAAAACTATTTTTTGGGCAGCTTGTGCTGCACCATGTTAAAAAATCCGCGCAGAATATCAATGTCTTCGGTGGTGATGTCGGCGCGGCTGAACAGCGAATGCAGGCGGCGCACCATGCGCTCTTGGTTGCGGCGGCGGAAAAAATCCAGCCCGACCATCGTGTCTTCCAGATGACGCACCATACCCGCCACTTGTTCGGCGGTTGCCAAATTGCGCTTGGGGATTAAATGGCTCATGTCCATGTTGACATGGCTAAACAGCTCGTAGCACACCACTTGCACGGCTTGCGCGAGATTGAGCGAGAAATAATCGGGATTGCCTGAGATGGTCATCAGACGGTTGCATTGTTGCACTTCGTCTATGCTGAGCCCGTAGGTTTCGTTGCCAAACACCAGCGCGATTTGCTGCCCTGCTTGGGCGGCGGCAAGCAGGCTGGGGGCGAGTTGGCGCGGGGTTTGCAGCGGGGTGGTGAGCTCGCGGCGGCGGCTAGTAAGGGCGCAGCTTAATGTTGTGCCTGCTAACGCTTCGGGCAGCGTGGCGACAATGTCGGCGCGTTCCAGCACGTCTCTTGCGCCTGATGACAGCACAAAGCTCTCTTCGGGCAGCCTGAAATCGGCAGCTTGCTCGGCGATAAAGGCGGGCGGCTCGGGGGTCATCGGCGTTGCCATGATGTTGGGGGCAACAAGCGTAAGCTGGGTTAAACCCATGGTTTTCATGGCGCGGGCGGCGGCGCCGATGTTGGCAGGATGGCTGGTGCGCGAAAGCACGATGCGGATGTTGGCTAGATAGGCAGGGAGCGTGGGCATGATAATGGTGTGTGGAGAATGATTTTCAGGCTGCCTATTATACAAGAGTAGGCAGCCTGAAAATGGGTTGCGGCTTGATTTTATCTGGAACACGTTGGCTTGCTGCGCGACAACCCTTTGCAACCCAATAGGCAGCCTGAAACAATAGACAGGCTGAAACGTACTTTGCCCGCTGGTGGGCGCATCTTGCGTGTAAAATCTCGCCTTGCCGCGTGGCAGTCGTCCGTGCCGTTTCCCCCGATAAACAGCCTGCGTAGCGCAGCGAAGTTGCGAAGCTAAACCCTTTTCTCCCGTTTGATTATGACTTTATCCATCGTTACCGCTCTCCCCCTCCCCACCCACCTCACCCACGCCACCGCCATCAGGCAGCCTGAAACCCCTGTTTACCTGCGCTACGACGAGCGCGGTTTGTGCCTCTGCCAACAAGGCGAAAAAGGCGTGGTGCAAGTGGATTTTGCCAGCGGCGCGACGCAATATCGGCGCACCAAAGGCGGCGGCGAATTGATTGCCAAAGCGGTGCAACGTACCGCGCGCCCCGTGGTGTGGGATGCAACGGGCGGGCTGGGGCGCGATAGTTTTGTGTTGGCGAATTTGAATCTTGCCGTGCACACATTTGAGCAGCATCCTGCCGTGTTCGCGCTGTTGCAAGACGGTTTACACCGCGCCGCGCAATCGCCCGAAATCGCCGCCATCGCCGCGCGCATCACGCTGCATCAGGGCAACGCCGCCGCACTCATGCCCACACTTGCCGCGCAAATCGGTCGCCCCGATGTGGTGTATCTTGACCCGATGTATCCCGAGCGGCAAAAGTCCGCCGCGGTGAAAAAAGAAATGGCATATTTTCACGAGCTGGTGGGGCAGCCTGAAACTGCCGATGCTGCCGCGCTGTTTCAGGCTGCCCGCGCCGTTGCCAAAAAGCGCGTAGTGGTCAAACGCCCGCGCTTGGGGGTGTTTTTATGCGGCGAAAAGCCTGCGTATCAATATGAAGGCAAATCTACGCGGTTTGATGTTTATTTGCCTAAGGCAGCCTGAAAACCAAAATACCGCGCCGCCCGTGCAAGCCATGCCACAATCCACCGCAGCCGAACGCGAAAAAGTGCGCAACACGCTGCTCGCGCAAGTCTCGCAAGCATATTGCGACGCCGAAATCGGCGGCGATGGCTACGACCCAAGCGCAAACAACATCCTAGTTTGGCAACACGATGGCAAGCGCGATTATTTGGCATTGTGGTGGGCATCAGCCGATTACTACACCAATATAAAAAAGCGGACGGCAGCCCAGAAACAATATGCAGCGGCGGCTCAGCAACCAGCAGTTTTTACCTTGCACATCTGGTGCGCCACAACAACCGTTTGCACATAGCCGAGCAAGATATGCTGGCAAAACAGTTGGCAGACACCGATGTCAACAATCCCTATGTTGTCCATCCGCGCTTTATTGAAAGCATCCGCCTTAATCCCGATAACACGCTAAACATCATTTCCGCCAAACCCGCCTACGGGTAAGAGGGCGACACGGAAGGCATGAACTTCCCATCCAAACAATGGCATTATCGCGTGCGCCTGCCCGATATGGAAGTTCTGGAAGCGCGCTACACAGGCAAAACATCTTACGCCCAAAAATAAGCATTAACGCCCTCAAAGGCAGCCTGAAACCCAGCCCCGCAGTTTTCAGGCTGCCCCTATTTCGTTTAAAATACGCCATTTTTTCACGCCGTTAAAACCATGTTTGACCACGCCCAAAACACGCTCAATCTCGCCCAATACGCCGAACGCGCCTACCTAGAATACGCCATGAGCGTGGTTAAAGGGCGCGCCCTGCCCGCCGTGCAAGACGGGCAAAAACCCGTGCAGCGGCGCATTTTGTTTGCCATGAAAGACATGGGCTTGGTGCATGGCGCAAAGCCTGTTAAATCCGCCCGCGTGGTCGGCGAGATTCTCGGCAAATACCATCCACATGGCGACAGCTCCGCCTACGAAGCGATGGTGCGCATGGCGCAAGATTTTACCCTGCGCTATCCGCTGATTGACGGCATCGGCAATTTTGGCTCGCGCGATGGCGACGGCGCGGCAGCAATGCGCTACACCGAAGCGCGTTTAACCCCGCTTGCCGAGCTGCTGCTGAGCGAAATCAACCAAGGCACGGTGGACTTCATCCCAAATTATGACGGCGCATTTTCAGAGCCCGAATCGCTGCCCGCGCGGCTGCCGATGGTGCTGCTTAACGGCGCAAGCGGCATCGCCGTGGGCATGGCAACCGAAATTCCATCGCACAATCTGGGCGAAGTGGCGCAAGCGGCGGTGGCGTTGCTGAAAAATCCCGCGCTCACCACCGCCGATTTGCAGCACCACATCCCCGCGCCCGATTTTGCAGGCGGCGCACACATCATTACCCCCGCCAAAGACATCGCGCAAATTTACGAAACAGGCAAAGGCAGCATCCGCGTGCGCGCGCGTTATGACGTGGAAAAGCTGGCGCGTGGACAATGGCGCGTGGTGGTAAGCGAATTGCCGCCCAACACTTCCGCCGCCAAAATCTTGGCAGAAATTGAAGAGCAAACCAATCCCAAGCCCAAAGCAGGCAAAAAACAGCTCAGCCAAGAGCAGCTCAACACCAAAAAGCTGATGCTGGATTTGCTGGAAAAAGTGCGCGATGAAAGCGATGGCGAACACCCCGTGCGCCTTGTGTTTGAGCCAAAATCCAGCCGAATGCAGCCTGAAACGTTTATCAACACGCTGATGGCGCAAACCAGCATGGAAGGCAATGTTTCTGTAAACCTTGTGATGATGGGGCTAGATAATCGCCCCGCGCAAAAAAACCTGAAAACCATTTTGCAAGAATGGCTGGACTACCGCACCGCCACGGTAACGCGCCGCTTGCAACATCGTTTAAACGCCGTAGAAAAGCGCATCCATATTTTAGACGGACGCA
Source organism: uncultured Kingella sp. (assembly GCA_963529665.1). GTDB lineage: Bacteria > Pseudomonadota > Gammaproteobacteria > Burkholderiales > Neisseriaceae > Kingella_B. Next base: position 101,117 of record CAUSAG010000002.1, read on the forward strand.
TGATTGCGTTTTTGCATATTGACCAAGTGATTAAAGTCATCCGCGAAGCAGACGAGCCTAAACCCGAGCTGATGGCGGCGTTTAACCTTACCGAAATCCAAGCGGAAGATATTTTAGAAATCCGCCTGCGCCAGTTGGCAAGATTGGAAGGCATTAAAATTGAACGCGAGCTAAACGAGTTGCGCGAAGAAGCAGGCAGCCTGAAAACGCTGTTGGGTGATGAAAACGAAAAGCGCAAGCTCATCATCAAAGAAATCCAAGCCGATGCCAAGCAATTTGGCGATGCGCGCCGCACGCTGGTGGAAGCCGCCGAACGCGCCACGCTCACGCAAACCACCGCCGATGAACCGATAACCCTAATCCTGTCGCAACAAGGCTGGCTGCGCGCCCGCGCAGGGCATGGCGTGGATGCCGCGCAAATTGCGTTTAAAGAAGGCGATGCCTTGCAGCAAGTGCTGGAAACGCGCACCGTGCAGCCCGTTGTGGTGTGGGACACGCAAGGGCGCAGCTACACGCTGGATGCCGCCGAAATCCCCAAAGGGCGCGGCGACGGCGTGCCGATTGGCTCGCTGATTGAATTGCCCAGCCAAGCCAGCGTGGTCGCGCTATTGGCGGGCGCGGCGGATGATTATTATCTGCTTTCAGGCTGCCACGGCTACGGCTTTATTGCCAAGCTGGAAGACTTGTTTACACGGCAAAAAGCAGGCAAAGCGGTGCTCACGCTGGATGATAACGAAACCGCCCTGCCGCCCGTTCGCATTGCGAATGATTGGCTGATTGCGCCCGATAGCCGCATTGTGTTGGCAAGTGCCAACAAACGCCTGCTCGCCTTTGCCATCAGCGAAATGAAAATCATGGCAAAAGGGCGCGGCTTGCAACTCATCAAGCTGGCAGACGGCGACACGCTCGCCCTTGCCGCCGCGCTCCGCAGCGAACACTACACGCTGCACATCATCGGCAAGCGCGGCGCGGCGCACCAAGAAACGCTGCGCATCGCCGACATCGCAGGCAAACGCGCAGGCAAAGGCAAGCTGCTGAATATTTCAGGCAGCCTGAAAATGATTGAAGCGCGGTAGGCAGCCTGAAAGCCACAGGCTTCAACGAAATTAAAACGGCAATACAAACGCAATCGCCCATCCACATAGGCAGCCTGAAAAACCATTCCCCCCGAAAGCCCCCACTATGGCATTTAACGAAAAAGACATCGGCATCATCGACGACTGGGATGAGCAAAGCAAGCGCGTGATCAATATGATCAACATCGCAAGGATTTCCATCCTAATCTCCTTGCTCATCTTTCTCGCCATCATCCACAACATCCGTAGCACGGCGCAAACGCTCGCCACCTACGCCCCCTTGGTGAACAACGAAGGCTGGCTGCAAATTTGGTGTACCGTTTACGGCGCAGTCATCATGTTCAGCCTTGCCAACCCCAAATGGCAGATGCAACACAAAACCCGTGCCCTGCCCAATGCCAGCGCCGTGTTTGACATCACCATGATGGGCATTCTCACCGCGCTGGCTGGCGGCGTATCCTCAGGCTTTGGCATCCTTGCCCTACCCTTTCTCGCCACCGCTTGCGTGCTCAGCTATGGGCGCTATCCCCTGCTTTATGGCAGCTATGCCGCCTTGCTGATTGTGTGCGACATCATGTGGAAATTCTACCCATTTAACATGGATACCATCCGCGGCAACCTCTCGCTGCTCACCGGGCAAATCCTGCTGATGGCCGCCTGCTACATCGTTCCCCTGCTTACTTCATTTTCCGCGCGCTATCTCGTTACCGCCGATGATTCCATCCGCACCCACCGCACCGCCTTTGAGCGACTAAGCACCTTAAACAAAATCGTGCTCAACCGAATTCAAGAAGCCGTGATCGTGGTGGATCAAGATTGCCTAGTGTGGACGCACAATCGCCAAGCCAAACAATATTTCTCCGAACTAGAAAGCAACGAAATCGCCCCATTTTTGAGCGGCTTGGTGAAAACATGGCGGCTCAAACCCGAAGAATCCTTCTCCAATCTCTCGCCGATTAACTCCACGTTGATGTATGTTCGCGCCATCCCCATCATTCAGGAAGACACCGAACTGCTGATGCTGTTTGCCCGCGCCGAGCGCGAACGCCAAGCCGAAGCGCAAACGCTGAAACTCACCGCGCTTGGCTTGCTCACCGCCAATCTGGCGCACGAAATCCGCAACCCCCTATCCGCCATGCGCCAAGCCAGCGGGCTAATCCACGAAACCGCCGAAGAAGACCAAAACCCGATATACAACAAACTCAGCGATATCATAGAAAAAAACATCACCCGCATCGACAAAATGCTGGAAGACATCACCTCGCTCAACCGCAGCGATCGCATTGAAACCAAAGGCATCCATCTCACTCAATTCTGGCTCAATTTCACCCAAGAGTTTTATCTCACCAACCCCGATGCCAAAAACTGCCTGCGCCTTGATGTGCCCAATGGTTCCAGCTTTATCGCCCTTTTTGATGCCGCCCACTTGCAACAAATCATGTGGAACCTTTGCAACAACGCATGGCGGCATTGCCGCAAAGAAAAAGGCAGCATCGTGGTGAGCCTGCGCGTGTTTGGCAAAAACAACATCAGCCTGCGCGTGTGGGACGATGGGCCAGGCGTATCCGAAACCATCCGCGAGCATCTATTTGAACCCTTCAACACTTCCGAAGCCGAAGGCACAGGCTTGGGGCTATATGTTGCCCGCGAGCTCGCCCACGCCAACAACGGCGATCTCTGCTATGTGCCACACGCCAAATCCTTTGAACTTATCCTACCGAGAGCCCCCAAATGAGTACAAACCTAAACCGCCCCGTATTAGTTGTTGATGACGAAGCCGACATCCGAGATTTAATGGAAATGACCCTGATGAAAATGGGCTTGCACGTTGATACCGCCGAAGGCGTGCGCGCCGCATTAAGCAAGTTGGACAGCAAAAAATATTCGCTCGTGCTCACCGATATGCGTATGCCCGATGGCTCGGGCTTGGAAGTGGTGCAACACATCAACCAACAGCAGCTGGATGTGCCCGTTGCCGTGATTACCGCTTTTGGCAGCGCCGACCAAGCCGTGCAAGCGTTGAAAGAAGGCGCGTTTGACTATCTGCAAAAACCCATCACGCTGGCGCAACTGCGCACGCTGGTTAAATCCGCCATCAAGGTGCAAGAAGACAAGAGCACGCCGCCTGCCGCGCCCAAAACCGCTGCCGAACCCGTGGCACAGACCGCACCGCCCAAAGCCGAGCCTGTTATCCTTGATAACCCTGCCGAAGCTGATTTTCAGGCTGCCTCAACACCCCCAAGCAATCCCATTGCGCAACAGCCCGAGCCCATAAGGCAGCCTGAAAAAGCCGTTGCCAGCAAAGCCGCTATTTCTGTCAACGAAAACCCGCTCAAAATGGAAGCCGACCTGCCGCGCCTGCTTGGCTCATCCCCCCAAATTGAAACCGTGCGCGGCTTAATCCGCAAGCTCGCCCCTGCCAATGTGCCCGTTTACATTTCAGGCGAAAGCGGCTCGGGTAAAGAACAAGCCGCGCGCAGCATCCACGAACTCTCGCCGCGCAAAGACGGGCCGTTCATCGCCGTAAACTGTGGCGCCATCCCAGAAAACCTGATGGAAAGCGAATTCTTCGGCTACAAAAAAGGCAGCTTCACAGGCGCCGACCAAGACCGTCTCGGCTTCTTCCAACACGCCCACGGTGGCACCCTATTTTTGGACGAAGTCGCCGACCTGCCGCTTGCCATGCAAGTCAAACTCTTGCGCGCCATCCAAGAAAAAGCTGTGCGCCGCATTGGCGATGCGCAAGAAGTGAAAGTGGACGTGCGCATCATCTCCGCCACCCACAAAAATCTCCCCGCGCTGGTGGAAAGCGGTGCCTTCCGCCAAGACTTGTTCTACCGCCTTAACGTGGTAACGCTGCACATGCCCGCCCTGCGCGAAATGCACGAAGACCTCGCCAACCTTATCGCCCATCTCTTGCGCAAACACCACAGCGGCGACATCAACATGACCCCCGCCGCCCGCGAAGCCCTGCTGCGCTACAACTACCCTGGCAACTTCCGCGAACTGGAAAACATCCTAGAACGCGCCGTCGCCCTCGCCAGCAACCACACCATAGACGTGGACGATTTGCAAATCACCACCGACCCACTTGGCGGTGGCAGCGCAGCCGTAGAACTGGAAGGCACCAGCCAACACCAAGTCATCAGCGGCCTGCCCAACTTTCAAATGGGCACTACCCAAATCCAAGATTATCTGGACGACATTGAACGCCAAATTCTGGAATACGCCCTGCGTCTCACCCAAGGCAACCGCACGCAAGCCGCCAAAACACTCGGCATCAGCTTCCGCTCCATGCGCTATCGCCTAGAACGGCTAAACATCGATGTAGGTGTATAAAAACGTTTTCGGGCTGCCTCCATCGCATAGGGCAGCCTGAAAAACAAAACAGGCATGGCAACGCACGCCTTATATTTTGCTCACGCCGCTAAAACAATCAGACCGCCCGCCCTACCCTATTTTCAGGCTGCCTCAGCAGTGTAAGAGTAGGCAGCCTGAAAACCGCTATGGCAACACCAAAACAAAAACCGATGATTTTTCCAATCATCGGTTTTTTATCGCCATGCGCATCAATCTTCTTCAATCACATCGTCCGCATTTTCAGCCAACAGCGCGCGCAGTTTTTGCATCGCCTTTGCTTCAATTTGGCGAATCCGCTCCGCAGAAACACCAAATTCTGCCGCCAATTCGTGCAGCGTCAAACCGCCGTCATCTTGCAGCCAACGGGTTTCCACAATGCGGCGGCTGCGCTCATCCAATTGCGCTAGCGCATTTTGCAAGCCTTCCGTTTGCAAAGCGTAATGCGCTTTTTTTGCCAACTGCTGGCTCGGCTCGCTTTGCGCATCGCTCAACCAATCAATCGGCGCAAAATTATTGTCGTCATCATCGCTGTTGTCTGCCAACAAAGCCACATCATTGCCCGTCATGCGTTGTTCCATCTCCAAAACATCAGAGAGTTTCACGCCCAAATCATCGGCAATATCCTGCGCCTCTTTCGGGCTTAGTGCGCTCAAACTTTTGCGCATGCTGCGCAAATTAAAAAATAATTTGCGTTGCGGCTTAGTAGTCGCGATGCGAACCAAACGCCAATTGCGCAAAATAAATTCGTGAATCTCCGCCTTAATCCAATGCACCGCAAACGAAAACAAACGCGCGCCATGCGTCGGCTCAAAACGTTTCACCGCCTTCATCAAGCCCACATTGCCCTCTTGAATCAAATCCGCCTGATTCAAACCATAGCCATCATAACCACGCGCAATAGAAACCACCACGCGCAAATGCGACAAAATCAGTTTTTTCGCCGCTTCCAAATCGCCGCGCAATTGCCGCTGCGCCAGCGAAGTCTCCTCTTCCAACGTGAGCATAGGAATACTGTTTACTGTATGAATATATTGCTCCAAGCTGCCATGCCCGCTTGGAACAGATAGCGCAAAATCATGGTTCATTGAACTCTTTTCCATTTCTCAAATCGTGCTTATTTACTGGGCGAATTATACGCCAATTTGATACAGATTAAATTTTTAAATCGTTAAACCGCGTAAAGAACAAAACACTAATCATGCCAACCAATTTTCAGGCTGCCTCAACGCCGTTGCCTGAAAAACGCTTGCAATTGCTGCTTCGCCTCATCCACCAACACCCCGCCCAATAACGCAGTATGGCTATTTAATTGCTTGTTTTCAAAAAGATTGATGACACTGCCCGCCGCTCCAGTTTTCGGCTCAGGCGCAGCAAAAACCACCCGCGCCACCCGCGCCTGCATCATAGCACTCGCGCACATCGCACACGGCTCCAACGACACATACACATCGCATTCATTCAGCCGATAATTGCCCAGCGTCTTCCCTGCCACTGCCAGCACCTGAATCTCCGCATGATGGCTGATATTGCAATCCAACACACAACGATTATGCGCCCGCGCAATGATTTCCCCCCGATGCACCACAACCGCACCAACAGGCACTTCCCCCAGCTTCGCCGCTTCGGCAGCCTGAAACAGCGCAGCACGCATCAAGCGTTCCATCTCGCTTTGCGGTGGAAACAGCGCAACAGGCGGCATTTCACGCAGCTGCCGTTCCCAATATTCGCGCTCCGATTCCGCAAGCTGCTGCACCGTTTTTAGGCTGCCTAACGCCACCAATTGCCAAAATACACTTTTGGTTACACTCAAACCCGCTTGCTTCAATAACAAAAAAGCACGACAAGGATTCATTGCTTGCACATCTTGAACTGTATGCACATTCAACTTGGCTAATGCTTGGATAACTTTGGGCGCGAGCGGCGGCGTAGTCAACTTCATCAAAGGCAGCCTGAAAACAAAAACAAGGAAACCTGCCAAACAGATTTCCTTGTTTTCTCATTCAAATTAAGCCAAAGCAGCTTTCGCTTTTTCAACCAATTGAGCAAAGGCAGCTTTATCAAATACAGCCAAATCAGCCAATACTTTGCGATCCAATTCAATAGCAGCACGTTTCAAGCCGTTCATGAATTTGCTGTAAGACAAACCATTCAAACGTGCGCCTGCATTGATACGCGCAATCCACAATTGACGGAATTGGCGTTTGCGTTGGCGACGGTCACGATAAGCGTATTGACCAGCTTTCATCACCGCCTGTTTGGCGATGCGATAGACATTTTTGCGACGACCACGATAGCCTTTGGCTAACGCAATCACTTTTTTATGACGAGCACGAGCGGTAACACCGCGTTTTACGCGTGGCATAGTTTAACTCCTTTAAGCGTAAGGTAACATTTTAGCAACGGAAGCCATATCTCGTTCGTTCACCATAGCAGTGCCGCGCAATTGGCGTTTAGTTTTGGTGGTTTTTTTGGTCAAAATATGACTTTTGAACGCATGACCGCGTTTTACGCCACCGTTACCCAGTACTTTAAAGCGTTTTTTCGCGCTAGACTTAGTTTTCATTTTAGGCATGGGAAAACTCCATTCATTTTTAAGATAAGGCATCGGGCGTTTGCCATACAGCAATGCTTAAAACCCGAAACCACGGTTTTATGCCGCTAGAAAAAACATTTTCCTGACGCGGCGTATATCAGGAAAACGCGAGATTATACGGTTATTTTTTCTTGGGTGCAAGCATCATCACCATTTGGCGACCTTCCAGCTTGGGGAAAGATTCAATTTGCGCATCTTCCGCCACATCTGCTTTCACGCGCTCTAAAAGCTGCACACCGATTTGCTGATGCGCCATTTCGCGCCCACGAAAACGCAGGGTAATTTTAACTTTGTCGCCGTCTGCCAAAAATTCGCGCACTTTTCGCATTTTGATGTTGTAGTCGCCATCGTCTGTGCCAGGGCGGAATTTGATTTCTTTGATTTGGACTTGCTTCTGCTTTTTCTTGGCTTCGTCGCGTTTTTTGGATTGTTCGTATTTGTATTTGCCAAAGTCCATCAGTTTGCAAACAGGTGGTTTGGCAGTTGGGGAAATTTCTACCAAATCAACGTCTTGTTCTTCTGCCATAGACATGGCTTCTTTTAGGCTCACAACGCCAAGTTGCTCGCCGTCGCCACTGATTAAGCGCACTTCTTTGGCGGTGATTTCGCCGTTGATTCGTGCTTCGCGTTCTTGCTGTGCGATGATGAATGCTCCTATATAAAATTGATGTTTTCAGGCTGCCTTAAATAAGCCTAACGCAGCCCGCGAATGAAAGCGCGTATTGTAAACGTTTTAAATGGATTTTGTGAAGTTTGTTTAAGATTTTGTCGCAATCAGGCAGCCTGAAAACGGTAAGCATGTCTGCTCAGTTTCTGTTTTGCCATAAGCCCATTATCTTAATTGGCAACGTGGCGCGTTCCGCTGGGTGTTGCTGTTAGCGGACTGGACTTGGCGATTTTCAGGCTGCCTAATTGTGAGCACGAGCATTAAGTAGTTTTTAAAACTCCGCCTTTAATTCTTCTTGCAAGCGCTCAATAAATTCTTCTACTTTCAGGCTGCCTAAGTCTTCGGCTTTTTTGCGCACGGCAACTTGCCCGTTTTCCATTTCTTTGTCGCCAATCACGATTTGATATGGATAGCGCTGCGAGCTGTTGTCGCGGATTTTGTAGCCGATTTTTTCGTTGCGTAAATCTAGCTCGGCGCGAAAGCCTGCGGCTTGCAGTTGGGCAACCACTTCGCGGCAGTAGTCGGCTTGCTTTTCGGTGATGTTCATTACCACCATTTGCACGGGGGCGAGCCAGAGCGGGAATGAGCCTGCGTGTTGCTCAATCAAAATGCCGATGAAGCGTTCTAGCGAGCCTAAAATGGCGCGGTGTAGCATCACAGGGCGAGCGCGATTGTTGTCGCGGGTAACGTATTCGGCATCTAGTCTTTCAGGCAGCACGAAGTCTAGCTGGATGGTGCCGCATTGCCATGAGCGTCCGAGTGCGTCTTTGATGTGGTATTCCACTTTGGGCCCGTAAAACGCGCCTTCTCCTGGCAATTCTTGCCATGTTACGCCGCAAGCGGTGAGCGCATCGCGCAAGCCTTGTTCGGCTTTGTCCCAAATTTCATCGCTGCCTGCGCGTTTTTCGGGGCGCAGGGAGAGTTTGATGCTGACATCGTGGAAGCCAAATTGGCGGTAGATTTTCATTACCAGCTGGTTAAACGCGCGGGTTTCTTCGGCGATTTGGTCTTCGGTGCAGAAAATGTGGGCATCGTCTTGCACAAAGCCGCGCACGCGCATCAAGCCGTGCAATGCGCCGCTGGGTTCGTTGCGGTGGCATGAGCCAAACTCTGCTAGGCGCATCGGCAAATCGTTGTAGGAGCGCAAGCCGTGGTTGAAAATTTGCACATGACCGGGGCAGTTCATCGGTTTAACGGCGTAATCGCGTTTTTCGGACGATGTTAAGAACATATTGTCTTTGTAGTTCGCCCAATGCCCTGATTTTTCCCAAAAAGTTTTATCCATGATTTGCGGGGTTTTGACTTCTTGGTAGCCTGCGGCGGTGAGTTCGCGGCGCATATGTTGTTCAATCACTTGCCACAGCGTCCAACCGCGCGGATGCCAGAACACCATGCCTGGGGCTTCGTCTTGCAGGTGGAACAGGTCTAGCTGTTTGCCGAGTTTGCGGTGGTCGCGTTTTTCGGCTTCTTCAATGCGCGTGATGTAGGCTTTGAGATCGTCTTTGTTTGCCCATGCTGTGCCGTAGATGCGTTGCAATTGCTCGTTGTTACTATCGCCGCGCCAGTATGCGCCTGAAATTTTGGTGAGCTTGAAGTTTTTGAGAAAGCGGGTATTGGGAACGTGCGGCCCGCGGCACATATCCACATATTCTTGGTGGTAATACATGCCCATGGCGGTGATGTCGTCTGCCATGTCGTCAATCAGGCGCAGTTTGTAGTCTTCGCCGCGTTGTTTAAAGATTTCAATTACTTCGGCGCGCGGTGTCATTTTTTTGATGACGTCGTAGTCTTGGTTAATCAGCTCTTTCATGCGCGTTTCAATGGCGGCGATGTCTTCGGGGGTGAAGGGTTTTTCGCTGAAAATGTCGTAGTAGAAGCCGTCTTCAATTACGGGCCCGATGACCATTTTAACTTTTGGGAACAGTTGTTTAACAGCATGCCCAACCAAGTGGGCGCAGGAATGGCGGATGATTTCTACGCCTTCGGGATCTTTGGGCGTGATAATTTGCACGCTGGCATCTTCGGTAATCGGGTCGCTGGCATCGCGCAAAATGCCGTTCACTTTGCCTGCCACGGTGGCTTTTGCCAGCCCTGCGCCGATGTTGGCGGCAATTTGGGCGATGGTGATGGGGGATTCGTAATGGCGGATTGAGCCGTCGGGTAGGGTGATGTTGAGTTGAGACATGGTTGCTCCAGGATTGGGTATATAACGTTTTCAGGCTGCCTAAACCGCTTTTAGACTGTCTAAACCGCGCCCAAAAAACGCGAAATTATAGAGATGATGGGCTTGATAAACAAGGCAAACGGGGTTTTCAGGCTGCCTAAAATACGGTTTGCGGGTAAAACCGTTATAATCGCGGCTTTTATTTTCAGGCTGCCTGAAAACACAGAAAGACCTTTATGCTCAACTTCACCCTGCACAAAAAAGACGGCCACGCCCGCCGCGGCACGCTCGAACTCAATCACGGCAAAATAGAAACCCCCGTATTCATGCCCGTGGGCACATACGGCTCGGTTAAAGCCATGACGCCGCAAAATCTGCACGACATAAACGCACAAATCATCTTGGGCAACACTTACCACCTATGGCTGCGCCCTGGTTTGGAAGTGATAGAACAATTTGGCGGGCTGCACGACTTTATCGGCTGGAACAAGCCCATTTTGACCGATTCTGGCGGCTTTCAAGTGTTCAGCCTGTCCGATATGCGCAAGCTCACCGAAGAAGGCTGCACCTTCAAAAGCCCAATTAACGGCGACAAATTATTCCTATCGCCCGAAATCTCCATGAAAATCCAAACCGTGCTCAATTCCGATATTGTGATGCAGTTAGACGAATGCACCGAAGGCAACGCCAGCCACGCCGAAGCGCGCAAATCGCTGCAAATGAGCCTGCGCTGGGCAGAACGCAGCAAAAAAGCGTTTGAAGATTTGGGCAATCCCAACGCGCTGTTTGGCATTATCCAAGGCGCGATGTATGAAGATTTGCGCGAAGAATCGCTGCGCGGCTTGGAAGACATCGGCTTCAAAGGCATTGCCATCGGCGGTTTGAGCGTGGGCGAACCCAAGCCCGAAATGTATCGCATGCTGCGTGCGCTGGCACCGATGCTGCCTGAAAACAAGCCGCATTATTTGATGGGCGTCGGCACGCCCGAAGATTTGGTTTACGGCGTGGCGCACGGCGTGGATATGTTTGACTGCGTGATGCCTACGCGCAATGCCCGCAACGGCTGGCTGTTCACCCGTTTTGGCGACCTCAAAATCCGCAACGCCAAACACCGTCACGACAAACGCCCGCTGGACGAATCCTGCACCTGCTACGCCTGCCAACACTTCAGCCGCAGCTACCTGCACCACTTGGACAAAGTCGGCGAAATCCTCGGTGCGCAACTGTGCACCATCCACAACCTGCATTTTTATCAAGTGATTATGGCGGAAATGCGCGAATCCATCGAGCAAGGCAGATTCGCCGATTGGCAGGCTCGCTTCCATGAGAACAGGGCGAGGGGGACGGATTGAGCGTTTTCAGGCAGCCTGAAAACATTCCGGCTGTTTGAAAAATCAGATTAACCAAAAAAACCCGTGCATTGCATCGCCATGAAATACCGCATATTGTTATCGGCAATACTGCTTTCTGCATCCATATCGCCGCAAGCCAGCATCACTACCTTTATGGATGGGGAAACCTGTTATACGCGTATTGATGTAAAAAAAGAAGTGAGGCAAACCGACCCTTATCCGTCATGGTTACCCGTTTGGCTGCCGGACTGGTTATGGGATTGGCTGATAACGAAAAAAGTCATGCTGTATGCCAATCAAAAATATCCGTGTAATGTGGTGCAAAACCACGGTTTTATTTCGGTGGATGAACAGGGGAATGAACACAGCCCCGGCGTACTCATTGAATATACGCTGGATAACGGGGTGGTTTTTATGCTGAACGGACGAGAGGATATTTCAAAAAATTCAAACGGTGATAGAACCATTTCATTTTATCCCACGCTAAATGGCGAACCGCTGGATATGGCGGATACGGAAATGGAAGGGGATTTTGTCTGCTTCCGTACAAAAAAAGATGATTTGTGTGTGGGGAGAAACACCCTGCTGCCGATATATCTGCCGGATTGATTTCCGAGTTTCCCACCGTCCGATTGGAGATGCGTTAATTCGTTTGGTTGCGATGAGCGTATTTTCAACAATGAAAGGCAGCCTGAAAACGCATCAAACCGTTTTCAGGCTGCCTTATGCTTGTTTCCCCAACCACACCACACAGGAGAGCATCATGTCTAACAGCGACGCAAAAAGCCAAACAGGCCATCATTTTCTCGCCCAACTCGGCAAAACCCGCCTGCGCCCCGGAGGGCGACGCGCCACCGATTGGCTGATAGCGCAAGCGCCGTTCACCGCGCAAACGCAAGTGCTGGAAGTGGCGTGCAATATAGCGACCACCGCCATCGGCTTGGCGCAACGCTTTGGCTGCCATATTGAAGGCGTGGATTTGGATTTCAATGCGCTGGAAAAAGCCGAACGCAACATCGCCGCAGCGGGCTTGTCGCAGCTTATCCATGTGCAACACGCCAACGCCACCGCGCTGCCGTTTGCCGACAACAGCTTTGATGTGGTTATCAACGAAGCCATGCTCACCATGCTGCCCGTTGCCAACAAGCAGGCGGCGGTTGCCGAATATTTCCGCGTGTTGAAGCCTGGCGGCGTGCTGCTCACGCACGATGTGGTGGTGAGCGACACCGATAGCGAAGCGGCGGTGGAACGCCTGCGCGACACGATTAAAGTGAAAGTTACCCCGCTCACCGAAAGCGGCTGGCAAGATTTGTTCCGACAAGGCGGTTTTGCCGATTTGAAAACGCTGCGCGGCGGCATGACGCTGCTCTCGCCCGCAGGTTTGATTCACGATGAAGGCTGGCTGCGCACGTTCAAAATCATCCGCAACGCCTTGAAAGCGGAAAACCGCGAAACGTTTAAACGAATGTTCCGCACGTTTAACGATCCCGCGCAGAGCATGGGGTTTATTGCCGTGTGTAGCAGAAAACCCAGTTAAACAATAAGATAGAGGCAGCCTGAAAACCACTTTCAGGCTGCCCAAACATACAAAATTAGCCATGATCACGATTGATGCCACCATTCACCGCCTCACCAAGCAACTGCTCACCCAGCGCGAAAGCCGAGAAACCATCGCCACCCGAGCCGCGCAGCTTATCAAACAAATTGAGCGCAATGATGCCGCCGCCGTTAGCCTGCCCATGTTTTCCTTTTTGCAGTATCTGGCGGGCTTTGATATGCCCGATTTTAGCCGAGACTATTTGTTTTCAATTAGACGATTTGCAACGGAAATACAGTAAAATCCAACACCCCTAACCAAAGGCAGCCTGAAAATGGAACACGCAAACACAGACAACACCCCAATCATCGAATCCCTCCCCTTCCCACCCTTTCTGCCGCCGCACGCCACCGTGATGCTGATGGGCACCTTCCCACCGCCCGCCGACAAGCGCAGCATGGCGTTTCACTATCCCAATTTTCAAAACGATATGTGGCGCGTGTATGGCATCGTGTTTTTTGACGACCCCAGCCATTTTCAGGCTGCCTCAGGCAAGCATTTTGATGCCGATAAAATCAAAGATTTTCTATGGCAACGCGGCATCGCCTCCTGCCCCACTGTGTTCAAAGCCATCCGAGAACATGGCAACGCCTCGGACGATTTTTTGCAGATTGTGGAAAGCGTGGATTTGCCCGCCATCCTCGCGCAAATGCCCAAGGTGCAGCGCATCGGCACCACAGGCGGCAAAGCCACCGAAGTGTTAATCGGCAAGCTGCCCGGCAAAACCAAGCTGCCCAAAACAGGCGAAACCATCGCCTACCCCTGCGGCGAGCGCTCATTGCAACTCACCCGCCTACCCTCCACTTCGCGCGCCTATCCATTAAGCCTTGCCAAAAAAGCCGAAGCCTATCGCCGCTTTTTTCAGGCTGCTGGGCTAGTTGAATAGCCGCCATACAAAGGCAGCCTGAAACTCACTTCGCTTGTTTTCAGGCTGCCCTTAATAAAAATTTACGTTACAATCCCGCCAGTTTACATTTCCCCACAACTTAGCAAAGGACGCATTGCATGTATTCCAAAAGCCTCACCATCGCCAAATACGACCCCGAACTGCAAGCCGCTATTGAAGCCGAAAACCAACGCCAGCAAGACCACATTGAGCTGATTGCCTCCGAAAACTACGTTAGCTGCGCCGTAATGGAAGCTCAAGGCAGCCAATTAACCAACAAATATGCAGAAGGCTACCCCGGCAAACGCTATTACGGCGGCTGCGAACACGTGGACGTTGCCGAGCAGCTGGCGATTGACCGCGCCAAAAAACTCTTCGGCGCAGAGTATGTAAACGTGCAGCCCCATTCAGGCAGCCAAGCTAACCAAGCCGTTTACGCCAGCGTGCTCAAACCAGGCGACACCATACTCGGCATGAGCCTTGCCCACGGCGGGCACTTAACCCACGGCGCCAGCGTGAACATCTCAGGCAAACTCTACAACGCCATTACCTACGGCTTGGACGAAAACGAAGTGCTGGACTACGCCGAAGTAGAACGCCTTGCGCTGGAACACAAGCCCAAAATGATCGTGGCGGGCGCATCCGCCTACGCCCTGCAAATTGACTGGGCGCGTTTCCGCGAAATCGCCGACAAAGTGGGCGCGTATTTATTCGTGGACATGGCGCACTACGCAGGCTTGGTGGCCGGCGGCGAATACCCCAACCCCGTGCCCTTTGCCGATTTCGTTACCACCACCACGCACAAAACCCTGCGCGGCCCACGCGGCGGCGTAATCCTGTGCCGCGACAACACCCACGAAAAAGCCCTGAACTCCGCCATTTTCCCCAGTCTGCAAGGCGGCCCGTTAATGCACGTCATCGCCGCCAAAGCCGTTGCCTTTAAAGAAGCGTTAGAACCCGAGTTCAAACAATACGCCAAGCAAGTAAAAATCAACGCGCAAGCGATGGCAGAAGAATTGGTCAAACGCGGCTTGCGGATTGTGTCTGGTCGCACCGAAAGCCATGTTTTCTTGGTGGATTTGCGCCCCAAAAACATCACCGGCAAAGCCGCCGAAGAAGCCTTGGGCAAAGCGCACATCACCATCAACAAAAACGCCATTCCCAACGACCCCGAAAAACCCTTCGTAACCAGCGGCATCCGCGTGGGCGCAGCCGCCATCACCACACGCGGCTTCACCGAAGCCGATGCCCGCGAATTGGCAAACTTGGTGGCAGACGTGTTGGACAACCCCAACGATGAAACCAACTTGGCAGCGGTGGCGGAAAAAGCCCAAGCGTTGTGTGATAAAAATCCCGTGTATGGTGCTTAATTAACGCAGCGTAATTTGCAAACAACAAAAGGCAGCCTGAAATCCATTTTCAGCAAGCGTAGCCTGTGTGGTAGTGTGTGTGCGGAACGCACGCACGCGGTTTCGGCTTTCAGGTCGCCCCTAGCAGGCTACCTGAAAAAAGTACAGGCTGCTTTATAAAGGCTGCAAAGCCCTAAAAAAGCAGCCTGCACAGCACCGACCCGAAGAGAACCGTGTTTATTTGGGACGGCAGCAGACTTGTCCAAGAATATAACTACAAAGGCACCTACACCTATATCTACACCGACCAGGACAGCTACGAACCCCTAGCCCACGTCTTCTACAACAACAAAGACGAGAAGCTCTACCTGTCCTACTACCACACCGACCAAATCGGCATACCGAGGGAGCAGACCGACCAGTTCGGTAACCTGCTTTGGACGGGGGAGTATGACGCTTGGGGAAAACTGACCGCAGAGAACAAGATATACCCGAACGCGCATCAGCCGTTCAGACTTCAAAACCAGTATTTCGACCAAGAGACGGGTTTACATTACAACCTGTTCAGGTATTATGCACCTGAATGTGGTAGGTTTATTAACCAAGACCCAATCGGGTTGTTGGGTGGGGAACACCTTTATTCGTTTGCACCAAATGGGCAAATGTGGATTGATCCTTGGGGCTTGCTTATTTTCCCTCCCAATCATAAGGATTTATTTCCTGTGAAAGGAAATCAACAGCATACCGTGAAGATAACCATGCAAGGAAGCCGAGGGCGAGATTTCACTGCTGCATTTAAGGCGGCAGGGATTAGTAAGGCAGATGCGGCTGGCTACACATGGCATCATGTAGATGATTTTGACCCTTGCACAGGTGAAACGACAATGCAGCTTGTTAAAACTGATGGTGATCATAAACAAAACCATAAAGGCTCTGTGCATCAATTTGAAAAAGAATATGGGCTTAAATATGACACAAAAGATTCAGTTAAGACTAGTTACAAAAAAGGATGGCTAACAGGACGAGTTCCAAGTTATCTAAAAAACCAACCCAAATGTAAAAAAAATA
This sequence comes from uncultured Kingella sp., assembly GCA_963529665.1. Taxonomy (GTDB): domain Bacteria; phylum Pseudomonadota; class Gammaproteobacteria; order Burkholderiales; family Neisseriaceae; genus Kingella_B. The sequence goes on from CAUSAG010000002.1 coordinate 117,229, forward strand.
AATGTTAGTTAGGAGCTTTAAAAATGTTGGAATTTTATAATTGCGAAAAAAGAATAACAGAACAAGAAATTAAAAAAATTGAAACCGACCTCGGGGTTGTTTTTCCGGTAGATTTCAAAAAGCACTATTTAACATGGAACGGAGGAAGACCAAGCAAATCTCTGTTTCTAAATGAGGATATTGATTGTGATTATATTGAAATAAGAGATTTTATTCCAATGAAGTTTCATCAAGTTTTTGAAAATGACCCCGATTTTACTTTGGAGGGAAGGACTAAAAATGAATGGGAAAATATGAGAATTCCAGGTCATTTAATTCCTTATGCTTTTGACTGGGGGGGCAACTATATTTGTATTAATAAAAATGATGGGAAAATTTTTTTCTATGTCCGTGATGTATGGAGTAATAACATCAGTAGGGAAGCAAATTTTTCGAAAAATTCAATTCTGATTGCTAAATCATTTACGGATTTCTTATCTCATTTAGAAATTAGTGAGTAGATACTATCTCCTGTCAAGCCCAAGCGTAGCCTTCCTGTGTAGTGTGTGTGCGTCCCGCACGCACGCGGTTTCAGCTTTCAGGTAGCCTTTAAGGAGACAAAGGCTACCTGAAAAAAGTGCAGGCTGCTTTTTAACGGCTTCAAAGCCCTAAAAAGCAGCCTGCACCCTATCGACCAAATCGGCATTCCGAGGGAGCAGACCGACCAGTTCGGCAACCTGCTATGGACGGGGGAGTATGATGCGTGGGGAAAATTAACCGCAGAGAACAAGATATACCCGAACGCCCATCAGCCGTTCCGATTGCAAAACCAGTACTGCGATGAAGAGACGGGGTTGCATTACAACCTGATGCGGTACTACGACCCGAACTGCGGAAGGTTTGTGAATCAAGACCCGATTAAATTATTTGGCGGGGAGCATTTGTATGGGTTTGCGCCAAATGCTCAGATGTGGGTTGATCCATTGGGATTGAATGTTAAAACAGGGGAAGGTCGGGTGCATATTACCTATATTGGAACAAAAAAATGTAGGAAAAACGGTAAAAACGTAACCCTTACTTATATCGGTTATGCCAGCAAAGAGATAAAAGATGGCAAAGTCCCTTCTGTGGAAGAAATTTTAAAACACAGATACCCTGATTTTCAGGCAGCAGGCTTTACCGATAAGCCTCAAGTAGTGTATTGCGGCAAAAATAAGGCAGGTAAGCATACCGCACGTGGTTTGGAACAGCATTTGTTTGAAAAAAGAGGAGGCTTAGCTCAAACCTGCAATCAGCAAAATCCCGTAGGGAAGAATAATGAGAATAGGGACAGCTACAAACTTGCGGCAAGCAAAGTACAAGACTCCATCGGTAAATGTAAGGAAGTATCATGCTAAAGAGAATTCATGAAGTAAAAGATAAGGTTTTTTGTATCCGTTTGGATGACAATATTTATACGTTAGCCCAATACCGTGGCAATACCTATTATGAATTTTTTGATATTTTCTTCACGAAGCCGGAAGAAAAACGGTTTCCCGTTGTGGATTTGAATACTGTTGATGTATTGATGACCTTATCCTGCGCCACTAACAGGTTTAAAAACTTCTTTCTTCGCGCGGAGAAAAAAGTCATTCCCAACCAAAGGCCACTACAAAATATGTTTTTGACTATCGGTCATATGGTTATGGTCAATGCCTTCAATGATGCACCAAATAAAATGCCTTTGGAAGTGTCGCTTATCCGAACTGATGTATTGACTAACAGCCTTGCTTACGAAGTTATTATTGAAAAAGTGGACGGTATTGCCGACCAGGAAATCATCGACAAGTATCAATTTAGCGGCATGATTGGTGATTCTGAAGAATTGCGGGAACAATTACTGCGTTATGTGCAGGAGGGTATTTTATGGGGAGCAGATAAAGAGCATTCTTTTCCCGAAGCCAAGCCACGCGTGCGTCCCAAACCGCCGATTATCCCTTTTGCACAATTACTTGAATGTAAATGACAAGCAAGCGTAGCCCGCGCGGTAGGGTGTGTGCGGAACGCACGCACGCGATTTCAGCCTTCAGGTAGCCTTTAAGGAGACAAAGGCTACCTGAAAAAAAGTGCAGGCTGCTTTTTAAAGGCTTCAAAGCCCTAAAAAAGCAGCCTGCACTCCACCGACCAAGACAGCTACGAACCCTTAGCCCACGTCTTCTACAACAACAAAGACGAGAAACTCTACCTGTCCTACTACCACACCGACCAAATCGGCATACCGAGGGAACAGACCGACCAGTTCGGCAACCTGCTGTGGACGGGGGAGTATGATGCTTGGGGCAGCCTGCAACGGGAAAAGAAAATCTATCCCAATGCCCATCAGCCGTTCAGACTGCAGAACCAGTATTTCGACCAAGAGACGGGTTTACATTACAACCTGTTCAGGTATTATGCGCCGGAGTGCGGTAGGTTTATTAACCAAGACCCGATTGGGTTGGCTGGTGGGGACAATCTCTATGCGTTTGCGCCGAATGCATAAGGATGGATTGATATATTTGGATTATCGAAATGTAAAAAAATCTGCTTGGAAATTAAAAATCGATTACAGGAAATTGTGAAAGAACAACAAAAAGCATTAGCTTCTGCAAAGAACAACGGGTTAACACACTCACAGAAAACCCACGTCGAAAGTAATCCTTGGGCATTTGCTATGCATTATGGTACACAGTTAGATACTGCTGTAAAAGAAGCTGCTAGAAATGATACAAAACTTAAAAGTCTGGGTGTATCTGTAACAGAAAGAGGAAAACATTCCTCTGCAAAGGGTAAGGGTCTAATTCCAGATTTCACAGGCCCAAACTCAAAATGTAAATGGTTTGATTTAACAACGAAAAAATCATGGGCTAGACATCTGTCCAAATATAAAGATGCCATTGGTGCAGGAATGTTAGTCAAATATAAAACACCCGTCAGAAGTTTCTAGACAAAAGGAATAAAAATGGCTGTTTCGATTAAACTGAAAAGGCGCTGGGATGTTTATACAACCTTGGAAGAAATATTGTCGGCTACCCAGAATCTAAGTGTCTCGCCGTTCGGTTTGACGGGAGAAGGCTTGCAAGACTTTCGCGGGATTAAGCTGATAGGGAAAATAGAAGAAGTTTCTATTCCTGCGCAGGGTGGAACAAGGTGGATAACCAAAACAGAAAATATTCATGCCTCCCTGTTTTATGCCGACTTCTCAGGCTCGCTGTGGCAGGATTTTGCGATTGAAGAAACCGAGGGTTTCACCGCCGTGATCGACCACGTTATTTTTGACGAAAGCGTGTTTGATTTAAGTACGCCTGCTATTTGCGGACGTGGCGCCACATTCTTGTCGTGTAGTTTTGCAGGCTGCAAATACAAATGCGGGAAGTTTCTGAGGGCTACATTAAAGAACTGCCGCTTTACCCAAATCAAAAAGAATGTCCGTTTGTATTTTAGCTGCAAACTATTGGAAAATTGCTTTTTTAGCGGAGAAATCCACAAGGCGCTTTTTTGGTCTTCCAATCTGAAAAACTGTACCTTTGAAGGGCTGTTATACGACTGCTCTTTTCACGGAGTAGAAAAGATAGGAGACCTGCGTGAAGGAGAGATTATTCCACCTGAAAAAGTGGATAACAGAATGGACGGCGTGGATTTTTCTAAAGCGGATATCATTATGTGCAACTTTTGGTCATTTTGTTATTTGGATAAAGTTAAACCATCAAAAAACAATTGCGTATTTAAGGTAACCGATGAATTTTACAACTGCTTGCTCACTGCTATTGAAGGCAGCGACAGCCCCTTAAAAGAAGGGTTGATAGGAAAGGCAAAATCATTCTACGCTCCACATAATACAACCCCTTACGAAGTGGCACATCCCGATAATCTCTCATTCAAACATCCGGAAGAAGCAGAACTGAGCCAAGCAATTTACGATTTTGTCTGCCGAGCCGCTGAGGCTACGGGATGTCGGATCTATTAACAACTGCTACAGAATACTTTAGCCTGCCTGCGTAGTGTGTGTGCCCCGCACGCACGCGATTTCAGCTTTCAGGTAGCCCCTAGCAGGCTACCTGAAAAAAAGTGCAGGCTGCTTTTTAACGGCTTCAAAGCCCTAAAAGGCAGCCTGCACCCTATCGACCAAATCGGCATTCGGAGGGAACAAACCGACCAGTTCGGCAACCTGCTGTGGACGGGGGAGTATGATGCGTGGGGAAAATTAACCGCAGAAAACAAGATATACCCGAACGCCCATCAGCCGTTTCGATTGCAAAACCAGTATTTCGACCAAGAGATGGGCCTTCTCTATAATTTCCTGCACTACTATGACCCGAACTGCGGGCGGGTTGTACCAAATAGACGATGCGGATGATATGGATGATAACGAATAAGCACGTTTTGTAAAAAATTGCTAAAATCGCGCCCACTTTCAGGCTGCCTTAAACGCTGAGGCAGCCTGAAAACGTTTTGACTACCACAAGGAAGCCCCATGTCATCCCCATCCAACTGGACATCCAAAATCGGTTTCATTCTCGCCGCCGCAGGTTCTGCCATCGGTTTAGGCGCAATCTGGAAATTCCCCTACACCGCAGGCACCAACGGCGGCGCGGTGTTTTTTCTGATTTTTCTGTTGTTTACGCTGCTAGTGGGCTTGCCCGTGTTGCTGGCAGAATTTTTTATCGGGCGCAAAACAGGTAAAAACCCTGTGAACGCGCTCAAAGAAATCGCGCCGCATCCCGCTTGGGCGTGGATTGGGCGCATGGGCATGGCGGCGTGTTTCGTGCTGCTGTCGTTTTACAGCGTGGTGGGCGGCTGGGTGTTCGCCTACGTTTGGCTTGCCATCAGCGGCGCGATTACGCCCACCACCGATTTTGCCGCGCTGTTTGGCAGCACCATCAGCAACCCCGCGCTGGTTTTGGGTTTTCAGGCTGCCTTTATGCTGGTAACCATTTGGGTGGTGCAAAATGGCGTATCGTCTGGCATTGAACGCGCCAATAAATACCTGATGCCCTTGTTATTTATCATGTTTTTGGTGTTAGCCGTGCGCTCGCTCACGCTGCCCAACGCCATGCTGGGCGTGAAATTTCTGCTGCAACCCGATTTCAGCGCAGTAACCCCCGCCACATGGCTTACCGCGCTGGGGCAGGCGTTTTTCGCGCTCAGCCTAGGCGTGTCCACCATGATGACTTACGCTTCGTATTTGGATAACAAACAAGACTTGTTCCGCTCGGCAAACAGCATTATGTGGTTGAATATGCTGGTTTCTTTGCTGGCGGGCTTGGTGATTTTCCCCGCCGTGTTCGCGCTGGGCTTTAAGCCCGATGCCGGCCCCAGCTTGATTTTTATCGTGCTGCCCGCCGTGTTCCAAAAAATGCCGTTTGGCACGCTGCTGTTTGCCGTGTTTATGGTGCTGGTGGCGTTTGCCACGCTCACGTCCGCGTTTTCCATGCTGGAAACCGCCATCGCTTATTTTGTGCAAAAGCAGCCGCATTGCCGCCGCCGCATTTCGTGGATGGCGGGCGTGGCAATTTTTATCGTGGGCATTCCTTCCGCGCTGTCGTTTGGCGCGATGGCGGAATTCAAAATTCTCGGCAAAACGGTGTTTGATTTGTGGGATTACTTGATTACTTCGTGGATTATGCCGCTGAGCTCGCTGGCAGTTTGCGTGTTGGTGGGCTGGATGTTGAAGCGCGAGACCGTGTTGCCGCACATGATGCTCGGCAGCGATTTGCCGCCCATCATCGCCCGCATTTGGCGCAGCACCGTGCGCTATATCGTCCCCATCGCCATTTTGCTGGTGTTTGCCAACACATTGGGTTGGATTTAATAACCCATTTTCAGGCTGCCTTAACGCATTAGGCTGCCTGAAAAGGCAAAACCGTTTGGTGTATCGCCAAGCGGTTTTTTGTTGGGCGGATTGGATTTCAGACTGCCTTATTCTGTAAACAAAGGCAGCCTGAAAAGCAACTCAATGGAGCGTCGGCGGCTCGCCGACATCTTGCATCTTGGCAAATCAGCCATGCCCTGTTTGAAGCTGTTGGCAACGAGCCATCGCCACTCCATCCCCTTTTCAGACTGCCTATCCCATATAACCACCGATAGGCAGCCTGAAAACTTTGCAACCCCTTCACAAAACATTACAATCCCCCATCCCAACCACCTTGCCCAACCAACCACCGTGCAACAAACCGCCTTCGATTTCAACGACCCCGCCTACCCCCGTTTCGACAAACTGCTCGGCAACGCCAACGCCGAGCTCATCTACATCCTGCAACAAGAGCACGACCAATTTCTCTACATCTGGGGCGAGCAAGGCTCAGGCAAAAGCCACATCCTGCAAGCATGGGTGGGGCAAGCCCTGCAAAACTGGCAAACCGCCGTATACATCGACGCAGGCGCCACCCCGCTCACCGACAGCGCCGTGCAAGCCGATTTCGTCGCCATTGATCAAATAGAAAAACTCAACGACACCGAGCAAGCCACCCTGTTCTACATCTTCAACCACTTTCGCAACCGCAAACGCGGGCATCTCCTACTCTCCGCCGACACCCCCCCCAGCAAACTGCAACTGCGCGAAGATTTGCGCACCCGCATGGCATACTGCCTCGCCTACGAAGTCAAATCACTCAGCCGCGAAGAAAAAATCACCGCCCTCACCAACATGGCAAAAACCCGCCAGCTCAACATCGACCCCGGCATCTACCCCTACCTGCTAGACCATTGGCGGCAAGACCTAAACAGCCTCATCACCCTCTTCAACGACCTCGCCAACTACTCCATCAGCCAAGGCAAACCCATCACCCCCACCCTACTGCGCCGCCTGCTCAAACAACAGAAAGCTCAACCATGAAAAACCTCGCCATCTTTGACCTAGACCACACCCTAATCAACACCGACAGCGACAACGCCTTCCCCAAATTCCTGATAGAACAAGGCTTGCTGGATGCCGACTACGCCGCCGTGCAAAACGAAAAATTCTATCAAGACTATCTTTCAGGCTGCCTAAACGTTGCCGATTTTGTCCGCTTTCAAATCAGCCCCATCGCCCATCTCACCCCCGCCCAGCGCAACGAATTGCACCAAAAATTCCAAGCCGACTACATCGCACCGCACGCCAGCCAAGCCGCCAAAGATTTAGTCAATCAACACCGCAACGCAGGCGACGAACTGCTCGTTATCTCATCCACCAACGAATACATCATTGCCCCCATCTGCCAGCAAATTTTCGGCATCCACAACATCATCGGCACTCAGCTAGAAACCGATGCCAACGGCTTGTTTACCGGCAACATCATCGGCACGCCCAGCCTGCAAGCAGGCAAAATCACCCGCTTAAACCAATGGCTCGCCGCGCGGGGTGAAACGCTCGCCAGCTACGGCAAAACCTATTTTTACAGCGATTCCAAAAACGACTTGCCGCTGCTGAATGTGGTGGATGAGCCTGTTGCCGTGAACCCCGATGCAACCCTGCTGGCGCACGCCCAAGCGCATGGCTGGGCTGTGCTGGATTTTAGTGCGGCAGCCTGAAAACGAATTGGTGAACTGTTGCCAAGCCAAACTGCTTGTTCCGCCCTGCTCTGCTGTAATCAAAATCAACAGCCAAAGGCAGCCTGAAACTCACTTTCAGGCTGCCCTTTTATTGTTGACAACATGGTTGGCGTTTAAAACAAAAACAAAAAACCGCCCACCCCATTGGGGCAGGCAGTTAATGCGGCTAGCAAATGATTGGCTATTTGCCCAAGCCCCAAAAGGCAGCCTGAAAACGTATTTTAAGCTGCCGTTTTAGCTTCGCTGAAACTCGCGGCGCTCGTTTTCAGGCTGCCTTTTACACGCCAAACTTAATCATCATCGTCATCATCATCTTCGCTGCGATCTCTGCCCGCCTGATAAAGAATGTAAACAATTACCGCCGATAAAACCAGCGAAAACTCAATATTATCGCTGTCCATTTTGAGCCAAGCGGGGATGTTAATCAGGATGAACACGCCAATCATCAGCCAAACCATTTGCCGCGACACAGGGTCGGGCTGCATTTGCGCGCTGTATTGCGGCGCGTTGCTGCCGTCAAATGTAAACCATGTGGCAAGCTGTTGCCGTGTGATGGGGGTGCTTTTGCTCCATGCCAATTCGTTGCGCGTGCGCTCGGCGCTGAGCTTGTTGCTGCCTTGTTGATAGTCTTGATAATAGGTGATGTCGCCTGCGCGGATGTGCCAATAAAACGCGCCTGCGGCATAGCTCACGCGCCCGCCGTAGTCGTAGAGTTTATAGGCGTTTTTGGGCATAAAGCCTTGCAACACGCGGTCTTGCGCATCGTCTGCGCTGCCGATGGCGGATTGCCCCAGCGGTGGAAATTCGGTTTGCGTTTCGGAAAGCGACCATTTGTTTTGCGATGTTTCCACCAGCCATAAAAAGCCGCGGCTGGGGTTGTAAAGCAGGTATTCGCGCCACCAATCCACGGGAACTAGGCTTAGCGGGCTGCCGTATAGCGCGGCGTGTGCGTCGTCGGGGCGGAGCTCTTCGTAGCGGACGGCACCGATAACGGTGTAGCTGTTGCCGTGGATTTTGCCTGTTTTGCCGATGGGCAACGGCAGGTTTTCTTGCTGGGCTTGGCGCATTTCGTTGGCGGCGATGAGCTTGGCCTTTTCTTCGCTGGTGTCCAAATCGCTGCCGCAGCTGGGGCAGATAACGGTGGGCGTGATGCCGCGCAGCCAATGGATGCTGGAACCGCAATGTGGGCAGTTTTCGCTTTGGCGCGTGCCTTTCAGGCTGCCTGCGCTTTGGCGGATTTGGTCGTCGCTGCGGGTGTTTTGCAGAAACAGTTGGTTAAGCTGGGCGGTGCAGCCAAGAAAGGCTTGCGGTGGGGTTTCGCTATAATCCAGCGTGAGAAAGGCGTTTTCGCAACGCCAGTCGGCAACGCGGTTTTGATAGTGTTCAGGCAGCCTGAACGGCAGTTCACCTTGGGCGGCGGCGTTGGATAGGGTGATTTCGCGCACATCGCTGGCAACAAAGGTTTTGCCGTAGTCTAGCGTGCTGATGCCTGCGCGGATTTCGTTGAAGGCGGGGGCGTTGTTGGGCGTGGCGATTTGGCGGGTGATAACGTGGATGTCGCCTGCTTCGGCTAGCCAGCCGTTTTCGCCGTTGTCAAATTGCACATACCATTCATTCCACACGCCTGCGTCGTATTTGGCTTGCAAGCGCCCAACCACGGCAAAACCTTGCCCTTGGTGCGTGCCTGTGGTGCCGATTTGGATGGGGCTGAAATCTTGCAACAGCGCGCTGTCGCGTCCCGTGTCGTTTAGGCTGTTGTCTTGCAAAACCAGCATGCTGCTGCAATAGCTGCATACCACGGTGATGGCGGTGGGGCTATAAACTTGAACGGGCGCGCCGCAGCTGGGGCAAGTGGTGCGAAAAAATGGCTCAGACATAATGGCGATGGGTTGGGATGGCAATGGGGAAATCATAGCACAAAGGCAGCCTGAAAATGGGGCTGCCTTGCTTTGCACCGCTGTTTCAGGCTGCCCCTGTGTGCTGATGCGATTAGGGCGTGGAATGTTTAACAACCAATATTGACTGCCTTAATGCTGGGTTTATGCCACCACACATCAACAGCGCTGGGCAAGCGCAACCGCCTTGCCGATATACGCATCGGGCGTGAGCGCCAGCAATTCGGCTTTGGCACCATCGGGTATCGCCAAGCCGTTGATAAATTGGCGCAAGGTTTCGGGCGTGATGCCGTCTTTGCCGCGCGTTAGGGCTTTGAGCTGCTCGTAGGCTTGCGGCACAGCGTAGCGGCGCATCACGGTTTGAATCGGCTCGGCAAGCAGTTCCCAAGTGGCGTTTAGGTCTGCCAACATGGCGGCGGGATTAGCTTCCAGCTTGTTCAACCCGCGCAAATGCGCCGCCCAGCCGAGCAACGCATAGCCCGCGCCCACGCCCATATTGCGCAACACGGTGCTGTCGGTTAAATCGCGTTGCCAGCGCGATACGGGCAGTTTTTCCGCCAAAAAGCCCAGCACGGCGTTTGCCAAGCCCAAATTGCCCTCGGAGTTTTCAAAATCTATCGGATTAACTTTATGCGGCATGGTGGAACTGCCCACTTCGCCCGCTTTCACTTTTTGCTTGAAGTAACCCATTGATATATAACCCCAAATATCGCGGTTAAAGTCTATCAAAATGGTGTTGATGCGGGCGAGGGTTTGGAACAATTCCGCCATGTAATCATGCGGTTCAATTTGGATGGTGTAGGGATTAAAGGTTAAACCCAATGATTTTTCTACAAAATTTTGGCAATGGCGTTCCCAATCCACATCGGGATAGGCAACCAAATGGGCGTTGTAATTGCCCACCGCGCCGTTGATTTTGCCCAAGCATTCTTGCGCGGCTAACTGCTTGATTTGGCGGCGCAAACGTTGCAATACGTTGGCGATTTCTTTGCCCAGCGTGGTGGGCGTGGCGGGCTGCCCGTGCGTGCGCGACATCATTGGCGTGGCGGCAAGCTCGTGCGCCATGTTTTGCAGCTTGGCAACGATTTCTTGCAGCTTCGGCAGCAACACTTCATCCCGAGCTTGGCGCAGCATCAGGGCGTGCGATAGGTTGTTGATGTCTTCGGAAGTGCAGGCAAAATGGATGAATTCGTTGGCGGCGTGCACTTCGGCGTTGGCGGCGAAGCGTTGTTTGAGCCAGTATTCAATCGCTTTTACATCGTGGTTGGTGGTGGCTTCTATCGCTTTAACTTCGGCGGCGTTATCCAGCGAAAAACCGTTAATCACGCTGTCTATTTCGGCAAGCGTGTTCGCAGAAAACGGCGCGACTTCGCTGATTTTTGGCTCAGCGGCAAGGGCTTTGAGCCATTCCAATTCCACGCGCACGCGCGCTTTCATCAAGCCGTATTCGGAAAAAATGGGGCGCAAAGAATCGGTGGCAGCGGCGTAGCGTCCGTCGAGCGGGGAAAGGGCGAGTAAGGGGTTAATCATGGGGATGTCCTTGGGCTGGGTTTGGAAAAGGGTGAAAGGCAGCCTGAAAACGGGCTGCGGGCTTGGGCGAAGCCGAAACGAAACGGATGGTTTTGCCTTTGCCGAACGGTGTTTCAGGCTGCCTGAAAATGGAGATGGATGGCAACAACTGCGGATGGCGGATGCACAAGCGCCCGAAGCGTGGGTATGGCGGCAAGACGCCATGAAAACGGCGGCGGATGCGGGATGGTTTTTCAGGCTGCCTTAATGCTGCACTTGCTAATTGGCGATGGCGCTTTGCACAATCGCCAGCAATTCGTCTTGCGTCATATAGCGGTTGAGCCAGTCTTTCAGGCTGCCTTCGTTGCTGATTTCGGTGAAAAACAGTTCGTGGTCGGTGCCCCAAAGGATGGGATTTTCGGGGTTGGGGTCTTGCAGGCAGATGTAGAGGTTGTCGGGGTAGCTGTAACGGTAAAACAGGCGGATGAAGTTGGGACGGGCGCAGCCTGTGTGTTCTGTGATGGGGGTGAGATTGACGGCGTATTCGTCGTCGGGGTCTGTATTTTCAAACTCATCCGCCCATTCATCGTAGTCAGGCGTGCCGACTTGATAGGGGGGTAAACGGCTCGGCAATCCAAAAATCTTGCCCATAGGCTTCATCGGTGAGGCAATAGAAGTGCGCCAGCATTTCGCGGTAAAAGGTTTCGGGGTTGGCGGCAAGGGTGTCGGCGTGTTCGGCGATGTAGTTGTCCAAGCCGTAGATGGGTTCTTGCTTGCTTGCGCCTGCCCACGGGGTATCGGTGGGGCGTTGGTAAAGCACGGTGTTGAATGTGATGCTGGCAAGGTCGTCGGCAAGCGATGCGCCTGTTACGCGGCGGGTGTCGCCGCCTAATGCGTTGATGCGGGCGAGTATTTCGGGATGCAGTGGCATGATGTATTCCTGTTTGATTGATGGACACAGCGTTTCAGGCTGCCTGAAAATAGAGATGGATGGCAACAACTGCGGATGGTGGGCATTCAAGCGCCCGAAGCGTGGGTATGGCGGCAAGACGCCATGAAAACGGCGGTGATGTGGAATGGTTTTTCAGGCTGCCTAAACATAACCAAAGGCAGCCTGAAATGTTGTTTTCAGGCTGCCTTTGATGGGTTTATTGGCTTGCTGCGCCAGATGCGCTGCTGGCTTGGTCGGACGGTGCGCCAAACCATTGCGCGTGGATTTTGTCGTAGGTGCCGTCGGCTTTGATTTGGGCGAGCCCTTTGTTGATGGTTTCGCGCAAGCCGTCGCTGCGCCCTTTTTTGAACACGAAGCCGTAGTGTTCTTGGATAAACGATGGATCAACCACCACGTTCAATTTGGCATCGGGGTGTTGTTTCACATAATAAGCCACCACGCTGCTGTCGCCCACCACGGCATCCACGCCGCCTGTTTCCAGCTCTTTAAACGCTAAGGGCATGGTTTCAAAGCGTTTGATGTTGGTGCTGTCTTTGCCTTGTAGTTTTTGCAAAATCAAATCGCCTGATGTAGCGCCTTGCACGGATGCGGTGCGGTCTTTCAAATCGGCAAAGGTTTTTACTGCGTTGCTGTTTTTGTTGTCGGTGATGATCATTTGCGTGGCAGTAAAATAGGCATCGGAAAAATCAAGCTGTTGTTTTCGTTCATCATTGATGGTGATGCTGGCTAAGCCGATGTCGCTGTCGCCCTTGTCCACATTGGCAAACAAGCCTTCAAACGGCGTGTTCACAAACTCCAATTTCACGTTTTGCGATTTGGCAGCGGCATCCAAAATATCATGCGAAAAGCCCACCACTTTGCCGTTGTCCATGTATTCCATCGGCGGATAGGAAGCATCGGTGGCAACGATATAGGTTTTGCTCACATCCAAGCCTGTGCTGCTGGCAGCGGCGGGCGCGCTGGCGTTGTTGGTTGCGCTGCCATTGCTGCCGCCATTGCCGCCCGAGCACGCAGCCAGCAAAAAGGCGGAAAACAAAGTCGCCGTGAAAAGGTGTTTTTTAAACATAATTTAATCCTTGTTTTAAAGTTTTCAGGCTGCCGCAAACACACCGATTAGGCAGCCTGAAAAAGGTTGGAGTATAGGTTTATCCATACAAGTTTACAAATTGTTTACAAAGCCGAAGCCGCCGAAGCATCCGAAGCCGCATCCCATTCGTCCACATCGCTTGCCACATCGGCAGGAGCCGTCATGCCGCGCTCTTGCGAAGCCGATAACCGCGCCGCCCGCTCTGCCGCCTGCGCTTCCGAATCGGGAATCACGCCCGTATCCGAAGCCATCGGCTCTGCCGCAACCGCCACCGCTTGCTCATGCCGATTCACGCAATACGACAACAACACAATCGCCAGCGCAATCGCAAAACTAATCGCCACCACGCGCCGCATATTAAACGGCTTGGGCGCAGGCGATTGCTCGTTTTCAGGCTGCCCTTGCGCCACTTGCGGCGCATGCTGCGAACGATGCGACTTTTTCTTTTGATGACGACGACTCATGTAGCTTCCAAATAAAACATACGCGCCAGCCCAACGACCGCGCGAAAATGTGCGCCATTATATACAAACTCGCCACATCGCCAAATATTTCTTAACAAAAACACACAATCCGCCACACCACATTTCAGGCAGCCTGAAAATACAGTAAAATAGCGCGTTTTCAAATTCTCACCCCACACAACCATGCTAACTTTCCAACAAATCATCTTCAAACTACAACAATACTGGGCAAACCAAGGCTGCGCCATCATTCAACCGTTTGACATGGAAGTCGGCGCGGGCACGTCCCATCCCGCCACTTGCCTGCGCGCGCTCGGGCCCGAGCCGTGGAACGTTGCCTATGTGCAGCCCAGCCGCCGTCCCAAAGACGGCCGCTACGGCGACAACCCCAACCGCCTGCAACATTATTACCAATTCCAAGTCGCGCTCAAACCCGCGCCTGACAACATCCAAGATCTCTATTTAGGCAGCCTGAAAGAGCTGGGCATAGACCCCACCGTTCACGACATCCGCTTCGTGGAAGACGATTGGGAAAACCCCACACTCGGCGCATGGGGCTTGGGCTGGGAAGTATGGCTCAACGGCATGGAAGTAACCCAGTTCACCTATTTCCAACAAGTTGGTGGCATAGATTGCACGCCCGTGCTCGGCGAAATCACCTACGGCATAGAACGTCTCGCCATGTATCTGCAAGGCGTGGAAAACGTTTACGATTTGGTTTGGGCAACCACCCCCACAGGCGACAAACTCAGCTACGGCGATGTGTACCACCAAAACGAAGTAGAACAATCCACCTACAACTTTGAACACAGCGACGCCGCCTGGCTGCTGGAACAATTCAACGGCTACGAAGCCCAGGCCAAACGCCTGCTGGCAACCGAAGAAGCACCGCTCGCCCTTCCCTCCTACGAATTAGTGCTCAAAGCAGGACACACCTTCAACCTATTAGACGCACGCGGCGCGATTTCCGTAACCGAACGCGCCACCTACATCGGACGCATCCGCGCACTCAGCCGCCAAGTGGCGCAGAAATTTGTTGCCAGCCGCGAGGCGTTGGGCTATCCGCTGCTGAAACAGGGCAAATAATGCTTGCCCGTACCAAGCAAACCGCGCGCAAGCCCTAAGGCAGCCTGAAAACAATAATGCGCGAGTAACCATCAACGCGCAAAACATCGCCTCCCCCCAAAGCAACAATAGGCAGCCTGAAAACCTGTTTGCGCTTGCGTTGAAACCTTCGGTTTTCAGGCTGCCTCACCCCATCCAAACCCAAAGAAACACACATGATAGAAAAACTCACATTTGGACTATTCTCCAAAAAAGACACGCAAAGTTTCATGCGCTTGCTGCGCTACATCAAGCCCTACAAAGCCCGCATCATTTTTGCGCTGATAGGCATTGTGGGCGTGGCCGCCACCGAAAGCTACCTTGCCGCCTTTATCGCGCCCTTGGTGAACCAAGGCTTTGCCATGCCCTCCGCCCCACCCGCGCTGAACCCCGACACAGGCATCCTTGCCACGCTTGCCAACTGGAAAGACCAGTTTAACTATCTGATTTGGGGCACAGCAGAAAAAGTGTGGATAGTGCCCGTGTTCTTTATCATTCTGGTGTTGATTCGCGGCGTGTGCCGCTTCGCCAGCACCTATTTGCTCACATGGGTTTCCGTGATGGCCATCAGCACGTTGCGCCGCGATATGTTCAACAAAATGCTGCTGCTGCCCACCGATTTTTACAAAAAAACCCCATCGGGCACCGTCTTGATGAGCATTGTGCAAATGACCGAAGGCTCAATCAGCAACGCCAGCAATGTGTTTATCGTGCTCACGCGCGACACCATGATTGTGTTTGGTTTGGTGTGCGTGTTGCTGTATCTGAACTGGCAGCTCAGCTTGGTGGTCGCCCTGATGTTCCCCGTGCTTTCGCTGCTGTCGCGCTATTACCGCAATCGTTTGAAAGACATCATTGCCAGCGCGCAGCTGACCATCGGCACGCTGAACAACGTAGTCAACGAAGTGCACCAAGGGCATCAAGTGGTCAAACTATTTGGCGGGCAACAGCAAGCCGCCAGCCGCTTTGCCGATGTGAACAACACCATTGTGCGGTTGGGCAAAAAAATCACCCAAGCCACCGCCGCGCGCTCCCCATTTAGCGAACTCATCGCCTCGCTCGCCCTTGCCATGGTGATTTTTATCGCCCTGTGGCAAAGCCAAAACGGCGTAACCACCATAGGCGAATTTATGGCGTTTATCGTTGCCATGCTGCAAATGCTCAGCCCGATTAAAAATTTAGCCAACATCAGCATCCCTATGCAAAGCATGTTTTTGGCATCCGATGCCGTGTGCGCCTTTTTGGATGAAAAAACAGAACAAGACACAGGCAGCAAAACGCTCAACCACGTTTCAGGCAGCCTGAAATTTGAAAACATTGATGTGCAATACAGCCAAGAAACGCGCAAAGCCCTAGACAACTTCAACCTAGAAATCCAAGCGGGCGAGCGCGTTGCCCTTGTGGGGCGGTCGGGCAGCGGCAAAACCACCGTGGTTAATTTGCTGCCGCGCTTCGTTATCCCCAGCAAAGGCAACGTGCTGATTGACGGCGAAAACATCAACGATTTAACCCTTGCCAACCTGCGCGAACAATTCGCCCTTGTGTCGCAAGACGTTTTCCTATTTGAAGGCAGCCTGAAAGACAACGTGCGCTACAGCCGCCCTGATGCCAGTGAAGAAGAAATTCTCGCTGCGCTCAAAGCCGCCAATTTAAGCGAACTCGTCGCCAACCACCCCAACGGCTTAAACCAACCCGTCGGTGCCAACGGCAGCCAGCTATCAGGCGGACAACGCCAGCGCGTTTCCATTGCCCGCGCCATCCTGAAAAACGCCCCGATTTTGCTGTTAGACGAAGCGACCAGCGCATTGGATAACGAATCTGAACACCTTGTGCAAGAAGCGCTGGAACACCTGATGCGTGGGCGCACCAGCATCATCGTTGCCCACCGCCTAACCACCATTGAAAATGCCGATCGCATTATCGTGATGGATGAAGGACGTATTATTGAACAGGGCACGCACCAAGAATTGCTGCAAAAACAAGGTTATTACGCAGCCCTAAACAACATCACCAAGATTTCCCATTAACCTTATACCTAACCTAAAAATATGGACTCACTTATACCTAACCTAAAAATATGGACTCACTCAAAACCCTATACGAGACCCACCAAGGCAAAGTATCTGAAAAATGGGCACTTTATCTAAACGATTACAACCACATCCTAGCTCCCTATCGCAACCAAGCCATCAGCTTGCTTGAAATTGGCGTGCACAACGGCGGCAGCTTAGAAATATGGTCAAAATATTTCCCGCAAGCCGCCCACATCATCGGCTGCGACAACAACGAAAAATGCCAAACTTTGCATTACGACGACGCTCGCATTCAAGTTGTTATCGGCGATGCAGGAGAAAAATCCACCAAGCAACACATTTTGAATGCCAGCCCCAATTTTGACATCATCATCAGCAATGGTTCTCACGCATCAGGCGACATTGTGCGCAATTTTGCCGATTATTTTGACCATTTAAACGACAACGGCACTTTCATCATTGAAGACTTGCGTTGCAGCTATTGGCAAGAATTTGATGGCGGCTTATATCACCCCCATTCCGCCATCAGCTTCCTGAAAAATTTGGCGGATGTTGTTAATCATGAACACTGGGGCTTTCTGCTGCGCAACGATAAAATTCTTGAACCGATTTTCCAGCGCTATCATGCGGTTGCGCCCAATAGCCTAACGCATATTCATTCCGTAACGTTTGCTAATTCTATGTGCATCATCACAAAACGCGCGCCTAGCGAAAATGAACTTGGCACACGAGTTGTTGCAGTGCAAGAAGCTGTTATTGAACAAAATAACACTTCCGAACGCGCAAGCAGTATTGCTCCCAGCCAAGCTCATTCGCCTTACACCCAATCGCAAGAGCAAGTGATTCTGGATTTGCAAGCAAAGCTGAACAAACTGCAACAAGACCTTGCTACCGCACAACGCAATCAACAAGATGAAACCAACATTTCAGGCTGCCTAAACCACACGTCTCAGCCAAGAAATAAAGCAGAACGCCACACCAAAATATGGACATTCCGCTTACTCAAACCCCTATTTAACACCGAGCGCGCCATCCGTTCAGCAAACCGCTATCGCAAGCAATTTGCTGCGCTGGTGCGCGAAAAAGGCAGCATTGACAAAGCCTATCAATTTTTGTGGCGGGCATATAAACAGACCCATTCATTCAAAACCGTTAAGCAGCTATTAAGAGAAAGCTCAAATAAATACCCGCCCTTGCCCGAGATTTTCCGAGCAACCGTTTCGCAAGCAGCAAACGAAACTTGTGTGCTCAAAGTTGCCATCATTGGCGAAATGAGCCTGCCTTTATGCAAAAAATACCGTGTTACACAAAAACAAGAAATGTTTGAAGAACTGGGCATTCCTTGCTCGGTAACATCGTGGCTGGATTATGAAGAAGCACGAAAACAAATTTCTTTGGCAAGCGTGGTGATTTTTTATCGGGTGCCTGCATTTCCCAATGTGATGGCTTTGATTAACGAATGCCGTCGTCTCAGAATCAAAACCTATTGGGATGTGGACGATTTAATTTTTGATGAAGAAATTTTAAAAATCAGCGGCACCATCAGCTCGCTAGACGAGCAAGATCGCAACGGCATCATTAACAGCGCCAAACTCTATCGCAAAGCAATGTTAGCTTGCGATGAAGGCATTGCATCCACATCGGGCTTAGCCGAAGCCATGCGCGAGGCAGGTTTGAAAACGGTACACGTTGTAGAAAATGCCTTGGATATTGAAACGCTTAAAGCGGCGCAAGAAATCAACAGCAAAGCGCAGCATTCAGACAACATCATCCGCATTATTTATGGCTCGGGCTCTAAAACCCATAACGTTGATTTTATGGAAGCGGCGGCGGCAGTAGCGGAAACGTTGAAAAAATATCCCAATGTGCGCTTCCGTTATATCGGTTATTTGGAATTGCCTGCTGATTTTGATGATGTAAAAGATCAAATTGAGCATATTCCCTTTTGCAATTACACCGAATACCTCGCCTATCTTGCTGAATGCGACATCAGCATTGCGCCCTTGGAAAACTTTATTTTCAACGATGCCAAAAGCAATATCAAATACCTTGAAGCATCCATCACCAAGCTGGCTTCGGTATGCTCGCCACGTGCTGCGTTTGCCGATGCGATTGAGCATGGCAAAATCGCATTTTTGGCGGATAGCAAGCAGCAATGGCTGGATGCGTTTGATGCGTTGATTCAAGACGAACAACTGCGCCATAACATGGCAGCTGCTGCTTATGAAAGCGTAACCCAGCGTTATGCGCCCGTAGCAGTTGGCAAAACGATTGCCGCTGCGGTGCAAGATGCTGCTTTTGACGCGCAAAAAAGCAAGGTTTTAACCTTTAATGTTCACTATCATCCGCAATCGCTTGGCGACGACCCCACTATTGTTACCGAACAGCTGAACAAGCTGCTTGCTAAGGATGGCAATCACAAAATCTATGCGGTTACCACCCTGCCCGTAAGCCATTATCTGAAAGCCTACGACACCATTCGTTATGAATACAATCAAGTAACCGTGTTTGGCGTGGCGGTGCCGCCTGAGGATGGCGCAAACTACGATAATCCTTTATTCAGCAAAGCAGTTGCCGAGATTATTGCCTTGGTGCAGCCTGAAATCGCTCATATTCATTGCATTCAAGGCATGGGCGTAGGCGTGGTGGATTTGTGCCATAAAAAAGGCATCAAAACCGTGGTAACGTTTCATGATGCTTGGTGGATTTGCCCTAATCAATTTATGCTGGATGGATTTATGCTGGATGGCGAAAAATTCCGTGAAAATTGGGACGATGTCGCCTTTGCAAACGGCAAAATGCTGGAACACACTTTATCGCAAGCGGATTTATTGTTAGCACCGAGCCAATATTTTGCCGATGTGTACGAGCAGAAACTGCATCAAGCCGTGCGCGTGAACAAAAATGGGGTAACTTTGCCGATTCATAAGCTGGAAAAACGCAAATCGGATGTGATTCGTTTTGGCTATGTGGGCGGCAAAACCAACATTAAAGGCGTTCATTTAATTTTGGAAGCTTTCAGGCTGCATAACTTTGAAAACACGCAGCTTTACGTTGTGGACAACATGATTAACATGGGCGCGAAATCTTTTTATGACCAAGATTTTGCTGGCATCCAAAATTACCAAATCGTGCCTGCTTACAACCAAAACACAATTGACCAATTTTTCGCTGAAATTGATGTGTTGCTGTTTCCCACGCAATGGAAAGAAAGTTTTGGTTTAACAGTGCGCGAGGCGATTTTGCGCGATGTGTGGGTGATTGCCACCGATGGCGGGGGCGTGGTGGAAGATATTATTGACGGCGAAAACGGCACCATCATCCCGTTTGACAGCGATGCCGAAGATTTAAGCCAAGCCATCCGCGATGTCTGCGCGCGTTATCAAGCCATGCCCGATGGCGCAATCATCAACCTGCCCAAGGCGCACATCCGCTCATTTGCGGAACAAAAAGACGAATTGATGCAGATGTATCAAGAATTGTTAGCAGATAAAACAAATATTTAGCTTTTCAGGCTGCCTATTGTTGCCCCGCTGATAGGCAGCCTGAAAACGGTGTTACCCAATCTCTCAAAAGAAAGCAAAAACATGACCCAAACCCTTCTGATTGAACTTTTAACCGAAGAGCTCCCCCCCAAAGCATTGAACAATCTGGGCAACCATTTTGCCCAATCCATTGCCGATGGCTTGGAAAAAGCGCAGCTGCTTGACGGCGCAGCGCAATTTACCGCCTATGCTTCGCCGCGTCGCTTGGCGGTTTCGGTGGCGAATGTGAAAGCCGTGCAGGCGGAACAGCATATTGTGCGCAAAGGCGTTTCTGTGGCGGCGGGCACGAAAGATGGCGTGCCAACCAAGGCTTTGGAAGGCTTTGCCCGCTCTTGCGGCGTAGAAATTGGCAGCCTGAAAATCATTCACGATGGCAAGCAAGATGTGTACGCACACGAATTTACCCAAGTGGGTCAAACACTTGCGGCATTGCTGGGCGAGATTATCAACAACGCCATCAAAAAACTGCCCATTCCCAAAGTGATGCGCTGGGGCAGCAGCACGCACACATTTGTGCGCCCTGTGCACGGCTTGGTGGCGTTGCATGGCGCGGATGTCGTGCCTGTGAACGTGTTGGGTTTGGACAGCGGACGGCAAACTTTGGGGCACCGTTTCCTGTCGCAGGGCGCGATTATATTCGCACAAGCGGATGATTATGCGAAACAAATCGCCGAGCAGGGCAAAGTGATTGCTTCGTTTGCCGAACGTCGCGCCGCGATTAAAGCCGCGCTGGACAAGGTTTCAGGCAGCCTGAACGCCAGCGTTGCCGCCGATGACGCGCTGCTGGACGAAGTAACCGCGCTGGTGGAATACCCCGTTGTTTTGCAAGCGGAATTTGAAGCGCATTTTCTTGCTGTGCCGCAAGAATGCTTGATTTTGACCATGCAGCAAAACCAAAAATATTTCCCGCTGCTGGATAAAAACGGCAAGCTGATGAACCGCTTTTTGCTGGTGTCCAATTTGCAAACCGCCGACCCTAGCCACATTATCCACGGCAACGAGCGCGTGCTGCGCGCGCGGTTGAGCGATGCGGAGTTTTTCTACAAGCAAGACCAAAAAACGACGCTGGAAAGTCGCCTGCCCAAGCTGGAACATGTTGTTTATCATAATAAAATCGGCAACCAAGCCCAGCGCATTGACCGCTTGCAAACCATCGCTGCGCACATCGCCGAGCAGCTGGGCGCAGACCGTGCCACCGCCGAACGCGCCGCACGCCTTGCCAAAGCCGATTTGGTTACCGAAATGGTGGGCGAATTCCCCGAGCTGCAAGGCACGATGGGCAAATATTATGCCGTGCTGGATGGTGAGCAGCCTGAAATCGCCGCTGCGATTGAGCAGCACTACCAGCCGCGTTTTGCCGGCGACAAGCTGCCCGAAAGCCCGATTGCCACCGCTGTGGCGCTGGCGGATAAGCTGGAAACACTGGTGGGCATTTGGGGCATCGGGCTGATTCCCACGGGCGACAAAGACCCCTACGCGCTGCGCCGTGCGGCGTTGGGCGTGCTGCGGATGCTGATGAATAGTCCTTTGTCAATTCATGATTTATTACAAGTTACGTTTAATACTTTCAAGGATAGACCCGAAATACTGGAAGAAGAATTTATTAACAGTAAAACTGTACGCAGTCACTATCAAGCCATTAAAAAATATCAAGATTTATCGCCGAACACCGTTGCCGAAGTGGCGGATTTTATGCAAGCGCGTTTGGCGGTGCTGTTGCAAAACGATTACGCGCAAGACACGGTGGCGGCGGTTTTGGCGCAGCGTCCCGACCGTTTGGATGATTTGGCGGATAAATTGCAAGCGGTTGAATCGTTTAAAAAACTGCCCGAAGCCGCTGCGCTTGCCGCTGCCAACAAGCGCGTGCAAAATCTGTTGAAAAAAGCCGATGTCCAGCTGGGCGCGGTGCAGGAAAATCTGTTGCAGGAAGACGCGGAACGCGCTCTGTTCGCCGCCACGCAGGCCTTGCACCCCACCGTGCAAGCCGCGTTGGCGAAACACGATTTTCAGGCTGCTTTAACCGCGCTGGCGGCGGTAAAACCGCAAGTGGATGCGTTTTTTGATAATGTGATGGTGATGGCGGATGATGCAGCTGTGAAGCAGAACCGTTTGAATTTGTTGAACGAATTGTCGCAACTGATGAATGCGGTGGCGGATATTTCGCTTTTGGGTGAATGATGCCCGCTCGGCAACGTTTTCAGGCTGCCTCCATGCGCACCCACAAGGCAGCCTGAAACAAACACCCCCAAAGGCAGCCTGAAATCTCTTTTTTCAGGCTGCCTGTTTTTGTTTACAATCCAGCATTCGCAACCCAAGGCAGCCTGAAAATGCACTACGACCACATCTCCTTCCACACCGAAGAGCCCGATTATCCCGCCCATCTGCCCGAGCGCAACGCCGCGCACCACATCGGCTTTTATTTTGCATGGGCAGTCTCACAAAATTTGCACAGTCCCGCCGTTGCCCGCCTGCCGCAGTTTCGCGACCTGCAAATCGGCTTAATTACGGGCGCAGAATTTGTGCTGGAACAGCTCAACGGCGGCATTGACGACGGCTGCTTCAACACCATCGGCAACCGCTTCACCCAGTTTTACTACGCCGACGAAGAAGAAGGCTACGGCGCGTTTCTTGCCGACTATTTCGCCACA
This sequence comes from uncultured Kingella sp., assembly GCA_963529665.1. Taxonomy (GTDB): domain Bacteria; phylum Pseudomonadota; class Gammaproteobacteria; order Burkholderiales; family Neisseriaceae; genus Kingella_B. Next base: position 139,993 of record CAUSAG010000002.1, read on the forward strand.
CTCGGCATCCAAGACCAAGCGCAGTTCTACCATACCCACGACACACCCGAAAACCAAGCCAAGCTCAACGCCATTTTTCAGGCTGCCTACGAAACATGGCTTGGTAGCCTGAAACAGCCAAATGCTTAACCCTTGCGCCCTGCCTGCCAAAGGCAGCCTGAAAATCCCCACCGCCATCGCCATTGATAATCCGCCCACCATGCCCAGCCCCATCCACTGCCCCCAATGCCACAGCACCAGCCATCGCCATATCCACGGCAACCACCACCAATGCAACTACTGCGGCAGCACATTCATCATCCCCAACACGCCACCGCCTGAACCGCCGCCCACCAAGCTCAAAGACATCCTGATTTTTCTCGCCATCCTGCTCGCCGCCGCCTGTTTGCTAGAACTGATGGCGGCAGCCTGAAAGCCGAAGGCTGCAACGAAATTAAAACGCATTCCCCTTTTTTCAACCTACATTCAAACCAATCCCATGAACCTCATCATCCTAGACCGAGACGGCGTGATTAACCACGACAGCGACCAATTCATCAAAAGCCCCGAAGAATGGCAACCTATAGACGGCAGCCTAGACGCCATCGCATTCTTAACCCAAGCAGGCTACACCCTAGCCGTCGCCACCAACCAATCGGGCATCGCCCGCGGCTATTTCAACGTGCAAACGCTCAACGAAATGCACGCCAAAATGCACAAACTCGTGCGCCAAGCAGGTGGCGAAATCAGCGGCGTATGGTTCTGCTCGCACACCGCCGATAGCAACTGCGACTGCCGCAAGCCCAAAGACGGCATGATTTTAGACATCCTAGACCGCTTCCAAGCCCAAGCCAGCGAAACCTATCTCGTTGGCGACAGCCTGCGCGACTTGCAAGCCATCGCCAGCGCAGGCGGCAAGCCCATACTCGTGCGTACGGGCAAAGGCATGAAAACATTAGCCAAAGAAAGCGAACACCTGCCGCAAGGCACGCAAATTTTTGACAGCCTATTAGACTTCGCCGTGCAACTCGTTCGCCCCAATCAGCCCAGCCCCAGCGCATCATGAAGCCCCAATTGTCCATTATCATCCCCTGCTACAACGTGCAAGACTATGTTCACGCCGCGTTGCAATCCATTTTAGACAACACGCAGCCTGAAAACCACCCGCGCCTAGAACTCATCATCATCATCAATGACGGCGCAACCGACCAAACCCCAGCCATCATCGCCCAATTTGCCCAGCGCATCCCCATCGCCGCCCCGCGTTATCCACCAAGCCAACGCAGGCTTATCCGCCGCCCGCAACGCAGGCATCGCCCAAGCGCAAGGCGAATATTATTTATTTTTAGACAGCGACGACATCCTGCACCACCGCGCGATAGACAAAATATTAGACAACTTGTCGCAACACCAGCCCGATATTTTAGAATTTGATGCCACCGTGTTTTACGGCGAGCAAAACTGGGCAGCGCAAACCCTGTACCACGCCTATTTTGCCGACATCGCCAACATTGCCGCGCAAGGGCAGCCTGAAACGCAAAACATCCAACGCGCCTTTGCCGAAAACCGCTGGTACGCATGGTCGCGCGTGTATCACCGCAAACTGTTTGCCCATCAACAATTTGAAGTGGGCAAATTGTTTGAAGATTTTATGACCGTGCCCTATCTCTATTTCGCCGCCGAACGCATTTTCAGGCTGCCTGAAAGCCTGCTCGGCTATCGCCAAAACGCCACCAGCATCACCGCCAACGTCTCGCATCGCCACCTTGCCGATATTTTCTACGGCTTGCAAAAAGCCATCGCCGCCGAAGCGCAGTATCCCAACCATTTGGCGGAATTGCATATTTTGCAGCTGAAAACATGGCGGCTGATTGTTGCCTATTCGGTGAAGCAATTTTTGCGCACGCGCGATGCGGCGTATTTAGCCAATGTGTCCAAATTTCGCGCCCAGTTGCCCGCGCCGCAGAAAAACTGGGGCTGGCAGTTGGGCTATTTTGGCGACGTGGTTGGCAAACGATTGTGGGCGAAAATCATCCATAAGGCAGCCTGAAAGCCCAAGCCATGACCACCATCTGCTACCCCGATTGGTACAACCCTGACCAAGAATACGAATACCAAGCCAAAGGACGGCTGGTACTGGATTGCATCATCAACCAGCAAACCCACACTTTCACGTTTTACGACCCCGTGCGCCTGCAACAAGACATCGCCGCCGGGCTAGAACGAAATAGCCCGTTTTACGAAGCCAACCTAGTCGTCCTGCCCAGCGTAACCCACGCCAATATAGAACACTTTCTCCAACAGCACTTTCAGGCAGCCTGAAACCCAGCCCAACCCAGCCCGCCATGTCCCAACGCCCCCTCCCTCATTGGCACAGCCCCGAACACGTCCGTCAAATCCTGCTCGCCCTGCCCGAAAAAAAGCGCAACCGCGCCCTATACCAACTCATTGACCAGTTTGACTACAACTACCACCACGAACCATGCGCCACCCCCGTGCAGCTCGCCACCCTGCGTCTGCTGTGGCACGATCCCCGTTTCCAAACGCTAGAAAACCTCAAACACTGGCTGTACAACGTACTTTGCAGCGACCCCGCACACTGGCTCACCCTGCAAACCGACATCCTGCAACTGATGGACACCCTCCATCCCGAAACCTGCCGCACCTACGGCGACTTCGGCGGTATGCACCAACCCGCTGACATCCTGCAAGCCTTTGTCGCGCAACTGTTCGCCCGCGCCACTCCCGCCGCGCTCGGCATGGCGTGGGACTGCCTATATTGGAACGCCGAATTGCGCCAACTGCGCCCCGATTGGGCACAATGGCTGAACAACCAAATCGTCCACAGCAAAAACCAATAGGCAGCCTGAAAGCAAGTTTACGAGCTTCTGCGAAGCTAAAACCACTCATCACCAGCACCATGCCCGTTTCAGGCTGCCCATCACCTTATTTTTGCCCGCGCAGGCGTTTCGCCGCCTACCACGAGCAGGGGCAAGCCCCTGCACCCCACCCAACATCAACCATTACTGCCCATTTTCAGGCTGCCCAAAATGCAACCACCCCAAGGCAGCGAGTAGAGTGTGTAGCTCTGCCACGCACCATTTAAAACCTTTACACCCAGAGGCAGCCTGAAACCCAATCCAACCCAATAAGCAGCCTGAAACCCATCCCACCCCAAGAAACCCCACCCACCATGACCACCTATCTCATCCTATCCCACCGCCCCATCCCCCACATCGCCGCCCACGCCGCCCGCCATCCGCAAGCGCATTACTACATCCACCACGACGCCAAATCCCCCAGTCTAACAGGCAGTCTCACCACCCTGCCCAACGTCCACCTAATCAGCCACCGCATCCGCGTCAATTGGGGCGGCTTCACCATGATAGAAGCCACCCTTGCCCTCATCCAAGCCGCGCTCGCCAACCCCGCCACGCGCCATTACCACCTAATCAGCGGCGACTGCGCCATGCTGCAAAGCCCCGCCGCCCTAGCCGCCCAATGCCAAACGCAACCTGAAAATACTCTATGGCTGCAAAGCCAGCCCAGCCCCCACCTGCGCTACCGCACCCGCTTCAACGCCCCGCACGCCGACACCGCATGGCAACGCAGCCTGCTGGGCAAAATCCTCACCCGCAGCCTGAAAATCGCCGACCGCATCATCCCCAGCCGCCAAATCTGCCTAGCAGGCAGCCAATGGTTTTCCGCCAACCGCGCCGCGCTCAAATTACTGTTTGACCACAGCCTAGGCGACAACGCCGCATGGTTTGAAAAAAAACTTGTTCCCGACGAACACTTTTTCCAACACATCGCCCACCAACTTGCAGGCAGCCTGAACCACATCAACGACCACCGCCGCTTTATCCGCTTCGCCCAAGACGCCAACCACCCCGACCAACTCTCGCTAGACGACCTTTGGGCAGCGCAAAAAAGCGGCGCATGGTTCGCCAGAAAAGTCTCCGCCGAAAACCAAATGCGCTGGCTGGAATACGAGCAAGATGTATAACCGCGCCACGCCAATCGGCAGCCTGAAACACCTGTTCACTCGTTTTCAGGCTGCCTTAGCGGTAAAATCCACAGGCAAAAGCAGTCGCCCATTCCCACCCATAGAAAGGCACAACCATGTTCCATCTCAACCCCCAATCCCGTTTCGCCTAATTTATCGACGACTTCGGGCAGCCTGACCCCCCTACGGAACACCCTGCCCACCGTCCTACAAACGTTTCAGACTGCCACACCCCAATCCACAACAACAAATAGCCCCCATGCAATTCACCGCCCTGCTCTCCCTCTACGCCAAAGAACACCCCGACCACCTGCGCCAAAGCCTCACCAGCCTCGCCGCGCAAACCCAGCCCGCCGCCGAAGTGCTGATTGTGCTGGATGGCGCGATTACCCCCGCGCTGGAAGCCGTGCTCGCCGAATTTGCCACACAACTGCCGCTCAACATCATCCCATTGCCTGAAAATGTCGGGCTAGGGCGCGCGCTCAACCACGGCTTGCAACACGCGCGGCACGAATGGATTTTCCGTATGGACACCGACGACATCGCCGCCCCCACGCGCTTTGCCGAGCAATGCGCCTATCTCGCCGCCCATCCACACATCGCCCTACTCGGCGGACAAATCGCCGAATTCGCCGACCACCCCACCCAAAGCCACGCCAGCCGCCGCGTGCCGCTCACGCAACCTGAAATCATCGCCTACGCCAAACAGCGCAACCCCTTCAACCACATGACCGTCGCCTACACCAAAAGCGCCGTGCAACAAGCAGGCGGCTACCAACACCACCTTTATATGGAAGACTACAACCTATGGCTGCGGATGCTGGCGCAAGGCACGCCCGCCGCCAACCTGCCGCAAACGCTGGTGCACGCCCGCGCAGGCAACGCCATGCTGCAACGGCGGCGCGGCTGGGCATACATCCGCAGCGAATGGCAACTGATGCGCCTGAAACACCAACTGCGCTTTCAGGCTGCCCTGCCCGCCCTTGCCACCTTCCTGCTGCGCAGCCTGCCACGCCTACTGCCCGCCGCCCTACTCGGCAAACTCTACGCCGCCCTGCGCCGATAAGCGCGCCAAAGGCAGCCTGAAAGCGTTATGCCAAGTTTGTAGTTCAAGCATTGATGCCCGAAACTTCGCAAACAAATTTGTCGGGCATAAATGCCACGACCTACGGCGCAAATCCATTTTCAGGCTGCCTATATAGAAATCCCCAAAAAGGCAGCCTGAAAACCAAAAAACCGCTTGGCTGCACACCAAACGGTTCTACAAAACATCCCCACTTTCAGCCCCCATCAATCCCCATCCAACCAAGCCTTGCCACTCATCGCATCCACATTCACCTCATACTTGCGCCCGCCGCTCAAAATCTCAAATTCATAGCGGCTGCCGCGTTTGCCCATCTCAAAATCCGCTTCCACAATAATCCCGCCATGAGTAATGCCAAACGCCGCCTGCGCCGCTTGCACCGCCGTGATATTGCTTTGCCCCGCCAGCTTGGGCAAATAATTCGCCCCAGCCGCCGCCGTAATCCCCAGCAGCAACAGCACAGCCCCGCCTTTGAGCGCCATTTTGCGCGTTGGCTTAAATGCCTTGATTTTTCGCGCCAACCACAGCGCCGCAGCCTTGCTCCACCCTGCCGATTTTTGCGCGGCATGGTGCAGCTTTTCCTTCGCATTCGGGTCTAATTGAATCTGAATCATGAATAATCCTTTCGCATCAACAATCAAATGGGCAAATAAAAAGAGCGGCGAGCGCAGCGCAACCATTTATCCCGTATCGCACCGCGCCAGCACCGCCCCATTCAGGCAGCCTGAAAACGCTTAATCATCCAAGCGGCTAGACATCACCGCGCCTGTTTTAGCGTTCACTTCAACTTCATATTCTTGCCCGTTTGGCAAGCGCACTTCCACATCAAAATGGTCTGGCTTGGTGCGGCTGTGGTCAAATTCCACATCCGTTGCCTGCCCGCCGCCCACTTTTGCCACCGCAATTTGCGCGGCTTTTTCATGCGAAATATAGCTAGAACGGTTTTTCTCGTAGTGCAAATAATCGCCATCTGCCAAAGCAGGCGCAGAAACAGCGGCAAAGGCAGCAGCAAAAAGAACAGCGGTGGTTTTTTGAACATTCAATTTCATGGTGTTTACTCCTAAGTGGTTAAAAAAACGTGTCTTGCTTGACAACGGTGCGCAGTATAGAGAACGAAAATTAGGAGATAATTAGGATTGTGTTAAAATTCGTAAGCAAGATTTACGCTTGAAGGCAGCCTGAAAATGAAACTTCCCTTTATCTCAGCTTTATTCGCCCTAGCCGCCTGCGCTCCCGCACCCCATATCGTCCGCATCCAACCGCAAAACGGCTGGCTCACGCTCAATCTCGCCACGGCAAACCGTGCCGACTGCGGCAGCATCCACATCGGCGCAGAACGCATCGTTTACACCATCGCCTGCCCACAAGGCGGCAAAGCCAATTTGCCGCGCCAAAGCGTGCGCTTGGATTGGCAGGCAGGGGAGCTTGTCGCCAGCCATGCCGCCAACCGCAAACCGTTGTTCCGTGTCCAATGCAGCCAAGCGCAGTTTAACCAAATCACCGCATGGCAAAACGCCACACCCTCCCCAAAACCATGAAACCCACCCCTTCGCTCACCCTGCGCCTGTTCACAGGCATCCTGCTTATCGCCACTACCACCGCACTTTATCGCTGGCAAAAACCTCTGCCCCTATCCGACATCAAAATCATCAACAGCGCCGCCATCAGCCTAGCGGGCTACGCCCTATCCGCGCTATCCATCAACAAGCTGCTGTATTTCCCCGGCCGCCAAAGCTGGCTCAATATCCTGCCCACCGTGGGCATTGCATACAGCAGCGTGTTTGGCATCGCCGCGCTGTTTTTCGTTACCTTCTCCAATAGCTTTGTTTTAACCAACGGCATCCTTGCCGCGCTGTTTTTCCTTGCCGATTATCGCCGCCACAGCCGCCGCACGCCGCTGATGGCATATATTCCGCTGGGGCGCGCCCGCGAAGCCAGCCAAATCCCCCATGCCCATTGGTTGCAGCTAGACCAAGCCCAGCTGCCGCACAGCGCCATCCAAGCCATTGTTGCCGATTTGCACAGCCCCGATTTGGGCGCAACATGGCAGCGCTTTCTCGCCGATTGCACCCTGCGTGGCATCCCTGTTTACAACATCCGCCAAATTGAAGAATCGCTCACAGGGCGCGTGAAAATCCGCCATCTTTATGAGAACGATCTCGGCTCGCTGCTGCCGCCGCCTGCTTATATGCTGATTAAGCGCATAATGGATTTCGCCCTAATCACCATCAGCCTGCCGCTCACGCTGCCCCTTATGGCACTCACCGCGCTTGCCATTGTGTTAGAAAGCCGCGGCGGCGCGCTGTTCACACAAAAGCGCATTGGGCAAGGCGGGCGCGAATTCACCATCTACAAATTTCGCAGCATGGCACAAAATTCCGAAGCCAACGGCGCGCAGCTCGCGCAAATTGGCGATGCCCGCGTAACGCGCGTGGGCAAATTTATCCGCAAAACAAGGCTGGATGAGCTGCCGCAATTTTGGAACATCTTGCGTGGCGATATGAGCCTTATTGGCCCGCGCCCCGAGCAGCGCGTTTTTGTGGAACAGTTTAACGACAGCATTCCGTTTTACAATTATCGCCACATCGTTAAACCTGGTTTATCGGGCTGGGCGCAAGTAACCCAAGGCTACGCGGGCAACGAAGACGAAACCCAAATCAAGCTGGAACACGATTTTTACTACATCAAACACTTCTCGCTCTCGTTAGATATTCTGATTATCTTCAAAACCATCAAAACCATCTTAACGGGATTTGGCGCCAGATAGGCAGTAGGCAGCCTGAAACCATTAGGCAGCCTGAAAATCCCATAAACCAAACACCCAAAGGCAGCCTGAAACCCATTTTTCAGGCTGCCCATCCCCCCAACCCAACCACAAGGACTCCCCATGAACATCCTCATCACAGGCGGCGCAGGCTACATCGGCAGCCACACCGCCGTTGAACTCATCAACGCAGGACACACCGTCATCATCCTAGACAACTACGAAAACTCATCGCCCAAAGTGTTGCAACGCATCCAAGAAATCACAGGCGTTGCCCCCGTGTTCTATCAAGGCGACATTCGCGACCGCAGCATCCTGCAAAAAATCTTCGCCGAACACAAAATCCACAGCGTTTTGCATTGCGCCGCACTCAAAGCCGTGGGCGAAAGCGTGCGCCAACCCCTGCGCTATTACGACAACAACATCACAGGCAGCCTGATTATGCTGGAAGAAATGCAAAAAGCAGGCGTGCACAGCATCGTATTCAGCTCATCCGCCACCGTTTACGGCGACCCCGAAATCGTGCCCATCACCGAAAACAGCCCCACAGGCGCCACCACCAACCCCTATGGCACATCCAAACACATGATGGAGCGCATGATGCAAGACCACCAACTCGCCGAGCCCGATTGGAGCGTCATCCTACTGCGCTACTTCAACCCCATCGGTGCACACCCCAGCGGCAAAATCGGCGAACAGCCCAACGGCATCCCCAACAACCTACTGCCCTACGTTTGCCAAGTCGCCGCCGGCAAGCTCAAAGAACTCGCCGTATTCGGCAACGACTACCCCACCCCAGACGGCACAGGCGTGCGCGACTACATCCACGTTGTCGATTTAGCCATTGGGCATCTCAAAGCCATAGAACAAAAATCGCAAACCGCAGGCACGCATATCTACAACCTCGGCACAGGGCAAGGCTATTCCGTGCTGGACATCGTGCACGCCTTTGAAGCCGCATCAGGACAACGCGTGCCCTACGCCATCCACCACCGCCGCGCAGGCGACATCGCCACCTGCTATGCCGACCCTGCCAAAGCCCAAGCCGAGCTGGGCTGGAAAGCCGAGCGCGACTTGCCTACCATGATGCAAGACGCATGGCGCTGGCAAAGCCAAAACCCCAACGGGTATGACGACTAAGCCCCAAACGCATTTTCAGGCTGCCTCTATCGCATCAAGGCAGCCTGAAACCTTCGCAAAATCCTAAAACATTAAAACTGCCGTCATTCCTAAAATCACCATGCAAACAGAAGAACTCCCCATCCACTTCCCCGCCAAACGCCTCGCCCTCAGCAAAATAGAAGGCACACACCCCAGCCTGCTCATTATCATTCTGCCCGCCCTGTTGCTGATTGCCGTCGCCAGCATCGCAGGCACGGTTATCCTGTTTAACGACCTCGCAAGCGATTACAAGCATGGCATTATCCTGATGCTCGCGGTGGCAGCGTTTAGCCTAGGCTATTTTGCTCACCTGCTGCGCCAATATCAACGCAACCGCGCCATTTTGCACGCGCTCAACCGCGCCGATGCCCAACCGTGGAAACTGGTCGCGCTATGGGCAGACGTGGCATGGATAAGTGATAAATACAAGAAAATTACCTTTGGCTACACCGCCACCATCAACGGCATGCCACAGCAAATTACCTTCGCCGACCGCCCCAACCTTATCCGCTATCGCAACAAATTTCTCGCCATCGCCCCGCGCCACGGCGGCGCGCCCGCGTTGATAGACGACACATTAAGCACCATTCGCGGCTTAACCCGCGCCGAGCGGCAAGATTTAATCCGCCAAATCCAAGCGTTGCTTGATGCAGAGATGGATGAGGCAGCCTGAAAAACCCCAAAGTCGTCTGAAAACAGCATGAGAAGTTTTCAGACGGCCTTACAAATGCCAAAGAACGCGTGCGTGGCAGAGCCACACACCCTACGGCATGCAGGCTACGCTTGCTAATCTAGTACAGCCCCTTGTTTAAAGCGAAGTCAGAAAAGTCAGAAATCCCAATATCACGCCGACTGCGTTGGGTATAATCAGAATCCAGTCTTTCCGGGGTTCTTTGCTCCAACCGTACAAAACCCAAATCAGACAGGATGCTGCTGCAAACAGGGGTTGCCACGGCTGCGCCTTTGCCCCTTGCATATTGGCGATAATTTGGGGGATATAGGCGACAAATACGAAAATACCCATTGCCGCCCCTATGCTGCCGACAAAGGTATTGAATTTTGCCTTGCTTATCATGGTGGTAAGTCTCCTTTGGGGTTTAACGGTTCTGCCGTTGCCGAAACGGCGTTTCAGGCTGCCTTATTGTACCACAAAGGCAGCCCGAAAGACGGATTCCGAATCTATATCTCGTTTTGCACGGATGGTCTTGCCGGATATCTGCTGCACCTGTAAAAATCTGCCATTTCGAATAGAAAAACGGCATCGGCGGTTTTCAGACTGCCTGAAAACCTATCGGACACAGAAAGCAAGCGTAGCCTGCATTGTAGGGTGTGTCGCCCAAGCGACGCACGCGGTTTCCAATCCCCCAAAGGCAGCCTGAAAAAACCAAAACCGTTTGGCGTTTCCACCAAACGGTTTTTTCTCGGCAATCTACTTTTAACCTCGTTAAAATCTGCGGCTTTCAGGCTGCCATCCCTCCCCAGTCATCGCATCAAAAATCGTCGCATCAAAAATGATGCACAATCAATTTTTTCCCTTTGCAATCCAACACATCCACTTCCATATTAAACGCCGCCTGAATATTCGGCACAGTAAACACTTCATCAGGGCAGCCTGAAAACAACACCTGCCCCTGCTTCATGGCAACCACATGGTCGGCATAAGCCGCCGCCATGTTGATGTCGTGCAACACCACAATAATCGTGCGCTGCTGGCTGTGCGCCAATTGACGCAGCAATTGCATCAGGTTGCGCGCGTAATACATATCCAAATTATTCAGCGGCTCATCCAGCAACACATACTCGGTGGACTGGCAAAACACCATCGCAATCAGCGCGCGTTGGCGCTGCCCGCCCGAAAGCTCGGTTAAATAGCGGTGCGCCAAATCTTGCAGCTGAAATTCCACCAGCGCGTTGTCCACAATCGCTTGGTCTTCGGCGGTGGGCTGCCCTTGGTGATAAGGATAGCGCCCAAACAGCAGCAAATCGCGCACGGCAATGCGGCTGTGGATGCTGTTTTCCTGCGTCAAAATCGCCAGCATCTTGGCAACTTCGGCGGTGGGCGTGCTGGCAAGGTCGCGCCCGTTGTAAGCAATGCTGCCTGAAACCAGCGGGCGCAAGCGTGCCATAAACGACAACAGCGTGGATTTGCCCGCGCCGTTTGCGCCAATCAGCGCCGTGATGCCGCCTTGCGGAATATCCAGCGAAACATTATTCAAAATGGTTTGATGGTTGATTTGATGGGATACGTTTTCAATCTTAATCATATTAGGCTACCAAAATCATACAGCGCACCACATGGATGCGCCGTGCAGAAAATAAATAATGGAACAGCAAAGCGCGTTTTCAGGCTGCCTTGCCCTTTTTCAACACCAGCCACAAAAACACCAAGCCGCCCGCAAATTCAATCACCACGCTCAACACCGCCTTCATGCCCAGCAAGTGTTCAAACACCGCCTGCCCCAACACCAGCATAATCGCCGCGGTTAAAAACGCAATCGGCAAGCGAATGCTGTGTTTCAGGCTGCCTGAAAACGCATTAGTCAGCGCGCACACCAGCAGCCCAAAAAAACTCACCACGCCCACCGTTGCCGTGGCAGAAGCCACCAGCAGCGCAATCCAAAACAAAATCCACAGCGTGTGGCGCTGATAATGAATGCCCAAATTGATGACTTGATCGCGCCCAAGCAAATGCACATCCAAGCGATAACGCTCGCGCCATAAAAACGGCACGCTAATCAGCATCAACACGCTGCTATACGCCAGCATTTGCGTATTCACGCTATTGAAGCTGGCAAAGGTTGCCGATTGCGCCACGGCAAATTCTTCGGGGTCAATCAGCCGTTGCAGCAAGCTAGACAAGCTGCGAAACAGCACGCCAAACACCACGCCGATTAAAATCATCCGCGCCAAATCGCGCCCGCTTTGTTTGAGCAACAGGCTAAACAGCAGCAGCGAGCCGCCCAGCATCGCGCCCAATTCCAAAGAAAACTTGCCTAAGGGCGCAATTTGCGCGTAGCCCAACCCGCCGAGCGTGGCAACCAGCGCCGTTTGCAAAAAGATATACAGCGAATCAAAGCCCAAAATAGACGGCGTGAGAATCGGATTGTTGGTAATCGTTTGAAACAGCAGAGTGGACACGCCCACGGCATAAGCCACCAGCAGCAAAGCCGCCAGCTTTTTGCCGCGCAGTTGCAACACAAATTCCCACGAGCCTTGCGCCTGCCAAGTTAAAAACAACGCAGCAGAAGCAATCAGCGTGGCGGATAAAATCAGAATAATTTTTGTGGATTGAGACATAACTAAGCATCTATGCGCCCAAATGGCGCGGGTTGGTTTGGGATGATGAAACAAAAACGCCAGCCTAATTTTCAGGCTGTCTATAAAACGCTAACCGCGCTGTGGTGCGCGCAGCAACAGCAAAAACAACACCGTGCCCACCACGCCAAACACCGTTGCCACGGGAATTTCAAACGGAAACACAATCAGCCGCCCAATCAAATCGCACACCAGCACCAACACTGCGCCCAGCAACGCCACCGCAGGCAAGCTGGCGCGCAGTTTATCCCCCAGCAAGCGGCTGGCAATATTGGGCACCACCAAGCCGATAAACGGAATATTGCCCACCGTAACCACCACTAAAGCCATAATCAGCGCCACAATCAGCAGCCCTGCCCACAGCACCGCATCGCGGTTGAGCCCTAAATTCGCCGCCACGCTATCGCCCAAGCCGATAATCGTGAGCTGATCGGCGATGATGTAGGCAAACAGAGCCAATGCGCCCGTTGCCCACAATAGCTCATAGCGCCCCAACAACACGCCCGAAAAATCGCCGCTTTGCCACACATTCAGCATCTGCAACATCTCGGTTTCATACGCAATAAACGTGGCCACCGCATCAATCACACCGCCAAAAATAATGCCCACCAAGGGCACCAGCAATTGCGCCGATGGCGGCAAGCGGCGCGACAACGCCATAAACGCCAGCATCCCCAACAACGCAGCAACCGCAGCAACGCTCATTTTCAGCAACAACGCGGCAGAAGGCGCAAACAACGCCATCAACAGCAAGCCCAGCGCCGCCGATTGGCTCGCGCCCACCATAGAAGGCTCAACAAATCGGTTTTTCAACAAAATTTGCATAATCGTGCCCGCCACTGCCATAGACGCGCCCACCAACACAATGGCAAAGGTGCGCGGCAGGCGGCTGATAATGAGCAAGCGGCTGCTATCGTTCAGGCTGCCTGAAAGCAAATCCGCCCAATGAAAATTCGCCACCCCAACAGATAGGCTGGCAATAAACAACACGACTACAAGGAGCAAGGAGAGAGAATAGAGAATTTTGGGAGTCATTTTGAATCTAGGTTTCTGGTTTTCAGGCTGCCTATATGGCTTGATGATATGGGAACAAGGGCGCGGCAGCTTTGCCATGAACAATCTTGTCAACAATCTTGTTAACAATTTTATGCGAACGCAATGGCACGCTAAGCGGCAGCCTGAAAACGCACTTCATCCACGCGCCCTGTGCCCACGCACCGACCCGCTTCCATAATCGCGAATACCGCCCCACGCTGCAACAGCGGAGAATAATCCACATCAAACAACGGCTTCTGCAACCACCACATCTTGATGGGCAGCAGATACTTCGCCGCAGGTAAATTCCACGCCCAAATATTCGCCTGAATTATCGGCAACAAAATGTGGGCGATAGCAAGTGGCGGCGTAATCAATCAGCGGCAGCCTGAAGACCTTGTTGGTGAAACGGATGGTGCAAAGCAGGGTAAACGGTGGTATCGGCATTATTTCGGTGTTTCGTCTAAAAAATCGTCTAAATAACGCTTGCCGTCGTTATCCAGCGTGGCGCGCAGTTCGCGCAGGCGGGCAAACAGCGCAGCTTTTTCGGCGGTGGTGAGCGTGTGTCCATGGTTGTCGGTTAGGCGGTTGTAAGCAGGCGTGCCTTGCGCTTCTAGGCTGCGGTGGCGCAGATAGCTGCGTTTTGCGCCTGATGCGGTTTGGGTTTGCAGCAGCATACTGCCGCCGTCTGCGGCGATGGGGCTGTCGTCCATCAAAATGGCGGTGGGTAGGTTGTCTTTGGGCATGGCTTTATTTTTGGGCGCCTGGGCGAAGGCAATGGAAGCCAACAGGGCAAGCAGTAGTGGGAATAAACGTTGCATGGGGTTTTCAGGCTGCCTTTTGTAAGAAATACTTTTGCGACGCACTAAAAGGCAGCCTGAAAAAGGTTCTCTGCTACGGATTGCGGTTGGCATCGCACCAACCATTCAACCCACAGCAATCCTTTTTTCAGGCTGCCTTAATGCTATTTGGCTTTTTTAAACGCTTCGGCAGCTTGCGTGGCAACGGTTTTCAATTGTTGCGCGCCGCCTGCGGCAAGATAAGCGCTGCTGTCCAAATACACCACCTGCCCTTTTTTCCATGCGGCGCTTTCTGCCACGATGGGGTTGTTCAACACATCTTGCGCGGCTTTGCCTTCTTCGCCAATGGCGGCGGTGCGGTCTAGCACAAACAGCCAATCGGGGTTTTTCTCTTTAATGTATTCAAACGAAATCGGCATGCCGTGCGAGCCTTCTTTCATGCTGCTGTCCACAGGTTCTAGCCCGATGTCGTGATGCAGCCAGCCGCCCAAGCGCGAGCCTGGGCTTTGCGCCGACAATTTGCCGCCGCTCACAATAATCACCAAGCCTTTGCCCTTGCCTTGCGCGGCGGTGCGGGCTTCATCAAAGGCTTTGTCAATATCGGCTTTCAGCTTATCTGCTTCGGCTTGTTTGCCAAAAATTTGCGCGTAAGCATCAATGCGCTCTTTGGTGCTTTCGCGCATGTTTTTGGTGTCCGCCGTCATTTCAATGGTGGGCGCCAATTCGTTTAGCTGTTGCGCGGCTTTGTTGGTGCGGCTGCCGATGATAATCAGCTGCGGTTTAAACGCGCCCAGCGCTTCATAATTCGGTTCAAACAGCGTGCCAACGTGTTGCGCCTTGTCAAACGCGCCTTGCAGATAAGGCAGCATGGATTTGTCCACGGTTGCGCCAACGGGCACGCCCAATGCGGTGAGCGTGTCCAGCGCGCCTAAATCATACACGGCAACATTTTGCGGATTTTTCGGCACAACGGCATCGCCGCGCACGGTTTTCACGGTTACTTTTTCGCCTTGAATATCATGCGGCTTTAAGGGCGAATAATCGGGCTTGTCCGATTTGTCTTGCGCTTGCGAAGCGGCGGCTTGGCTAGCTTGGTTAGCTTGTTGTTGCGAAGGATTGCACGCGGTGAGCGCAGCAAGGGTGAAAAGTGCGATTAAAGAGTGTTTCATGAGATTGATTCCGATTTTAGGAAAAGAAAAAGGCGCGATTTTAACAGTTTCAGGCTGCCTAAGCGGTTAATCAGCGCCTTTTTTGTGAACAAAATAATCGGCAAGGCTGGGCAACTCTTTTTCAGGCAGCCTGAAAACGATATTTCAACAGCCCTACCAAACGCGCATTAAGCGCTACCAACGATAATTCATGCCCAAGCGCACATCGCGCCCTGCTTCGGGCAGCGAGCTGCCGTTGGTGCTTTCGCGCTGGGTGTGCGATTTGTAGTATTTGTTGCCCACATTGTGCACAGCAAGGTTCACATTCAAATTGTCCTTGTCTTTCAGCGGTTTCCAGTTGAGATAAATATCGTTTACGCCATAGCCTGGGCGTTTGGTGCCGCCGCCTGAGCCGCGTTGATAAGCGGCGTGTTCGGTGCGTTGCACAAAGCGTCCGCGCCAGCCGATTTCCAGATTGGGGTTGGCAAATTGGTAGGACAAGCCTGCTGTCCATGTGCGCCCCACGGGAACAAAGGTTACCAGCGAATCAATATTGGCGCTGTCAATTTTGGGCTTGTTGTATGCCACGCCTGCGCGGGCGGTTAAACCGCGCCAGCGATAGGATGTGGAAAATTCGTAGCCGCGGTTTTTCAGCGTGCCGCCGTTGTAATTCAAAAAGCGGTTGCGCCCCAGCGAGCGAGTAGCTTGGACATCTTTAATCTGCTGATCAAAATAGCTGCCTTCAATCATAAAGGCATCGTTTAATTTGTATTTAAAGCCCACTTCGGCATTGCGCGCGCGTTCTGCTTTTAAGCCAGAATCGGCATACACGGCGCGGCTGCCTGCCAGCATCACTTCATACAATCTTGGGCTGCGGCTGGCGTAGTTTAAATTGGCATTAAACGATAAATCGGGCGTGGCATCCCAAATGATGCCGATGCTGGGGTTGATTTTGCTGCCCGAATTTTTGCTGTTGCCCGAGAATTGCGCTTTGTAGTGATCGTAGCGCAAGCCTGTGGTCAGTGTTACGGGCGAGATGTCCCAGATGCCTTCGGCGTAGATGCCGTAATCGGTTTTTTCTTCGTGCACACGCCCTGCGACTACGCTGTTGAGCTTGCTTTCTTGCTTGCGCCAGTTGATGCCGTATTTCAGCGTGTGCTTGCCAAACAGCGGCGTGTCAAAGCCCACATCCGCGCCATGCGTAACCAATTTGTTAACAGACGATGCGCCTGGTTCTTCGCGTTTGATATTTTGCACATACACATTGGCTTTCAGGCTGCCTAATGCGCCCAGCTGCCTGCCATCGTAGGATAAATTGGTGGTGTCTTGCGTTAAGATGCGATAGCGCGGGCTATTGGTGGCGATGCGCCCTGCTTGTGCGAAGTCAAATTCTTCGCGCAAATTGCGCTCGCCATAGGTTTTTTCTTGGCGATGGCTTAATTCGGCGCGATGATTTTCGTTGAAATTGTAGGCAAATTTGGCGAGCAAGCCGCGTTGTCCGATGGCGCTGCCGTTCACTTTATTGCCTGTTGTGCTGCGATAGCCATTGCCTGCTTTGTAGTTTTTCTCGGTTACCCAGTTGCCCGACACCAAAGCATCCAAACCGCCAAAGCGTCCGTAAACCGTTGCGCCGCGGCTGTATCCCTTGTTGCTGCTCACGCCTGCGTTCACTTTAAAGCCCACATCTTGCCCATCGCGCAACAAATCTGCCGCATCAACCGTTTTGGCAACAATCGCGCCGCTAGTGGCGCCGATGCCTGCCGATGCCGAGCCTGTGCCCTTTTGCACACCCACCACTTTCACCAAGCTGGGGTCTAGCAAAAAACGCCCATTGTGGTGGAAGATTTGCGAATCGGAATAAGTGTCGTCCACTTTCATATCAATTTGGTCTTGCCCCATGCCGCGAATGGACACCCATTGCGAAGTGGCATTGCCACCGCAAAGTTAATCGACGGCTCGTTGAACAGCACGTCTTTCATGTCGGTGGATGTGGATTCATCCATTTTTTTGGTGGTAACACGGCGGGTGGAGATGTCGCCTTTAATGGTGATGTTTTGCAATTCTTGTTTTTGCTCGGCAGGCGCATCATCAGCATGGGCATAGCCCGCTACCAACGCCAGCGTTAATACGGAGAACTTGAAGAGTGGGGGTTTCATGATTACCTCGTTTCGTTAATAAAAAATGCGAATAAATCGCACTCGCAATATTAACATAATTTGACGGAGATGATGAGTGGGGGAATGTGGATTTGGGGGTGAGATGGGAGGCAGCCTGAAAATGGGGATTGGGGGTTTTCAGGCTGCCTTTTGTGTAGCTTAATCAATGCGCTGCAATGTAATCACTATCATGCAATCCCATTGCCTTAAGGCAGCCTGAAACGTGCAAAACATTGTTTTCAGGCTGCCCAATCTTTTTGGCTTTACGGCAGCCTGAAAATCGGTTTAAGGCTTTTCAGGCTGCCTTTCGCCAAACCACGCAACCCAACCCGTCTGATACAATTTCACACTCATCCTCCAAAGCCCCTTTGCCCCATTTTCAGGCTGCTCATGAAACTCCTAAAAGATAGCCTTATCTACCTTATCGGCGAACTCGCCGCCAAAGCCCTACCCTTTTTGCTGCTGCCGTATCTCACGCGCAAATTTGGTGCGGCGGGCTTTGGTGATTTGTCGTATTGGCAAACGCTGTTTGCGCTGCTGGTGATTTTGTTCAGCCTGAGCCAAGATGGTGCGCTCACGCGCTATTTTTATGTATACGGCAAGCGCAATTTGCCCAGCGTGATGCTGGCGGGCTATGGCTACACCGCGCTGGTTACGCTGATTGCGCTGGGTGTTGCTGCTGCCGCGCAGTCCATCAACCTTGCTGCGGTAACGTGCGCCGCCGCCGCGCAAAGCGTTTTGGGCGTGCAGCTTGCCTATCGCCAATGCCAAAAACGCGCCCTGTCGTACACGCTTATCCAAACCGCCAGCGGCGTGCTCACCAGCTTGCTCACCGTTGCGTTGCTGGAAACCACCCACGCCGCGCCCATCGCTGTCCGCTTTGCCGCGCTGCTGCTGGGCAACGCCGCCGTCTCGCTCGCCGCCTATACCGTTATCCCCAAAACCCGCCATCGCCCCAGCCTGCGCCGCCTGTTTCAGGCTGCCCAATACATCTTTGCCTTTGGTTTGCCGCTGGTGCTGCACCACGCCAGCGGCTTTATCAAAGGGCAGCTAGACCGCATCGTTATCCATCAACACTACGCCCCCGAGCAGCTTGGCATCTACGCCGCAGGCTTGCAGCTGGCCAGCATACTCAGCATTTTGCTGCTCGCCGCCAACAAAGCCATCGTGCCGCATTATTATCAAGCCATCAAACAAGGCAGCCTGAACGCCGCCAAAATCTGCCGCCTTGCCCTTGCCTGCCTTGCCATCAGCCCCATCCCCGCCGCGCTGGCGTGGCTGCTGCCCAATGCCTTGTTCACATGGTTGCTGGGCGCACCCTATGCGGGCAGCCAGTATTACGCCTGCCTATTCCTGCTCGGCTTCGGGCTTACGCTGCCCTATTATCTGCTGGTGAACCATCTGTTTTACCACGGCAAAAACAAGCGCATCGCCGTGATTTCCGTGCTGTCCACGCTGGTTTACCTTGCCGCGCTGTTTGCCACCGCCCGCATCGGCATCCAATGGATACCGCTGGCGATGATTGCGGGCAATGCCGCGATATTGCCGATATTGTTTGTTAATGTGAAAGATTAGGTAGCCTGAAAGCCCGTTTAGCCGTAGGGTGTGCAGCTTGGCTGCGCACACGGTTGGCAAGGCAGCCTGAAACCTTTGTTCAACCCGCAACCGATGGCGGGGCGGCGACTCGACGACATTTTGCCCACCCGCGCAACCCTGTTTACACCACACACCATTTGGCGACGAGCCGTCGCCGCTCCATTTTCAGGCTGCCTTACATTTGTCTAACATGAGTGGCAGCCTGCGGAGCGTAGCGGAGTTGCGAAGCTAAAACGATTAGGCAGCCTGAAAACGATTAGGCAGCCTGAAAACGATTAGGCAGCCTGAAAACAGTTAGGCAGCCTGAAAACAGTTAGGCAGCCTGAAAACA
>CAUSAG010000003.1:0-137285 GCA_963529665.1 uncultured Kingella sp.
TGCCGCGCGATTTGCCAATCCAGTTGCGCTGCATGGTTTTGACTTGCTCGGGCCAATCCAAGCCGTCCAAATCGTTCAAAAGCTGCTCGGCGTAATCGGTGATTTTGAAGTAATACATCGGGATTTCGCGCTTTTCCACCAGCGCGCCCGAACGCCAGCCGCGTCCGTCGATGACTTGCTCATTCGCCAGCACGGTTTGGTCAATTGGGTCCCAGTTTACCGTGCCGAGCTTGCGGTACACGATGCCTTTTTTGAACAATTTGGTAAACAGCAATTGCTCCCAGCGATAATAATCGGGGCGACAAGTGGCGACTTCGCGTTCCCAATCCAAGGCGAAGCCCAGCGATTTAAGCTGCTGTTTCATATAATCAATATTGGAATACGTCCACGCGGCGGGGGCAACGTTGTTGTTAATCGCGGCGTTTTCGGCGGGCATGCCAAATGCGTCCCAGCCCATGGGTTGCAGCACGTTGTAGCCTTGCATTTTTTTGAAGCGGCTGCGCACGTCGCCAATGGTGTAGTTGCGAACGTGCCCCATGTGCAGCTTGCCGCTGGGGTAAGGGAACATGGATAGACAGTAGAATTTGGGTTTGCTGGGGTCTTCGGATACGTTGAATGCGCGTTGTTCTGCCCATTTTTGCTGGGTGGCGGGTTCAATTTGCGAAGGTTGATAGTGTTCTTGCATGGTGGTTTCGCTTGTGTTGGTTGCAAAAAATGAAAACCGCGATTATAGCGGTTTTGGGGGTTTCAGGCTGCCTATATTGCTGGGGGTGTGCATTTGTGTGCGCGTGTTTGCCTTGCTTTTCAGGCTGCCGCCCCCATTTGCGCCATCCGATTTGTTTTTTATGGAGACACGATATGAACGAAAACCAAAACTTGCCCGCAGCGGGCGATGATTTTGATGATTTGGATAACCTGTTTGCCCGGTTTGACGGCATAGCGGTGGAAGGCGGCGTGGATGCGGCAAACGAGGAAGATGATTGCGCGGGCGGGGCGTGCAAGATTTGAGGCAGCCTGAAAGCCAATTCATCCAGCAAAAAACCGTTTGGTAGAACACCAAACGGTTTTGCTTTTTCAGGCTGCCTTATTTCGGCGCGGCTTGGCTGGGCAGTTGCCCGATAAAGTTGATAAACACGAGCGGTTTTTTGCCGGTGTTTTTCAGCGCGTGCGATTGCCCTGGGCGGGCAATGGTTACATCGCCTGCGGCAACGGGGGTTTCGTTGCCATTGCCGTCCACAAACGTGCCTTTGCCTTCAACGATTAAATACACGTCTTCGTTGTTTTCGTGTTTGTGCAAGCCGATGGATGCGCCTGCGGGCAGCGTGAGCCAGCCGATTTCGCGGATGGCATCTTGCTCGCCCGTTTGATGGCGGGTGTAGGCAAATTTGCCGAGTAATTCGCCTTCGCCGCCTGCGGCTTTGCTGCGGTTCCATGTTTGCATTTCGGCTTTTTTATACACTTGCACGCCGCGATCTACGGGCGCTTTGCTCGGCTCGTTGCTGGCGGCTTTGGCGGCGTGATTGCCGTGTGCACTGGCGGTGGCGCTGGTAAATAATGCAGCGGCGATAAGGGTGGATGCGATTTTGTTCATAACAACTCCTTTTGTTTACAAGATAAAAACGATTAAACAACGCTTGCTTGGTTTAATCGTGTTTCAGGCTGCCTAAATGGCAATGGCAGCCTGAAAACGGCAAGCGGCGCGAATTATGCGCCACTTTGCCTGCAAACGCCAATGCGTGCTGATGAAAAGGCAGCCTGAAACCCATTGGCTATTCGTTGGACGGTTCGGACGCATCGCCATCGTCTGCCACTTTCTTTTGCCAATTGCTGGCGATGGTCTTGATTTCTCTGCCGATGTTAATCAGCAAGAAAAACACGGAAAACGCAATCATCACGGCTTGGAAATAATTGCTGTCTTCTTTGTTGTTGGATAGCACTTTGCCAACAAAAACATAGAAATACCACAAAAAACCGTTGAGCACGAAAATATTGGGCAACACCGCCAGCTAGTTTTGCGCCTTGTGCGCGAATTTGTCGCGCCAAAGCGCGGCGGCGATTTCCAGCAGCAGATAAATGCCGCCGAGTATCACACCGAAGATAAACATGCTGTGGGTGAAATCCAACTCGCCGTATTCGTCCAAATATTCCACAAAGGTCATAAAGGTGGTGTCGGCGGCGAGCAAGATAAGCGCGAAAAGGGCGGGGATAATGGCTTTTTTAATCATGTGTTCCTTGAATGATGTGGCAGCCTGAAACGCACCAAAACGTTTTTCAGGCTGCCTTTGGATGATTTTTGGGAAAACAATCACAGCAGCCTGAAAACCGCATTCCCATTTTCAGGCTGCCAATGGTGTTACCCAATCAATTGCTTCAACACTTCCGCCTTCGCCGCATCATAATCCGCCTGCGAAATCAAGCCGCCGTCCAGCAGGGTTTTCAGCTGCGTGAGCTTGGCTTGATGCTCTTGCGCGGCGGCGGGTGGCACGGCTTGCGGTTGCGCGGCCATTGCCCCTGCCATCGCTTGCCCAAACGCCACACCTGCGCCCATGCCCACGCCCATGCCTGCCATGCCGCCTTCGTTTTGCGCCGCCATTGGGATGGCGGTGGCGGTTTGGTATTGCGTGTAGCGCGACATATCGCCGATCACATTCATGCTCATGCGTGCATCCAGCGCCTGTTGCACGTTTTCAGGCAGCGTGATGCTTTCCACGGTGAAGTTTTCCAACGCCAAGCCCAGTTTGGCGAATTCAGGTTTGAGCAATTCGGTCATTTTTTGCGACAGCAAAACTTGGTTTGCCGCCATGTCCAAAAACGGTACGCCCGATGTGCCAAAGGCGGCGGCAAGCTGGGTCATGGCGATGTTTTTGAGCTGGGCTTCAAGCTGCTCACCCGTATAGCTTTCCACCACGCCCGAAATTTCTTTGAAAAACTGCGCGGGGTCGGCGATGCGGTAGGAATACATACCAAACGAGCGCAGTTGCACCACGCCAAAATCGGCATCGCGCACGGTAACAGGCTGCGCCGTGCCCCAGCGTTTGCCGATTTGTTGGCGCGTGTTGAAAAAGTAAACATCCGATTTAAAAGGCGATTGGAACAGCTTGTCCCAGTTTTTCAGGTTGGTTAAAACGGGCAAGGTTTGCGTGTTCAGCGTGTAGCGCCCTGCGGAGAACACATCGGCGGTTCTGCCTTCGTCCACAAACAACGCCATTTGGCTTTCGCGCACGGTTAAACTCGCGCCATTTTGGATTTCCTGATCGGCAATGGGAAAACGCCACACCAGCGTGTGCTCATCGGGGCTTTCCCATTGGATAACATCAATAAACTGCTTGCGGATAAAGTTCATAATCATGGTTTTTCCTTTGGTTTGGGGGTTGGAGCAGATTTTGCAGGGCAGATTTTAAGCGGAAGCCGTTAATCTGTAAAAAGAATTTGCGGCGCACAAGGCAGCCTGAAAGCGGTTTTGCCAGAGCGCGCGTCTTGCCGCGCACCACACTTTCGGTTGCCGTAGCGTCAAGCGATGCGGATGAATTTCAGGCTGCCTAATGGCGTTGTTAATACTGCGCCCCCAGCAACACAAAGCCATAAGCAAACCACAGCCAAAGCGCCAGCGAAACCAGCCATTTGCCGCTGTTGCCATGTCGTTTGCGGTAGCCTGAAAACAGGCAGGCGGCGATGATGAGCAGCACAACCGTGGTGGGCGCAATCAAGTCTGTCCACTCGGCAAGATGGGGCAAGTAGGCAAACCAGCCGATTGTGCCACCCATCAGCCACAGCAGCACGGGCGCAAGCAGCAGTTCAAGTGACAAATCGGCGCGCAATTTTAAAAACGCCGCACCCACAACCAGCATAAACAGCACCAGTGTTGCGATATGCGGCAACAACAGGGCGTTGAGCCACGGTTTCAGGCTGCCTTTCATGGCTAGCCATCCACCAAACACGCCGCATTCAACACGCCAATCGCCAACGACAACGCGCAATACAACGCGCCCACGGCGATATTGTTTTGCTGCAATTCGCGCGAAGCATCGGGCACCAGTCGCGTAGCAGCGAAATACGTGCCAATCTGCACAATCGCCGCGCCCGCGCTCCACAAAATAAAATCCAAAATATTCAAGCTGTGCGTCATCGCCGAAGCCAGCGCAAGGCAAAAGCCTATCAATGCGCCGCCAAACGACAAGGCACACGCCACATTGCCCTGCTTAATCAAATGCAACTCGCGCACGGGCGTAATCAGCAAATAAGTGAGCGAAAACAGCACCGCCATCGCCACGCTGGCGAGCATATAGCCGATGTATAACATATAGTTAGCAATAGAAAGCGACATGGTTTGAATCCTTGGTAAACAATAGCCCGATTATGCCACATTCTGCGGCTTGCCAGCCGAGCGCATTGATGCAGCCTGAAAACGCCATCTTGATTGTTGCCAACAAAAAAGCAGCCTGAAACCGCATTTGCTTGTTTTCAGGCTGCCTTTGGCGTTATTTATGGTTCGCGCGGAAATATTCCCATTCGTCTACTTCCTTGCCATCGGGGAACACGCACACGCCGTATTCGTTGCCATCCTTATCCTTGCGATTAACCGACTTGCCGCCTTGTTGCTCGCAGAACATCGAAGCAGGATTTGCCATGCCGACCGCTTGCTCATCGTGCATCGCCGATTTTTTCGGATTATCCGAACCCGCGCAAGCCGACAACGCCATCGCAGCGAATAAGGGTAAAAACCAAATTTTCATCTTAAACCCCTTTCGTGGTTAAACAGCCAAACAAATCAAAGTGCGCATTGTAGCATTTCCCCGCCATCGGATAAAAAGGGCAGGGCGCGGCGACCCGCAATTCGTTATAATTCATCCCTTTTCCCAACCCACAACCCAAGAAACGCAAAATCATGACTTCAAAACGCAAAATTCTCGTAACTTCCGCCTTGCCCTATGCCAACGGTGCTATCCATCTGGGGCACATGGTAGAACACATCCAAACCGACATCTGGGTGCGCTTTCAAAAATCGCGCGGACACGAATGCTACTACTGTTGCGCCGACGACACCCATGGCACGCCCATCATGCTGGCCGCCGAAAAACAAGGCATCACGCCCGAGCAGCTCATAGAAAAAACCCACGCCGAACACCTTGCCGATTTCACAGGCTTTGGCATCGGCTACGACAATTATTACAGCACCCATTCCCCCGAAAACCAAACCCTATCCGAACAAATCTACCGCAGCCTGAAAGCCAACGGCAAAATCATCAGCAAAACCATCAACCAGCTTTTTGACCCCGAAAAGCAAATGTTCCTGCCCGACCGCTTTGTGAAAGGCGAATGCCCCAAATGCCACGCCCAAGACCAATACGGCGACAACTGCGAAGTCTGCGGCACGACCTATTCCCCGACCGAACTGATCAACCCGTATTCCGCCGTTTCCGGTGCCAAACCCGAATTGCGCGAATCCGAACACTTCTTCTTCAAACTGGGCGAATGCGCCGACTTCCTCAAAGCATGGACTTCCGGCAACAACCCGCACGACGGCAAGCCCCATCTGCAAGCCGAAGCCCTCAACAAAATGAAAGAATGGCTGGGCGAAGGCGAAGAAACCACCCTGTCCGACTGGGACATCTCCCGCGACGCGCCGTATTTCGGTTTCGAAATCCCCGACGCGCCGGGCAAATACTTCTACGTCTGGCTGGACGCGCCCGTCGGCTACATGGCGTCGTTTAAAAACCTGTGCGACCGCATCGGCATCGATTTTGACGAATACTTCAAAGCCGACAGCCAAACCGAGATGTACCACTTCATCGGCAAAGACATCCTGTATTTCCACGCCCTATTCTGGCCCGCCATGCTGCATTTTTCTGGCCACCGCGCCCCGACCGGCATTTTCGCGCACGGCTTTTTAACCGTGGATGGGCAAAAAATGTCCAAATCGCGCGGCACATTCATTACCGCACGCTCGTATTTAGAACAAGGGCTCAACCCCGAATGGATGCGCTACTACATCGCGGCGAAACTCAACAGTAAAATTGAAGATATTGACTTGAATTTGCAAGACTTTATCGCCCGCGTGAACAGCGATTTGGTGGGCAAATATGTCAACATTGCCGCGCGCGCCGCAGGCTTTATCCACAAACGCTTTTCAGGCAGCCTGAAAGACGTGTCGGGCAGCGAAATGGTGAAACACCTTGCCGCCGAAAGCGAACGCATCGCATCGTTATACGAAGAGCGCGAATACGGCAAAGCCTTGCGCGAGATTATGATTTTGGCAGACGTGGTCAATGAATATGTGGACGAAAACAAGCCGTGGGAGCTTGCCAAGCTGGATGGCGCAGACAGCCGTTTGCACAAGGTGTGCAGCGAATTGATTAACGCATTCAAAATCTTAACGGTTTATCTATCGCCCGTTTTGCCGCGCGTTGCCGAGCAAGCCGCCGAATTTTTGGGTTTGGAGAAACTGGTGTGGGCAGATGCCAGCCGCACGCTATCGGAAAACCATGTGATTAAGCCGTATCAACATTTGATGCAACGAGTGGAGGAAAAACAAGTGAACGATTTGATTGAAGCGAATAAACAAAATATCCAAGCCGCCACGCAGCCTGAAAACCAAGGGCAGCCTGAAAACGGCTACGCGCCTGTTGCGCCGCAATGCAGCTTTGACGATTTTATGAAAGTGGATATGCGCGTGGCGAAGGTGCTGAACTGCGAAGCGGTGGAGGGCAGCACTAAGCTGTTGAAATTTAGCCTAGATTTTGGCTTTGAGCAGCGCACGATTTTCTCGGGCATCGCCGCCAGCTATCCCAACCCTGCCGAATTGAACGGCACGATGGTGATTGCGATCGCCAACTTTGCACCGCGCAAAATGGCGAAATTCGGCGTGTCCGAGGGGATGATTTTGAGCGCGGCGGATAAGGATGGGAAGCTGAAATTGCTGACCGTGCATGATGGGGCGAATGTGGGGGATAAGGTGGGCTAATTGACGGCGGTTGCGTTGCCTAGCCATTAAGGCAGCCTGAAAATGGGATTTACTGGTTTTCAGGCTGCCTTTTGTTTACAAGATGAGGCAGCCTGAAAAAGGGTTTACTACATTGTGGTTGGCTTTGAGTGTAGCTTTAACCATGCGCTTCGTGCCAGCGGGGCACTTCCTTTTCTTTGCTTCGCCAAAGAAAAGTAAGCAAAAGAAAGGCGACCCCGACGTGCAGGTCTGCTTCGCAGACTTCCCTCACTCCGCATCCTTTTTTCGGCGCGTGCGAACTAGCCGCACTTCGTGCGTCGTCGGACAAGCGCACGCTTTTTTCCGAAAAAAGAATGCTGCGTTCGGCTGGACGTAGGGGAGAGGGCAGTAGCATCAACCAGTTGTGAAGCGTTAGGCAGCCTGAAAGCCAATCTATCCAGTAAAAAAACCGTTTGGCAGAATACCAAGCGGTTTTGTGTTTTTCAGGCTGCCTTTTTATGCAGGGGCAAAGCGGGGCAGGGCGGCTGTCTGCGCCTGCGCGCTTATCACTCCAATTCAAATTTAAAAATGGGGAAAAACGTGGTGGCGACCCATTTGCCGTCGCGAGTGGCAGCCTGAAAACGGTATTGGTGCACGGCGGCAACGGCAGCTTCGTCCAACAGCGGCGAACCGCTGGATTCCGCCACTTCCACCAAGCGGATGCGGTTATTCGGCGCAACCTGCACGCGCAGCTTCACGCGCCCTTCTATGCCGTTTTCTTGGGCTAGGGGCGGATAGACGGGCATAACGGTTTTTATCGCCCGCCCTTCGGCATTTTTAACCGTGCGCGCTTTGGCATCGGCGGCGGGGGCAATCAGCACGAGGCTGGCAATCAGGCAAAACAGTAAACGGCGCATGGCGGGCAATTCCTAGGGCGTGTTGACAATCAACATGTTGGCGGTTTTCCCGTCCTAATCCAAAAGAAAGGTGAAGCTGGTGTCAAATTCGGTGGGCATGGGCTTGCCACCGCGTTGGGCAGTCTGAAACTTGGCTTCGCGCACGGCGCGGTGGGCGGCGCGGTCTAACGCCAGCGAGCCGCTGGATTCAACCAGCTTCACATGGCGCACGCTGCCATCGGGCGCAACCCGCACGCGCAGTTTCACGATGCCTTGCTCGTTTTTTAGCCTGGCGTGTTCGGGGTAGGGCGGGTTGGGCAGTTCTATGTAGCCGCCGTCCACATAGGTGTCGGTGCACGCGCAGGCGGCAGCCTGAAACGGGGCGATGAGGGCGCAGCAGGCGATAAGACTGAATAGATAATTACGCATGGTTGGGTGTTTTTCAAAATGGTGGGGTAAGTCAAAAAGGGTTGATGGGCGTGATAAGGCAGCCTGAAAACGAGATTGAGCGGTAAACACAGCCCACCATCGTTTTCAGGCTGCTTCAATGGCGGCGTTATTTCACCCGCATATCGCCCGTTTCTACAAAGCGTTGATGCCAAGACAAGGATTCGCTCAACAAATGCGGTGTGTGCAAGCCGCCGCCTGATTGCTCGGCGCGCTCGTAGTAATCGCGCAGCATATCGCGGTAGTCGGGATGGGCGCAGTGGTCGATAATCAGGCGGGCGCGTTGGCGGGGCGATTTGCCGCGCAAATCCGCCATGCCTTGCTCGGTTACGATAAACATCACGTCGTGTTCGGCGTGGTCGTGGTGCGAAACCATGGGCACGATGCAGGAAATTGCGCCATCTTTGGCAACGGAGGGGCTGACGAAAAACGAGTAATACGCGTTGCGGGCAAAATCGCCTGAGCCGCCGATGCCGTTCATCATGCGCGTGCCCATGATGTGCGTGGAGTTCACGTTGCCATAAATATCGGCTTCTATCATGGCGTTCATGCCGATAACGCCAAGGCGGCGAATCAGCTCGGGGCTGTTGGTGATTTCTTGCGCTCGCAGGATGATTTTGTCGCGCAAAAAGTCAATGTTGTCGTTAAAGCGTTGCAGCGCATCGGGGCTGAACGAGAGGGCGGTGGCGGATGCGCTTGCCATTTTGCCCGATAGCAGCAAATCCAGCATGCCGTCTTGCAGCACTTCGGTGAAGCCTGTGATGTTTTCAAATGGGCTGTGTTGCAAGTCTGCGAGCACGGCGTTGGCAACGTTGCCCACGCCCGATTGCAGCGGCAATAGGTTTTCAGGCAGCCTGCCGTGTTTGACTTCGTGTGCAAAAAATTCAATGATTTGCGCGGCAATGCGTTGCGACACGGCATCGGGTTCGGCGAATTTGCTGTTGCGATCGGGCGCATCGGTGAACACGATGGCGACGATTTTGTCTAAATCGCAATCAATATAATGGCTGCCGATGCGGTCGTCGGGGTTGAGCAGCAGCAGGGGGCGGCGGTGGGGCGGCGTG
Organism: uncultured Kingella sp.; assembly: GCA_963529665.1. GTDB lineage: Bacteria > Pseudomonadota > Gammaproteobacteria > Burkholderiales > Neisseriaceae > Kingella_B. The sequence continues at coordinate 9,327 of CAUSAG010000003.1, forward strand.
CCGATGTCGGGGAACACGTCGTGCATGGTTTCCAGCTTGGCGTGTTGCTGCGTGTTTACTTCCAAGATGATTTTTTGCGCGGATTTCACCCATTGGTTGTTCGGGCCCACGCTCATGGAGGGGATGAGTTTGCCCTCTTCGGTGATGCCGACGATTTCAATAATCGCCACGTCCATCGTGCCAAAGAAGCCGAAACGCACTTGCTGCTCGATTTGCGATAGGTGAATATCGGTGTAGGCGATTTTGCCGGCGTTGATGTCGTTGCGCAGCGTGGGGTCGGATTGGAATGGGCTGCGCAGTTTCAGGCTGCCTGAGGCGGCGAGCACGCCATCGCACTCGGGTGCGGTGGATGCACCGGTTATCACGCTGATTTGGAAGGGTTTGCCCTCGGCGTGGATGGCTTGGGCGCGCTCGGCAATCGCCGTGGGCAAGGCTTTGGGGTAGCCTGCGCCGGTGAAGCCGCTCATGCCTACGAGCATACCGTCATGCACAAATTCGGCGGCTTCGTTGGCGGTCATAATTTTGCTGCGCAGGGCGGCATGGCGGATGCGTTCAAGGGCGATGGTCATGGGTGAGACTCCTATATGATTGGTTTCAAGCATGATGCAGCCTGAAAAGGGGTGATGGGCGTTTCAGCTATGTAGAAATCAACAGCGTTGTTTACACTTTTCGGATTTTGGATGCAGACAAAATTGGCGGGTTTCGCAGGTTGTCAAGAATGCCGTAAGGCACGGCGAAGCCGCATGGTTCTTGATAATCTGCGAAAGCTGCTAAACCATCATGCAGCCAAAAAACGAAAGCTGAGCAGCCTGAAAAAGTGTAAATAACGCGACCTTTTCCAACATCAATATATGACGATAAGGCAGCCTGAAACGGTTTTCGTTTACAATAATGTTCGCTTTCTAACGATATTTCACATTTTAATCAAGCCATGCGAAAAAAAATTCTTTCTTGGGCAAAGCAAGCCGCGCAAATGCTGCTGTTGCTGCTGGCAATAAGCCTTGCGCTGGATACGCTGCGCGCGCCCAAATTGCCAATTCAGGCTGCCCAAACCGCGCTGCCGCTGCTGTCGCCCCAAGCGCAAGATACCGCGTCGCCCGCCACTACCTTGCAAACCGCCAGCCAAAACCAAACCCTGCTGCTGTATATCTGGGGTACATGGTGCGGCATTTGCCAACACACCTCGCCCGTTATCCAACGCCTGCACGATAACGGAACGCCCGTGCTCAGCGTGGCATTGCGCTCGGGCAGCGATGCCGATATTCGCGCCTATTTGCAACAGCAAGGCTACACCTTCCCCGCCATAAACGATGCCAGCGGCGCCTTGGCGCAACAATGGGGCGTGAAAGTTACGCCTACCATAGTGCTGATTAAAAACGGCAAAGTGCTGCACAGCACCACAGGGCTGGCAAGCTATTGGACGCTGAAAACACGCATCGCGCTGGTGAACGCCTTGCATTGAATGACTGCAAACTGCCGTAAACAAGATTTCAGGCTGCCAAAATAAGGCAGCCTGAAAACGTTTCACGCATAGAATGAACACATTTGCGCCATAAATGGGCAAGCAATGGCAAATGCTCCGCCACCCATTTTCAGGCTGCTTATGGCAGGGCAGGGCGCAACAGCCACGCGATTGTCCAGTACACCAACCTATTTTTAAGCAACAAAAAAGCCGCCTTTCTCCCAAAAGGCAGCCTGAAAACCAGTTTTCCAATCACATCACACGCGCCACTTTGGGCTTGCCCACCGTTTGCAAAGCCCAACGAATATCGGCAAAGCAAATGCTGTTATCATGCGATAACACCTTGTTTTTAGAATGACTAATGTATGCCAGATTGTATTGCAACAGCAAATCCACCGCCCGCTCCTTGCCCTGCGCAATGCCGCAATGCATCAGGCTTTTGATGTTCGCCGAGATTTCATCCGCAGGCGCATCCGCCGCCCGCAAAGCCTGCATCACAGAAGCAAGGTTCACACGGGTAACAGTGGTTTGGAAATAATAGTTGCTAGGCTGTTGCATGATAATTTGATCCAATAGGAATGTTTGTTCTAATTTGGTTTGTTAATAATTGTATGCAGAGTGGTAGCAATCGGTGTGCCAATTTTTTACAGTCCGATTTTTGCGATGAAAACGCCGAGAAAAGCCAATAAACCAGCATCCATTAAGCTCCCGATTTATTGGATTGAATCTGTTAAAATTCGCGCCTTTGGTTTGTTAATTAAATGAATTTCAAGGCAGCCTGAAAACTCCTTTTGCTTTTTCAGGCTGCCTGCCGCATCAAAGGAATCCCATGAACATCACCGCCACCCTAGCCGCTGAGCTTTCCGCCACCGCCGCGCAAATCACCGCCGCCGTCGAGCTTTTAGACGACGGCGCGACTGTGCCGTTTATCGCGCGTTACCGTAAAGAAGCCACGGGCGGGCTGGACGATACGCAGTTGCGACAGCTTGCCGAGCGGCTGCAATACCTGCGCGAGTTGGAAGAGCGCAAAGCCGTTGTTTTAAAAAGCATTGAAGAGCAAGGCAAGCTTTCAGACGACCTCAGGGCGCAAATCGAAGCCGCCGACAACAAAACCGCGCTGGAAGACCTGTATCTGCCCTACAAGCCCAAACGCCGCACCAAAGCGCAAATCGCGCGCGAACACGGTTTGCAGCCGCTGGCGGACGTGTTGCTTGCCGAGCAGCCGCAGGACGTGGAAGCCGCCGCGCAGGGCTACCTGAACGAAAACGTCCCCGACGCCAAAGCCGCGCTGGACGGCGCGCGCGCGATTCTGATGGAGCAGTTTGCCGAAGACGCGGAACTCATCGGCACGCTGCGCGACAAGCTGTGGAACGAAGCCGAAATCCACGCGCAAGTCGTTGAAGGCAAAGAAACCGAAGGCGAAAAATTCAGCGATTATTTCGACCACCGCGAACCCGTCCGCGCCATGCCCAGCCACCGCGCGCTGGCGGTTTTGCGCGGCCGCAACGAAGGCGTGTTGAACATCGCGCTCAAATATCAGCCCGACGACACGCCGATTACGCAGCAAAGCGAATACGAGCAAATCATCGCCCGCCGCTTCAAGGTTTCAGACGGCCACAAATGGCTGCGCGACACCGTGCGCCTGACTTGGCGCGCGAAAATCTTTTTGTCGCTGGAACTTGAAGCCTTAGGTCGTCTGAAAGAAGCCGCCGACACCGACGCGATTACCGTGTTCGCCCGCAATCTCAAAGACTTGCTGCTCGCCGCGCCCGCCGGACGGCTGACCACTTTGGGTCTCGACCCCGGCTACCGCAACGGCGTGAAATGCGCCGTGGTGGACGACACGGGCAAGCTGCTGGATACGGTCATCGTCTATTTGCACCAAGAAAACAATATGTTGGCAACGCTGTCGCGCCTGATTAAACAACACGGCGTGAAGCTCATCGCCATCGGCAACGGCACCGCCAGCCGCGAAACCGACAAAATCGCGGGCGAACTGGTGCGCGGAATGCCGGAAATGGGGCTGCACAAAATCGTCGTCTCCGAAGCCGGCGCGTCGATTTATTCCGCGTCCGAACTGGCGGCGCGCGAGTTCCCCGACTTGGACGTTTCCCTGCGCGGCGCGGTGTCCATCGCCCGCAGGCTGCAAGACCCGCTCGCCGAGTTGGTCAAAATCGACCCCAAATCCATCGGCGTGGGGCAGTATCAGCACGACGTGAACCAAAGCCAGCTCGCCAAATCGCTGGACGCAGTGGTCGAAGACTGCGTGAACGCCGTCGGCGTGGACGTGAACACCGCCTCCGCCCCGCTCTTGGCGCGGATTTCCGGTTTGAATCAAACCCTTGCCCAAAACATCGTCGCCTACCGCGATGAAAACGGCGCGTTCGACAGCCGCAAAAAATTGCTGAAAGTACCGCGTTTGGGCGAAAAAACCTTCGAGCAGGCGGCGGGCTTTTTGCGGATTAACGGCGGCAAAGAGCCGCTGGACGCGAGCGCCGTCCACCCCGAAGCCTATCCCGTCGTCGCCAAAATGCTGGCGCAACAAGGCATTACCGCCGCCGAACTCATCGGCAACCGCGAGCGCGTGAAGCAAATCAAAGCGTCCGACTTCACCGACGAACGCTTCGGCCTGCCGACCATTTTGGACATCCTGTCCGAGCTGGAAAAACCCGGCCGCGACCCGCGCGGCGAGTTTCAGACAGCCTCATTCGCCGAAGGCATCCACGAAATCAGCGACTTGCAAGTCGGCATGATACTCGAAGGCGTGGTTTCCAACGTCGCCAACTTCGGCGCGTTCGTGGACATCGGCGTCCATCAGGACGGCTTGGTGCACATCTCCGCCCTGTCCAATAAATTCGTCCAAGACCCGCGCGAAGTGGTGAAAGCCGGCGACGTGGTGAAAGTGAAAGTGCTGGAAGTCGATGCCGCCAGAAAACGCATCGCGCTGACCATGCGGCTGGATGACGAAGCGGGCGCGGAGAAGCGCGAGCGCAGGCTGCCTGAAACCGAAGGAAACCGAAATTCGCGCAGCCAAAACAACAACCGAAGCAGCCTGAAAAGCGGCAAACCCCAGCGCGAGAAACAACCGGCCAACAGCGCGATGGCGGATGCGTTTGCCAAGTTGAAAAAATAGATTTTCAGGCTGCCTGAAACCAAGCTCGGCGCAGCAGACCAGAAAGCACATTATGACCGGCAACACACTTATTCTCTACACCACCCAAGACGGCGCAGCGCAATTCGTTTTGCGCGAACTCGGCGGGCAGCTTTGGCTGACGCAGGCGGAAATCGCCGCGCTGTACCAAATCACGCCCCAATCCGTTACCCAGCATATCCGTGCGATTTATCGGGAAAACGAAATCAGCGAAGCGGCAACTTGTAAGGAATTCTTACAAGTTCAAACCGAGGGCGGGCGCGAAGTGCGGCGGCAGCTCAAACACTACGCCCTGCCGATGATTATCGCCATCGGCTACCGCGTCCGCTCCACGCGTGGCACGCAGTTTCGCCAGTGGGCGACGCGCACGCTGGGCGAGTATCTGCAAAAGGGTTTTGCCATTGACGACGAACGCCTGAAAAATCCGCCTGTCGGCACAGTCGCCGCGCCCGATTATTTCGATGAATTGCTGGAGCGCATCCGCGACATCCGCGCCAGCGAAAAGCGCGTTTATCTGCGCGTGCGTGAGATTTTCGCGCTGGCGGCGGATTACCAGCCGGCTTTCAAGGACACCACGCGCTTTTTCCAAACCATGCAAAACAAGCTGCATTTTGCCTGCACGGGGCAGACCGCCGCGCAAATCGTATTTAACCGCGCCGACGCATCGCAGCCTTTGATGGGGCTGACGCACACGGCAACGGGCGGCGTGCGCAAGTCCGACATCAAAACGGCGAAAAATTATCTGCGCCAAGACGAAATCAGCGAATTGAACCGCATCGTAACCATGTGGCTGGATTTCGCCGAAGACCAGGCCAGGCGCAAAAAACAAATCTTTCTGCATGACTGGCAGGAAAAGTTAGACCGGTTTTTGCAGTTTAACGACCGCGACGTATTGCAAGGCGCGGGTACAATCAGCAAGAAGCAGGCAGATGAAAAAGCCGCCGCCGAATACGAACGCTATGCCGCCGCGCAACGCGCCATCAAAGAACAGCAGGGCGAGAGCGATATTGCCGAATTGCTGGCTTTGAGCCGCAGCAAACCGCAGTAGGTGCAGGCTGCTTTTTATTAGATGCGGCGGGGTTGCCCGCCGTTGTGTTTTTCATTTTATTAGGAGACCGAATTATGTTACCGCAAACCCTCACCGAAGTCCGCCAAGCCATAGACGGCTTGGATGCCGAACTCATTGCGCTGCTCGCCAAACGGCAGGCGTTGGTGGAACAGGCTGGGCGGCTCAAACCGCGCGGGGATGCCCAAGCCGTGGCCTCGCCTGACCGCGTTGCCCAAGTGATTGCCGACCGCCGCGGACAGGCTGCCGCCGCAGGACTGTCGCCCGACGTGGCCGAAGCCGTGTGGCAGGCGATGATTGCCGCGTTTATCCGCTTGGAAACCGAAATCAATAAGGCAGCCAGAAACCCCTTTCAGGCTGCCTCCCCATCCCAATAACCGTCAACCAAGAAAGCCCCGCCATGCCCATTACCGCCTATCTTGCCGAATGCCAAGAACTCTACGCCGCAGGCAATGCTACCGAACACAGCTACCGCCCCGCCCTACAACGGCTGCTTGCCGCGCTGATGCCCCAATGCCAGATTACCAACGAGCCCAAGCGCATTGCCTGCGGTGCGCCCGATTACATCATCACCCGCAACGACCTGCCCGTCGGCTACATCGAAGCCAAAGACATCAACCTCGACCTGCGCCACAAAACCCTGCAAGAGCAGTTCAACCGCTACCGCAGCGCCCTCGACAACCTCATCATCACCGACTACCTCTATTTCGAGTTCTACCGCGAAGGCAAACTCGTCGCCCACATCCGCTTGGCTGAAGTGCAGTCAAATAAAATCCAGCCCCATCCCCAGCAGTTTGCCGAATTCACCCGACTGATAGAAAACTTCGCAGGCTACCCCGGCCAAACCATCAATTCCCCCGCCACCCTCGCCCGCATGATGGCCGCCAAAGCCCGCATGATGGCCGATGTGATTACCCAGGCGCTGGAACAAGATGCCAAGTGCGAAGAAACCAGCGAGTTGGAAAATTATCTGCAAGGTTTCCGCGAACACCTGCTGCACGATTTGGACGAAAAAACCTTTGCCGACCTCTACGCCCAAACCCTCGCCTACGGCATGTTTGCCGCCCGCCTGTACGACACCACCCCCGAAACCTTCGACCGCAGCGAAGCCGCCGCCCTGCTGCCCCAATCCAACCCCTTCTTACGCAATCTCTTCACCACCATTTCCGGCGAACGGCTCGATGCCCGCATCATCTGGATAGTCGATGCCCTGGCCGACATCTTCCGCGCCGCCGACATTGCCGACATCCTCAAAGACTTCGGCAAACACACCCAAACCGACGACCCCTTTATCCACTTCTACGAAACCTTCCTTTCCGAATACGACCCAAAATTGCGTGAAATCAACGGTGTATGGTACACCCCGCAGCCTGCCGTGCAGTTTATCGTCCGCGCCACCGATCACGCCCTCAAAACCCATTTGAACATCCCCCAAGGGCTGCGTGACAACGGCAAAACCACCGTCAAAGTGCAGGTTCCCGCCGCCAAACAAACCAAAGGCGGCGGGCGCAAAACCGTCAGCGCCGACAAAGAAATCCACCGCCTGCAAATCCTCGACCCCGCCGCCGGCACCGGCACCTTCCTTGCCGAAATCATCCGCCACATCCACCAAAGCTATGCCGCCCAGCAAGGGCTGTGGCAAAGCTACGCCGAGCAAGACCTCATCCCCCGCCTCAACGGCTTCGAGCTCATGATGGCCAGCTACGCCGTCGCCCACCTCAAACTGGATTTGGTATTTCAGGAAACCGGATTCAGGCAGCCTGAAAAGCCCCGCCGCTTTAATGTGTTCCTTGCCGACTCCCTCGAAGAGCACCATCCCGACACCAACACCCTGTTTGCCCAATGGCTCGCCGCCGAAGCCAATGCCGCCAACACCGTCAAACGCGACACCCCCGTGATGGTGGTGCTCGGCAATCCCCCCTATTACGGCGAAAGCCAAAACAAAGGCGCATGGATAATGAAACTGATGGAAGACTACAAACAAGAGCCGAACGGCGGTGGCCGCCTCAAAGAGCGTAATCCCAAATGGCTTAACAACGACTACATCAAATTCATCCGCATGGGGCAGCACTACATCAATAGAAACGGCAGCGGCATCCTCGCCTTTATCAACTCCAACAGTTATCTAGGCGGTATTACTCATCGTGGTATACGTTGGAACTTGATGCAGACCTACGACCACATCTACATCCTCAACCTGCACGGCAACAGCAAAAAGGGAGAAACTTCACCTGATGGTAGCAAAGACGAAAACGTCTTTGACATCACCGAAGGCGTGTGCATCAACCTCTTTGTCAAAACCCCCGCCAAAAAGCCAAAAGGCACGACCGCCCAAATCCACTACTGCGACCTTTACGGCCGCCGCAAAGAGAAATACACCTTTTTACAGCATGAAACCTTGGATAGCATCGAGTGGCAGACGCTTGTTCCGCAGGCGCCCCACTATTTCTTTGTTCCGCAGCAAACTGATGATGAAACCCGCGAGAGCTATCTGAAAGGCATAGACATTACTCAATTATTTATCAAACATAAGTCTGGAATTATTACTGCCTGTGATCCCTTGTCTATTGCATCAAGCAAATCAGAAATGCGGCAGATTCTTGATGAATTTACTCAGATGTCTGTTGAACAAGCACGGAATCATTTTGAATTGAAAGATACGAAGGCTTGGACAATTTCTGCTGCACAACAAGATGTTATAAAAAATAACGACGATGCAAATATTGTCCCAATCAGCTACCGCCCGTTTGATACCCGTTATACCTTTTTCACAGGCAACAGCAAAGGTTTCCATGCCGCACCGCGCGGAGAGTTTATGAACCATATCAAAGGAAAGGACAATATTTTGCTGATTGCAAACAGGCAGGTTGAAAAAGGGGAATTTGCCCATTGTTTTGTGTACCAGAATATATGTGATGGACACTCCCTATCCAGCAAAGAAACCAATCGTGCGTTCCCACTTTATATTTACCCTGAAGACGGGCAAAGCAGCTTTGACGACGGCTTCCACCGCCGCCCCAACATCAACCCCGCCCAACTGCAAACCCTCTGCAACCAAACGAATCTCGCCTACCGCCCCGCCCCCGATGCCGAAGCGCAAACCCTGCCCCAAGGCAGCCTGAAAACAGGCAAAACCAAAACAGATACGGCAGACCCAAACGCAGCCGACAGCTTCACCCCCGAAACCCTGCTCGACTACATCTACTCCGTACTGCACAGCCCCGACTACCGCCGCCGCTACGCCGAATTTCTCAAAACCGGTTTTCCCCGCATCCCCAACCCCGAAAACCGCAGCCAATTCCTGCGCCTCGCCGCCATCGGCAGCGAACTGCGCCAGTGGCACACCCTGCAACACCCCCAAGCCGACATCGCCCACTTCATCACCGTCTTCGACAGCCCTGAACCCGATATGCAGGTGGACAAACCCCGCTACGCCCCCGACCCCGAAAACCCCGAAACCGGCAGCGTGTACTGGAACAAAACCACCTGCATCCGTAACGTCCCCGCCGCCGCATGGCAGTTCTACATCGGCGGCTACCAACCCGCACAGAAATGGCTCAAAGACCGCAAAGGCCAAACCCTCACCGCCGCCGACATCGAACACTACCAGAAAATCATCCTCGCCCTCACCCGTACCGCCGAGCTGATGCAGCAAATCGACGAGGCAGCCTGAAAACCCAAAAGGCAGCCTGAAAACGCTTGAAACACGTTTTCAGGCTGCCTCCATCTATTCCCTTGAAAGGCAATATCATGAACGCTACCGACTTTATCCCAGCCCACCTAATCTCCGACACGCCACCCGATGGTTCTCCACCACCTAAAAAAGGTCATCCTGCTCCCTTGTTGCTCAGCAAGGAGTTGTTTAATGAACTCGGCATTGCTGATGCCCAAACTTGTGGCATCGTTATCGGCTACGGCGAAGCCATGAAGCCCACCATCAGCGGCAAATGCGAGCTGCTGGTTGATTTGTCTGATAACAAATTAGCCGAGGGCAATATTTATGTGCTGGAAATCGGTAGCCGAGTGCTTATTCGCCGCGTGAAGCTGCTGCTGCGCCAAATCATCCTCACTTGCGACAATCCTAACTATCCCGATATGGTGGTTGAAGGCGAAGACCTAGCCCGTTTAAAAGTGATTGGGCGCGTGCGCTATATTGGACAGCGGGTATAAGCAGAGCACCAAAGGCAGCCTGAAAACGCTTGAAACACGTTTTCAGGCTGCCTCATTACTGGCAGCTTATTCCTCGCCACTATCCACGCTCACGTTGTAATCAATATGCGTGGGCTGCGGGTGGTTTTCAGGCTGCTTTTTGTGGCCGGACAGGCGTTTGAGGTAGGCTTCGTCGATGTCGCCAGTGATGTATTCGCCGTTGAAGCAGGAGGAATCCAAGCCGTCAATCTTGGGGTTGTGCTTGAGGATGATGGCTTCTAGCTCGGCTAAATCTTGGAACACGCAGGCATCGGCGTTGATTTCGCGGGCGATTTCGGCGGCGGTGCGGTTGTGAGCAATCAACTCTTCGCGCGTGGGCATATCTATGCCGTACACATTGGGATAGCGCACTTCGGGGGCGGCGGATGCGATGTAGATTTTGTTGGCGCCGCTTTCGCGCACCATGTCCACAATTTCGCGACTGGTGGTGCCACGCACGATGCTGTCGTCCACCAATAATACGTTGCGTCCTTTGAACTCGCTGGGGATGGTGTTGAGCTTTTGCCGCACGGATTTTTTGCGCGTGGCTTGGCCGGGCATGATAAAGGTACGCCCGATGTAGCGGTTTTTAATCAGCCCTTCGCGGTAGGGTTTGCCCAGCGCACGGGCGAGTTCTAAGGCGCTGGGTCGGCTGGTGTCGGGGATGGGCATCACGACATCTATTTCGTCGATGTTGATTTCGCGTTTGATTTTTTCGGCGAGCAGCACGCCCATGTCCACGCGGGCTTGGTACACGGATACACCGTCCATGATGGTGTCAGGGCGGGCGAAGTAAACGTATTCAAACAGGCAGGGGTTCAGGCGCGGGTGTTCGGCGCATTGGCGGCTGTGTAGGTTGCCATTAAAATCAATGAACACGGCTTCGCCTGCTTGGATGTCGCGTTCTAGCTGGTAGGAAAGTCCGCCGAAGACGACGTTTTCGGAGGCGACTGCCCATGAGGTTTTGCCGTCTTTTTCTTGCTTGCCTAACACCAATGGGCGGATGCCGTTGGGGTCGCGAAAGGCGAGCATGCCGTAGCCTGCAATCATGGCAACGATGGCATACGCGCCGCGCACGCGTTTGTGCACTTGGGTAACGGCGTCAAAAATGTTGTCTAGGGTGAGATGTAGGGGGTCGGCGTTTTGGCTAACGGCTTGGCGCAACTCGTGGGCGAACACGTTGAGCAAAACTTCGCTGTCGGATTGGGTGTTTATATGGCGCAGGTATTGGGTATAGACCTCTTGGTGCAGCTCGGCGGTGTTGGTAAGGTTGCCGTTGTGCGCCAACACGATGCCAAAGGGCGAGCTAACGTAAAAGGGCTGGGCTTCGGCGGGGCTGCCGGCGTTGCCTGCGGTGGGATAGCGCACATGGGCGATGCCCGCGTTGCCGTGCAAATCGCGCATATGGCGGGTGCGGAACACTTCGCGCACCATGCCTTGCCCTTTGTGCATATGAAAATAGCCGTTTTGGCTGGTTACGATGCCTGCTGCGTCTTGCCCGCGGTGTTGTAGCATTTGCAAGCCGTCATACAGAAGTTGGTTTACGGGTTCGTGGGATACGAGTCCTAATACGCCGCACATGGGGGTCTCCGTGGAGTGGTTGAGATGGGGTTGGGGGATGTTGCGGCAGCCTGAAAATGGGTTTGGGCTTTGCCAAAGCGGGTAAACGCGTTTTCAGGCTGCCTTTGAGAGTTGGGTTATCGTTTGGGCGCGCTGTGCTGGGGTTGCGCTGGGGCATTGGATAAAACGGGATGGTTTTTGTATTGTTCTACGATGTCTTTAATGGCGGGGGCAATTGCATTGATGTTAATGGCTTCGGGCGCTGCCGCAAGTATCCTACTGCGCTGTTCGCCAAGAAAGCGGGTGAGTCGATCGCGCAAATCGGCTGGGGCAACACGCAAGAGAACGATGGATTCGGCGTAGGCGATGAGATTGAGCAGGCGTTCTTTTTCCATAAGGGTTGCCGCCATGTTTTTATCCTTTGCGAATGGGTTGCTGATGATTGGGCTGTGAGCCGCGATAAGGCAGCCTGAAAATGATTTGCCTGCATTGGTTTTCAGGCTGCCTACTGCCGCATCGCAGTCAAAAATGCGCCACCCAAAATTGAAGGACTACTCGCATACTCTGCACCTTGCCGATGCGTTCCAATGCCAGTAGTCCTAAGGGGATTGCTTGGGGTTTGATTTGTTGGCGCGTTTTTTTGCGCCTTCTTTTTGCTTTTTCAGGCTGCCTGAATGCTCGCTTTTATCGGCTTTATCCTTTTTCAGGCTGCCTTTGTGGTCGGGTTCGCCGATGCTGGCGCGTTTGGTTTGGGGATTGTGGCGCGGGTTGCGGTTGGCATCATCGTCTGTGATGTTGCGTGTGGCGTTGTTGCCTGCTGGGGGCAATGCGCCTAAGGGCAGGGCGGTGTCGTTGTGGTCAAATTTAACTTGTTTTGCCAAAAATTCGGGCAGATAAGGCGTGCCCATCAGCGCGATGCTTTCAAAAAACGGCGCGCTGATGGAGTCGCGCCATTCATTGTCTTTGGGTAAATCGCTAAACGCGCACAGCAACACCGCGATGCTCACTACCAACACGCCTTTCAGGCTGCCTAATGCCGCGCCGCCCATGCGGTTGAGCGTGGATAAATGCGATTTTTTGATAATTAAATCAAACACTTGATGCGTAAACGCCAACGCCAACCGCGTTACCACATAAATCGCCACAAACGCGCACACCACCGCCAATTCGCGCGGCTGCATGGAAGAAAACATGATGTTGGACACATCCACCGCCAAAAACCGCGCCACCACCAAAGCCAGCAACCAGCCCACAAACGAAAACACTTCGCCCATCAATCCACGCATGGCAGAAAGCACGATGCAGGCAAAAATGGTGGTGAATGCGAGTAGGTCAAAAAGGGTCATGGCGGTGATTTACGGTTTGGGATGATTATTTTTGTTCCAGCACGATGCCGCCCAAGCCGCGCGCTTTGAGCTTGCTGGCGGCGAGTTCGGCTTCGGATCGGTTCGGGAACGAGCCAGTTTTCAAGCGATAAACTTTGCCTTTATCGGTGTTCACTTCTTCAATGGATGAAGAATAGTTTAGCCCTTTCATTTTTTGCTGAGCGGCTTTGGCAGCGTTGATGTCGCGGTACGCGCCCACTTGCACGCTGGCGCGTTTTTCTCTGTTGTCTTTGCTGGCTACGGCTTTTTCAGGCTGCCTTGTTTGCGCGGTTTTGCTGGCGGCTTTGTCGTCTGCTTTTTTCTGTGCGGCTTTGGCTTGCGCGGCGCGTTCGGCGGCAGCTTTTTGCTGCGCCAACAGTTTGGCGCGTTCGGTGCGGCGGGCTTCATCGGCGGCGGCTTTTTGCTCGGCAGCGCGTTCTAAGGCGGCTTTTTGTTTGGCGGCGCGTTCGGCTTCGGCTTTGGCAACCACTTCTTGCGCTTGTTTGCGGCGGGCTTCATCGGCGCGGGCTTTGGCGATGCGTTCTTGCTCGGCGCGAGCGCGGGCTTCGGCGCGTTCTTGGCGGGCTTCGGCGCGTTTGCGTGCCGCTTCTTCACGCGCTTGTTGCTGTTCTAAACGGCGTTGTTCTTGCGCTTTGCGCTGTTCTTCGCGGCGCAAACGGCGTTGCTCGGCAAGGCTGGCTTGGTTGTCGGCATCGGCGAGCGTGGGCGCGGTGTCGGCGGTAGGCGTTTGGTTGCGCGGTTTCGCGCTGCTGCTGTCTTGTGCCAACGGCGTTACAGGTTTCACCACGCGCGTGCTGGGCGAGCTGGGCGTAACGGGGCGGCTGGCTTCGGCGGCGGTTAGAGTGGGCACGGTGGACGCAGTTTGCAGGGCAACGCCGCTGGGGCGCAGCACTTCGGTGGTAACGTGCTGTTGCTGCTGCGGTTGCGCCATTTTGGGCTCAATGTTGTCTTTGGGGCCATTGCTGGCAACGGCGGCAAACAAGCCCCCCGCCAGCACGGTAATCGCACCTGCGCCGATTAGGCGGCGGCGGTTTTTGTTTTTCAGATGTTCGTATTCGTTTAACACGTCTTGGTTGTTGTGATGCTCGGGCTGTGGATGATTCATGTTTTCGGGTCTTTCTGATGATGCTTGGGCGGCGGCTTGGGTTGCCGCTTCGCTGGAATGGGCGTTGCTGGCGTTTGCTTTGTCTTTCAGGCTGCCTAAAACTTCGGCTACGGTGTGAAACGAGCCAAACACAATTATTCTATCATTTTCCGTAACTTGCGATAAGGCGGCGGTGTAGGCAGCCTGAATCGTGTTGTGGGGATGGATGGTTTGGATGTCGTGCTTTTTCAGCTTGGCGGTGAGTGCGGTGAGCGTCATGCCGCGCGGCAAATCCAGCGGGGCGATGTACCATTCGTCTATGCTGCCTTGCAAGGTGCTGATAACGGCATCGCTGTCTTTATCGGCAAGAATGCTGAACACGGCGAGCGTGCGCTTGGCGGGCAGGGCGTTCAGGCTGCTGGCAAGGGCGCGGGCGGCGTGCGGGTTGTGCGCCACGTCTAAAATAATTTCAGGCTGCTGTTGGATGATTTGAAACCGCGCGGTGTTTTGCGCTTGGGCGATGCCTTGCGCCAAGGCTTCGTTGCTCACAGGCAGCTGCTGGCGCATGATTTGCACGGCGGCAACGGCGCAAGCGGCGTTGTTAAGCTGAAACGCGCCTTGCAAGGCAGGCAGCGGCAAATCAATTTTCAGGCTGCCGTTGTTGGCTTGCCATTGCCAGCTATCAATGCGCGCGATGTAGGAAAATTGATGATTGAGTTGCAACAGTTTTGCGCCAATGTTTTTGGCGTGTTGCCCCAGCGAATGCGGCGCAGGGTCTTGCCCAAAAATGGCGGGCTTGCCTGCGCGGAAAATGCCCGCTTTTTCTTTGGCGATTTGCTCCAATGTGTCGCCCAAATAGGATTGGTGTTCCAAGTCCACGCTGGTAACAATGGCGCAATCGGCATCAAAAATATTCACCGCGTCCAGCCGTCCGCCCAAACCTACTTCCAAAATCATCACATCCACTTGATGCAGCCTGAAAATATCCACCGCTGCCAAGGTGTTAAATTCAAAATAGGTGAGCGACACATCGCCACGCGCGGCTTCAATGCGTTCAAACGCCTCAACGATTTCTTCATTGCTCACGGGCTGGTTGTTGATGGCGATGCGCTCGTTAAAGCGCAGCAGATGCGGGCTGGTGAGCGTGCCGACTTTGTAGCCCGCGGCGGCATAGATGTGCGACAAAAACGCGCAGGTTGAGCCTTTGCCGTTGGTGCCGCCCACGGTGATAATGGGGCAGGCTGGCGCAAGATTCATCGCGTTTTTCACTTGGGTTACGCGCTCTAAGCCCATGTCAATTGGGGTGTGGTGGGCGGTTTCTAAATGGGCGAGCCATTGGGAGAGGGTTTTGGTTTGCATGTTTATTTTGCTTGAATGGAATGTGGTAGCGGGCGATGCCTTGCTACATATTGTTTTGTTGATTTTATTGATGAGGCAGCCTGAAAACACCGTTTGCCTGTTTCAGGCTGCCTTATGATTGATACAGGTTGATTGGCTTGGGCGCGGTGTTATCCAGCCAGCGCGTTTGCCGCGCGCATACATTTCAGGCTGCCTATGATTGCTTTCAGGCAGCCTGAAAATGGCTTCACGAGCGTCGCGCGTTCTTTTGCAATACCAGCACTTGTTCCACTTTTTGCGTCTGCTCGGCTTGTGGTGCATTTGCAGCAACGGGCGCAACAGGGTTGGCAGGTTCGGCAGGCGCGGCGGTGTTGCCCACATCAGGCTCGTTGCCCGCTTGCATGCGTTTAATATTATCGCGGTGGCGCATAATCACCAGCGCGGAAACCACCACCAGCGACCAGCCCCAGCTCGGATGATAAGGATGCTGTATCACGATAAAGGCAACAAACGGCGCTACGGCGGCGGCGATTAACGCGGCGAGTGATGATTTTTTGAATTTAAATGCAATTGTTGCCCAAATCAGTGCCACCCAAAACGCCGTCCAAAATGACATCGCCAGAATCACACCAACGCCTGTTGCCACGCCTTTGCCGCCTTTAAAGCTGAAAAAGATGGGATACATATGCCCCAGCACCACGGCAATCGCCGCCAAGCCCACGGTGTAATCAGGCAAGCCCAGCCAAGCGGTTAAGCAACGCGCCAAGCCAACGGCAAGCAAGCCTTTAAACGCATCGCCCAGCAGGGTATAGGCAGCGGCTTTTTTGTTGCCACTGCGCAGCACATTGGTGGCGCCAGGGTTGCCCGAGCCGTATGTTTTGGGGTCTGGCAAGTCCATTTTTTTGGAAACCAAAATGGCGGATGAAACCGAGCCAATTAAATAAGCCACCACCGCAATCATCAATGCGAATAAGAACATACAAACACCGCGCCTTTCGTTTACAATAACAAAAATCACGCATATTTTAACGGAACTTTAAGTAAATGGACAAAATTTTCTTACACGGGATGAAGGCGGATACGCTTATTGGCGTGTATGACTGGGAACGCCAGCATAAACAAACGCTTATCTTGGATTTGGACATTGTTTTGCCCGCCAACAGCCATCAAGACGACAACATTGAACACACCATTCATTATGGCGAAGTGTGCCAGCTTATCCGCCAAGAGCTTGCCGATTGCGATTTTAAATTGCTGGAAAGCCTCGCCGAATTTGTTGCCCAGCTTGTTTTTGAACACTATCCCACGCCGCAGCTGCGCTTGCGCGTGAGCAAGGCGGGCGTGTTGCCCGATGTGCGTGAAGTGGGGATTGAAATAGAACGCCACCGTGCTTAATCCGATGAACTTGCTTTTTCGCAGCAAAACTTATTTGGGCAGCCTGAAACGCTTTGTAAACAAAGTGCGCCGTTGGGCGCGCATTCGTTTGCGCCATTTAATAGGCAGCCTGAAAAGCAAATTGCCAGCCAAGCCGCCGTTTCCCGTGATGCTGATGCTGCGGCAATATCGCTTTGTGCGCGCCAAATTGTTGCGCTTGCTGGCGATTAAGGGGCGCACGGCGTGGATATTTTCGCCCGCCTGCCTTGCCCATTTTGTGAACGGCGAGCATCCCGAAAGCCCGAAGCGGTTGGAAGCGATTGAGCGCGTGTTGCGCAAATCGGGCTTGTGGCATTTGCTGCAAAAAATTGAAGCCCCCGAAGTAACCGACATCCAGCTATCGCGTGTGCACACCCGCAAGTATTTGAACAGCTTGGAAAACCAAATCCCCAGCAATGGCACGGTGAAAATTGAAGAGGATACTTATCTTAGCCGCGACACGCTCGCCGCCGCCCGCCATGCCGCTGGCGCAGCCATCAAAGCGGTGGACATGGTGATGAAAAAGCAAGCCAAAAACGCCTTTTGCGCCATCCGACCGCCTGGCCATCACGCCCATGCCGATAAGGCCGCAGGCTTTTGTTTTATCAACAATGTTGCCGTTGCTGCCATGCACGCCATCGCCGAATACCGCTTGGCGCGGGTGGCGATTGTGGATTTTGATTTGCATCATGGCGATGGCACGGAAGATATTTTTCGCGATGATCCGCGCGTAATGCTGCTCTCGTCGTTTGAGCATCCGCTGTATCCGTTTAGCGGCGTGCCGTTTACGGGCAGCAATCCGAATGTGATTAACTCGCCGCTCAAAGCGGGTGATGGCAGCGATGCGTTCCGCGATGTGGTGCGCGCCCAATGGCTGCCGCGCCTTGCCAGCTTTCGCCCGCAGATGATTTTTTTTGCCGCAGGCTTTGATGCCCACCGCAACGACGATTTGGGGCATCTGAACCTAACCGAAGCCGATTATGAATGGATAACCAAAAAAATCATGCTGATTGCCAATCGCCACAGCCAAGGGCGGATTGTTTCGGTGCTAGAAGGCGGCTATAAGCTCACCAGCCTTGCCAAAAGCGCGAAAGCGCATATTGCGTGTTTGGTGAAGGCGAGTCCGTTTATTTGAGGCAGCCTGAAAACGCGCATAATGCCGTTTCAGGCTGCCTATGGCTGTTTATCCATCTGCCCTATGGTACAAAGGCAGCCTGAAAACGAACGAAGTGAGTTTCGGCGAAGCCAAAACAAGCACAGCATGTTTTATCAGCGCGCCCCATTTTCAGGCTGCCTAATTACTCCCCTGTTTTTCCCATTACCCACCATGACCCCCAGCAAATTCCACCGTATCGGCATTCTCACCCGCCCCAACACGCCCGACATCGCCCCCATCATCCACGATCTCATCGCCTTTTTGCACGCGCAGCAACTCGCCATCGTGATAGACAAACCCTGCGCCGACAACGGTTTAGTCAGCGAAGACGACCAGCAACTTTGCGCCATCAGCGACAACATCGGGCAAGATTGCGACCTGATTTTGGTGCTCGGCGGCGATGGCACGTTTCTTTCCGCCGCCCGCAAAGCCGCGCCCTACCGCGTGCCGCTGATTGGCGTAAACCAAGGGCATTTGGGCTTTTTAACCCAAGTGCCACGCGAAAACATGGTTGCCGAGCTCAGCAAAATGCTGGCGGGCGATTATTTGGTAGACGACTGCATTTTGCTGGAAACCACCGTGCAGCGCGGCAGCGAAACGATTTATCACGGCATCGCGCTCAACGATGTGGTGCTGTCGCGCGGTGGCGCAGGGCAAATTATTGAATTTGAAGTGTTTATCAACAACGAATTTGTGTACACCCAGCGCAGCGATGGCTTAATTGTGTCCACGCCCACAGGCTCAACCGCCTACGCGCTGGCGGCGGGCGGCCCGATTTTGCAAACCGCCATCCGCGCCCTGACGCTGGTGCCGATTTGCCCGCAATCCATGACCAACCGCCCGATTGTGATTGGCGATGCCAACGAAATCCGCATTTTGATTACCAAAGCGGGCGACGCGCGCGTGCATTACGATGGGCAATCGTTTGTGGACATTCAAAACATGGATGAAATCATCATCTACCGCTACCACAACGAATTGCGCGTGCTGCATCCGAATAGTTATCAGTATTACAAGACGTTGCGGCAAAAATTGCATTGGGGAGAGCAGTTGATTTGAGGGGCATTGGAAAGATTAAAGGCAGCCTGAAACGAGGGAATATTCGTTTTCAGGCTGCCTTTGGTGGAATTAAGGCGGCCTGAAAATGGTTTGGGCTTTGTGGTTAGCATTCGTTTAGCTTTAACCATGCGTCTCGTGCCGACGGGGCACTTACTTTCTTTGCTTCGCCAAAGTGTGAACCTGCATTCATCATCCACGCGACAGCTTTTGCGTCCTAAAAACATGGCTACGGCGTTGCAAATGCTCGCAAGGTGTCCAACCTTGCTGCGCTTTGCGCCTTGCATCCATGCTTTTATGCCGCAAAATCTATTCACGCGGATAATGAACACAGGTTCAAAGCAAAAGAAAGGCGACCCCGACGTGCAGGTTTGGCTGCGCCAAACTTCCCTCACTGCGCATCCTTCCGGGAAATGTTATGCAACGCAAGAGCGGGTTAAAAAATACAATTTGTCTTGCAAAAGTTTTATGAAACACGTATATTCAGAACTTCCCAACCAACCTCTTTTTAAGGAGAAACTTATGAGCCGTAAAAATACTCGCAACGATAACGATTTCGAAACCCAAAAAGAAGCCCTGTTGAAAGAAGTTCGCAGTGTTTTGGGCGAGGTGGAAAGCCTTTATGATACAGGCGTTGAGCGTGGTGCGGAAGAAGCCCGTGAACTGACCGAAAAACTGAAACAACGTTTGAGTGATGCGCAGGCGAAATTTAAAGATTTTGAAGAGGCTACTGTTGAAAAAGTAAAAGATTCTGCTAAAGCCGCTGACGAATACATTAACGACAAACCGTATTATGCTATGGGTTTTGCCGCATTGGCCGGTTTGGTAGTAGGCGTGTTGATTAACCGTCGTTAAAACACACTCTTGCTGCCCTTGCAGGCTGCTTTTCGTAACACAACCTGCGTTCATGCCGATGAATGCAGGTTTTTTTAACCATAAAAGGCTGCCGAAATGAATATTGCCCAAGAAATCCGACAAATCAAAACCCTGATGGTACAGGGCGTACAGTTGTTGCTGCTGCGGTTGCGGCTTTTGCGCCTGGATTTGGGTGCGAAGCTCACCGACATCATTATCGTGCTGGCCATGCTCGCCGTTATCGCCGTTGCGTTGCTGGTTGGGCTGATTTCGCTGTTGTTCGGTTTGCAGGCGGTGTTGCCCGAAGCCGCGAAGCCTTGGGTGTTTTTCGGCGTCTGTGCGGTGTGTCTGCTGGCGATTGTGTTATTGGCATGGCGTATTCCGTCGATTTTACAGCGCAACGTACAGCAAATCAGCCAAACGCTGAGTGATATGCAGGACGATTTGAACCGCCTGTGCGAAACCGTTTCGCCCGACGACATATCGTCCGACATCGTAGAAGGAGAACGCTATGACCCGTGAAGAAGAACGCGAACTGTTGGAGTTGCAGGCGGAACTGTCGCGGCTGAAAATTAAGGCCGCACAGCTAAAACGTGCCCGAAACCGCGCACGGGACCGCAGCCATGCTGCCGTTCACGCCTTTTTGAATTTCAAACAACTGGCCAACAGTGCAGGCAGCCTGATCAGCAACCGCCAACTGTTCAAAATCGCCATGTTGCCCACGCGCTGGCAATACCGATTGTTAATCGGCGGCGCACTTTTGGCGTGGGAATACTGGCGTTTGCAGCAGAATAATTGGCGTCCTACGAAAAAAAATAACATTATCGACGTGACGCCCAAATATCCGAAACTGCCATACCGCGAGTGAACGAACCGTATCGGCAATGCGGTTTGGCGAATGAAAAAGCAGCCTGCACCTTTGTTTTCAAGGTGCAGGCTGCTTTTTGCCGTGTCCTGCCTTAACGCCACACTTTCAATCCGGGTTCGGGCGTTACCGTGTAGCCTTCCTGCCGCAGCAGGGCAATCAACCCTTGGCTGCCCATCAAGTGTGCTGCGCCCACGGCAAACAAAGTCGGCTGCTGCGCCATTTCCTGCTTCATTTTCGGCAGCCAGTTTTTGTTCCGCGCAATCAGCAAATCCTGCACGAACCACTCGTTAACGGCTTCCTGCTGCGGTAGGGGCAGCGACGTGGTTTTATTGTTCGGGTCGGGTGAGAGAGTTTTGGCGTGCAGGGCGGGCATTTTGTGGAATTCTCCCTGCCGGTATGCCGCTTCCAAAGCCTTGCTTTTTTCCGAGTCTTCAGGATGGGCCACCCAGTCGTTCAGCATGGCCACCGCCAAATCGTCGGGAATCAGCGCGAAATACATCGTTGCTTCGGTGTGGGTTTCCAATGCGCCGTGTTCTTTGCCCAGCCGCGCCGTTTCTTGATAAATAAAACTTTCCGCGCCGGTGTTGCCGTCTTCGTCCTTATCGCGCAAACCCATGATGAACAGCACGCCCACCCAAGGTTTCACATCTTTCAGGTTTTGCGATAAAACTTTGCCTTCGGGATAGGTATTCATCTGCCGCACCAGCGAATCAAACGATTGCCGCCCCATTTTTTCCGGTAGCGGTACATCGCTTTTCATGGCATTTTGCGCCAGGTTTTTGATTTCGGCTTCGGGAGGTTCGCTGACCACTTCGGTGATGATTTTTTGGTTTCGGGCAATTAAATCCGTCAGGGCAGGGTTCATGGCGTCGCCTTTTTTGCCGATGTGGTATGTGCCCAGCAGGTAAGAATCGGGCTGGCCTTCGCGGTGGATTTTCCACACGTTGCTTTCCAGTTTGACCGCATTCCAGTCCATCTGCACCCTGGCATATTGCTTGGCCGGTGCAATGGCCGCTTTCGGCTGTTTGTCCTGATACAGTTTCCAGGCGATATTGCCCGCTTGGAGCAAAAAGGCCACCGCCAGCATGACGGAGGTAAACCCCGACCAAAATTTGCGCTTTTTCGGCGCGTGCGAACTAGCCGCGCTTTGCGCGTCGTCGGACAAGCGTACGCTTTTTCCCGAAAAAAGAATGCTGCGTTCGGCTGGACGTAGGGGCGAGAGCAGTAGCATCAAACGTTTGTGATGGATTAGGCAGCCTGAAAGGCAATCTATCCAGCAAAAAAACGTTTGGCTTAATACCAAACAATTTTTGTTTTTTGGATTGTGAAACGGCATCATACAGGCACAACATGGCATCAATAGGCAGCCTGAAAACCAAAAAATACCGTTTTCAGGCTGCCTCTATCTTCCCCCATCCTCCTAGCGTTCAATCAAATTCTCCCCATCCAGCCGATGCAATCGCGCGAAAATCAAACCCGAAAACAAGGTAAAGCCGCCAATCGCCAAAAAGGTGCAGCGAAACGCAGTTTGCACATTGCCCGCCAAGGCAGGCAGCGTGGAGAAATAATGCAGCAATGCCGCGCTAATTGCCGTGCCAAAGCCCACAGCAAGCTGTTGGTTTACCGACATCAAGCTGGTGCCGCTGGCGGCTTGGTAGGGGCGTACATCCGCTAGCGTGATGGTGTTCATGCCTGTGAACTGGATGGAGTTGCACGCGCCCAAAAGCAGCAGCAGCGGCGTAAGCAGCCAAAGCGGCGTGCTGGCGGAGGGCAGGGCGAGCAGCATAATCATCGCGCCGATAATCACGGTGTTGCTCATCAGCATTTTGCGGTAGCCAAAGCGCCTAACCAGCGGTTTTACCAGCGATTTGGCGAAAATAGACGCGGCGGCAATCGGGGCTAACGCCCAGCCTGACACGGTGGCGCTGTGCCCAAAGCCCACTTGCAGCAGCAGGGGCAGCATAAACGGCAGCGAACTCATGCCGATGCGCCCCGACAGGTTGCCCAGCAGCCCCACGCGATAGGTGCGCACTTTGAGCAGATTTTTGTCGTACAACGGCTCGGCGGTGCGCTTGGCGTGCCACACATAGCCCGCCAGCGCGGCGATGCCCAGCAGCATCAAGCCGCCCGCCAGCCATGCTTCATCGGCGCGTTGCAGCGTTTCCACCGCCACGCTTAGCCCGACCGCGCCCATGCCGAATAGCAAAAATCCCGCCAAATCAAATTTGCGTGGGGCGGCAACTTGCGCAAAATCGGGCATAATTTTGAGCGTGAGATACGCCGCCGCCAGCCCCACGGGCAGGTTAATCAAAAAAATCCAATGCCAAGAGGCGTATTCCACCAAGTAGCCGCCCACAATCGGCCCGATAATCGGTCCGATGAGCGCGGGCATCACCACATAGTTCATCATGCTGATGAGCTGGGTTTTGTCGTAGGCGCGCACCATCACAAGGCGCGGCACGGGGGTCATCATTGCGCCGCCAATGCCTTGCACCACGCGGGCGGCAACCAGCAGCGGCAAGTTGGTGGCGGCGGCGCACAGGGCAGAGCCGAGCACAAAAACCAGCATCGCGCCAAAAAACACTTGGCGGATGCCGAAGCGGTCGCTGAGCCAGCCGCTTAACGGCATCAACAGCGCGAGCGTGAGCGCGTAGGAAACCACGGCGGATTGCATTTGCAGCGGCGATTCGTGCAGGTCGGCTGCCATGGTGGGCAGCGCGGTGTTGAGCACGGTGGCGTCCAGCATGTGCATAAAGACGGCGGTGGCAAGGAGCAGGGGGAGCAGGCGGTGGGGTTGGGTGGGGGTGGTTTGGGTAGTCATAAGGCAGGGGGTGTAAGGCAGCCTGAAAACCTAAAATGGCGGCTAAAAAACGTTTTAACTTCGCTGAAACTTGCTACGCTCGTTTTCAGGCTGCCTTTGTTTGCTTTATCAACAGCCGATAGATAGCGCGTTGGCGGCTCGCCGACATTTTCGGGAAAACAATGCGCCACTCCTAATTCTGCGCGCGATGTGGTGGCGACGAGCCGTTGCTGTTCCATTTGGCTACGCTGAACTGTGTTTTCAGGCTGCCTTTAATCTGCGCCATCGTGTTTACAAGGATGAAATCGTTTAGGCAACATTGCCAGAGTGCAATAGGCAGCCTGAAAAAGCGAAAAACAGCCGCTAACAATGTTTTAGCTTCGCTGAAACGCGCTTCACTCGTTTTCAGGCTGCCTCACAATGCGAACACTATCCACGCCCTCTCGCGTTCACAAAAACAATCCAATCAAATCATTCAAAAACCGTTGCCCCAGCGCGGTAGGGCGGAAATACAGCGGGTTGCCGTCCAGTAGCCCTTTTTGTTGCGCGGTTTGGATGGCGCGGCTGATTTGGGCGGCGTTGATGCCTGTGCGCTCGGGCAGGAAGGCGCTGGGTACGCCGTCGATTAGGCGCAGGGCGTTCATCATAAATTCGCCTGCTAAATCTTGCGCGGCGATGGGGTGGCGGCGGATGGCGCTTTCAGGCTGCGTTTGCATGGCGGCGAGGTATTCGCTGGGGTGGCTGCTGCGGCTGGTGCGTTCTATGTGGCTGTGGTAGCTGATTTTGCCGTGCGCGCCTGCGCCGATGCCGATGTAGTCGCCAAATTGCCAGTAGTTTAGGTTGTGGCGGGCGCGTTGGCTGGGGGCGGTGGCAAAGGCGCTGGTTTCGTATTGGGCGTAGCCTGCGGCGGCGAGGGCGGCGTGCACCGCGTCTTCGATGTCTTGCGCGCTTTCGCTGTCGGGGATGCCTTGCGGCGGGGTGTGCCCGAATGGGGTGTTGGGTTCTAGCGTGAGATGATATGCGCTGATGTGGGTGGTGCCGTGGGAGATGGCGGCGCGGGCATCGGCTTGGGCTTCATCGGCGGTTTGGTGGGGCAGGGCATACATTAAGTCTATGTTTACACGCTTAAAAATCTGCACGGCGGCTTGGATGGCGGCGTGGGCTTCGGCGGCGTTGTGGATGCGCCCGATGGCGGCAAGGTGGGCATCGTTAAAACTTTGCACGCCGATGGATAGGCGGTTGATGCCTGCTTCTTTGAAGCCTTGGAATTTTTCGCGCTCAAAGGTGCCGGGGTTGGCTTCCAGTGTGATTTCGGCTTCGGGCTGAATTTTCACGCGGGCGCGGATGGCGGATAGCAAATCGTCAATTGCTTGCGCGCTGAACACGCTGGGCGTGCCGCCGCCGATGAAAATGGTTTCAATCGGTCGCCCCCAGATGTGCGGCAGCTCGGCTTCTAGGTCGGCAATCAGGGCTTGGATGTAGCTGCGCTCATCCAGCGTGGTTTTGATTTTGTGGGAATTGAAGTCGCAATAGGGGCATTTTTGGATGCACCACGGGATGTGGATGTAGAGCGAGAGCGGCGGAAGCGATGTGAGCGGGGTGGGTTGGAATAGGGGGGTGAGTTGCATGATGGGTGAGATGTGAGTGGGGGGGGCTTGGCAGAAGTTGGCGAACGCGTTTTCAGGCTGCCTTAATGCGCGGCGGCTAAGGCAGCCTGAAAATGGTTTGGCTTGCAAGCCCTAAGTTTTATGGAAAAAAATCAACGACAGCAAGCCGCCTGCAATCAAAGGCCCAACGGGCACGCCGTTGAAAAAGGATACGCCGATAACTGTGCCCACCAGCAAGCCGATGATGAGATTGGGCTGCGATTGCATCACACCGATGCCGCGCCCCGCCAGCCATGCGACAAAAATGCCCGTGAACACAGCAACCAGCAGCTTAAAGTCAAACAATTGCGCCATAGGCGGCAGCTGCACCTTGCCCGAAACCAAGGGCGAGAGAATGCCGATGGTTAAAATCAAAATGCCCAAGCTAATCAGCGGGCGGTCTGCCTGCGGCAAATAGCGCATCAGCACGGTTTGCTGCACCAGAAGCAACACGCTGGCATAAATCCAAATCGCGCCGTTTTTGCTGAAATAGCCCAGCGCGATAAAAACAATCAGCAAGATGCTAACGGGGTTGAATGTCCAGTTCATGTTTTCAGGCTGCCTGAAAGGGGAAAGGGCGATTGTAAACCGATTTGCGTGGCGGGGCGCGGTTATTCGGATAATGATGAGGCAGCCTGAAAACCCATCAACCGCTTCACAGCCATTCAGGCATTTCAGGCTGCCTGATGCCCCATTTTGCGGGATAGTCCACGCCCGTGAAATACAAGCCATCCGCCATAAACGTAGGCGGCGCGGTTAAGCGGCTGCGCGCGGCAAACATCGCGGCGAACTCGTTTAGCGTAAGCCGCCCGCAGCCCACATACACCAACGCGCCAACAATATTGCGTACCATGTGATGCAAAAACGCATTGGCGTGAAAATCGATTTTCACCAAGCTAGGGCAGCCTGAAAACGCAACCGCATACACCGTTTTCACGGGCGATTTGGCTTGGCACTCGGCGGCGCGGAAGCTGGAAAAATCGTGCTCGCCCAACAGCAGCGCAGCCGCTTCGTGCATGGCGGCAACATCAAGCGGATAGTGCGTCCAGCCCGCCCGCCCCACCAGCAGGGGCGAGCGCACAGGCGCAGATTGCAGCAAATAGCGATAACGTCGCCCGCAGGCATCAAACCGCGCATGAAAATCGGGCGCAACCGCTTGGGCGTGCAACACCGCAATGCCATCGGGCAAATGCGCGTTCACGCCGCGCACCCAAGCCGTGAGAGGGCGCGTGGCGTGGCTGTCAAAATGAATCACCTGCGCCGTGGCGTGCACACCTGTGTCAGTGCGCCCCGCAGCGGTGATGGCGATGGGTTCGCCCGCAATTTGCGCGAGCGCGTGTTCCAGCGCGGTTTGGATGGTGGGGATGCCCGCGGCTTGCTTTTGGAAACCGAAAAACGGGCTGCCGTTGTAGGATAGGGTAAGGGCGTAGCGAGTCATGGTTGGGCTTTATCAAAATGATTTTCAGGCTGCCTTAGTACATCAAGGCAGCCTGAAAACTGGTGTTCAATCGTTCATTTTTTGCTGCAACAGTTCCAACATCATTTTAAACGTTGCCAGCTCATTTTCTTTTTGGGCTAACAGCTCGTCTTTGTGTTGAATAATCAGGCGCAATTTTTCAATTTCGGCATTCAGTACATCGGCGGAAGTATTGTTGTAGTTCGTATTGTGCTGTTGGTTTTCATCGCCAATCTGAAAAAACAAATTCTGTTTTTCATTTGCAATCAAATCCACCACATCAAGCTGAAAAATGGCGGCGATGCGTTGCAGTTTGCTTAAATCTAACCGCGTTTCGCCACGCTCAAACCGCGCATAAGTGTTGGTGGACATTTGCATTTTTTCTGCCATTTCCTCTTGCGACCAATGATTAAATTCGCGCAATGTTCGGATTTTATCGTTAATATTCATTAGCCTTGTTCCATAAAACGAGGGCTTGTCCAGCCCAAAAAATGATGAGTTATCCACCGTTTTTTGATGTGGATTGGTAAAGGTTGCGCCTATATTATCAAGTTTTTGTTAACTTGGTTAAAGGGATTTGATGATTGGGCAGCCTGAAAGTACAAGGTTGTTTTAAATTCTTTTCATAAGAAAGGTTTAGCAATATGAAAATAAAGAACTTTATATTTACGTTATGTTTGTTAGGGCTTATTTTCCCTGTGTATGCGGAAACGGGGAGAGATTTGCAGCCTGCTAATTCTAATAGAGGTCCAGCATGGGGAGATCTTGTAGTAGCTTGCACACAATATCAATTGAATTCAGTAGCTATGACAAGATCAAATTCAAGTGTTGTAGATTCCATTGTAAGGGTAAGCAAAAATGGAACAGATGAAGAAAAACAAGTTGCTGAACAAATAATAATTTCTATTTTGGAATCGTATCGACCTATGCAGAAGATAGGAAAAATATGTACGGACTATATGGATAAGGTTTTAAAAAAATAAGGAGTGTTTATGTTTCGCGGTATTTTAATTGCATTATTATTAGCAAGTTGTTCATTCGGTGTTAATCCAAACGACACAAAAGCCATTAGTTCAGGCATTAAGGTTAGTCATAATAATTATAAAAAATTAACTATTTACAGTGTGCCTGAATTTCAAACAGTTCACAAATACGGCATGCTTCAAGGTTGGGGATTTATTTCTTTGGCAGCTGCCAAACAGCAAACAACAGGACAAATCGTATATGCGATTACACTTAGAGATATGTTGCCTGGCTGGTTATTTTTGGATGAAGCCTATGATATTGATGGCAATAAATTACAAGTTAATGTGTTAGATAGAAAAGTAAATTGTTCAAGCAATGTATGTTTGCATACTGAGACTATTCAAATTGTTGTTTCGCGCGATTATTTGGAGCTGCATCAACAAACAGGAATTAAGTTTCAAGTAAGCGGTAAAAATGGTTCAGAGGAATACCAAATTCCTAGCACATATATTAAAACATTTTTGACGAATCTCCCGTTTTGATAATGTTGGGCAGCCTGAAAACTCAATATCATGAAAACAAAAACCTTGTTCCCAAAAGAACAAGGTTTTTTTATTCAAACAGAATCAAACCCCGCGCAACAACTCATTCACGCTGGTTTTCGCCCGCGTTTTCGCGTCCACTTTTTTCACAATCACCGCGCAATACAAGCTGTGCGAGCCATCTTTGCTCGGCAGGCTGCCTGAAACGACTACTGAACCAGCAGGCACGCGCCCATAATGGATTTCGCCCGTTTCGCGGTCGTAAATTTTGGTGGATTGCCCGATGAACACGCCCATAGAAATCACGCTGCCTTCTTCCACAATCACGCCTTCCACAATCTCGCTGCGCGCGCCGATAAAGCAGTTGTCTTCAATAATCGTCGGCGCAGCTTGCAACGGCTCTAACACGCCGCCAATGCCCACGCCGCCGCTCAAATGCACGTTTTTGCCGATTTGTGCGCACGAGCCCACGGTAACCCAAGTGTCCACCATCGTGCCTTCGTCAACATACGCGCCAATGTTCACATACGATGGCATCAGCACCGCATTTTTCGCCACAAAGCTGCCGCGCCGCGCAATCGCCCCTGGCACAGCACGGAAACCCGCAGCCTGAAAATCCGCTTGCGACCAGTTGGCAAATTTGGTGGGCACTTTGTCAAAATAGCGGTTCACGCCATCATCCGCCAATTCGTTGTCTTGAATGCGGAACGACAGCAACGCCGCCTTTTTCGCCCATTCGTTCACCAGCCAATCGCCCACGCCGCGGCGTTCTGCCACGCGCAACGAGCCGTTGTCCAGCTGGCGCATGGTTTCCAACACCGCCTCTTTCACCTCGGGCTGCACATTGGCAGGCGTGATTTCGGCGCGGTTTTCAAAAGCGGTTTCAATAATTTGCTGTAAAGACATGGCTTTATCCTTATGAAGTTGAACAAGAAAGCCACGATTGTAGCGCAAAAAGGTTTTTCAGGCTGCCTGAAAGTGTGTTATACCGCCCCTTTTTACCGCAACCGCCGTTATTTTAAGAAAGCAACGTCATGAAAAAAATCCTCTTTATCTGTTTGGGCAACATTTGCCGCTCGCCAATGGCGGAATACATTTTTCGCGAGATGGCCACCCAGCGCGGCATCCCCGTGCAAACCGCCAGCGCAGGCACATCAGGCTGGCACGATGGCGAAGGCATGCATTGCGGCACCGCTGATGTGTTGGATGGGCTGGGCATTGCTTCGCATGATTTTGTGAGTCGCAAGCTAAAAGCCAGCGATGTGCGCGATTATGATTATTTAATTGTGATGGACGACAGCAATTTGCGCGACGTGGAAAAATTATTTGGCAGGCAGCCTGAAAAAATCTTCAAGATTACCGATGTGCTGCCCGCCAATAGCCCGTATGACCACGTTCCCGACCCGTGGTACACCGGCAATTTCAACGAAACGCGCGATATTCTCACCGCCTGCTGCGATGTTTTGCTCACGCGTTTGCAAAAGGGCGAGATGTGAAGGCTTTGCGTAATGAAATGTAATTTTAAGGCAGCCTGAAAACGGCTTGCGTTAAAATAAAACCGTCTTGTAAACGGCTGGCAACGCACGGTTTTGCTTAATTTTTACCGCCAAGCAACAAGCCTTTCGCATCGCACGCCGTTTCAAGCCGCCAACCTTCATCTGAAAGGACGCATCATGAAAAACATCCTATTCGCTTTATTGCTGGGCGCATTCGCCAGCAGTGCCAGCGCCGAAATCCTGCTGAATCATGGCGACGACAGCACGAGCTTTGAAGTGCCACGCATTGAGCTGGATAACCGCGCCAATCCTGGAATAGACATTGACCGCAGCGATTACTACCGCGGCTATTACGACGACGATTACCGCCGCAGACGCTACGATCGCCGTTACCGCGACCGCTATTATCGCCGCGACAACCGCCGTTATCGCGATTATGGATACAGCTACGATTCCGACAACGGTTTCAATATCCGCTATGGCTGGGGCAATGACCGCACGCGCATAGATATGCGCTATGGCGATGGATACCGCAACCGCGATTATTACGATGATGGTTATCGTCGCCGTCGCTATCGCCGTTATTACGATAGCTGGTAATGCGCAAAGGCAGTCTGAAAAAGCAAAAACACGGTTTATCTTGTTGATAACCGTGTTTTTTGTGTGCTGCGTTTTTAGTTTCGTTGAAACTCGTTTCACTCGGTTTAGCTTCGTTGAAACTCGCTTCGCTTGTTTTCAGGCTGCCTTAGCAAGCAAAACATCGCGAATCTCATTCGCCTGCCAAATCCGCAACGGCTCATCGCGCAGGCTTGCCGCAATCATCGCCGCTGCCAAATCTTCCACCCGCAGCGGTTGATACGCGCGCAGCAAGCCCAGCGCATTAAACATCGCCAACGCTTTTGTCACCCAAATCTCCCCCGCGCGATCGCTATCAGGGCGAAGCAGCATAGGCGGGCGCAAAATTGCCGTGTGTGCAAAGCCCAACGCCGTTACCGCCTGTTCCAACATGCCTTTCATGCGCAAATAAAACGCGCGGGCGTTGGCATCCGCCATCTGCGCCGATACCAACACATAACGCGGCACGCCGTTGCGTTGCGCGGCTTGGGCAAAGGCAAGCTGCAAATCGTGGTCAATCGCCCACATCGCTTCTTGGCTGCCCGCCGCTTTGATGGTTGTGCCCAAGCAAGAAAACAACACATCGCCGCGCACCTTGTCTTGCCACGTTTCAGGCTGCCGAAAATCCACAATATGCGTGGTGAGTTTGTCGTGCGCCAACGCCAGCTCGCGGCGTGCAAAAACCGTTACCGATTGAAAACGCGCATCCGCCAAAAGCTGCTGCGTGAGTGTTTGTCCTGTTGCGCCCGTTGCGCCGAGTATCAGTGCCTGCATCGTTCATCCTATCTTGTTCACAAAAATCGTATTCCGTTTTTCAGGCTGCCTTAATGCTTATCATAGGCAGCCTGAAAACCCTTAAACCACACGCGCTTTAAGCAAATCGTGCATATTCAACGCGCCGACCAAATGCATCCCGTCATCGCACACCAACAGCCCGCCAATCCGCTTCTCTTGCATCATGCGCAAAGCTTCGCTCGCCAGCTTATCGGGCGCGATAAATTTTGGCTCGCGCTTCATCACATCATCCACCGTAAGCCCTGCAAACGAATCGCGCTGTTCAAACAAACGGCGCAAATCCCCATCCGTCAGCACGCCTTTCAGGCAGCCTGAAACGTCCACCACCGCCAGCATCCCCAAGCCCTTCTCGCTCATGGTAACAATCGCCGATTTCAACAACGTCTGCTCCGCCACCGCAGGCAATTCATCGCCCGCGTGCATCAAATCTCCCACCGTCAGCAGCAAACGTCGCCCCAAGCTCCCCGCAGGATGGCTCAACGCAAAATCTTCCGAAGTAAACCGCCGCGCTTTGAGTAACACAATCGCCAACGCATCGCCCAACGCCAACACCGCCGTGGTGCTGGATGTGGGCGCAAGGTTAAGCGGGCAAGCCTCGTGCGACACGGCAGCCTGAATATGAATATCTGCAAAGCGCGCCAAGCTAGATTGCGCGTTGGACGACACCCCAATCAACACCGTATCCTTGCGCTTTAACGCAGGCAAAATCGCCAAAATCTCGTCGCTCTCGCCCGAATTAGACAACGCCAGCACCACATCGCCGTCCACAATCATCCCCAAATCGCCATGCGCCGCTTCGGCAGGATGCACAAAAAACGCAGGCGTGCCCGTGGAAGCCAGCGTTGCCGCGATTTTGCGCCCGATGTGTCCGGATTTGCCCATGCCCATCACAATCACTCGCCCGCGGCAAGCCAACATCGCTTCTGCCGCGCGCACAAAATCCGCGCCCAAGCCCTCCGCCACCTCGCCAATCGCCGCCGCCTCACTTGCCAACGCCTCGCGCGCCCATAAAAGATACTGATGAACCATTGCCACCTTTATTTATATCCATTCGTTTAAAACCACCAAATAGCGTTAGCGAAACTTAATATTATTTGCTATGCACCAATCTGCTGTTCCAAATGAGAATTATTTGACTAAAAACAAGATTTTATCACAACAGTTTGGTAAAACTTCGCCCGCAAAAAAGCAAAAATAAAACAAGCATATAGCGCGGTTTAGAGTCCGTGCCTAAAAAATAATATTGTATGAATATTCAGGCTGGATGATAATAACGAAATCACCGCAAAACAGTGATTTTCCTATAATTTTGGAGATAGGAAACCGTTTAACTCACCATACAATATTAAAGGACAAAATCATGGCACTGGTATATTGGACACAAGACCTGAACACAGGCTTTGCCGACGTAGATGAACAACATCAAATCTTGGTTGACCACTTCAATAAGCTGGATGACGCGTTCAAATCAGCCGACTATGAAGCCACCAAAAAAGAGCTGCAAGATTTGATTGACTACACCATTTTCCACTTTGGCGAAGAAGAAAAAATGCTGGAAGCAGCGCATTACCGCATGACCGAGCCGCACAAAAAAGTGCACGCCAACTTCGTTAAAAAACTGGGCGAATTGCAAGGGCGTTTTGAAAACGGCGACATCACCGCCTTGCAAGAAGTGCTGGATATGTGCGATGGCTGGCTGTTCCGCCACATCCGCCTAAATGACCACGGCTACATCGCCGATGTGAAAGCCGCAGGCGTTCGCTAATCTCCGTAAAAACACCAAAAGCGTTTTGCAACTTTATTGCGAAACGCTTTTTTGTTTGCCGCGTTGCCTGCCAATAGTTGCCCATTGGCGTTTTAACTTCGTTGAAGCCTACGGCTTTCAGGCTGCCTATTGCGCCCAGCGTTTCAGGCAGCCTGAAAACCATTTTTCCCCTACCCAAATTGTAAAAAAACCTTTACGATTGCCGTTTTCAACATCACAACAAAGGGCAATCCCATGACCACCATCAAACAAGTCAAACAACTCGGACAACAAATTTGGCTGGACAACCTATCGCGCAGCTTGGTTCAAAGCGGCGAGCTGGCGCAATTTCTTGCCGATGGCGTGTGCGGCGTAACATCCAATCCCGCCATTTTCCAAAAAGCCTTTTCTGGCGATGCCTTATACACCCCCGAAATCAACGCGTTAAAACAACAAAACAAAGCGCCCAAAGAAATCTACGAAACCCTTGCCGTTGCCGATGTGCAAGCCGCTTGCGATGTATGCCGCGCCGAATACGACAGCTCAAACGGCAAAACAGGCTTTGTGAGCCTAGAAGTTTCCCCCGAGCTTTCGCACGATGCCGCAGGCACCATCGCCGAAGCCAAACGCCTATGGGCAGCCATCAATCGCCCCAACGCCATGATTAAAATCCCCGCCACCGATGCGGGCTTGGAAGCGCTCAGCGCCCTTGTTGCCAGCGGCATCAACATCAATCTCACCTTATTATTCTCGCGCCAGCAAACGCTTAAAGCCTACGCCGCCTACACCGCAGGCTTAACCCAGCTCGCAGCCAACGGCGGCAATGTTGCCCAAGTGCAAGTGGTTGCCAGCTTTTTCATCTCCCGCATTGACGGCGCATTAGACAGCACCTTGCCCGAACACCTGCGCGGCAAAATCGCCATCGCCCTTGCCAAAGCCGCCTATCAAGACTGGCAAGACTATTTCGCCAGCGCCGAATTCGCTGCACTTGCCGACCAAGGCGCGCACTGCGTATCGCTGCTATGGGCATCCACAGGCGTAAAAAATCCCGATTATCCCGCCACGCTGTATGTGGACGCGCTGATTGGGGAACACACCGTAAACACCGTGCCCGATGCCACGCTCAAAGCCTTTATCGCCACAGGCACTGCCGCGCGCACCCTGCCCGAAGACACCCAAGCCGCATTCGCCCAGCTTGCTGAAGCTGAAAAGCTCGGCATAGACGTAGAAACCCTAGCAACGCGCTTGCAAAACGACGGCTTAAAACAATTTGAAGAAGCCTTTGCCAAGCTGCTCGCCCCATTGGCAGCCTGAAAGCCCTAGCCTGCAACGGCGTTAAAACGCGTTTACGGCTGCTGCAAAGCGAAAACCGTTTCGGGTTTCTCCACTTTCAGGCTGCATCATCAGCCTAAGGCAGCCTGAAAGCGAGTTCACGAGCTTCTGCGAAGCTAAAACCGCTTCATGTTGTTCAACCATTTTCATGGCGTTGCGCCGCCATACCCACGCTTTGAGTGCGCAGATTAAATAACCCTTTTCAGGCTGCCTCGCCATCAAAGGCAGCCTGAAAATCTGTTCACAAAAAGGATACGCAACGAAGTTACGCTGCCAAAAATCGCCCAAGGCGTACAATTATTTAGAACACGATATTTTTCTAGATTAAAAAGGCAGCCTGAAAACCGCTAATGGCTTTTCAGGCTGCCTAAACATAAAGGACAAGCACCATGCAAAAAGTCATCGCCCTAGACGGCCCCTCCGCCTCAGGCAAAGGCACCATCGCCGCCCGCGTCGCCGCCGCACTCGGCTGGGCATATCTGGATTCAGGCGCGCTCTATCGCCTAACCGCGCTGTATGCCGAGCAAAACCGCATCGCGTGGACAGACGAAGCCGCCGTTGCCCAACTCGCCGCCCAGTTGCCCGCCGAATTTCGCGGCACAACCATCTTGCTAAACGGGCAAGACGCAAGCCAAGCCATCCGCAGCGAACACATCGGCATGGGCGCATCCGCCGTCGCCAAGCTGCCTGCCGTGCGCCAAGCTCTGCTGCAACGCCAGCGCAATTTTTTAACCGAACAAGGCTTAGTCGCCGACGGGCGCGACATCGGCTCGGTGATTTTTCCCCAAGCTCAGCTCAAAATTTTCCTTACCGCCAGTGCGCAAATCCGCGCCGAACGCCGTGCCAAGCAAATCGGCGCACCGCTTGATGGCGAACAATTCGCCCAAATTCTCGCCGACATCCAAGCGCGAGACGAAGCCGACCGCAACCGCCCTGTTGCCCCCCTGCAGCAACTGCCCGATGCCAAGCTGCTGGATACATCCCACCGCAGCATAGAAGAAACCGTGCAGCAAGTGCTAGATTGGTATCACGCCAGCCCAAAGGCAGCCTGAAAACGCCAATCGCAGTTATGGTAATCCCAATAATGGGGGGCGCAAACCGTTTTCAGGCTGCCCTATCCAGCCGCCCAACCAACAATAGATCAAAAAAACGCACAAAAACAGCCGTCTACCCTACTCAAAACCCAAAAAGCGCGTATAATGCGCCGTTTTCCTTTTCACGCGCCAGCAAAGGCAGCCTGAAAACAGATTTTGTTTATGAGCCAAGGGCATAAGCAAATCAACCAACCTAACCCCGCACACCTTGGCGGTGCATAGAAAGCAAAACCAAACATGGAAAATTTTGCCCAGTTATTGGAAGAATACTCTAACACCCAAGAAATGAACTATGGCGAAGTGATTACTGCCGAAGTGGTAGACATCACCGACAAATTCGTCATCGTAAACGCAGGCTTGAAATCAGAATCTCTGATTGACATCGCCGAGTTCAAAAACCCCTTGGGCGAACTGGAAGTTAAAGTAGGCGATTTCGTAACCGTAACGATTGAATCCGTAGAAAACGGCTTCGGCGAAACCAAACTATCACGCGAAAAAGCCAAACGCGCAGCCGATTGGATTACATTGGAAGAAGCCATGGAAGACGGCGAAATCCTATCTGGCGTAATCAATGGCAAAGTTAAAGGCGGCTTAACTGTGATGATTAACAGCATCCGCGCCTTTTTACCAGGCTCTTTGTTGGACGTACGCCCCATCAAAGACACTTCACAATTTGAAGGCAAAGAAGTTGAGTTCAAAGTCATCAAATTAGACCGCAAACGCAACAACGTAGTCGTATCACGCCGCGCCGTGCTGGAAGCCACTTTGGGCGAAGAGCGCAAAGCCCTGATGGAAACCCTGCAAGAAGGCACCATCGTAAAAGGCATCGTGAAAAACATCACCGACTACGGCGCATTCGTAGATTTGGGCGGCATCGATGGCTTGCTGCACATCACCGACCTTGCATGGCGTCGCGTAAAACACCCAAGCGAAGTATTGGAAGTGGGCAAAGAAGTAGAAGCCAAAGTATTGCGCTTTGACCAAGACAAACAACGCGTGTCTTTGGGCTTGAAACAACTGGGCGAAGACCCTTGGGAAGGCTTGGCTCGCCGCTATCCACAAGGCTCACGCCTGTTCGGCAAAGTGTCTAACCTAACCGATTACGGCGCATTTGTAGAAATTGAACAAGGCATCGAAGGTTTGGTTCACGTTTCCGAAATGGATTGGACCAACAAAAACGTTCACCCAAGCAAAGTCGTTCAACTGGGCGACGAAGTGGAAGTGATGATTTTGGACATCGATGAAGACAAACGCCGCATTAGCTTGGGCATGAAACAATGCCAAGCCAACCCTTGGTTAGAATTTGAAGCCAACTACAACAAAGGCGACAAACTCAAAGGCGCGGTTAAATCCATCACCGATTTTGGCGTGTTTGTAGGCTTGCCTGGCAATATTGATGGTTTGGTGCACTTGTCTGATTTGTCTTGGACAGAATCAGGCGAAGAAGCCGTTCGCAAATACAAAAAAGGCGAAGAAGTGGAAACCGTTGTATTGGCGATTGATGTTGAAAAAGAGCGCATCTCTTTGGGCATCAAACAGCTTGAAGGCGATCCGTTCAACAACTTCTTGTCTGTAAACGACAAAGGTGCTTTGGTTAAAGGTACGGTTAAATCAGTTGAAGCCAAAGGCGCAGTGGTAACTTTGGCAGAAGAAGTAGAAGCCTACTTGCCTGCATCTGAATTTGCTGCTGATCGCGTGGAAGATTTGACCACCAAGTTGAACGAAGGCGATGAAGTTGAAGCCATCATCTTGTCGGTTGATCGCAAAAACCGCAGCATTAAATTGTCTATCAAAGCCAAAGATCGCAAAGAAGACCAAGATGCGTTGAAATCTATCAATGCAGCCAGCTCCGCTAGCGCAGGCACAACCAGCTTGGGTGATTTGCTTAAAGCATCTTTGAACAAAAACTAACAAGGTAAAAACACAATGACCAAATCAGAGTTAATGGCTCGCTTGGCTGAATTGTTTATTGAAAACAACGAAGGCACTGAGCTGCAAGCCAAAGACATTGAATACGGCGTAAAAGTTTTGGTGGACACCATGACTCGCTCGCTTGCAAAAGGTCAGCGTATTGAAATCCGTGGGTTTGGTAGTTTTGACTTAAACTACCGCCCACCGCGCGTTGGGCGCAATCCAAAAACTGGCGAACGAGTGGAAGTGCCCGCAAAGCGCGTACCCCATTTCAAACCAGGCAAAGAATTGCGCGAGCGCGTAGACCAAGCCTTTGCTGCTTGATATACGTTTATTAGTTTTGCTAATGAAAAGAAAACCGTATCCTTTGGGATGCGGTTTTTTGTTTGGCGACAAGATAATCAAAAGGCAGCCTGAAAATCGGTTTATGGGTTTTCAGGCTGCCTTTTGGAATGGTTTACAACATGGGTTTTAAATATTCGCGGTGAGCCGATTTCTCAGCCAGCGCACGGCTTCGGCAATTTCGCCCGCTAGCAAGCCGATGGGTCCGACTTGTGTGTAGGCTAAGATTTCTGATGCTGCGCCGTGTAGCCAAACCGCTGCGGGCACGGCTTCTTCTGCGGCGATGCCTTGTGCCAACAAGCTGCCGACAATGCCTGATAACACATCGCCGCTGCCTGCGGTTGCCAAGCCTGCGTTGCCTGTTTTATTAACGTGCAAAAAGCCGCGCGCCGATGAAATCACGGTTTCATGCCCTTTTAAAATGCACCACGCGCGATAGCGATTGGCGATTTCGCGCGCCGCCCATGCGCGATTGCTTTGCACTTGGCTGGCGCTCACATCCAGCAAATGCGCGGCCTCGCCAGGGTGCGGGGTTAATACCAAATCGGTGTGTTTGGCGGGCGGGAATAATTTGGGATGATTGACCAGCAAATGCAGCGCGTCCGCGTCTAACACTAGCTGCGGATGGTTGCTGTGCCACACGGCGTGCAAGGCGCGCGCGGCGGATTCGTTTTGCCCCAAGCCGCAGCCAATCACCCATGTGCTGATGTTGTTGCGCTGGACAATATGCGCGGTACTATCCAGCATCAATTCGGGGTGATAGGTATAGGCGGCGCTGGGCAGCGTGGCTTGGTTAAGCCCAACGAATACTTTGCCGCAACCCGTTTGCAGCGCGGCAATCCCCGCCAGCAATGCCGCGCCCGTCATGCCATCGCCGCCGCCAATAATGCCCACCGTGCCAAATGTGCCTTTGTGGCTGTTGCTGGGGCGGGGGGTAAGCAGGCTGGGAAAATGCTGCTGCGCGTGGGCACGATAGGGCGCAATATTGGGTGGGGCGATGTGGAACATGATGAAATCCTTTTTTGAATGAAACGCTTATCTTGTCTGCTTAGGCAGCCTGAAACGCAGTTAAACCATTAAACGATGTAATCATCTTTTTCAGGCTGCCTGATGCGGATAGGCAGCCTGAAAATCATTTGCCGTATTCGCGTTCCGTTGTTTTGCCTTGTTTACGAATCTGCGAGCGCAATTCTTCGTCGCTGTTGCGCGCTTTGGTATCAATGCAAAACGCATCATAAAGCACGCGGCGCACGCGGTCTGTGCTGTTGAGCTTGCCACCTAGTGTTGTCCATTGTGCGTTGCGCGGCTCAATCCAGCGATGGTTCACCAAATCAGCATAGCCAAAAGTTTTCAGTTTGGAGCCTTCCGAATCCAGCAATTTGGTTCCCGTGATGCAAAGCATCCCTTCGGCGGTGATGTTGTCGTAGCCTGCTTCGGAGCGATTGTTGAACACATAGCGCACGCTGCCATCAGGCGCTTGCGTGATGCTGCTCAACAAAATGCGCGGACTGCCTTTGAACACATTATCAATATATAGCTCAAACCAATCGCCTTCGTTAGGATTGGGTACTTTGGGCAGCGGTACATCTTGCTCGCTAAATTCTGTGTTGTATTCGGTCATATTTTGGATGAAAACTTGTTGGCGTCTATCCAAATGGTCTGCCCCATCTGCAAAGGCAGCCTGAAAACCGCCCAGCAATGCCAGCGCGAGTAGAAGTTTTTTCATGGTTGATGTCCTTT
Organism: uncultured Kingella sp.; assembly: GCA_963529665.1. Taxonomy (GTDB): domain Bacteria; phylum Pseudomonadota; class Gammaproteobacteria; order Burkholderiales; family Neisseriaceae; genus Kingella_B. Next base: position 48,388 of record CAUSAG010000003.1, read on the forward strand.
CATATAGTGCAAGGCAGCCTGAAAACCGCTAAACCCAGTTTCAGGCTGCCTTATTGTTGAGATTATTGCTTCAACGCCGTAATCACATTTTCTTTTACGGTTTCAACAGGTTGCGTGCCGTCCACCTTGATATAACGCGGCGCGTGTTCGCCCGTTAATTTGCTGTAAAAATCCACCAAAACTTCGGTTTGCTCGTGGTACACCGCAAGGCGTTTTTTCACCGTTTCTTCTTTGTCGTCATCGCGTTGCACCAAATCTTCGCCTGTTTCATCGTCTTTGCCAGCCACTTTGGGCGGATTGTATTTCACATGATAAGTGCGCCCTGATGGTAAATGCACGCGCCGCCCGCTCATGCGCTCCAAAATCGCCGCATCGGGCACATCAATTTCCACCACCGCGTCCAAATTCACTCCCGCCGCAACCATTGTTTCGGCTTGTGCCAACGTGCGCGGAAAGCCGTCAAACAAAAAACCATTGGCGCAATCGGGCTCGGCAATGCGTTCTTTAACCATGCCGATGATGATGTCGTCGCGCACCAAACCACCCGCATCCATGATTTTTTTCGCTTCCAAGCCCAAAGGCGTGCCCGCTTTAATCGCCGCGCGTAGCATATCGCCCGTGGAAATTTGCGGAATACCGAATGCTTGCGTGATGAATTGTGCTTGTGTGCCTTTGCCAGCGCCGGGTGCGCCCAATAATAAAACTTTCATGTTTTTGCTTTCGTTAACAAGAGTGGGAAAGATACATCATAATATGTTTTCAGGCTGCCTAAAAGGGGGGGCGCAAATTCGCCGTTTTGTTAAGTTGTGGTAAGTAGGCTATATTCTGGGCGGTTTAACGCGGTTCTACTTGGCAGAAACAGGTATAAAACGCTATCATAGTGGTTTAAGAATTGTTAAGCTTGAATATCAATCCGCTTGCGGGCGTTCGCACGGATAGGGAGATAAAATTTTGAAAACGAATACTAAAATGATTGCAGCATCGCTGTCGCTAATCACATCGTTTAGCGCAGTTGCGGGCATCGGCGGTGTGAACGTGCAATCCAATCTAGGCGAACCTTTTTCAGGCAGCATCGTGGTAACAGGGCAAGAAGCCCAAGCGGTATTGCAAAACGGCGCAAGCGTGTCTGGTAGCGGTATTAGCGGTTCTGTTGCTCCCCATGGCAACGGCAACGCCATCATTCGTCTTCGCTCTAATTCCGTTGTAAACGACCCCATTTTGACTTTCACCGTTCGCGCGGGTAATCAAACTCGCCAATATACCGCCATGATCAATCCTTCGCACTATCGCCCTTATTCGTCACAGGCTCGTTCTAATCGTGGTACGCATAAAGCAGTTGAACTGAAACCGCAGCAACAACATCGCACCATTGAAAGAGATGATGTTGAAATGCAACAAGAAATGCGCGAAACACGCGAAGTTGCGCCACGCGCAGAAAGAACACACGCCGCCAGCCCACGCTATCATCGCGTGCATTCAGGCGAAACGTTGGCTTCTATCGCTGCGCGTTATCGTCCACATGGCATGAGCGTGCAACGTGCTATGCGCGCATTGATGGCAGCCAATCCACGCGCCTTCCGCAAGGGCAAGATGTACCACAACGTAACGCTGTACATCCCAACGGCATCGCAATTCCATGCTTACGCCAAATCAGCGCAACGCAAAAACCAAGCGCCCCGCATTTCTCGCGGCGCTGCGCTTGTTGCTCCTATCGTGAAAGACGATGCAGTTTCTGATGCAGTAGAAACCAAACCTAGCAAAGTGGTTACTCCACCGCCTGTGAAAGTTGAGCCAGTAAAACCTGTGGCAAAAAACCAAATGGCTGAGGGAAAACCTGTTGCAGAGAAACCTGCTCCAGAAAAAACAGATGACGTAGAACCTGAAAAAACACCCGCATCTAAACCTGCGCCAGAAGAAACGCAACCCGTTAAACCAGAAGCATCGCAAGCGGAAGATATGCAGCCTGAAAAAACCGTTGCAGCTTCTGAAAGCACCACAGCGCCTGTTGAAACAGCATCCGCTGAAACCGCGCCTGTTGCAGAAGAAAAACCAGAGCCTGCTGTTGAGCCTAAACCCGCAGCGCCTGAGGCAGAACCTGTTGCCGAAGAAGGCTTGGATTGGACATTGATTGGCGGCGGAGTAGGTGCATTAGCGCTCGCAGGCTTGGGTGGATACTTATTGAACCGCCGCAGAAAAACGCGCGCGGCTTCATTTGATGGCGATAAAGCAGAGACCAGCGGCGACGAATTTGATGGCCGCGATATTCAGTTTGACGGCACGGCAAGCCCTGATGTCGACGATTGGATGCTGGATGCCAACGTAGCAAAAGCAGATGAGAGCGACGAAGATTTCTTTGACTTGCCTGCTGATGCTGTTGATGCGCCTGCCGCTTCTAGTCAAACATTTGATTTGGATAGCTTTGAGCCTGAGCAATTTGATGATGCTTCGGATGAGTGGGCAGTATCACTTGAAGAAGAAGCGCCTGCCGAAGCCAATCCATTGGTAGCAGCCAATGCCACATCGTTTGATGCGGATGATTGGCAAGTAGATGATATTGTTTCTATTGAGCCAGAAGTTTCTGAGCCTGCGGCGTTTAGTAGCCAAGCGACTATCGCGGCGGACGACTTTATCATTGATGAAACACCTATTGGGCAGCCTGAAATTGCTGCGAGCGCAGACGATGATTTCTTATCGTTTGATGATTCCATTTCTGATGACATTATCCCTGCGCCCGCAGAGGAAGCTGCGTTTGATTTAGACGCGTTTAACGATGCGTTGCCTGATATTGTTGATACGCCAGCCGAGACGACAACTGCTTCTAGTGATGACTTCTTGGATTTTGACGCAAGCGACGTTATTGTGCCTGCTGCGGCAACAGCCGCCGTTGCTGCTGCCACTTCTGATGTTTCATTGGATGATTTCTCATTGGATACGCCAGTGCAATCGTCTGATTCTGCTTTGGATGTTCCTGCGGTTGAGGAAGTTGCTCCTGTGTTGGAAGCACCAGAAGTGCCTGAATTTGTGGCAGATTTGGAAGCACCCGCAATTGAAGAGCATGCGCTGGATTTCGTTGCGCCCGAAGTGGCATTGGATGATTTCAGCGTGGAAGCACCCGCAGCGGATGCGTTGGATTCCAGCCTTGATACGCCTGCTGTTGAAGTGCCAGCCGTTGAAACACCAGCCGTTGATGCTGCAATGGATTTTGCATTAGACGATTTTTCGGTTGAAACGCCTGCTGCTACACCTGTGGCAGAGGCTGCGTTTGATGATGGCTTAGACTTTGCTGTGGCAGATGAACCAGTAATTGAAGCAGAACCTGCTACGGTTGATTTTGGCTTGGACGACACGTTTGACGCTCCTGCGGCAGATTTTGCGGCTGTTGAAGAGCCTGCGGCAACATTGGATGATTTGTCGTTTGACCAGCCTGCGGTAAGCACACCTGCGTTTGATGATTTGTCATTTGACGAGCCTGCTGCGCCTGCAACCGAGCAAGCTGTGGACGATTTGTCTTCTTGGGATATGGGCGAATTGCCTGAAACGCCTAACAACGATGCTGGTTTTGTTTCCGAAGCTGTTGGTTTAACCGAGCCTTTGGAAGCTAAATTGGAATTGGCGAAAATGTATTTGGAAATTGATGATGCCGTGGCAGCGCGCGAAACCTTGCGCGAATTAGTTGCCGAATCCAATGGCGATATTCAAGTACAAGCGCAACAATTGTTGGATGAATTGGGCGGCTAATCGCTGTTTATAAAAGTTAAAAACACCGCTATGTTGATTAAGCATAGCGGTGTTTTTTGTTATCGCTGGATGAATAGGCAGCCTGAAAACGGCGCGGCGCTTGGCTGTTTATCTTTTGCACACAAAAAAGGCAGATACACAATCTGCCTTTTCGCATAATCAACACAGCATTAAGGTAAAACCAAAACCGCTTCGGCTTCCACCAATGCGCCTCGTGGCAATGATGCTACGCCAACGGCGGCGCGGGCGGGGTAGGGCGTGGCAAAGTATTGTTCCATCACGGCGTTGAATGTGGCGAAGTGGCTTAAATCGGTGAGATAGGCGTTGAGTTTAACGATGTCGTTCAGGCTGCCTCCTGCGGCTTCGCACACGGCGCGCAAGTTTTTGAACACTTGGTGCGCTTGTTCTTCAAAGTTTTCGCTCACCAGCTGCATGGTTTCGGGCACAAGCGGGATTTGTCCGCTTAAATAAACGGTGTTGCCTGTGCGGATGGCTTGGCTGTATGCGCCGATGGCGGCGGGAGCTTGGTCGGTGTGGATAACAGTTTTGCTCATGATAAAGTCCTTAGGTTGAGGGGGAAAATTTGCGCGAAGTTGTTTTAACTTTGTTAAAGCCTGCGGTTTTGACTTCGCAGACGCTCGTAAATTCGTTTTCAGGCTGCCTTTGGCTGTTGTTTTGTGTTTTGATGTTTGGCATTGGGCTGGCGTTTATCACGTTGGGCAGTCTGAAAATTCAATTTAGTTTGGCGGAAGCCTGTAAGCTCGTTTTAGTTTTGTTAAAGCCTGCGGTTTTAGCTTCGCAGACGTTCGTAAACGCGCTTTCAGGCTGCCTATTGTTGCGCTGTCGTGTTCAATCGTTCGCGCCGCATGTCTTGCACCACAATGTAAATATGCGCAGCTAGATACGCAACACTGCATAGCGCAAGCGCAAGGAAAATTTGAAACCAAATTTGCTCCAAGCGCACAAAGCGGTTTTGCCTGTCTTGGCTGATGGCAATCGGCGTTTCGCTTTGCGGTTGCGACAATGTGCCTTGCGTAATCAAAACATTTGTTGCACCCGAATAAGGTTGCAAGAAAACCATGTTTTTCACGACTGCCATTCCGTTAAACCTTACCGCATCGCACAAAGCGGTCAATTCTTTTTTCTCGGCGCGATAGCAGGGTACGGCGTAAGGCAGATTGTTGTGCACGAAAGCAATCTCGTCGCCAGATTTGGTTTGTCTCCATTGGTTTATTTTGATTTCTTGCGCATGGATAAAACGGGGTTGAAAAAAAGGAAACGTCAATGGGAAATTGGATGAGGCAATAAAATAGTACGATGTGGAAACGACTGATATAAGGGCAATCCCCGCGCCCTCTTGGGATGAAAACCAATTCTTAATTCTTGTTTTCAAGGGCTCTTTTGTCATATTCGTTCCCTGTTCAAAATCCAGATGAGGCAGCCTGAAAATCGGTTTTTCCCTGTTTCAGGCTGCCTTTTATTCACGCCGCGTTAGCCGTGCAACGCCCGCTTATCCACCGCCAACGCCGCTTCGTGCAACACTTCCGACAGCGTGGGATGCGCGTGGATGATGTGCGCGATGTCTTCGCTGCTGGCTTTGAATTCCAGCGCGGTAACGGCTTCGACGATCAGTTCGCTGGTCATTGCGCCAATCATGTGCACGCCTAAAATGCGGTCGGTTTGCGCATCCGCCAACACTTTCACCATGCCTTTGGCTTTGCCCAAGCCCAGCGCTCGCCCGTTGGCGCCAAAGCCTGATGTACCTTTTTTATACGCGATGCCTTCTGCTTGCAGCTGCTCTTCTGTTTTGCCCACCCATGCGATTTCGGGGTCGGTGTAAACCACAAACGGCACGTTGCCTAAATCCACATGCGGTTTTTGCCCCGCAATGTGCTCGGCAACCGCCACGCCCTCTTCGCTGGCTTTGTGCGCCAGCATCGGGCCGCGCACCACATCGCCAATCGCCCACACATTCGGCAAATTGGTGCGGCATTCGTCGTCCACCGCGATAAAGCCGCGCTCATCAATCGCCAAGCCCACGTTTTCTGCGCCCAAGCCTTGCGTAACGGGCACGCGTCCGATGGCGATAATCAGCTTGTCAAACTGCGCAGTGTGTTGCTTGCCCGCCACTTCGTATGCCACCGACACGCCGTCTTTGTATTCGGTGATTTGGTTGAGTTTCACGCCCAAATCAATCGCCAAGCCTTGCTCTTGGGTGAAATATTTAAACGCTTCTTTGGCGATTTGCTGGTCGGCTGCGGGCAAAAAGGTGGGCGCGGCTTCCAAAATATGCACTTCTGCGCCCAAGCGTTTCCACACCGAGCCCATTTCCAAGCCAATCACGCCCGCGCCAATCAAGCCCAATTTTTTCGGCACTTCGGTTAGGTTTAGCGCGCCTTCGTTGTCTAACACATTGACATTGCTGATGTTTACCAACTGCGGTAAGCCGCGCGGCGCCGAGCCTGTGGCGATTACAACGTGCTTGGCGGCGATTTGCGCGCCGTTGTCCACATTCAACAGCCATTCATCGCCTTGCTTGCCTGCAAACGAAGCGCGACCGAAAATGCTTTCAATTTTGTTTTTTTGAAACAGAAACTTAATCCCGCCTGTGAGCTTGTTCACAATCGCATCTTTACGTTCAATCATTTTGGCGGCATCCATTTTCAGGCTGCCTGAAAACGAAATACCGTGTTCGGCAAAATCGTGTTGCGCGGCGTGAAAATGCTCGGACGATTGCAGCAAGGCTTTGGATGGAATGCAGCCCACGTTCAAGCAAGTGCCGCCCAGCGCGGGGGCATCGCCCGCTTTGTTTTTGCCCGCATCAATGCACACGGTTTTGAAGCCCAGTTGCGCGGCGCGAATCGCTGCGATGTAGCCACCCGGTCCTGCGCCGATAACGGCAACGTCAAATGATTGAGACATGGTTTTTCTCCTATGGGAACAATGGTTTGTCGTGTGGTTGGGCAGCCTGAAAAATCCTGTAAAGTTAGGCTTTCAGGCTGCCTAACTATGTGAAATTGTGTTAAATTACACTTGGCTGCGTTAACCGTCAAGCTGTAAGGAGAACGAAATGTTTGATGCCTTGATTCTGTTAATTTTCGGTAAGCTGCAAGACACATTTCAGGAAACTTCGCGCACATGGCAATGGGCGTTGGCTTATGGTGTGATTGCGTTTTTGCTTGGTGGCGGCACATCGCTGCTTGGGATGATTATTGGCGGCGTGATTACGGGGCTTTATGCGTGGGGCTACTTTAAGCTGTTGCGCAATCTGGCGGATAATTTGATGCTGTGGCTGCTGGTGTTTTTGGCGGGGCCTGTATTCCCCTTTGTGCTGTTTGCGATATTGCTGAACGCGGCGGATATGGCAGCCTGAAAACCGCGCAGCCACGATAGCCCGCTATCAACCATTTGCCGTTTCAGGCTGCCTATGCGGCGCATGGTTCACACTTATCATCTTGTTTAAAAGGAAAAATCATGAAAATTACCACCCAATGGTTAAGCAATAAAACTTTTGTATCCGCCAACGAACACGGCAACAGCATTGTGATGGATGGCACGCCTGCGGCAGAAGGCTGGAAGCGCGGCGCAAGCCCGTTGGAAGTGATGCTGATGGGGATGTCGGGCTGCACCAGCGTGGATGTGGCGGGCGCGTTGCAAGCGCAGGCGGGCTTTGTGGATTGCATTGTGAGCGTGGAAGCGGAACGCGCGGCAACTGCGCCTAAGGTGTTCACCAAAATTCATGTGCATTATCAAGTGATTGGGCGCGGTTTGGACGCGGCGCAAGTGCGCCAAATCATCGCCGATTCGCTGGCGCACGATTGCTCGGCGTGTGTGATGATGAGCAAAATCGCGCCGATTACGCATAGCGTGGAAGTGGTGGAAGCCTAATGCCAACGCTTTAAGGCAGCCTGAAACGCAGGATGCCGCATCGTAACCCCATCAAAAAAGGAAAAAATCATGGCTCTTTGGACTTATTGGCTGATTGCCGCCGTGGCCGTTTTTATGTTGGAGCTATTTAGCGGCACGGTGTATTTGTTGGTGCTGTCGGCGGCGTTGGCAGGCGCGGGGCTAACCGCGTGGCTGTTCAACGCCGGCGCGGTGGCGAGTATGCTGGTGGCGGCGTTTTTGTCGGCGGTAGGCACGTTATACGTTTACCGTTTGCGCGGCAAATCGCCGAAAAACAAAGCCTTGCAGCAACACAACGATTTGGACATCGGCAGCGTGGTGCAAATTGAGCAGCCGCTATCGGGCGGGGCATGGCGCGTGTTTTACCGCGGCACCACATGGGAAGCCCGCGCCTTGCGCCCGCATGCCGATTTTCAAATGGGCGACAACGCGCGAATCTGCGGCAAAGACGGCATCACTTTGCTGATTGAACCGTTGGCTTAGAACCTGCATTCACTATTTTCATAGGTATCTTTTGTGCCCTAAAAACGCGGCAACCGCGTTAAACATGCCCGCAAGGTGTCCAACCTTGCTGCGCTTTTATGCCATCAAATCTACCTATGAAAATGTGAATACAGCTTCTTAATCAACGCCAATGCGTTTTCAGGCTGCCTATGGGCATGGGCACAGGGCTTAAAGGCAGCCTGAAAATCATATAAACAGCCCCTCATCCCCCAACCCCACCCAAGAAAGGAAACCTTATGCCACTCACCACCCTCACGCTCCCCGTTATTATCCTGATTGCCCTGATTATCATCGGCTTCAAGGCGTTTAAAGTTGTGCCGCAGCAAGAAGCGCAGATTGTTGAGCGGCTGGGCAAATACCACGCCACGCTCGCCCCGGGGCTAAACATCCTCGTGCCCTTTCTTGACCGCGTTGCCTACCGCCATTCGCTCAAAGAAATTCCGCTGGATGTGCCCAGCCAAGTCTGCATCACGCGCGACAACACCCAGCTCACGGTGGACGGCATTTTGTATTTCCAAGTAACCGATCCCGAGCGCGCGTCTTATGGTTCTAGCAACTATATTCTCGCCATCACCCAGCTGGCGCAAACCACGCTGCGTTCCGTTATCGGGCGCATGGAATTGGACAAAACCTTTGAAGAGCGCGACGACATCAACCGCACCGTGGTTGCCGCGCTGGACGAAGCGGCGGTTTCGTGGGGCGTGAAAGTATTACGCTACGAAATCAAGGATTTAGTGCCACCACAAGAAATTCTGCGCTCCATGCAAGCGCAAATCACCGCCGAGCGGGAAAAACGCGCCCGCATCGCCCAATCCGAAGGTTTGAAAATTGAGCAAATCAACTTGGCAACAGGTGAGCGCGAAGCCGAAATCAAAAAATCCGAGGGCGAAGCGCAAGCCGCGATGAACGCATCCGAGGGTGAAAAAGTGGCGCAAATCAACCGCGCCGAGGGCGAAGCGCAAGCCCTGCGCTTGGTTGCCCAAGCCAGCGCCGATGCCATTCGCACCGTTGCCGTCGCCATTCAAGAACCAGGCGGCGATGAAGCGGTGAAATTGAAAGTGGCGGAGCAATATGTGGAAGCCTTTGCCAAGCTCGCCAAAGAAAGCAACACCGTTATCATGCCTGCCAACGTGGCGGATTTGGGTGGCTTGATTTCGGCAGGATTGAGCATTGTGAAAGGGCAGCCGCAAGCGAAATAGGCAGCCTGAAAAGGCAAAAAGGGTGGATTGTTCCCCCCTTTTTTGCGGTCAAGGTGCAGCGGTTTGCACATTTATGTATAAACTAACCGAATTTTGCGCCCAGTCTAACATTTCAGGCTGATTTTTATTCCTTGTATTTCAATATATTATCTTGTAAATAAGCCACCGTGTTTCGCCTATCTTTACATTTATCAATTCCTGAAAAGAAACGTTTAATTTTTTAAAGTGGGCTGACAGCGCCAATTTGCCTTGTTAGACTGCCTGCACTTGGTCTTAATTGGGATTAATGCTCATCAAGGTCAAGTGTTTTTGAAAACTCATATTAATATTAAGGATGGATGTACTTATGAAAAAAGTTCTCGCACTCTTAGCAATCACCACTTCTTTTGCCGCCGTTGCCGAGCCCCTTGCCGCACACACAGGCAAAGCACCTAATAAAGGCGCGAACTCGGCATTTGGAAAAACACAAGGCAAAGCCTTCAAAGGCAAGGCGGTGAAAGGTAAATCCAAAGGCAAGGCGGCAAAAGGTAAATCCGTTGCCCACGACGCACCGCAAACTATGGAAACGGCGCCTGTCGCACCCGCACCACAACAAGCCGCGCCCGCAACAGAAACTGCACCGCAAGCACCTGCGGCAAATTCCCGTTAACAAAACAGCCAAGGCAATGCGCTTTGGCTGTTTTTGTTTGGATTGTTTTTGTTGGCGGGGCGCAGCCGTTTCAGGCTGCCTTTTATCATCATTCAAACGGGCTAAGGCAGCCTGAAAACACAAAATACCGTTTTCAGGCTGCCTTAGCCGCATCGCGCTATTCGTCCCAGCCTTTTTTCTTGCTGGTTTGCCCGATGCCCACATTAAAGCTATTGGTCGGGTCAAGCTGGCGATAGAACGATTTGAGCGCGGGTTTGGCCACATACAAATGCCCCACATTATGCTCGGCGGGATATTGTGCGCCGCGCTCGTCCAGCAGATGCCACATTTCGTGTTCCAACGCCATGCAATCGTTGCCTTTTTTCACGATGTAATCTTGGTGGAAAACGTGACAGAAGAAATGCCCGTAATACAGCTTGTGGCTGAGTTTGCTGTTGATGCTTTCAGGCAGCACTTCCAGCCAGTCGCGGTCGTTGCGGCGCAGCGCGATGTCCAGCGCAACAATGTCTTCCACTTCATCGTGATGTACGGCGCGATAGCGCACGGCTGCGCTGGCTACGGCAAAACGGTGCAGCATCGCCGCCTGCGCTTGCGCGGCATCGCATTCAAAATAGCCACCTTTGCTCGGGTCGCTGAAAAATTGGCGCAAATAGTCGCGCGTTTCGGCTACGCCGTCGCCGCCTGCTTTTACGATTAAATGATGCTCGTAGCGGTCGCGGTAATCCAGCATGATTTGCGGCAGATGCTGCGGCAGCAATTTAGATGCTAATTGCAAAAAGCGGTCGGCAAAATGCTGCGGCAGGAAGGGGATTTTTTTGGCGATGCGGTCGACTTTCTCTTTGGCGGCAAAGAGTTTGGGCAGGTTGTGCGTGCCCGCGTGTTTAATCACGTAAAACATATCTTTGCCATACACTTCGGCGATGTTAAACGCTTCGCGGTGGATGTATTCGCCCGACACGGGCAGCGTTTTGAAGCTGCCGAGCATATCGCGGCGGATTTGCGTGAGCACGTTGGTGTCGTTGGTGCCGATGTAGAACACGGCGGTTTGCGTTTCGGCGGGGAAGGTGTCTAGGCGCACGGCGAACACGGCGAGCTTGCCTGCGCTGCCTGATGCTTCGTAATGCCGCGCGGGGTCGGCGTTGAAGCGGGCGGGGGTGTCGGCATCAATTTCGCGCACGTGGTTGCAATAGGCGTGGTCGTGCCCTTTGCCGCCTGCGCTGATGTCTTTGCGTTGGTAATGATGTCCTTGCAAGTTGGTTAAGATTTCTTCGGGCGTGTCGCCCAAATCTATGCCTAAATGGTTTACCAGTTCTAATTCGCCCGCTGCGTTGATTTGGGCATACAACGCCATTTCGGTGTAGGCGGGGCCGCGTTGCACCAGCGCGCCGCCAGAGTTGTTGCACACGCCGCCCACAATAGACGCGCCGATGCACGATGAGCCAATCACGCTGTGCGGTTCGCGCCCAAGCGGTTTGAGCAGCAATTCCAGTTTGTTGAGCGTGGAACCCGGTAGGCAAACGGCTTGTTCGTTGTTGTTGATAAGCTGAATGCCGTTGTTGCGCATGGTGTTGATGATAACGATGTCGCGGTCGTAATCGTTGCCGCTGGGGGTGGAGCCGCCTGTTAGCCCCGTGTTGGCGGCTTGGCTGATCACAATGACGCCTGCTTCCACACAGGCTTGCAGCACGCGCCATTGCTCCAACAGCGTGGCGGGGCGCACTACGGCGAGCGCGTTGCCCGAGCCGAAGCGGTAGCCTTCGCGGAAAGGCAGCGTTTGCGCGGGGTCGGTGAGGACGTGTTGGCTGCCAACGATTTCTTGCAGTTTGGGGATAAGGGTAGATGAAGACATGAATGTGCTCCTTGCGTGTGATGATTTTGCGGTTGTTGCATCGCAAAACTTTGTTTCAGGCTGCCTGAAATGTAGTGCGATGTAGTGGGCGATATTAGCAACAAATCTGGCGGCTGAAAACCGTTAAACCGCCATTTAAGCGGGCAAATTGCCAAATGCTTAATGCTCTAAAAACATGGCATTCTGTTGCCGCCATGTGTTTAGAGCATTAAGCGTTTGGGGATTGTAAACCCGTTTTCAGGCTGCCTCATCGCGCTGCCACAGCGTTTTTTTGGCGAAAACTAGCTTGTTATCGGTAAATTTAACCGTTGCCAAGCGTAACGCCCACACATCGCTTTTCATCGCACGCGCGGAAGGATGCGCCTTGTAAAACAACGCTTTGGCGCGATCGGCTTCCGCTTCATCGCTTAACAACAGCGCCTGCGCGGTAAATTGAATGCCGCTGATTTTGGCGATGCTGTGTGGCTGCCCCGCAATCGTGCCTGCCACATTGGGCTGCGCCGCCATATTTTCGCCATGCTGCGTTTTGCGCGAAGTGAGCACAATCAATTGCGCGCGCTCCGCATCAAACACATAAAAACAACATGCGCTCCACAAGCCCTGCGCCGATGCCGTTGCGATGCTAACTACATGATTATTAATGAAAAATTGCGCCATATTGTTTGGAATTGGCTGCATGATTTTATCCTTTCTGTGCGTGGGATTTTTCAGGCTGCATCAGATCGCTATCATAGGCAGCCTGAAAATTAGTTTTGCTCCATCTGCTAACACGCGCAAAAACCAATCGGCAAGCTCGTTGCCACAAAAAAAGCGCATCAACATTCCCAAGCGGGCAGATTTTACGCCCCTTTTCAGCTACACTCGCCCCTTTTACCTTTTTCAGGCTGCCTATGATCACCCAACTTTCCCCGCAGCAAGCCCAAGCGCTGTTGCAACAACGCCCCGACACCCTTTTGCTGGACGTGCGCGAAGAGAGCGAAACCCAAATCTGCCAAATTGCCAACAGCGTTCACATCCCGATGAACCTTATCCCCTTGCGGCAAAACGAATTGCCCGACGGCGTGGCGATTGTCGTGTATTGCCACCACGGCTTGCGCAGTCTGAACGTCGCCCGATTTTTGGAACACGCAGGCTTTGAGGAACTGTATAACTTGACAGGCGGCATAGAAGCATGGGCGCAGGAAGTTGAGCCTGATATGGCAAGGTATTGAATTTGAAAATGTTATCCCATGCGAAAAAACACCAAAGGCAGCCTGAAAACCAATTTCAGGCTGCCTTTTGAGTTTGGCGCAGACAAAAAAAATGCGCTTGTTTTGCAACAAGCGCGAAATCTACAAAGGAGAAATAGAGGAGAAATATTCAACCGCTTGCGCGGCTGAACGGGGCGAATTATGTATTTTTATTTCATATCTGTCAAGCTCAGAATGCAAAGGCGCGCGTTGGACAGAATTTTGTTTTTGTTGAAATACAACAAATTAGGCGTGTTTTGCTGCGGCGAATTTGTAGATATATATCAACATTCATGAATGTTTGTTTACGCATCATGTTTGTGGCGACGGCATTGATGCAGCCTGAAAACAGGAAAATGCGGGCAAAGGCGTTTTCAGGCTGCCTATTTTTTCTGCCATGCGCGTTTGAGAATGTGTAGCCAGTCATGCCAATCCAGCGTGGGGCGATGTTGGAATACATCATATTGATTGGCGGCGATTTTTTCTAAGATGCGATTGCCACCGAGAATAATCATGCGGATTTCAAAGCCGATGCGCCCTGTGAGCGCCTTGCCCAGCGGCGCGCCTGCGTGCAGGATTTTTTGCGTTTTGTCGCATTGGTGGGCGATAAGGCGGCGCAGTTGTGGGGTGATTTTGCCTTGCGCGAGGTCTTGCTCGCTCACTTGAAATTTGGCGAGATCTTCTTGCGGCAGGTAAACGCGGTTTTTTTGCCAATCCAGCGCGATGTCTTGCCAAAAATTGATGAGTTGCAACGCGGTGCAGATGCCGTCGCTTTGGGCAATGTGATAAGGGTCGGTTGTGCCGTTAAGATGCAATACGATGCGCCCAACGGGATTGGCGGAGCGGCGGGCGTAGTCAATCAGCTCGGCGAAGTTTTGATAGCGTGTTTTTTCGGTATCTTGCTGAAAGGCGGAGAGCAGGTCGTAGAAGGGTTTGAGTGGGATTTGGAATGGGGCGATGGCTTCGCGGTTGAGCCGTTGCATCAGCGTGGTTTGCGGTGGCTGATTGGCGGCGATGCGATCTAGCTCGGCTTTGAGTGCGGCTAATTGGGCTTGGCGCTCGGCTGGCGTGGCGTTGCCTTCGTCGGCGATGTCGTCGGCGGTGCGGGCAAAGGCGTAAACGGCGTGGATGGGGCGGCGCAAACGGCGCGGTAGCAGGATGGAGCCGACGGGGAAGTTTTCGTAGTGGTTTGGGGTACTCATGGTTTGGGTTTCTTGTTTTGGATGGATGTGTGCGAGAGTTTCAGGCTGCCTTTGGAGATAAGGCAGCTTGAAAACATAAAACCCGATAAGCGTGTTATCGGGCAGGGATTTAATCGGCAAATTGTTTTTTTAACCGCTCGCGGCGTTCTTGCGCTTCTACGGATAGGGTTGCTGTGGGGCGGGCGAGCAGGCGTTTTAAGCCGATGGGTTCGCCTGTGTCGTGGCAGAAGCCGTATTCGCCTTCGTCAATGGCGCGGATGGAGGCTTGGATTTTAGCAAGCAGTTTGCGTTCGCGGTCGCGGGCGCGCAGTTCTAGCGCGTATTCTTCTTCTTGACTGGCGCGGTCGGCAGGGTCGGCAGCGGATGCGGTGTCGTGTTGCATACGGTCGGTGGTGGCATCGGCTTTGTTGATGATTTCGTCTTGTTGCTTGGTGAGCAGATTGCGGAAAAATTCTAGATGCTGCGCGTTCATGTAATCATCTTCTGGGCCGTCCCATGCGATGATGTCTTTTTCGGTAAGCTTTGCCATATTTTTATCCTTATATTCGTAAAGCGGTGAATTTTGAAGCGGCGCATAATATCATGTTTTCAAAATTGCTTGTGTGGTTTTTGGTGGTTTCATTTTGTATAATGGATTTTTCTGTTGTTTTATGCTTTTCAGGCTGCCTAAATGGCTTTTTTGTATCTTTTTGGAGAATTTAATGATGTTTAAAAAACTGGCTTTGTTGGCAATTTTAGGTTTGGCTGCGCCTGCGATGGCGGAGGAATTGCATTACAACGTGGTGGAATTTTCGGAAAGCGCGGGCGTGCGCGTGCCAAATGACACGATGTCGGTTACGCTGCGAGTGGTGGAATCGGGTGCTTCGCGCGAGGCGGTGAGCAACAAGGTTACCAAGCGCGTAAATGCGGTATTGGCTCGAGCGAAAGGCAATCAGGCGTTTGAAGTGGAATCGGGCAGCCGCAGCGTTTATCCCGAATATGATGAAAAACGCGTGGGGATTAAGGGCTGGACGGATTCGGCGGATATTTTGGTGAAAAGTACGGATTTTGCGGCGCTGAGCAAGCTGGTGGCAGATAGCCAGCAAGATGCGATGCTGGGCGATGTGTCGTTTAGCGTGTCGCCGAAAAAATATGCGGCGGCGGTGGACGAGGCAAGCGAGCAGGCGTTGCGTTCGTTTCGCACGCGGGCGCAGAAGGTGAGCCGCACGCTGGGGTTTTCAAATTACAAGATTGTGCGCGTGGAATTGCATCAGTCGTTTGAAAATGGGGATGAGGGCGCGATGGCGGAAGCGATGCCTGCAATGGGCATGATGCGCAGAGCTAAGGCAATGGATGCGGCTGTGCCGATGGATTTGAACGCGGGCATGCGCACGGTGCGCCAAACGATACGCGGTTCGGTGCAGATGCAATAAGCGTTTTCAGGCTGCCTGTGGGAATGGGCAGCCTGAAAAGTTTGTGGGCGGGGATTTTGCGTGCGCGGGATACGCGGTTGTTAATGTGAACATTAAATAAAAATATAAGCAAAACAAAAACGACGCTGTTGTGAACAAGCGTCGTTTTATATTTGGCGGAGTAAGAGGGATTCGAACCCTCGATGCAGGTTTAAGCCCACATGCACCCTTAGCAGGGGTGTGCCTTCAGCCTCTCAGCCATTACTCCAAGAAGGAAAGTGCGCGATGATATAGATGTGGTTAAGTTTTGTCAATATTGATGGGATGGTTTCGGGAGATTGGGTTGTTTTTATTGTAGAAATTTTCGCATGAGCATGCAGCGGGTGGCGACGTGTTGGTTAAACGGCATGATGGCTTCGCCAAGCGCTTCGTAGCCGTTTAGGGCGTAGAAATTAACGGAATTCATGGAAGCATAGAGTTTGAGCACGCTTAAATTGGCGGCAATGCTGAGTTTTTCGGCGCGTTGTAGCATGGCTGTGCCTAAGCCGTTGTTTTGCAAGAAGGGGTGGACATAGAGCGCGTCTAGTAGAGCTTCTTGGGTGTCCAGCAGGAAGAAGCCGCTGATGCGGTTTTTGTATTCAATCACCCACATGGTTTTGTGGGGATTATCTAGCGCGGCGGCGTAGCCATTGGGGTTGAGCTGGCTGAGCCATGCGTCTAGGATTTCTTGGTTGTAGCTTTTGATGCAGGTGTGGCGCACGGATAGGCGATGTAGCTCGTAGATGGTGTTGCAGTCTTCGTGTTTGGCGGGGCGCAGGTGGGTGATGAGGGGATTCATGGCGATGTTTGGGGATATATAGGCGGGGGAGCGAGCTTTGTGGCTTGGGTTTTTCAGGCTGCCTTTGCATAGGCAAAGCAGGCATCTTTATCGCAAGATGCCTGCTGTTGGGTGGGTTTAGCGTTTGGTTTTTAGGTTGAGCCAAAGCTGGGTTTGCAGTTTAACGGTTTCGGGTGTTTTGGGTAGCACCACAAAGCTGTTGGCTTTGGTTTCTGCGCTTGGGAAGATGGAAGGGTCGTCGGCAAGCGTTTTGTCCATCAGGGCGCGCGCGCCTTGGCTGGCGGGGGCGTAGGTTACAAAATTGCCGTTTTTGGCGGCGACTTTGGCATCGAGCGTGTAGTTGATGTATTTATGCGCGTTGGCAATGTTTTTGGCATCTTTGGGAATCATAAACGAATCAATCCAGATGCCTACTCCTGTTTTTGGGGTGAGCACTTGGATGTCGTTGTTGCCGATTTCGGCGGCGCGGCGTTTGGCGATGTTCAAATCGCCGCCGTAGCCGATGGCAACGCATAAATTGCCTTGCGCGAGATTGTTGATGTAGCCAGACGAGCTGAACAGGCGCACGTCATGGCGTACTTTGCGCATGGTTTCGGCGGCGGCTTCTAAATCGGCTTTGTCGTTGCTGTTGGGGTCTTTGCCGATGTATTTGAGCACGAGCGGAAATTGTTCGGTGGGGCTGTCAAAAAAGCTGATGCCGCAGTGTTTGAGTTTGCTGGTGTATTCGGGGTTGAACACCAAATCCCATTCGTTTTCGGGCAATTGGTCGCTGCCAAGAGCTTTGGCGACGAGTTTTTTGTTGATGGCTAGGGTGTTGATGCCCCAAAAATAGGGCACGGCGTATTTATTGCCCGGATCCACTTGCGCCATCATTTTCAGCAGCTCGGGGTCTATGTTGTTGTAGTTGGGGATTTGGCTTTTGTCTATTTCTTGATATGCGCCTGCGTGGATTTGTCGTCCGATGTTGGCAATGGATGGGGCAACTAGGTCAAAGCCTGATTTGCCCGTTAAAACTTTGGCTTCCAATACTTCGTTGCTGTCGTAAAACGCTTGGGTTACTTCAACTGAATTGTTTTTTTCAAATTCGGCGATGGTGTCGGGATCAACATAGTCTGACCAAATATAAAGATTCAGTTGGCTGGTGGGGGCGTTGGTCTTTTGCGCGGATTCGGACGCGACAGCAGCCGACTGGTCTTGGTTGTCCGAACCGCTGCATGCACCCAAAAACAGAGCGGCGAGCATGCTAACAAGCAGGGTTTTGTTCATATTGTTTCCTAAAATAAAAAGAGCGCGGTTTTACGCACGCGCAGGGTAAATAACAAGGCCGTAAAAACAGGCGCGATTAAACGAAAAAACAAGGGGCAACGCAAGCGATTTTTCGCATCTTGCGCCGATTATTTTAGAGCGCTTTACCAAGCCCACAAAGCAGCCGCTTTCGGGTACAATCCGCCATCACTTTGTTTACCATTTTCAGGCTGCCCCAGCTCGCAAAGGCAGCCTGAAAACCATTTTTTAAGAGACACACCATGCTAACCAAAGACCAATTCGCCGATAACCACTTTATCCGCACGCTGATTGAAGACGATCTCAAAACAGGCAAACACACCGCCATTCAAACCCGCTTTCCACCCGAGCCCAACGGCTATCTGCACATCGGGCACGCCAAATCCATCTGCTTGAATTTCGGCTTGGCATACGTTTTTGACGGGCAATGCAATCTGCGCTTTGACGACACCAATCCCGAAAAAGAAAGCGACGAATACGTTAATTCCATCAAAGAAGACGTTCAATGGCTGGGTTTCCATTGGCAAGGCGAGCCGCGCTTTGCTTCCAATTATTTTGACCAATTATTTGATTACGCCGTTGGTTTAATTAAAGACGGCAAAGCCTATGTGGACGATCTTACGCCCGAAGAAATGCGCGAATACCGCGGCACGCTCACCGAGCCTGGCAAAAACAGCCCCTATCGCGACCGCAGCGTGGAAGAAAATCTGGATTTGTTTTACCAAATGCGCGATGGTGCGTTCCCCGACGGCAGCAAAACCCTGCGCCTGAAAATTGACATGGCAGCAGGCAATGTGAACCTGCGCGACCCCGTGATTTACCGCATCCGCCGCGCGCATCACCACAACACGGGCGACAAATGGTGCATCTATCCGATGTATGACTACACGCATTGCGTGTCCGATGCGATTGAAGGCATCACCCATTCTTTGTGCACGCTGGAATTTGAAGCGCATCGTCCGTTGTATGACTGGGTGTTGGACAATATCCCTGCGCCTAGCCCCGTGCGCCCGCATCAATACGAATTCTCGCGCTTGGAATTGCTGTATTCCATCACATCAAAACGCAAGCTCAACCAATTGGTGAGCGAAGGGCATGTGAGCGGCTGGGACGATCCGCGCATGCCGACCATTTCGGGGATGCGCCGCCGTGGCTACACGCCCGAAGGCTTGCGCCTGTTTGCTAAACGTGCGGGCATTTCCAAATCGGAAAACGTGGTGGACATGAGCGTGCTGGAAGGCGCGATTCGTGAAGAATTGGAAAACACCGCGCCGCGCCTGATGGCGGTGTTAAACCCGATTAAGGTTACGATTACCAATTTTCAGGCTGCCCCAACCGCCAGCCGTAGCGCGCCGTTCCATCCGAACAACGAAGCCTTTGGCGCGCGCGAAATCCCCATCAGCCCCACGATTTATATTGAAGCAGACGATTTTGCCGAAGAGCCGCCCAAGGGCTGGAAACGCTTAACGCTGGGCGGCGAAGTGCGCCTGCGCCACAGCTATGTGATGCGTTGCGATGAAGTGGTGAAAGACGAAAACGGCAAAACTGTGGAACTCAAATGCACGATAGACCACGACACGCTGGGCAAAAACCCCGAAGGGCGCAAAGTGAAAGGCGTGATTCATTGGGTGTCTGCCGAGCATGCCACGCCGATTACTGTGCGGCTGTATGACCGCTTGTTTACGGTGGAGCGCCCCGATGCGGTGCGCGGCGACGATGGCGAATATCTGCCGTTTACCGATTTTCTCAACCCCGATTCGGTGCGCGAAATCACCGCTTATGCCGAAAGCGCGGTGAACGATTTGCCACCCGAAAGCCATTGGCAGTTTGAGCGCATCGGCTATTTTGTTACCGACCGTTATGACCATAAAACAGGGCAACAGCCTGTGTTTAACCGCACGGTGGGGCTGAAAGATACTTGGCAAGCCAAGGCGTAATCATCCGAAGTATGAAGTTTCAGGCTGCCCAGGGAACGGCAGAGGCAGCCTGAAAACGCCATCAACCCCATCTCCTTCTTTTTCAAAACATACCAATCCTATTTTCAGGCTGCCCCTGTTGCACCATTAGGCAGCCTGAAACCCATAGCCAAATGCTCTCCATCCAACTCATCAACCATCTCCTGTCGCACAACCCCGAAGTCTGCGCCCAGCTCGCAGGCTACAACGGCATCACCATCGCCCTGCAAACAGGCAGCCTGAACATCATCGGGCGCATCAACGCCCAAGGCTTGCTAGAACCCACCCAACAAAGCCCCAGCAGCACCATCATCCTGCACAACGACGCTCTGCCCAACATCCTGCGCGGCACGATGCCCCAGTTCAGCGATATCGCCATAGAAGGCGACACCACCATCGGCATCAACCTGCTATCCTGTTGTAGCCAACTGCGCTACACGCCGCAGCAAGATTTGCAACGCATCTTCGGCGCAGACCAAGCCCACACGCTGGCGCAAAAAGCCCAGCAAATCAGGCAAACCCTGCAAAACATCGGGCAATTTTTCCGTTCTAACTCCGTTGAAACTTTCGGTTTTCAGGCTGCCGCAAACAGCCCCAGCAGCCCAATCAATCAAGAGCAATACAGCCAACTCGCCAACCAGCTGAACGACTGCCAACAGCAGCTTAGCAACCTGCAACGCCAAATAGAACACACCAACCGCCGCTTAGACAGCCTAGAACGCAAAATGCGCGACTACGATGTAGATTAAGGCAGCCTGAAAACCACCAAGCGCCCAAATCAGCCCTTTTTACCATAAAACGCGCCGTTTACACCATACTCGCCAACAAGATGCCCCTATCATCCGCATCTTGTTTTTTTATTTTGGAGACCACCATGCACACGCAAAATCTCATCATCGGCTTTGGCAAAGCAGGCAAAACGCTGGCCGCCGATTTAGCCAACAACGGGCAATCCGTTGTTTTAGTAGAACAAAACGAACAAATGTATGGCGGAACGTGCATCAACATCGGCTGCATTCCCAGCAAAAAATTATTGGTGGAAGGCGCGAAGCAGCACGATTTTCAGGCTGCCATGCAAGCCAAAAACAGCCTAATCCCCAAGCTGCGCGCCGCCAATTTCGCCAAATTGGACAACATGGCAAACGTGCAAGTGATCCACGCCCAAGCCCAGTTTCAAGATGAGCACACCGTTATCCTGCGCGGCGCACAAGGCGAGCAAACCATCCACGCTGAGCGCATTTTCATCAACACAGGCGCAACGTCTAATCCGCTTAACGTTGCAGGCGCAGACCATCCGCGCGTACATTACAGCACCGAAATGCTGTCGCTTGCCGAACGCCCCGAGCGGTTGGTGATTATTGGTGGCGGTTATATTTCTCTGGAATTTGCCTTTATGTATCAACAATTTGGTAGCCAAGTTACCATTTTAGACAACAGCGCCGTGTTCCTGCCGCGCGAAGACCGCGACATCGCCGAAGAAATGCTGCGCGTGTTAAACAGCCGCCAAATCAACGTGTTGCCAAGCGTGCAAACCACCGCCTTTGTAGAACAAGGCGACAGCGTGCTGGTGCAAACCAACCAAGGCGAATTTGCCGCCGATGCCGTGTTGGTGGCGATTGGACGGCATCCCAACACCGCCGCGCTCGCGCTGGAAAACGCAGGCATCGCCACCACCGAACGCGGCTTTATCGCCACCGATGAACAATGCCGCGTGATCGGAAAAGCGCACATTTGGGCGATGGGCGACGTGGCGGGCAGCCCCATGTTTACCTACATTTCGTTGGACGATTACCGCATTGTACGCGACCAACTGCTTGGCAATGGCACGCGCAGCCGCGACGACCGCGCCACTTTCCCCACCACCACTTTCACCGAGCCGCCGCTGTCGCACATCGGCATGACCGAAACCGCCGCCGCGCAATCGGGGCGCAGCTATAAAGTGCTGAAACTGAAAGCCGAAGCCATCCCCAAAGCCAAAATTTTGGGACAAACCGATGGCTTGCTCAAAGCGATTGTGGACAGCGAAAGCGGCGAAATTCTCGGCGTAACCCTGTTTTGCGCCGAATCGCACGAAATCATCAACCTGTTCAAAATGGCGATAGACCATAAAATCCCCGCCAGCTACATCAAAAACCAAATTTTCACCCATCCCACCATTGCCGAAGGGTTGAACGATTTGTTTGCCGCCGCCTAAACAGCCATCACGGCATAGTTTGGCGCGCTTAAAAAGGCAGCCTGAAAACGAGTATCCGCCCGTTTTCAGGCTGCCTTTTGGCGTTGTTCTCAGGTATCATTGCGTGGCTTGTTATTCTGTTTTTCGGCAGCCTGAAAAGGAAAAAACCATGCCCCAGCCCCTTGTTATACCGTTTAACCGCTTGCTTATTACCCTGTCATTGCTGGTTTGGTTATCTATTCCGCTATTTATTTTGTACCAAGCATTCAACGCTTCGTCCCTTGGGGTAATAATTTTTTGCGTTTTATGTTTTATGTTGATGGTTGGCACGTCTTTTCGTTATGTATTTGATATATTAGAGACTTATCGCCAAGAATCGCTGCTTGTGATTGATGAGCAGGGCATAAACTACGCCCCCGTTGGCATCATCGCATGGCAAGATATTGAACATATACAGCCCTATTTGGAATCCAACAAGGGTTTCATTTATGTTTATGGTATTGAGATCAAAATTAGAAAACCTGAGCCTTATGCTGCCAAAATCAAGCCGCACAAGCTCAAATCATTCCAGAAGTTTTCTGTCTTGCAAATTTCCCGATACTTGTTGCCCATACCTGCTAAAAAATTAGTGAAACAAATTGCTCGGGAATACGGCAGCTATTATCTATTTCGCCTTGATGAACACGGCTTAACCGCTGCGCAGCTTGGCACAATCGCATGGCAAGATATTGACGATATACGATTGTCTTCTGAATTTCCTTGCTCACACGGCTTAACCATTAAACTCAAACACCCCAAGCCGTATCTTGCCAATATTCCGCCGCATGAACACAAAGCATTTCTCAGCCAGCCAGAATTTAATCTTTCCTCAGATTGGTTGCCGCTGCCTGCTAAAACCTTATTGCAGCAAATAGAACAGGAATACGGCAGCTATTACCAGCCCGCTTCGCCGATTAAGGCAGCCTGAAACCCCTTTCCCAACCCCTTGCAAAGGACTTCTCCATGTCATTTCTCAAACTCACCGACCAAAATGTAAACGGCAAAACCGTGCTCATCCGCGCCGATTTAAACGTCCCCTTTAAAGACGGCAAAATCAGCGACGATACCCGCATTCGCGCTTCGCTGCCATCCATCCAATATTGCTTGGACAACGGCGCAGCGGTCATCGTCATGACGCATTTGGGTCGCCCCACCGAAGGTGAATTCCACCCTGAAGACGACGTTGCCCCCGTTGCCGTGCATTTGGGCAAACTGCTGGGCAAGGAAGTTAAAGTGTTGAACGACTGGCGCGACAATCCGCCCAGCGTGAAAGCAGGCGAAGTTGCGCTGCTGCAAAACGTGCGCATCAACAAAGGCGAAAAGAAAAACGACCCCGAGCTGGGCAAAGCCTACGCCGCCTTGTGCGATATTTTCGTGAACGATGCCTTTGGCACCGCGCACCGCGCCCAAGCGTCCACCGAAGCCGTTGCCGCCGCCGCGCCGCTTGCCTGCGCGGGCATTTTGATGGCAGCGGAATTGGACGCGCTGGGCAAAGCCCTGAAAAACCCCGCCCGCCCGCTGGTGGCGATTGTGGCAGGCAGCAAAGTGTCCACCAAGCTCACCATTTTGAATAGCTTGGCAGACAAGGTGGACGAGCTGATTGTGGGCGGCGGCATCGCCAACACTTGCTTGCTGGCGCAGGGCAAAGAATTGGGCAAATCGTTGGTGGAAGCCGATTTGGTGAACGAAGCGGGCGCGATTATGGAAAAAATGGCGCAGCGCGGCAACCCGATTCCGCTGCCTGTGGACTGCATTGTGGCAACCGAGTTTTCCGAAACCGCCGCGCCGCTGCCGCGCGATGTGAACCAAATCGGCAAGGACGAGCAAATTTTGGACATCGGCGAACAATCGCGCGCGCGCTTGGCAGAAATTTTGCAAAACGCGGGCACGATTGTGTGGAACGGGCCCGTGGGCGTGTTTGAGTTTGATAACTTTGCGGGTGGCACCAAAGCCGTTGCCGAAGCGATTGCCGCGAGCAATGCGTTTTCCATTGCGGGCGGCGGGGATACGCTGGCGGCCATCGCTAAGTTTGGCGTAACCGATAAAATCAGCTATATCTCAACGGGTGGCGGCGCGTTTTTGGAATTTTTGGAAGGCAAAGAATTGCCAGCCGTGGCGGCGTTGGAGAAGTTTGCGAAGTAGGATTTGATTGAAGTGAATAGATGGGCAGCCTGAAAATGTGATTGGTGCGTTTTTGGGCTGGTTTTTTTGTGTGTGGGATTTTTTTGGGGCGTGGTTTGTTTGGTAATTTGGGTTTTCAGGCTGCCTTTGGGGGCGCTTTCAGGCAGCCTGAAAATGGGGTTGCGCTTTGTGGTTGGCTTTGAATGTGGTGTTTACCATGCGCTTCATGCCAGCGGGGCACTTACTTTTCTTTGCTTCGCCAAAGAAAAGTAAGCAAAAGAAAGGCGACCCCGACGTGCAGGTTTGGCTACGCCAAACTTCCCTCACTCCGCATCCTTTTTTCGGCGCGTGCGAACTAGTCGCACTTCGTGCGCCGTCGGACAAGCGCACGCTTGTTTCCGAAAAAAGAATGCTGCGTTCGGCTGGACGTAGGGGAGTGGGCAGTAGTGTCAAACGTTTGTTATGGATTGACCAAAATGGGGCAGCCTGAAAACTGGAAAATGGTTTTCAGGCTGCTTTTTTGTGATGAGAGAGTTTAGGTTGTCTTTATTGTTAAAAGTTACTCAGTAGGCAGCCTGAAATGAGTATGGA
The DNA here is from genome assembly GCA_963529665.1 of uncultured Kingella sp. Taxonomy (GTDB): domain Bacteria; phylum Pseudomonadota; class Gammaproteobacteria; order Burkholderiales; family Neisseriaceae; genus Kingella_B. The sequence continues at coordinate 73,056 of CAUSAG010000003.1, forward strand.
GCGGCGACGTCTCGTCGCCAACAGCTTCAAACAGAGCATGGCTGGTTTGCCAAGATGCAAGATGTCGGCGAACCGCCGACGCTCCATTGGGGTGGTTTTCAGGCTGCCTTTGGGGGAGCTTTCAGGCAGCCTGAAAATGGGGTTGCGCTTTGTGGTTGGCTTTGAGTGCGGTGTTTACCATGCGTCTCGTGCCGACGGGGCACTTACTTTTCTTTGCTTCGCCAAAGAAAAGTAAGCAAAAGAAAGGCGACCCCGACGTGCAGGTCTGCTTCGCAGACTTCCCTCACTGCGCATCCTTTTTTCGGCGCGTGCGAACTAGTCGCACTTCGTGCGCCGTCGGACAAGCGCACGCTTTTTCCCGAAAAAAGGATGCTTCGTTCGGCTGGACGTAGGGGAAGGGCAGCAGTCTCAAACGTTTGTGATGAATTAACCAAAAAAGGCAGCCTGAAAATGGGCTTTCTACTTTCAGGCTGCCTTTTTTAGGTGGGCTTTGTGGCAGCCTGAAACGGGATGGAGTGGCGACGGCTCGTCGCCAAATCGCTTATAAAACAAAGCATGGCTGGTTTGCCAAGACGCGAGATGTCGGCGAGCCGCCGACGCTCCATTGGGTTGGTTTTTAGGCTGCCTTTGGAGTAGGGCAGGGCATAGCCGTTTAACAATCATTGATGCAGCCTGAAAACCACATCCCCAAAAAACGCAGCCTGAAACCCTACTCCGTGCAAATCGCCTGCTTCGGCACGCGCGCCATGTTCCAATTTGCCACCGCCCAATTCAACACATCGCGCGGGCGGTTCACTTCGGGCGCGGGCGGCAGGTTCAGATAGGCGCACACTTGGCGCAGCAGGGCTTCTTTCGCCGCCAAATCCAGCGCGGGGGCGAGTGTTTGCTTGCTCCATTTTTGCCCTTGCGCGTTCACCAGCAGCGGCAGATGCGCGTAATGCGGCGTGGGCATTTTCAGGCTGCGTTGCAAATACATTTGGCGCGGCGTGGAAACCAGCAAATCTTGCCCGCGCACAATATGCGTGATGCCCTGCGCGGCATCGTCCACCACCACCGCCAGCTGATACGCCCAATAGCCATCAGCGCGCAGCAGCACAAAATCGCCAATGTCGCGCGCCAGATTTTGCGCATAATGCCCAACAATCTCGTCTTCAAACGCAATCGTTTCATCGCACACCATCATGCGCCAAGCGCGGGTTTTGCGCGTGTCCTGATGCAGCCTGAAAACGTTATTCGGGCGACACGCGCCGTTGTACACAAAACCATCCACACCCATTTGCGCGGCGGCGTGCCAATCTTTGCGACTGCAATAGCAGGGATACGCCATGCCTGCGGTTTTCAGGCTGCCTAATGCGGCTTGATACAGCGCGTGGCGTTGGCTTTGATACACCACTGCGCCGTCCCATTCAAAGCCGAATTGTTCTAATGTGAACAAGATGTTATCCGCTGCGCCTGCCATTTCGCGCGGCGGGTCTAGGTCTTCCATGCGCAGCAGCCATGCGCCGCCGTGGGCGCGTGCGTCGGCGTAGGATGCGACGGCGGTTAAGAGCGAGCCGATGTGCAGCAAGCCTGTGGGGCTGGGGGCGAAGCGTCCGATGTAGTGGGGCATAAAGGCAGCCTGAAAAGGGGGAAAGGGCGGATTATACGATTTTTGCGCTGTGTGTTTGGGCTGCGCGGAAACTTGTTGCGCTCGTTTTAGCTTCGCAGAAACTCGCTGCGCTCGTTTTCAGGCTGCCGCAAATACAGTAATATCGCGCCCCAAAATAATCGCAAAACGCATAGCCCGTTTATTGTTCAACACCTTCATTTTCAAAAGGCAATCACCAAAATGCTACTCGCCCTTTCCCTGCAAAACTTCGTCATCGTAGAAAAACTCAACCTAAACTTCCAAAACGGCTTCACCGTGCTCACAGGCGAAACAGGCGCGGGCAAATCCATCACGCTGGATGCCATCGCCCTGCTGTTGGGCGACAAAGCCGATTACAGCCAAATCCGCACAGGCGCAAACGAAGCGCAGCTCTCCGCCCTGTTTGACATCAGCGAACACCCCGCCCTGCAAGCCGAATTGCGCGAACAAGGCCTGCTGGATGACGACAGCAGCGAACTCGCCATCCGCCGCACCATTGATATAAAAGGCAAAAGCCGCAGCTACATCAACAACCAAGCCGCCACGCTGGCGCAACTCAAACACATCGGCTCGCAACTGATAGACATCCATGGGCAAAACGCGCACCACTCGCTCAACCAAGAATCCGCGCAACGCCAATTGCTGGATGCCTTTTCAGGCAGCCTGAAACTGGTGGAGCAAACCCAAGCCGCCTACCAAGCATGGCAAAGCGCGCAACAAGCGCTGAACGAAGCGCAAACCCAAGCCGAAAACATCGCCATAGAGCGCGAACGCCTAGAATGGCAATACAACGAGCTAGACCAAATCGCCCCCGAAACAGGCGAATGGGAAAGCCTAAACCAAAGCCACGACAGCCTTGCCAACGCCGCCGAGCTGCTGCAAGCGGCAAACGAAGTTTTGGAATACATAGATAGCGACAACGGCATCGCCCGCCAAATCAGCCGCAGCCAGCGCACCCTAAACAAGCTGGAACACATAGAACCGCGCTTTGCCGAAAGCCTAGAAATGCTAGACAGCATAGAAGCCGAATTAAGCGAAATCAGCCGCAACCTTAGCGGCGTGTTAAGCGACATAGAAATCAACCCCAACGAATTGCACGCCAAAGAAGAGCGCATCAGCGAGCTGATGAGCATCGCCCGCAAATACCGCATAGAGCCCGAAGAGTTGCCCAACAAGCTGGCAGAAATTCAGGCTGCCTTGCAACAGCTAGAAGCCGCCACCGACATTGAAGTGCTGCAAAAAAACGTTGCCCAAGCGCAAGATGCCTATATGCAAATCGCCCAGCAGCTATCCAGCGCACGGCACAAAGCCGCCAGCAAACTCGCCCACGAAACCACCGAACACATGCAAACGCTCGCCATGAAAGGCGCGAAATTCCACATAGAACTGCAACCGAGCAGCCCCACCGCGCACGGCTTGGAACACATCCAATACCAAGTTGCCGCCAACAAAGGCACGCCGCTGCGTCCGCTCAATAAAGTTGCGTCAGGCGGCGAATTGGCGCGCATCAGCCTATCCATCCAAGTGGTAACCAGCCAATACACCCAAGTGCCCACACTGATTTTTGACGAAGTGGACACAGGCATCGGCGGTGGTGTTGCCGAAACCGTCGGGCGCGCCCTGCGCACGCTGGGCAAGCAACACCAAGTGCTCGCCATCACCCACCTGCCGCAAGTTGCCGCCTGCGGCGAACACCATTGGCAAGTCGCCAAACACAGCGAAGGCGAGCAAATCGTCAGCGAAATCAGCGTGCTGGACGATGCCACGCGCGTAAACGAAATCGCCCGTATGCTCGGCGGCGAAAAAATCACCGACACCACGCGCCAGCATGCAGCGGAGATGTTGGCAAACGCGGCGAAATAGGTTTTCAGGCTGCCTATTGGGGGGACGATAGGCAGCCTGAAAAATAAAGAAATGCCGTCATTCTCGCGCAGACGGGAATCTGGTTTGATATTCAGAAATAATTGTAAAAACAAGCCATTGTTTAAGTTTAGGCAAGATTCCCGCCTGCGCTGGAATGACGGAGGATTGACTATTTTTGTTTGATTTTAGGTTTTGCAAAGGTTTCAGGCTGCCTATTGGGATAACGATAGGCACGCATGCGGATTCATGTTGAGATTTTGCAAGCCGTGTGCGTAGTAAAGCCACACACCCAGCGGCGCAATAATCAGGCAGCCTGAAAACGAGTTAAGCGAAACACGCCACTTCGTTTTCAGGCTGCCTTTTGCTGCGTGTTTACCGCAGCCAAACCAGCGGATTCATAATCTTATTGCGATAGCGCAGCTCCAAATACAAGCCTTGTTCGCCTGCGGGCAGCGTGCCGCTGGTGGCGATGTTTTGCCCTGCGTTCACGCGGCTACCGTTGCCGGCGTGGATGGCGGACAGCCCTGCATACACCGACATATAGCCGTTACCGTGGTCGATAATCATCATATTGCCGTAGCCTGCTTGGTTGGCGGTGTAAACCACTGTGCCAGCGGCGATGCTGCGCACGGGCGCGGGCGCGGTGGCGATGAAGATGCCGCGCCATGTGCCGCCGCTGGGGCGGGCGGTGCCAAAGCGCCCGATGATGTTGCCCGATGCGGGCATGATGCCGCGCAGGGGTTTTTGGGCGGCGGGTTTGGTGGCTTCAGCTGGGGTTTCGGCGCGGCTGGGCTGATTGGGGCGCAGGTTTAAATCTTCGCGCGTGAGCGTGGATTTGGGCTTGCCGCCGCGTTGTTCGGCATCTTGGGCGCGTTTGCGGGCTTCTTGCGCGCGTTTTTCGGCTTCGGCTTTGCGCTGGGCGTTTTGCTTGGCAACGATGTTGGCGATTACTTGGTTGAGCTGGCGCTCGTTGGCGTGCAACTGGGCAAGTTTTTGCCGTTGAGCGCTGATGTCTTTGCTCAATTGGCTGCTGTTGGTTTGGGCTTGGCTGTGGGTTTGCCCGAGCTTTTTCAGTTTTTGCCGTTGCTGGGCGGCGAGTTGCTCAATGCGTTTAAGCTCGGTGTTGATGGCTTGCTGTTGGCTGTTGAGCTCGCTTTGCTGTTGCACCAGTTTGTCAATCAGCTTTTTGTTGGCTTGATTGATGTGGCGGGTGTAGGCAAGAAAGCGGCTTTTTTGGTTGGCATCGCTGCTTTTGAGCAGCAGGGCGACGGCAGCGGGCTGCGGATTTTTGTAGTTGTTGGCAAGCAGCTGGGCAACTTGGGCTTTGGTGTTGCTGATGTTGGTTTGCAGCTCGGATAGCGTGGCTTGCAGCGCGGTGAGCTTTTGCCATTCGGCTTGCTCGCGCTGGGCAAGCTCGTTGAGTTCGCGGCGGGCTTTGGCGATGGCGATTTGGGTTTCGCGCAAGATTTGCGCGGCGCGGCGTTGCGCGGCTTGCTTGGCGGCAAGGTCTTTTTCCGTGGCGGCGATGGCATCGCGCACGTTATTTAATTCGGCGTTGGGGTTGGGTGGATTATCGTTGGCGGCGGGGGCGATTTGCGGCGCGATTAGGGCGATGCTGAGCAGCAGAGCGGCAGATGTTTTCATGAATTCGGTTTGTGTTAAGCGTTTGAAAATGGGGGCTATTATAGTGAGTTTTCTGCCTTACGGCATACCCCTTATATACCCAAATCAAAGATTTGGACAAAGGGGCAAGGCTGCCTTGATAGCGGCGGCAAGAGCAGCCTGAAAATGGGTGCATGGCGATGGGCTGTGTTTTCAGGCTGCCGCAGGGCAGGACGGTTATGCGCTGCGCCAGATAGGCAGCCTGAAAAGCAAATATCCGCTGTTTACCGTATAATTCGCCGTTTTTTCAACCCTTTTCAGGCAGCCTGAAAACCAGATTCCAATCATGAAACCATCCATCCAATCCAAACTGCAAAACCTATCCCACCGCCTTGAAGAAGTAACCGCCTTGCTCGGCTCGCCCGAAGCCACCGCAAACATGGACAGCTATCGCCGTCTCAACCAAGAGCACGCCGAGCTTACGCCCATCGTGGAAACCTACCACGCCTACACCCAAGCGCAAAACGATTTGGCAGACGCGCAAGAAATGTTATCCGACCCCGAAATGAAAGACTTTGCCGCCGAAGAAATTCAGGCTGCCAAAGAAGCCATTGAACGGCTGGATTTTGAATTGCAAAAACTGTTGCTGCCCAAAGATGCCGATGACGACAAAAACATCTTTATAGAAATCCGCGCAGGTACGGGCGGCGACGAAGCCGCGCTGTTCGCAGGCGACCTTTTGCGCATGTACAGCCGCTATGCCGAGCGCAACAGCTGGCAAACTGAAATCGTTTCCGCCAACGAAAGCGACTTGGGCGGCTACAAGGAAGTGATTGTGCGGCTGATTGGCTTGGGCGCATACAGCAAACTGAAATTTGAATCGGGCGGACACCGCGTGCAGCGCGTGCCTGCCACCGAGAGCCAAGGGCGCATTCACACATCCGCCTGCACCGTTGCCGTGATGCCCGAAGCGGACGAATTGGAAGAAATCCAGCTCAACCCCGCCGATTTGCGCATCGACACCTTCCGCGCATCGGGCGCAGGCGGGCAACACATCAACAAAACCGACTCCGCCATCCGCATCACCCACCTGCCAACGGGCATGGTGGTGGAATGCCAAGACGGCCGCAGCCAGCACGCCAACAAAGCCCAAGCGATGAAGGTACTCGCCGCTCGGCTCAACGACAAACAAAAACGCGAAGCCCAAGCCAAAGAAGCCGCCGAGCGCAAATCCCTAATCGGCAGCGGCGACAGGAGCGAGCGCATCCGAACCTACAACTACCCACAAGGCCGCGTAACCGACCACCGCATCAACCTTACCCTGCACAAGCTGGATTTTGTGATGGATGGTGATATGGAAGAAATCACCAGCGCACTGATTGCCGAGCATCAGGCGGAGTTGCTGGCGGCGATGGGGGATTGATTACCGCAAGAGCAAAAGGCAGCCTGAAAACGAATCATCCCGTTTTCAGGCTGCCTAAATTGTCATCTATCTAATCAACGGATCATTCGGGTCTAAAATCCGCGCGATAACAGCTTCATCGCTGGAACGAAGATTATGGCGCAGAATTTGCAACGCCTTGATTCTATCCGTGCAATATTGGATAAACGCCGCGCAAGGTTCGGCTTTTTGGCGCTCTTCTTCCCGCGCCTGAATAAACGGCTGTGCTGCACCGTCCAAAGTTTCCAGTGCCACTTCATAATTCATGCCGATAATGGGTTCTTTCATATTCTCTCCTAAAAAAACGGCATAGACGGTTTCGTTAAAAACAAAACCAGCTATGCCGTATGGCAAATTATTTCCCTTCTTCGCTATCCAAGAAACTTTTCAGCTTATCGGAACGCGTTGGGTGGCGCAATTTTCGCAGCGCCTTGGCTTCAATTTGGCGAATGCGCTCGCGCGTAACGTCAAACTGCTTGCCCACTTCTTCCAGCGTGTGGTCGGTGTTCATATCAATGCCAAAGCGCATCCTCAGCACTTTCGCCTCACGCGGCGTTAGGCTTTCCAACACGTCGGCGGTTACTTCGCGCAGGCTGGAATACATCGCCGCTTCGGCAGGTGCAACGTTGTTCACATCCTCAATAAAATCGCCCAAGTGGCTGTCGTCATCATCGCCAACGGGTGATTCCATAGAAATCGGCTCTTTGGCGATTTTCATGATTTTGCGGATTTTGTCTTCGGGCATTTCCATCAATTCCGCCAGTTTGGCAGAATCGGGGTCTTCGCCTGTTTCTTGCAGATATTGGCGCGAAATGCGGTTCATTTTGTTAATCGTTTCAATCATGTGCACAGGAATGCGGATAGTGCGCGCTTGGTCGGCGATGGAGCGCGTAATCGCTTGGCGAATCCACCATGTTGCATAGGTTGAAAATTTATAACCACGGCGATATTCAAATTTATCCACCGCTTTCATCAAGCCAATATTGCCTTCTTGAATCAAATCAAGGAATTGCAAACCACGGTTGGTGTATTTTTTGGCGATGGAAATCACCAAACGCAAGTTTGCCTGAATCATTTTTTGCTTGGCGGCAGCGGTTTCTTTTTCGCTTTTCACCATGTTTTTGCTGATTTCTTTCAATTCGGCAATGGATACGCGCGCGTGTTGCTCCTGCTCTGCCATTTCGGTTTGTTTTTCCAAAATGGCGTAGCGGAAGCGATCCAGCGTTTCACTCCACACGCGTTTTTTGGCGATTTCATCTTCAATCCATTCCAAATTGGTGGCGTTGGGCAGGAAATTGGTGATGAAATAATCTCTGTCCATGTTAACGCGGTCTAGGCAGATGTCGCGGATTTCGCGTTCCAGCTTGCGAATTTTTTCTACGCGCGAACGCAGGCTGTCGCTCAATTTTTCAATTTGGCGAGTGGAAAAACGCACTTCCAGCAATTTGTTGGCGATGTTGCCGCGATGTTCTAGGTATTTCGCGCTGCTGCTGCCGCTTTTGTCTAACGCGCGAATCATCAGGTTGTAGCTTTTTTCAATTTGTTTGAAGTGGTCTAAAACTTGGGCTTTAAGTTCTTCCAAGTTTTGGCTTTCCATGGCGGCGCTATCGCTTTCGTTGTCATCATGGTCTTCGCTGCTGTCGTCGCTGTCGCCATCTTCGGCGGCATCTTCGCTGGATGCGGCTTGATTGTTATTCAGGCTGCTTTCCAGATGCCCTAAGCCCAGCTCGTTGAGCAAAACTTCGTTGGGATCAATGATGGCTTCCACCACTTCGTCCACTTTGATTTCGTCTTTTTTGATTTGGTTGATTAAATCCAAAATCTCGCCGATAGACCCAGGGCAGGCTGAAATGGCTTGAATCATGTTTTTTAGGGCGTTTTCAATTTCTTTGGCGATTTTGATTTCGTCTTCGCGGGTAAGCAAATCCACTTGCCCCATTTCGCGCATATACATCCGCACGGGGTCGGTGGTGCGCCCGAATTCGGAATCGGCTTGCGATAGCGCGGCTTCAGCTTCGGCAACGGCGTCTTCATCGGTGATGGCGGTGCTGTTGTCGTTCATCAACAGGCTATCGGCATCGGGCGCTTCTTCGGTTACTTGAATGCCCAAGCCTTGAATCATATTGACGATGTTGTCAATCTGCTCGGCATCAGACATATCGTCGGGCAGGGCATCGTTGATTTCAGCGTAGGTGATGTAGCCGCGCTCTTTGCCTTGGATGATGAGTCGGCGCAGGCGTTCGCGCTGCTCTTCGGGAGTGAGCGGGCGGTTGTCGTTGTTTACGGCTTCTTCGTTTTCTTGCTCGGGGATTTGGTTTTCAGACATAGGAGGCACTCGGTAGATAATGGTGATTGATCTGCGTATTTTTTAGGCTGTTCTGCTTTGATGTGGCGCAGAGATTGGGAACGGCTGGATGGTTTAACCTGCAATAGCACGCGATGGCTTTCAGGCGCAAAGTTTCTCGGATATTGTGGTTAGGGCTTGGAATTGCAAGGGCAGCCTGAAAAAGGATTGGGATTTCAGGCTGCGGTTATGGGGATGTTGCTGCGGCTTGTTGCTTTGGTGTAAACAAGCGTGGCGTGTTTTTCAGGCTGCCTTGGGCTGCGCGGCTGTGTTATGCCTAAGGGCTTTAATTGGCAGCCTGAAATTTTCCTGCTTGGGTAAACGCAGAAACCTTTTGACGCTGGTTATCCAAATCATCAAAAGGCTTGGGTTTAAACACGCATGTTTTGTTCGCAACGAAATGCAAGCTGGGTTGCGATAAAACATGGGTTAAGCAAAAGGGATTTTATTTGCCGTTGGCAAAGTATTTGGCTTCAATCTCGGCATATTTGCCGCTGGCGCGCACTTTGGCGAGCGAGTTGTTCAGCAGTGCTAGGGTTTGGGCATCGTCTTTGCGGACGGCTATGCCGTAGTGCTCAGCAGGAAAGTCGGGCAGTTCTACCATTTTGAAGCCTTTGCTGCTGTTGTTTTTGATGTAGTGCGCCACAACAGCGTTGTCCAAAATGCCAGCGTCCACGCCGCCGTTTTCTACTTCTTTGGTGAGCAAGCCTACGTTGTCAAAGCGGACAACTTGCTCGCTGGTTGCGCCAAAGATTTTTTGCGCGGCGTAATCGCCTGTGTAGCCTGTTACCACGCCGATTTTGGGCAGTTTTTTCAGCTCTTCAACGTTAGACACGTTTTTGCTTGGTGGCACCAAAACAACTTGGGTGATTTTGTAATAAGGCTCGGTGAACGCCATGCTGGCTTTGCGCTCGTCGGTGATGGTGATGCCTGAGATAAGCGCGTCGGCGTCGCCATTGCTTAATGCGGGGAACAGGCTTTCCCAAGGTTGGTCTTTATATTCCACTTTAAAATTGCCCGCTTCGCCCATGGCGTTAATCAGGTCAATATCAAAGCCTGTTACTTTTTTGTTTTCGTCCAGCGATTCAAACGGGGCGAATGCGGCATTGCCCGCCACGCGCAGCACTCTGCCGCCGCCATCTACTGCGCCTGATGCGCTTGAAGCGGCGGCTGGCGTGGCATTGCCTGTGTTGGATGCGCTGTTGTTAGCAGGAGTGTTGCTTTGCCCACCGCAAGCGGTTAGCGAGAGAGCAAGGCATGAGAATGCGGCAGATAGCCATGTTTTTGCAGCCATTTTGGTATTCCTTGTGAGAGTTGGATTGACAGGAAAGAATGAGCGGATTTTACATGATGTTTGGGGTGGAATGTAAGCGATTTTTAAGTTTTGTGAACCAAAGGCAGCCTGAAAATAGCAAACCGCTTTTCGCGGGGGAAAAGCGGTTGATTGCGTTTTAAAAGCGGGATTATTTAGCAGGTTGTTGCGCTTGTTGCATTTGCTGCATCTGTTGCATTTGCTTGGCTTGTTGCTCTTGCGCGCGTTTCACCAATTTGTCGCCTTCACCTTTTTGTACTTTGTTTACTTTGATGTCAAACACCAGCACCGAGTTGGCAGGGATGCTGCCTTGAGCGCGTTCGCCGTAAGCCAGTTTGGCTGGGATGTAAAGCGTGTATTCGCCGCCTTCTTTCATCAATTGCAAGCCTTCAACCCAGCCTGGGATGAAAGCGCCATCCACCACGGGCGCGTCCATGGGTTGATTGTTGTGGTTTTTGCTGCTGTCAAACACGGTGCCATCGGTTAGGCGACCTTCGTATTCTACGGTTGCTAAGTCGCCTTTGGCGATTTGTGCGCCTGTGCCTTCTTTGGTTACTTTGTATTGCAGGCCTGATTCGGTGGTTTTCACGCCTTCTTTGGCTTTGTTATCGGCTAGGTATTTTTCGCCTGCGGCTGCGGTTTCGCTGGCTTGTTTTCTAGCAAATTCGTCCATTTTCTTTTGCACGCTGGCAATGGCGGCTTGCGCTTGTTGCTCGTTCAGCTGCGATTGCGTGCCTGCCATTTGGTCGTTCATGCCTTTAATCAGAGCTTCGGTATCTACTTCAACACCGCTTTTTTTCAGCATATTCAATTGCGCACTCATGGCAAATTGGTAGCCCAGCAAGTAGCCCAGTTGTTTGCTTTCGGTTTCCAAGCCTGCTACGGGAGCAGAAGCGGCGGGCGCGGATGTTGCTGCGCCTGATGCGCTGGACGCGGCAGCGAGGGCTGCGCCTGATGCGGCTGGGGCGGGCTGCCCTGCGTTTTGGTTACACGCGGCTAGGGCGAGCGAAGCGGCGATGATGCTTAAAATAAAAGAATGTTTTTTCATGGGTATAGCCTTTTTCGGTTGGATTGAAAGGGCGCGATTATAGCCGTTTTTTATTTGTTGGCACATTCGTTTATAATGGTCTTTTCGTTTGCTTAACAATTTTATTAACAATGGATAACAACATAGTAACCATCACGGCATGGCGACCAGAAGATGAGCCGTGGCATCCTAACTATAAGAAAAACTCGCCCAATTTGTTCAACGAAGCCCAAGGCAGCCTGAAAACGCTGCGCGATGTGTTGCGCTTTGCTGTTAGCCGCTTTAACGAAGCGGGTTTATTTTTTGGGCATGGCAGCGACAACGCACACGATGAAGCGGCGTATTTGATTTTGCACACGCTGCATTTGCCGCTGGATACGCTGGAACCTTATTTAGACGCGGTGTTGCTCAACGACGAGCGCAATCAATTATTAGAGCTGATTCGCCGCCGCGTAGAAGAGCGCGTGCCTGTGGCATATCTCACGCATCAGGCTTGGCAGGGCGAATATGATTTTTATGTGGACGAGCGGGTGATTGTGCCGCGCTCATTTGTGTACGAGCTTTTGGGCGAACCGCTTGCGCCGTGGATTGAGTATCCCGAGCTGGTGCACCGCGCGCTGGATTTGTGCACGGGCAGCGGCTGCTTGGCGATTCAGATTGCCGACCATTACCCCGCCGCGCAAGTGGACGCGGTGGACATCAGCCTAGACGCGCTGGAAGTGGCGGCAATTAACGTGGAAGATTATGGGCTGCAAGCGCGCATCAATCTTATCCACACCGATTTGTTTGAAGGCTTGGAGGGCACCTACGATTTAATCGTTTCCAATCCGCCGTATGTGGATGCCGAGAGCGTGGCAGCCTTGCCCGATGAATATTTGCACGAGCCAGAATTGGCGTTGGGCAGCGGCGCGGACGGCTTGGATGCCACGCGCGAAATCCTGCTGCACGCGGCAAAATTCCTGAACCCCAAGGGCGTGCTGTTGGTGGAAATTGGGCATAACCGCGATGCGCTGGAAGCGGCGTATCCCGAGCTGCCGTTTATGTGGCTGGAAACCAGCGGCGGCGACGGGTTTGTGTTTTTGCTCACGCGCGAGCAGCTTTTGGGGCAGGAATAATGACGCGATAGGCAGCCTGAAAATGCGGATGGGGTTTCAGGCTGCCTATCATTGCGCATTGATTGGCGGTTATCCAAGCAAACGGTTTTTGTTATCCCGCTATTTTTGTAGGCAGAGGCAGCCTGAAAATATTTTTAACAGCGCACGGCTTGCCAGCAAGCCGTAGGGACGCGAAACGGCGTTTCAGGCTGCCCAATCATTTGCGCCTGCGTTTGAGTGTAGAGTGTTTTCAGGCTGATTAAACTCACAAGCAATATTATTAAACGTGTAAAGCAGTGGGCAATACAATGAACAGTAACCTCAATGAAGAATTAGCTTTTGATGGCTTTTTTAGCGAATTTGTAGAGTATCAAACATCTAACGAGATATTGAAATTCCTTTTTTCATTGCCTATTGGACAATGGTTTAATACTCGTATTTTTGTAGAAAAATTTGAACAGCTAAAAAGAATGTATGAAAACAATTCTGTGTTAAGTAAGTTAAATATATCAATATGCTGGCTGAATGAACCAAACCCTCACTATAATCAATACAAAATAATATTATTTATGGATGAAAACATGAATTATTACAGATTAGCTTATTATAATAGCCATGCACTGATTTAATGACATTACGCATTTTCAGGCTGCCTCAACGCGGGCGCACTATAAGGCAGCCTGAAAAGCCTCCTCGCGTCCCCTACGGCTTGCGTGCAAGCCGTGCGCTGGCAAAAAAATAACCAGAGGCAGCCTGAAACCACCTTGCGCGGTTGCCCATCGTTATGCTATTAACCGCCAGCCCTTTTTAGAACCTGTATTCAATCTAATCAACATCCATCCACCCAAACCATGAAACGAGCCAAACAATTCCCCTTTCTCACCATCCAAAAACAACGTTTTGCCTTCGCCTTTGACAACCAAAGCAGCGAGCGCAACCTGCCCAGTGAACGCCAGTTTTACCAATGGATTTGGCACGCGCTGAAAAACGAATACCGCCGCGCTGAAATCTCGTTGCTGCTGCTAGACGAAGCCGATGCACGTGCCTACAACCGCGACTATCGCCAAAAAGACTACGCCACCAATGTGCTGAGTTTTGCGCTCAACGAGGGCGAAATGATGCTGCCCGCGCAAGATGATACGCTGCGCGGCGATTTAATCATTTGTCCGCAAGTGGTGCGCCGCGAAGCCACCGAGCAGGGCAAGCTGCTGGCACATCACTACGCGCACCTTGTGCTGCATGGCACGTTGCATTTGATGGGCTACGACCACATCAACGACGACGAAGCCGAGGAAATGGAAGCGTTGGAAACCCGATTGCTGGCGCAGTTGGGCATTGCCAATCCGTATGAATAAATAGGCAGAATAGGCAGCCTGAAAGCCGTTTAGCCAAGCCAAAATGCCAATTTCGCCCTAGCCGCCCCCAGAGGCAGCCTGAAAACCCAATCTATAAGGAAACCCCATGACTCACCTACGCCCAGTTGCCCTGCGCCGCGCCAGCGTGCCCACGCCGCACCCCACCGCCCAATATTGGAGCAAATGCCAAGTGGAAGGGCTGTTTAACCAGCCTTTCTTGGAACTCGTTTTTCAGGCTGCCCAAGTGCACCGCGAGCATTTTGACCCCCGCGCCGTGCAGCTTTCCACCTTGTTATCGGTGAAAACAGGCGGCTGCACCGAAGATTGCGAATATTGCCCCCAATCGGCGCATTACCACACGGGCGTAGAAAAAACAGGCTTGATGGCGGTGGACGATGTAGTCGCCCTTGCCCAAATCGCCAAACAGCGCGGCGCCAGCCGTTTTTGCATGGGCGCGGCATGGCGCAGCCCACAGCCTGAAGACATTCCGCAGCTTGCCGATATGGTGCGCGCCGTGAAAGCCATAGGGCTGGAAACCTGCGGCACCTTCGGTCTGCTGGACGACGGCATGGCGCAAAGCCTGCACGAAGCAGGGCTGGATTACTACAACCACAACCTAGACACCGACCCCGAGCGCTACAACGACATCATCCACACCCGCCGCCACGAAGACCGCATGGACACGCTGGGCAAAGTGCGCGAAGCGGGGCTCAAAATTTGCTGCGGCGGCATCGTAGGCATGAACGAAACCCGCGCCGAACGCGCAGGCTTAATCGCCAGCCTTGCCAATTTAGACCCGCAGCCTGAAAGCGTGCCGATTAACCAGCTCATCAAAATAGACGGCACACCGCTTGCCGATGTGCCCGATTTGGATTGGACAGAATTTGTGCGCACCATCGCCGTGGCGCGGATTACCATGCCGCAAAGCTATGTGCGCCTATCCGCAGGGCGCGCCGATATGCCCGAAGCCATGCAAGCAATGTGTTTTATGGCGGGCGCAAATTCCATTTTCTACGGCGATACCTTGCTCACCTCGCCCAACCCCGAAGAAAGCGGCGACCGCGCCTTGCTCGCCAAGCTAGATTTATACCCGCTGGGCAGCGAAGCAGAGGATGCCACAAGGCAGCCTGAAAACGAACAGGGCGGCTGTGGCTGCGGCTGCGCTTGTGCGGGGAATCAATAGGCAGCCTGAAAATATAGGCAGCCTGAAACCTAAAATGGAGCGGCGGCGGCTCGCCGCCAAATGGCTGATAAAACAGAGCATGGCGGGTTTGCCAAGATGTTGGCGAGCCGACGCGCCATCGGTGGCAGGTTTTGTAAAGATTTCAGCCTGAAAAACGTAGGCAAACCAGAAAGCCGCCAACCCGAATTGCATTCGCGCAGGCAACCGCATGGATGCTTTTCAGGCTGCCTTTGAAGTAAGCGGCGATGGCGCGGCTTGCCATGCGCCGTTTAACCAAGCCCCAAGCAGCGCAGTTTGCACCGCCCCTTGCATGCACGTTATTTTCAGGCTGCCGCAACGTTCAGCAAACGCCCCAACACCCCAACGGAGTAACCCATGCCCGCTCTCTACGACCTCGCCGCCCTGCAAGATGCCTTCAAGCGCAAAGCCAAGCTCAAATACGTCTTCTTCTGGGGACACACACCCAAGCAACAAGGCATCGCCGACAAAGCCGTGTTCAGCCAATGGTATCCCGCCCCGTTTGAACTGGACGGCGCACGCTACGCCACCGCCGAACACTACATGATGGCGGAAAAAGCCCGCCTATTCGGCGCAGACGACATCCGCCGCCAAATCCTGCAAGCAAACAGCCCGGGGCAAGCCAAAGCCCTCGGGCGGCAAATCATTGGCTTTCAAGACAACACTTGGAACGCCCACCGCTTTGACATCGTCTGCCAAGCCAACCACGCCAAATTTTCCCAACATGCCGATTTAAAAGCCTTTTTGTTGCAAACAGGCAATCGCGTTTTGGTAGAAGCCAGCCCCGTGAACAGCATTTGGGGCATAGGCTTGGCGCAAGACGACCCGCGCATTGACAATCCGCTGCAATGGCAAGTGCTAAACCTGCTCGGCTTCGCGCTGATGACAGTGCGCGACCAATTACAGGCAGCCTGAAACAATAGGCAGCCTGAAACCCATTAACCACCGCAATCAAAAATTATGGACGACACCACCCCCCAACCCAAACCCACTCTGTTCAACCGCCTATTCACCCGCGTTTCAGGCAGCATCGCCATCCCCGAAACGCCAGCCCAATGGCTAGACTTGCTGCGCCAAGCCAAAGCCCAAGCGCAAAACAGCCTAGACGGCGACACGCTGTTGCGCCTAGAAAACCTGTTCAAATTCAATCAACTATCCGTGCGCGATGCCATGATGACCCGTGCGCAAATGGACGTTATCAAAACCACCGACAGCATCGACCGCATCATCGCCTACGCCGTGGACACCACCCATTCGCGCTTTCCCGTGATAGAAGAAGACAAAGACCACATCATCGGCATCCTGCACGCCAAAGACCTGCTCAAATGCACGCTCAACCCCGAGCAATTCAAGCTGGAACACATCCTGCGCCCCGCCGTGTTCGTTCCCGAGAGCAAATCGCTCAACAGCCTGCTCAAAGACTTCCAAACCCAGCGCAACCACATGGCGATTGTGGTAGACGAATACGGCGGCATTTCAGGCTTGGTAACGTTTGAAGACGTGATTGAGCAGATTGTCGGCAAGATTGAAGACGAGTTTGACGAAGACGACAGCGCGGATAACATTTTCCCCGTTTCCGCCGAGCGTTGGCGCATCAAAGCTACCACCGAAATCGCCGACATCAACGAATACTTCGGCACCGCGTTCAGCGACGAAGAAGCCGACACCATCGGCGGCTTGGTGATACACGAGCTGGGGCATTTGCCCGTGCGCGGCGAGAAAGTCCAGCTGGGCGATTTGCTGTTTAACGTCGCCCGCGCCGACAACCGCCGCTTGCACACGCTGATGGCAACGCGCCCCAGCCCAAAAACCGAATAGCCCGCGCAATAACAGGGCAGCCTGAAAATTGATTATTTAGCTTCGCCAAAGCGCGAAGCCGTTTTCAGGCTGCCTAATGTTTTATATTTCATCCCCCAAAGGCAGCCTTGCCCCTTTGTCCAAATCTTTGATTTGGCAACAAAGGGGCATACCGCAGCGCAACGCGCAAGGTTGAAAACACCATTCAACGGAGTTCAAATAAACATGACCGACCCCAACACCGCCATCAGCAAATTTCTCAGCTATGTGCTGCGCCACCACCCCGAAAGCATCGGCATCACGCTAGACAGCCAAGGCTGGGTCAACATCGACACCCTGCTTGCCCAAGCCGCGCAACACAACCGCCCCATCAGCCGCGAGCAACTGCTAGAAATCGTCGCCACCAATCCCAAAAAACGCTTCACCCTATCCACCGACCAAACGCAAATCCGCGCCGCGCAAGGGCATAGCACCGCCCAAGTCGCCATTGCCCACCAACCCATCCAGCCGCCCGCCACGCTATACCACGGCACCGCCACCCGCTTTTTGGACAGCATCCGCGCCCAAGGGCTTATCGCAGGCAGCCGCCATCATGTGCACCTATCCGCCGACATCCCCACCGCGCAAAAAGTCGGACAACGCCACGGCAAACCCATTGTGCTGCGCATCAACGCCGCCGCCATGCACGCCGCAGGACATTCGTTCTATTTAAGCGACAACCAAGTCTGGCTCACCGACCACGTTCCCACACAATATATCCGCGAGCAATAGGCAGCCTGAAAACTAAAAATGGCACGGCGGCGGCTCACCGCCAATACGCCATCAGTTATAGATTCCAGCCAAACCCAAACATCCCCATCATCCGCCAGAACACGCGTCTTGTCGCGTACCACGCCCAAGCAGCTCAACCATCGCCGTCCATCCCAAAGGCAGCCTGAAAACCACCCAAGCCCACCATGACCCACATCAACGACCTAATCAACCGCATCGGCAAAAACCTCAAACACCAACTCAAATGGGCGCGTCGCCACAACCTAGAAGCATGGCGCATCTACGACCGCGACATCCCGCAATACCCCTTCGCCATAGACGTTTACCGCGACCACATCCACCTGCAAGAATACGACACAGGCTGGCAACAAAGCCCCGCCGAGCGCAAAGCATGGATGCTGGAAATTCTCAACGCCATTGAGCACATCACAGGCTTCCCGCAACAAAACATCCATCTGAAACAACGCGCCCGCCAAAAAGGCACCGCCCAATACCAAAAAACAGGCAAAACAGGCGAAGACTTCATCATCCAAGAAAACGGCCGCCAATTCTGGGTAAACCTAGACAAATACCTAGACACAGGGCTATTCCTAGACCACCGCAACACCCGCCAAAAAGTCGGCAGCATCGCCGAGGGCAAACGCTTTCTCAACCTATTTTCCTACACAGGCAGCTTCACCGTTTACGCAGCCACAGGCGGCGCAATCAGCAGCGAAACCGTTGATTTATCCAACACTTATCTAGAATGGGCAGAACGCAACTTCCAGCTCAACCACATAGATTTAAGCCAACATCAAATCATCCGCGCCGACGTATTCCAATACCTGCAACAAGCCGCGCAACAAGGCAAACAATTTGACCTGATTGTTTTAGACCCGCCCAGCTTCTCCAACAGCAAAAAAATGCAAGACACGCTAGACATCCAGCGCGACCAAGCCACGCTGATTAACGGCGCAATGGCATTGCTCGCCCCCAGCGGCACGCTTTATTTTTCCAATAACCTACGCAGCTTTGAACTCAACCCCGCGCTTGCCGAGCGCTACGCCATCAAAAACATCAGCCACCAATCCATTCCCGAAGATTTTCGCAACAAAAAAATCCACCAATGCTGGGAGATTCGGCACAAATGATTTTCAGGCTGCCTTCAAACGCCTATTCGTGCCAACGCAAAGGCAGCCTGAAAACCACTCCAATGGAGCGTCGGCGGCTCGCCGATATTTTGCATCTTGGCAAATCAGCTATGCTCTGTTTCATAAGCAATTGGCGACGAGCCATCGCCGCTCCACCCCCATTTTCAGGCTGCCCCAACGCCCGAAATCAGTTAAAATGCGCCCCATTTCAAACAACCTAACGCCCCAAAAACAAATGAAAAACCCCATCCTACTCGCCTTGATTAGCCTAGCTCCGTTGGCGCACGCCCAAACCGAAATTCCCCTGCTACCCACCAACGAACTGCTCGCCCAAGCCGAAACCCCGCTCATCCCCAGCAACGAATCCCCTGCATCTCGCGCAAATAATCATGCAAACAGCCCCGCGCCCGATGCCCAATCCTGCGTTGCCATCAGCGATGCCACCACCCGCCTAGCCTGCTACGACCGCGCATACAGCAGCCCCAGCCAACCGCAATCCAAAAGCATAGACATCGCCCAAAGCCACGCCACCAGCAAAGCCGCCCAAAGCCCCCAAATCGTCTTTGCCGAGCCCAGCATTCCCAGCGAAAGCTATTCCGCCCTATCGCAACAATATGATTTAGATAAAAACAACGAAAACGGCATTTTCAGCATCCGCGAACACGAACCCATGTATCTTCTGCCCGCATGGTATCGCTCATCGCCCAACTACACCCCCAGCAGCCCCACGCGCGGCGTAGCCATCGACGACATCCACACCCAGCAAAAACGCATTGAAACCAAAATGCAAATCTCGCTGAAAACCAAAATCGCTGAAGATTTGTTTGGCACTCATGCCGACCTCTGGGCAGCCTATACCCAGCAATCCAACTGGCAAGTGTATAACCGCGGCAAAAAATCTGCCCCCTTCCGCAACAGCGACTACGCCCCCGAGCTATTTCTCACCCAGCCCGTTAAAGCCAACCTTCCTTTCGGCGGCAAACTGCGTATGCTCGGCTTAGGCTACATCCACCAATCCAACGGACAAAGCCAACCCCTATCGCGCTCATGGAACCGCATCTACGCCATGGCGGGCATGGAATGGGGCAAGCTGTCGGTCATTCCCCGCATCTGGGCGCGGCTAGACCCCGGCGCCGATAAAGACGACAACCCCGACATCATGCGCTACATGGGCTACGGCGATTTGCGCCTCGCCTACCAGTTTGACAACAAACACGCCCTGTCCGGCACCCTGCGCTACAACCCCAAACACAACAAAGGCGCGGTGCAGCTCAACTACACCTTCCCGCTCAAAGGCAACCTGAAAGGCTATGTGCAAAGCTTCTACGGCTACGGCGAAAGCCTGATTGACTACAACCACAAACAAAAAGGCATCGGCTTAGGCATTATGTTCAACGGCTGGGACGCGCTGTAATCAGATGCGCAGTAATCGGCAAAGGCAGCCTGAAAAGCGTCTAACCATTTTCAGGCTGCTGATTTTCAGGCTGCCGATAACAAGCCCAGCAAAGCCCACCCAAAGCGCGTATAATTCCGCCCTTTGCATTCCACCACCACGCACACCAAGCGCACCATGAGCATCGGCAAGTACCTAAAAAAATACCTTATCACAGGGCTACTCGTATGGCTGCCCATCGCCGTAACCATTTGGCTCATCGGCTACATCATCAACGCCACCGACTGGCTCGCCAACCTTGTCCCACAAAAATGGCAGCCTGAAAACTATCTCGGCTTCAATATCCCAGGGCAAGGCTTCATCATCGCCATCATCGTCTTGCTGATTACAGGCATCTTCGCCGCCAATATGCTCGGGCGCAAAATCCTAGAAGCATGGGATACCTTGCTCGGGCGCATTCCCGTGATCAAATCCATTTATTCCAGCGTTAAAAAAGTATCCGAAAGCCTGCTGTCCGACAACGCCCGCTCATTCCAAACCCCCGTGCTCATCCCCTTTCCCCAGCCCAACATCTGGACAATTGCATTCGTATCAGGCGAAGTGCCGCAAGCCGTCGCCCAAGCCCTGCCCGAACAAATCGACTACGTTTCCGTGTACGTCCCCACCACGCCCAACCCCACAGGCGGCTACTACATTATGGTGCGGCGCAGCGACATCCGCGAACTCAACATGAACGTGGACGAAGCCCTAAAATACGTCATCTCACTCGGCATGGTGATGCCCAACGACCAGCCCAGCATAGGGCAGCCTGAAAAAGCAGAAAGGAAAGAATCATGAGCAGTTATGCGCCGCCCGACCCCAGCCCATACAGCATCAACTCCCTATTATTGATAACCGCCTTGGTTGTGATTGGACTGGTTTTATGGTGGTGGGAACATCACGATGATTAAGCGTTTTCAGGCTGTCTATAAACGAGATTAAAGAAGTGCGCTATGCAAATTCCATTAGACAATCCGCAAACCATTCATTTGCCTTATTCCGCCCGATTTGATGAACACGTTACTCATGTCAATGTGCGCGTAGTCGGCAACGAGCGCATTATCAGCCCCGCTAATCAAGTATGGGACAGCTTCTTTTTAAGCGGCAACATCGCCAGCGCAGATTTTATGGCAGAGCGCGAAACGGCAGTGCAGCCTGAACGAGATGGCTTGCATGGTTAAGCAGAATAGGGCAAATAACTCATTTCAGGCAGCCTGAAAATCCACACACACACAACAAGGACACCCATGAACCTCCTACTTATCAATGGCGGCAAAGCCTTCGGACACTCACAAGGCAAACTCAACCACAGCCTGCACGCCCTCGCCCAGCAAACCCTCGCCTCGCTAGGGCATCACACCCAAGAAACCGTAATAGAAAATGGCTACGATGCCCCTACAGAAGTAGAAAAAATCCTATGGGCAGATGCCGTGATTTGGCAAATGCCCGCTTGGTGGATGGGCGAGCCGTGGACAGTTAAAGAATACATGGACAAAGTATTTTCCGCAGGCGCAGGCAAACTATTTGCCAGCGATGGGCGACACAGCGCCACGCCCACCGAAGGCTACGGCACAGGCGGCTTGTTGCACGGCAAACACCATATGCTCTCGCTCACATGGAACGCCCCCATTGAAGCCTTTACCCGCGCGGGCGATTTTTTTGACGGCGCAGGCGTGGACGGCGTGTATTTGCATTTTCACAAAGCCAACGAATTTCTAGGCATGCGCCCGCTGCCCACCTTTATCTGCAACGATGTCATCAAAAACCCGCAGCCCGAGCGCTATTTTGCCGATTACGCGCAGCATTTAACGCAAGTATTTGGCAAAGCCGAATAAGCCATTTCAGGCTGCCTAAGCGTTTTCAGGCTGCCTAAAAGAATGAATTTGATAAAGCTCAATCTATCCATTCCCCAATATGACTGTCCCATCTTTTGAAAATCTCCGTTTGTACATTCTCAAACATTTAGCCAATGGTGGAATCTGGCGCAAAGCTCAATTAGTTGAACCGATTGCAGCACATTTTAATTTGAGTGACGAAGACATCGCGCAAGAATACGAATCAGGCAACGGCGCGATATTGGCTGACCGCGTCTCTTGGGCATTGAGCTATCTCGCGTTAAGCGGATTACTCACACGCCCCAAACGCGGTCATTACACGATTACCGATTTAGGCAAAAGATATGCGTCAAAAAGTGAAGCGGAAATTACAGCCTACATCAAACAAAAAATGGCAGAGCGCGAACAAACGCAAAAATTAGATAACCAAGAAATAACCGTTGGCGCAGAAGAAGTAAACATTACTCCCAAAGAACAGCTTGAAGCCTCATTCCATGCCATTCGCCAAGAAGTTTACCGCGAAATTTTAGATACCATTTTAAGCAAAACATCGCAGGCTTTTGAAAAGCTAGTCATTGATTTATTGCAAAAAATGGGCTACGGCGGCAGGTTAGAAAAATCTGCCCAAGTAACGCGCCCAAGCCACGATGGTGGCATAGATGGCGAAATCCGCGAAGATGTATTAGGGCTAGGCAGAATTTTTATTCAAGCCAAACGTTATCAAACCGATGACACCATTGGTCGCCCTTACATTCAAGCATTTGTTGGCGCATTACAAGGACAACACGCCGATAAAGGTGTTTTCATTACTACGGCACGATATTCTGCCGAAGCCATTCATTATGCACAAAATCTTTCATCTACCCGAGTGGTCTTAATTGACGGCTTGCAATTAGCTGAATATATCTACCGCTATGATGTTGGTATGCAAACCGAGCAAACCTTTACCATTAAAAAATTAGACAGCGATTTTTGGGACGAAATGCCTGATGATGCAAATAAACCCATTAAATAGTCGCATAGACTACCTGAAAACACAGTAAAGCATTAAAATCCGCGTTTTCGTTTCAAGCAAACGCGCAACCGTTTTATTCAAACAATCTATCTTAATTTAGAAAGAAAACCATGCGTACCAACTACTGCGGCTTAATCAACGAAGCCTATCTAGACCAAACCGTAACCGTAAAAGGTTGGGTGCACCGCCGCCGCGACCACGGTGGGGTTATTTTTATTGACCTGCGCGACCGCGAAGGCATCGTGCAAGTGGTGATAGACCCCGACACGCCCGAAGCCTTTGCGCTGGCCGATTCCGCGCGTAACGAGTTCGTGCTCAGCATCACAGGGCGCGTGCGCCATCGCCCCGCAGGCACCACCAACGACAAAATGGTGTCGGGCAAAATTGAAATTCTCGCCAAAGAAATTGAGATTTTGAACCCCGCTGCCACGCCGCCGTTTATGATTGACGATGAAAACATCAGCGAAACTGTGCGCCTGCAAAACCGCGTGATTGACCTGCGCCGTCCCGTGATGCAGCGCAATTTGCGCCTGCGCTACCAAGTGGCCATGGGCGTGCGCCGTTACTTGGACGCGCAAGGCTTTATTGACATTGAAACGCCGATGCTCACCCGCTCCACGCCCGAAGGCGCGCGCGACTATCTCGTGCCTAGCCGCGTGCATCCTGGCGAATTTTTCGCGCTGCCGCAATCGCCCCAGCTGTTCAAGCAACTGTTGATGGTGGCAGGCTTTGACCGCTACTACCAAATCACCAAATGCTTCCGCGACGAAGACTTGCGCGCCGATCGGCAGCCTGAATTCACCCAAATTGACTTGGAAACTTCGTTCCTAAACGAAGACGAAATCATGAGCATCACCGAAGGCATGGCAAAACAAGTGTTCAAAGACGCGCTGGGCGTGGATTTGGGCGACTTCCCGCGTATGCCATACAGCGAAGCCATGTTTAAATACGGCTCAGACAAGCCCGATATGCGCGTGTCGCTGGCGTTCACCGAGTTAACAGACGTGATGAAATCGGAAGAATTCAAAGTGTTCCGCGCCGCCGCCGATATGCCGAATGGGCGCGTGGTGGCGTTGCGCGTGCCAAACGGGGCGAAATTGAGCCGTAAAGACATCGATGAATACACCAAATTTGTCGGCATTTACGGCGCAAAAGGTTTGGCGTACATCAAAGTGAACGATGTGAACAATTTGAGCAACGGCGAAGACAGCGGCTTGCAATCGCCGATTGTGAAATTCCTATCCGAAGGCTGCCTGAAAACCATTGTTGAGCGCACAGGCGCGCAAAACGGCGACTTGATTTTCTTCGGCGCAGATAAAGCCAAAGTGGTAAACGAAGCGATTGGCGCATTGCGGATTAAAGTCGGACACGAACACGGCGCGGCAGATGGCTATTTTGTGGACGAATGGAAACCACTGTGGGTGGTGGATTTCCCCATGTTTGAATACGACGAAGAAGAAAACCGCTACACCGCGATGCACCACCCGTTCACATCGCCCAAAGCGGGGCATGAAGATTTGATGGAAACGCAGCCTGAAAACTGCCTCGCCCGCGCTTACGATATGGTGTTGAATGGCTGGGAAATCGGCGGCGGCTCCATCCGTATCCACCGCGCCGACGTGCAGGAAAAAGTGTTCGCCGCGCTGAAAATCAGCCCCGAAGAACAGCAGGAAAAATTCGGCTTCTTGCTGGATAACCTGAAATTCGGCGCGCCCCCACACGGCGGCTTGGCGTTTGGCTTGGATCGCTTGGTTACGTTGATGGCAGGCGCAGAATCCATCCGCGATGTGATTGCCTTCCCCAAAACGCAACGCGCGCAAGACTTGCTGGTGGATGCGCCCAACAGCGTGGACGAAAAACAATTACGCGAATTGAGCTTGCGTTTGCGCGTGAAGCAAAGTGAGAGCAAAGAAGCATAATCGGCAAGCATGACAAAGGCAGCCTGAAAACGTTAAGCGCGTTTTCAGGCTGCCTTTTATTGCGTTCGAAGCGCGTTGCGTTTAAACGTGGAAGCTCTCGCCGCAGCCGCAGCTTTCCTTTACATTCGGGTTTTCAAATTTGAAGCCTTCCTGCAAACCGTCTTTGGCATAGTCCACCTGCGTGCCGTCCAAGTAAACCAAACTTTTCGGGTCCACAAACACTTTCACGCCGTCCTGCTCGAACACTTGGTCTTCGGGCTGGATGTCGTCCACAAATTCCAGCGTGTAGGCCATGCCGGAGCAGCCGCTGGTTTTCACGCCGATGCGGACGCCTTCGCCTTTGCCGCGTTTGGCGATGAAATTGCGGATGTGGTCGGCGGCGTTTGAGGTAATCGTAATCATGGTGTTTTCCTCGTGATGATGAATGAAGTTGCGGTGGGTGCAGGCTGCTTTTGGCCAAAATCGGTTATTGGGCAAAGGCAGCCTGAAAACGGTTTATTGCCCTGCCTGCTGTGCATTCAGCGGCAGATATTCGGCAGGCACCCAACGGTAAGCTCGGCCGTCGCGCACAACGTGGCCGATGCCGGGGAAAGGCAAGTGCGCGCCGCCTATCCACAGGCGGTTTTGCTGGGCAAGGCGGAAAATGCGGCGGCGCGTGGCCAAGGCGGCGGCGCGGTCGGCATCGTATTCAAACGTGGCTTCTGGGTGGCGGAACTGGACGGTGTGGCTGTGCACCACGTCGCCCCAAATCAAGAGGCGGTTTGCGCCCGTGCCGACCAGATAGCCGCTCATGCCGGGGGTGTGGCCGAATTCGTCTATGGTTTCAATATCCTGAATGTTTTCGCCTTTGCGGAAGGTTTGGAACTTTCCGGCGGCCTGATAGGGGGCGATGAATTTGGCGGCCATTTGTTTTACCTGTGTCAGCAGTTCAATTTCGCCGGCTTTGGCGGGCGATAGGAAGAAATCCACATCTTCTTTGGGTGCGTACACAACGGCATTGGGGAACAGGCGGTTGCCGTTTTTATCGATAAGGCCGCCTGCGTGGTCGGGATGCAGGTGGGTGAGGATGACGCGGCTGATTTGCTCGGGGCGGATGCCTGCGGCGGCAAGGTTGGCGGAAATGTGTCCCATGCCTTCGCCCAGTTGCGAGCCTGCGCCGGTGTCAATCAGGGTAAGCTGCCCGTTTTGGTTGATGAGATAGGCATTAACGGCGGTCTGTATGCCGTTTTTGTCTTGCGGTGCGAACAGGGTTTGGAACAGGGCATCGCGGTTGGCGGCGGAAATGTTGAGCAGTTGTTTCGGGACGAGATTGAAGAAGCCGTCATACAGCGCGGTTACGGTGATGCCGTTGCCGAGTTTCATGTGGTAGTAACCGGCTGCCTGCTGCGTTGGGGCAGCGGTGGCTTGGGCGTGTGCAACGGGGGCTTCTTTGGCATATGCAGCAGGGGCGGCAAGTGCGGCGCAGAGGGCCAGGGTGCGGAATAGGGTTTTGGTGTGTGTCATGGTGCGATTTCCTTACAGGGTGTTATCGGTTATGTTGTTTTCAGGCTGCCTGAAACGGCAGTTGGTGCGTTTACAGGCTGGTAACGAATGCCACCAGACCCAGTATCACACCGGGGGCGTTGGCAATGGCAACGGGTAGGTCGCGCGGTTTTTTCAATAGGCCGTATGCCACCCACAGCGTGCAGTTCACGGCGGCGGCAAGCGGCTGCCACGGCGAGCCTTTCGAGCCGGCCAGATTGGCTTGGATTTGCGGAATGTAGGCCACATACATACACACGGCGGTGATGGTGGCGACGACGGACAGGATTTTGACTTGTTTTTCGTTCATGGGTTTTCCTTTCTATGAATGTTCAAAAAAAAAATGCGTGATAACCAATGGCATGGAAAATGGCAGGGTGCAGACTGCTTTTTCGGATTTTGGCTGCATTACGGCTGTGTTTTAGCTTCGCAGAAACTTCGTTTTAGCTTCGCAGAAACTTCGTTTTCAGGCTGCCTTCTGCCGCTTTGCCCAGTCCACGGCGGCCTGCATGGCGGCGCGTGCCTGTGGGCTGTTTTTCCAGCAGGTGCTGCCGGTGAGCGCCACGCCCTGTTGCAGCATATCGTCCACATTGGCGGCGGCGAGCTTGGCCACGTCGTCCAAGCCCATTTGCTGTAAGCGTTGCAGCACGGTTTTGCCGATGCCTTTTTCAGCGAGCAGGGATTGGGTTTCTTCTTGGCTGAACATAGGCTTGCTCCTTATTCGTGTTTCGCAATGTTTGGGGGTGCAGGCTGCCTGAAACCACCTGCCCTGCCCTACGCGCCACCGTGCAACACCAGCCGCATCACCGACACGGTTTCACCGTTGTGCGGCCGCGTTTCGATTTCGCGCCAGCCGTATTTGGCATATACCGCCTGCACGTCGGGGGTGTAAAGATAGAGTTCGGGCAGGCCGAGCCGCCGCGCTTCAAGCAGGGCGTGTTCCACCAGATGCCTGCCCACGCCGCGCCCGCGTGCTTCGGGCAACACGAACACGTCGCCCAGCCAGTATTCGTATTGCGGCAGTGCAGCGATGTCGTGCCGTTTCAGTGCTGCCGAGCCGAGCAGCCGTCCGCCGTCCACCGCCAGCCAAGCAAGCGGCAGGCCGTGGCCTTCCAAGCAGCGGGCGTAATAGGCGCGGATTTTTTCCACGTTCTGCCACGGTGCGAAGTCGTGCCATTCGGCGTGCAGGGCGTGCGCGAGGGTGTCAATATGCTGCGGCTGTTCTGCCAGCGGGACGATGTTTATCGGCAAAATAGCCTCCAAGGGTGCAGGCTGCCTGAACCTTTATCCGGCCTGCAACAGACGCATTGCGGTGCAGGCTGCCTTTGGGGCTTTCGGGTTACCTAAAAACCGTTAGGCGGCGAAGCGATCATACACGGCATCAATATCGGCGCAGGCGCGTTGAACCGCTGCTTCCCGATTATCACCCGATGTGCCTTCGGCGCGGACGGTGTCCACAGAAGCGAAACCCAAGAAGCCGCCGAGCAGGGATTTCAGGTAGCTTGAAGCGAAATCCATCTGCGCCATCGGACCTGCGGAATAAACGATGCTGCTGGCTTGCAACAGCAGCACTTTGTGTGCGCCCATCAGGCCTTGCGGTGCGCCGTCTTCGCCGAAACGGAAGGTTTCGCCGGCCACGACCAGATTGTCCAGCCAGTCTTTCAGGCGGGCGGGGATGCTGAAGTTGTACATCGGATAGGCGATAACGAGACGGCGGGCGGATTTCACTTGGTTCACCACCGACATCATCCGAGCAAATAACGCTGCCTGTTCCGCATTCGGCTGCTGCCTTTGGAACACGGTGGCGATAAACATTTCCACCGCAGCCTTGTCCAACGGCTGGATGTCGGTTTCCGCCAGATTGACGGTTTGCACGCTGCCTGCGGGCAGCTTGGCCAGCAGGTGGGCAACCATGCGGTTGGTGGCGGACATGGATGAATGCGGATTGGGATGGGCGTTGATAATCAGGGTATCGGTCATTTTGAAGGTCTTTCTGTAAATTGAAAAACTGGGTTGCTATGGATTTATCGGTTTCAGGCTGCCTATTTCAGCTGGCTGTCCTTGCTGCCGCGCCGGTTGTAGGCAGCCTGAAAACGCTGTTGCTTGTCCGCCTCTTCTTGGCAGGCAATGCACAACTGCACGCCGGGTAGGGCGCGGCGGCGGGCTTCGGGAATTGGCTCGCCGCATTCGGCGCATTCGCGGGCGCTTTCGCCGGAGGGCAGGTTTTGCCGGGCGGCAGCCAACGCGTCGTCCAAATTGGCGTCGATTTGCGCCTGCTCCGCGCCGTCGGGCGCCCAGCCGCCGGCCATATTAAGCGCCTTTTTTCTTTTTATAATCCGCCACGGCGGCTTTCACCGCGTCTTCCGCCAAAATCGAGCAGTGGATTTTCACGGGCGGCAGTTCCAGTTCTTCGGCAATTTCGCTGTTTTTGATGGCCAGCGCATCATCCAGGCTTTTGCCTTTCACCCATTCGGTAATCAGGCTGGACGAGGCAATGGCGGAGCCGCAGCCGTAGGTTTTGAATTTGGCGTCTTCGATGATGCCTTGGTCGTTCACTTTGATTTGCAGGCGCATCACGTCGCCGCAGGCGGGCGCGCCCACCATGCCGGTGCCGACGTCGCTGTCGTCTTTGTCGAACGTGCCGACGTTGCGTGGGTTTTCGTAATGGTCGATGACTTTGTCGCTGTATGCCATGATGTGAGTTCCTTATGGTTGTGTGGTTAAATAAAGTTCGTTAATAGCAAGTTTCAGGCTGCCTGAAAAATATCATTAATGTTTAGAACAGCCCACTGCCCTTGAAGTGGTTGGTGTTAGATTAACCACTTTGCTGTTGGTAATATCAAATAGGTAATATGAATATTCGTATCTGTTGGTGGACGTTGAACCTCCACTTGCGTTAGGTATGGAGCTAAATTCATAATTATTTTGTATCACAATTTCGTAATCATGATTGGCATTGGGGATAAATGATAAGCCAAAACCATATTCAGTTTCCGCACTTGCACCAAATAGCACAGATATTGGGCTCAATTGGTCGCCTACTTTTTGCATAAATATAACCAATGGTTCCCTTGCATTAACTTTCAATTCTCGTGCTGCATAAGTTTTGCTCCATAAAGGTACGTCAAAATTTTGATGCAGATAAGTTAAATCAATCTTTGGCATGCCTAGCGAGGAGTAAACGGGAAATTCTTTTAATGCCCATTTATATTCACCAAACCAAAAACTTCTTTTTTCAGTACGAGTTGGCATTTTGTCTACTAACCGTGCCACATTATCGGACAATGAAATGCAGTTTGAATTGGGAATAACAAATACTTTCGGCTGATTTGTAACTACTTTTAAATTTGCTGTTTGAGGCGATGTAACCTGTATATCCATGCGATGTGTGTCAAAATTTTCCATCGCAGTGCAGGCAGATAAAGCCACAGTAATGCTTATGACAAGATAGGTTTTTACAGTATTCATATTAAATATAATATTCTCTCATAACGCGCCTGAATTATTTATTCGGCAGAAATATTTTACTATTGAATGAGCCAATCATTTTTTATTGCTAATTGCGTAATAAACAAACACATTTATTGTGTTGTAAATGAGATTTGGTGGGCAACAAGTTGCCCACCCTACGTTTGTTTTCAGGCAGCCTGAAAATCAATGCGCCGCCCACTCCACGCTATCCAAATCCACCCCCTCTTTAAACATCTCCCACAGCGGCGACAATTCGCGCAGTTTGCCAATTCTGGATTTGATGAGTTCGGCGGCGAATTTTATATCGGCTTCGCTGGTCATGCGCCCGAAGGTGATACGTAGCGATGAGTGTGCCAATTCGTCGTTGCGCCCGAGTGCGCGCAAAACATAGCTGGGTTCTAGGCTGGCGGATGTGCAAGCGGAGCCGCTGGATACGGCGATTTCTTTTACCGCCATAATCAGGCTTTCGCCTTCCACAAAGTTGAAGCTCACGTTTAAATTGGTGGCGACGCGGTGTTCCAAATCGCCGTTGATATACACTTCTTCAATGCCTGCGATGCCGTCCAAAAAGATTTTGCGCAGTTTCAGCGCGTGGGCGATGTCTTTGTCTAAATCTTGTTTGGCGAGGCGGAAGGCTTCACCCATACCGACGATTTGGTGGGTAGGCAGGGTGCCGCTGCGGAAACCGCGCTCGTGCCCGCCGCCGTGCATTTGCGCTTCCAAGCGCACGCGGGGTTTGCGGCGCACATACAGCGCACCGATGCCTTTGGGGCCGTAGATTTTGTGGGCAGACATGGACAGCAGGTCTATATTGCTCGCTTCCACGTCCACAGGCGTTTTGCCGCAGGCTTGGGCGGCATCCACATGGAACACGATTTTGTGTTCGCGGCAGATTTTGCCGATGGCGGGGATGTCTTGGATGACGCCGATTTCGTTGTTCACCCACATCACGGAAACCAGAATGGTGTCGGGGCGGATGGCGGCTTTGAGTTCGTCCAAATCAATCAGGCCGTTTTCTTTTACGCTCAGATAGGTTACTTCAAAGCCTTGGCGTTCCATTTCGCGCATGGTGTCCAACACGGCTTTGTGTTCGGTTTTAACGGTAATCAGGTGCTTGCCTTTGGTTTTGTAGAACTGGGCCGCGCCTTTGATGGCAAGGTTGTCGGATTCGGTTGCGCCGCTGGTGAAGATGATTTCTTTAGGGTCGGCATTGATGAGCGCTGCGATGTGGGCGCGGGCTTCTTCCACCGCTTCCTCGGCTTCCCAGCCATAGGCGTGGCTGCTGGATGCGGGGTTGCCGAATTTATCGGTGAGATAGGGCAGCATTTTATCCAGCACGCGCGGGTCCAGCGGGGTGGTGGCGGCGTAGTCTAGGTAGATGGGGCGTTTTGGGTTGCTCATGGTTGGTTTCCTCAGTGGTTGTGTTATGAAAGAGATTTATTGGTTTAACAGGCGAAATGGGTTTTAGCTTCGCAGAAGCTCGTAAACTCGCTTTCAGGCTGCCTTAAACGTGGATATGAGTAAGCGTTACAACGTGTTCTTTCGGGGTTTGGTCTTGGGCGATCAGGTGGGCAAGGGTTACGCTGCTTAAATGGTTGTATATGGTGTGGTTCAGGCTTTCCCATAGATTATGGGTGATGCAGGGCGCACCGCCGTGGCAATCGGCTTTGCCGCTGCATTGGGTGGCATCTAGCCTGTCTTCGGCGGCGGTGATGATTTGGGCGATGTTGATTTGGCTAGCGGGTTTGCCCAGCACATAGCCGCCGCCTGGCCCGCGCACGCTTTCCACCAATCCTGCGCGGCGCAATTTGCTAAATAATTGTTCCAAATAAGACAATGAGATTTTTTGACGTTCGCTGATGGCGTTGAGTTTGACGGCGTTGCCTTGCGTGTTCATGGCTAAATCAACCATGGCGGTTACGGCGAAACGTCCTTTGGTGGTTAATCTCATGGGGTGTTCCTTGTGGCTTGGTGGGGCGGAATTGTGCTATTTCTGAGTGATTTAGTCAAGTATAACGGGGTGGGCTGGGGCAGCCTGAAAACGGCTGTGGTTGTGCGTTGCGCTGCGGATTGGGTAGGCGCTTGGCTTGCAGCCCAATTGGCTTTGTTGAACGGCGCGATAGTGGGCAAATGAAAACCGAAACGGGTGCGATTGTTTGCTCGTTTCGGTTTTTGCGTTATGCGATGCGGGATAGGCAAGAAGCGGCAAGGCAGCCTGAAAACCATGATGCGGTTGCCAAGCAAACATGGTTTTCAGGCTGCCTATTCTTTGGAGCGCGGATGAAATTTGTCCACCACTTGTTTGAGCCGTTCATTGGCAACGTGGGTGTAGATTTGCGTGGTGGAAATATTGGAATGCCCAAGTAGCATTTGCACCACGCGCAAATCGGCGCCGTGGTTCACTAAATGTGTGGCAAAGGCGTGGCGCAAATCGTGCGGCGAAATATGCGGTATGCCAACTTGCTCGGCATAGCGTGAAACCGCCATCCAAGCGAGCTGGCGGCTAATGCCTGTTTTCTTTTGCGACACAAACAGCGCATCGCAACGGGTGTTTTTTAGCAGGGCAGGGCGGGCGCGTTGCAAATAGATTTCCAGCCAATACACGGCTTCTTCGCCCATGGGCACAATGCGCTGTTTGTCGCCCTTGCCAATGGTGCGAACCATGCCGCTTTGCAGGTTGATTTCGTTTAATTGCAGCCCCACCGCTTCGCTTACGCGCAGGCCTGTGGCGTAGATGAGTTCCAGCAGGGCTTTGTCGCGCAGACCGTGCGGGGTTTCGGTGTTGGGTGCGTTGAGTAAATCGGTGATGTGTTGCTCGGTGATGATAGGTGGCAGGGTGCGTGCTTGCTTGGCGGTGCGCAAATCGCGGCAGGGATTATCGCGGCGCTGCTCGGTGTCTTCTAGCCAAGCGTAGAGGCGTTTGCAGGCGGATAGGGCGCGGGCGTGCGAGCGCGGCTGTTCGTGGGCAACGTAAATGGCGGCAGCCAGTTGCATGGCATTGGCGGTTTTCAGGCTGCCTTGTTCGTCTGCCAGCCGTGTGGCGATTTTGGTTAAGTCGCGGCGGTAGGCATCCAGCGTGTTTTGCGACAGGCGTTCTTGTAGCCAAAGGTGGTCTAGCAAGCGGGTGATTAAATCTAAATCGGTGGTTAAAGTGGCTTCGGGCATTTTCAGGCTGCCTTTGTAATGAAATGTTGTAATTTAATGAAACGGCGTTCGTTATTTTTTGTTAATGCAAAACGGGTTGGTAAAATGGGTTAGGCGGAATGTTTGGCAGGATAACGCAATAAAATGCGCTGTTTAGAATAAATATTCCTGAATAATCGGCGCAAATTCGGCTTTTTTGGCATTGTTTAATTTTAACAAAACTTTTCAAAATGGATTGACAAACTACATGTAATTACACACAATGCGCGCCTACTCCGTTGCACAGGAACGAGCCATCGTTTACCCCAAACGTTGGTACAACCCATTTTCAGGCTGCCTATATGGCTCAACCACGCTAGGCAGATAAGCATAACAATAATTCTCAGGAAAACAACCATGAGCATTTTTCTCTCTATTTTCCCCATCTTATTACTGATTGTTTTGATGATAGGCGTGAAGCTATCGGGCGACAAAAGCGCGGTGCTGGCGGTGTTATCCGCCGTGTTGATTGCGATTTTTGCCGTGCCTAATGTGAGCGGTTTCACGCCGCCGCAGGGCTATGGTGCAAGCTATGTGGGCTGGGCTTTTGTGGAAGGCATTTTAAAAGCCGTGTTCCCCATTTTAATCATCATTTTGATGGCGTTGTTTAGCTACAATATTTTGCTGGAAAGCAAGCAAATTGAAGTGATTAAACAGCAGTTTACCAATATTTCCAGCGATAAGCGCATTCAAGTTTTGCTGATTGTGTGGGGCTTTGGTGGCTTGCTGGAAGGCATGGCAGGCTTTGGCACGGCGGTGGCGATTCCTGCGGCTATTTTAATAGGCTTGGGCTTTTCGCCACGCTTTTCTGCGCTGGTTTCGCTGATTGGCAACAGCGTGGCAACGGGCTTTGGCGCGGTTGGTGTGCCTGTGATCACGTTGGCAAAAGAAGTGTTTGGCTCGGAAGTTACCGCGCAGCAAACGCAAGCCTTGGCGGGTAATGTGATTTTTCAATTGTTTGCGCTGATGTTTTTGGTGCCATTTGTGATTTTGCTGCTCACCGACACATCTAAAAAATACATTATGCCTAATATTATCTTGGCGGCTGTGGTGGGCGGCTTGTCGCTGGTGGTGCAATTTTGTGCGGCGTATTTTATCGGTGCGGAAACGCCGGCCATTTTGGGCAGCATCTCTTGCATTGTGTTCATCGTGTTATACGCCAAAATGACCGAGAAAAAAGATGCCAACGCCAAGCCGCTTACGCTGGCGCAAATGGGCAAAGCATGGGCGGTTTATGGCTTTATTTTGGTGTTTATTTTGTTGGCAAGCCCGCTGTCTGGACCGATTAGCGCGTTTTTGAAAACGACTTTGGTGAGCAAAATCCACCTGCCCATTTATGCAGAGGGCAAAACGTTTAACTTTGGCTGGCTGTCTAACGCGGGCTTGATGCTGTTTTTGGGCGCGTTTATCGGCGGCTTGGTGCAAGGCGTATCGGCGGGCAAGCAGTTCCAAATTTTGGGCGCAACGCTGAAAAAAATGAAAGCATCGGGCATCACGATTATCAGCTTGGTTGCGATGAGCGCCATCATGAGCCACAGCAGCATGATTGTGGTGATTGCCGATGGATTGGTGAACGCAACGGGCAATTTGTACCCGCTGTTTGCTCCGCTGGTGGGTGCAATCGGCACGTTTGCCACAGGCAGCGATACGTCGTCTAACATCTTGTTTGGCAAGCTGCAAGCCACGGTTGCCGACAAAATTGGCGTAAACAAAGCATGGCTGGCGGCTGCCAACACCGCAGGCGCAACAGGCGGCAAAATCATTTCGCCGCAAAGCATTGCCATTGCCGCTGCGGCTTGCGAACAGCAAGGGCAAGAAGGCGCGTTTTTGCGCTCTGCCATGCCTTATGCTGCGGCTTATGTGTTGATTGCGGGGATTACCGTTTACTGCTTTGCCGCGCTGGCGTTGTGATGCAGTAAATCTATTTTCAGGCTGCCTTGGTGGAGAGTAATAAGGCAGCCTGAAACTTTGTAAAACCCCTGAGGCAGCCTGAAAACCAAATTAAGCAAAATCCTGTTGAATGCACCATTTGGAGACAAGCCGCCACTCCATATTTAGCATTTTAGTTTTCAGGCTGCCTTTATGCTGTCCTTGCAAAACGCAATTAGGCAGCCTGAAAACATCATCGCGCGTATAATCCGCGCTTTTCTCGTTTCAGGCAGCCTGAAAGTCAGCCTGCTTGAATGTTTACAACCGAGCATCATCGCTCAAAGATACTAAGGAACAATTATGTGCGGTATCGTTGGCGCCATTCGCGCGCAAAATAATGTAGTGGATTTTTTAACCGATGGCTTAAAGCGGCTGGAATATCGCGGCTATGATTCATCAGGCATCGCCGTGTTAAGCGAAGGCAAAATCAAACGCGTGCGCCGAGTGGGGCGCGTTGCCTTGATGGAACAAGCCGCCAAAGAAAAAGCATTGTTTGGCAACATCGGCATCGGGCATACGCGCTGGGCAACCCACGGCGGCGTAACCGAGCCCAACGCCCATCCCCATATTTCGGGCGGCACAATCGCCGTGGTGCACAACGGCATTATTGAAAACTTTGAAGCCGAGCGCAGCCGCCTGCAAGGCTTGGGCTACACCTTTGAATCGCAAACCGACACCGAAGTCATCGCCCACGCCGTTAACCACGAATACCAACACAATGGGCGTGATTTGTTTGCCGCCGTTCAGGCTGCTTGCCGAAATTTCCACGGCGCGTATGCCATCGCCGTCATCGCGCAAGATAATCCGCACAATATGGTTGTGGCGCGCATGGGCTGCCCGCTGCTGGTTGCCTTGGGCGATAAAGAAACGTTTATCGCATCCGATGTTTCTGCGGTGATTTCGTTTACGCGCAAAATCAGCTATTTGGAAGACGGCGACGTTGCTCTGCTTAGCGAAAACGGCATTGACAAGCTGGTGGACAAAACAGGCAAAGCCGCCCAACGCGCGGTGAAAACATCCGAGTTGTCGCTGGCATCGTTGGAGCTGGGGCCTTATAGCCACTTTATGCAAAAAGAAATCCACGAGCAGCCCCGCGCCGTTGCCGACACCGCAGAAGTGTTCCTAGAAAGCGGCTTTATCCCCAGCAATTTTGGCGCGAACGCCGAGCAAGTGTTCCGCGACATTGACAGCATCAAAATTCTCGCCTGCGGCACATCGTTTTACGCCGCTTCCACCAGCAAATATTGGCTGGAAAGCATCGCCAAAATCCCCACCGATGTGGAAATCGCCAGCGAATACCGCTACCGCGATGTGATTGCCAACCCCAAGCAACTGGTGATTACCATCTCGCAATCGGGCGAAACACTGGATACGATGGAAGCCCTGAAATACGCGCAATCGCTGGGGCATCAACACAGCCTATCCATTTGCAATGTGATGGAATCGGCACTGCCTCGCGCCAGCGAATTGGTGTTTTACACCCGCGCGGGGGCAGAAATTGGCGTGGCCTCCACCAAAGCGTTTACTACGCAACTGGTTGCGCTGTTTGGCTTGGCGGTTACGCTGGGCAAAATGCGCGGCGTGGTGAGCCAAGGGCAGGCGCAAGATTATTTGGACGAGCTTCGCGCCCTACCCGGTAGCGTGCAACACGCGCTGAACCTTGAACCGCAAATCACCGCGTGGTCGGAAAAATTTGCCAAGAAAACCAGCGCGTTATTCTTGGGGCGTGGCATCCATTATCCCATCGCGCTGGAAGGCGCGTTGAAGCTGAAAGAAATCACCTACATCCACGCCGAAGCCTATCCCGCAGGCGAGTTGAAGCACGGACCGCTGGCGCTAGTGGACGAAAATATGCCCGTGGTGGTGGTTGCGCCCAAAGATGGCTTGCTGGATAAGGTGAAAGCCAATATGCAAGAAGTGCGCGCGCGTGGCGGCGAGTTGTTTGTGTTTACTGATTTGGACAGTGATTTTGAAACGGCGGAGCATATTCACATCATCCGCGCACCGCGCCATGTGGGCGTGTTGTCGCCGAT
The DNA here is from genome assembly GCA_963529665.1 of uncultured Kingella sp. Lineage (GTDB taxonomy): Bacteria > Pseudomonadota > Gammaproteobacteria > Burkholderiales > Neisseriaceae > Kingella_B. Next base: position 109,958 of record CAUSAG010000003.1, read on the forward strand.
TGTGCACACCATTCCCGTGCAGCTTTTGGCGTATCACACCGCGCTGGCACGCGGCACAGATGTGGACAAACCGCGCAATCTGGCAAAATCGGTAACGGTGGAATAAGCGCGCTGACATCAATCTGGCATAAATAAGGCAGCCTGAAAGACGATTTTCAGGCTGCCTAAAATGTTTTTACGTTAGAATAACGCTTTTAAAAATTCTTTAACATTCAACGCCTATGCAATTTAATCAGCCCCAATTAGAAAAACGCCCCTCCGAAATTCAAATTCGCGATTGTGCTGAGCAATTGCGCAGCCAAGGCAGAAGCAACTATGGCGACAGCGTAAAAAAATACGCGCAACTGCGTCTTGCCGATTTGGCTCCGCTGCTGGAAGACTGGCAAAACGAAACATACGCCGCCGCGCTCAAACAAACCACCTTGCCCAAAATCGCTGCTGCCATCAACGCCAAGCTCAGCCCCGCGCAATGCGAAAAATTGCTTGCCGTGTTGCAGCAATTTAGCGAGCAAGGCAACACCACCGCCATGCTGTATTTGGCGTATTTATACAGCCAAGGCATTCACACCGAATCTTCGTTGCACAAAACAGCGCATTATTTGCAACTGGCCGCCAGCAAAAAAGACTGGCGTGCCAATCATTTATGGGCAGAATTGCTGGTTGCCGCCCCGCTTGCTGCGCGCGATTTAATCGGCGATGAAATCCAAGCCGATGTAGAAAAATGGCACGCCGAAATGCCCAAGATTGACCCCAAGCGCATAGAACAAGCCCTACGCCGCTTCTACGACACGCCCGCCGCTATGAAATACGCCGCCAAAGCCAAACTGCTCACCGCGCAAGAACAAGGTAGCCCCATCGCCGAGCAGCGCATCAAAGGCTTAACCATGCTCGGCGCGCTGCCACATACCGACCCAGCGCCGCAATACCGCAAAATCAATCATTGGCTGGATGTGCAATTGCTGCGCGGCGGCAACACCGAAACCGTTGAAGACGACATCCTGATCATGCCCGAGAACGTGCCCTTTTTGCCGCAAGACGAAGACGACGGCATTTTCTCTGAGCAATGGCGCAAATTGGCGATGTATTCGGGCATTGCGCTGGTGGCGCTGCTGGTGTTTACCTTGATGATTCGGCTGTTTGTTTGAGGCAGCCTGAAAACGCTTTTTCCCCATCCGATAAGGAAACAACATGATTCGTTCCGCACAAACAAAAATGTTTGCCGTATTGCTGTTAAGCGCCGCTTTTGCCGCGCCTGCATGGGCTAAATCGTCCCAAGAGCGCAGCTATCCTGAGATGGATAAATGCCTTGATCAGCCCGAAGCCAAAAGCGGCGTTACTGCCGCCATGTTGGATTGCACCAACATTGAAATTGACCGCCAAGAAGAGCGCATGAATGATGCGCTTGCCAAGCTCATCGCCAAGCATCCGAAAAAAGCCGCTCAGCTCAAAAAAGAGCAAGCCAATTGGCAGCGCAAAATGAAACGCGCCACCCACAAGGAATACGGCAGAACAGGCGGTACCATGGATTTGCTTAACGGCTCAGGCTTGGCACTGGATATGATTGCCAGTCGCGCCGATGTATTGGAAAAGCGCTTGGCTCAATAATTTTCGCTTCGTTTTAACCCATTTTCAGGCTGCCGCCATGCTTTAAGGCAGCCTGAAAACCATTTTGCGGCTTGGCTGTTGCCGCTGGTGCAAAGTGAAGCCCGCCATGTTGCTCATACCCATCAGGCAGCCTGAAAACTGATATTGCCGCTTTCAGGCTGCCTTTTGCTTATCAAGAATATCCCCATGAACTACCGCAACGAATCCACCCAATCGCCGCCACGCGAATTTGTTTTTGTAAACGAAACTTCGGCGAGCCACATTATTCAGGCTGCTCAGCAAAACATCGCCACCGTGTGGCGCGGCGATTTTCACAACGCCAAACAAGTGTTGGCAGCAATCAAAAAACGCCTGAAAACCAAGCCCAAAGCCACAGCCCAAGCCCAAGCCGAAACAGACCCTGCCACCGCGTTTCACAAACATCGCTTGGCGCAATCACAAGCCAGCCGCGTTGCCAATGCCTTGTGCGTGGAAATTGGCGCGGGCTTTGTTTTGGATTTACCGCGCGCGCCCAATATTCAGGCTGCTCTGCGCGATATGTACGACGTTGAAAATAATGAGCCTTTTATTCTGCCGCTGGCGCAGTTGCTCGGCTTTATCGGCGCGCACGAATGGCATAAAAAAGGCGTTTTCATCCCCGAATTAGATGGCGCGATTCATGTGCCCTTTGGCGTGTTTTCGCCGATTCGTGGCGAATATTTATCGCTGATTGCCCAAGCCAAGCTGCCTGAAAACGCCCAAACCGCGCTGGATATTGGCACGGGCAGCGGCGTGATTGCTGCTTTGCTCGCCAAGCGTGGCATAGCCAATATCATCGCCACCGACACCAATTCACGTGCCACCGCCTGCGCACAAAGCAACATCGCGCGGCTTGGGTTTGGCTCGCAAGTTCAAGTGTTGCAACAAGATTTGTTTGGCGAACACACGGCAGATTTAATCGTTTGCAATCCGCCGTGGCTGCCTGCCAAGCCCACTTCCGCCGTGGAAACCGCGCTATACGACCCCAAACACGCCATGTTGCACGCCTTTTTGCGCGGCGCATCCAACCATTTGGCGCAAGGCGGGCAAGTTTGGCTGGTGATGTCAAACCTTGCCGAGCTGCTTGGCTTGCGCGGCGAACACGACTTGCCCAACTGGTTTGCCCAATATGGTTGGCGCGTTTCAGGCAGCCTGAAAACCACGCCGCAGCACCGCAAAGCCAGCGACAGCAACGACCCGCTCGCCTTCTGAAAACCCAATAATAGGCAGCCTGAAAACGGTTTTGGCTTCGCAGAAGTTTGTGAACCCGTTTTCAGGCTGCCTTTTTGCGGCTGGGGTGCGTTGGTGTATTTTGTTGTTGTTAAAAGATTGCGTTTGGCAGAACAAAGGGACAAGCGGTTTTAAGCGGATGGGGCAATGCAAAGATAAGGCAGCCTGAAAGCGTGTTGGGACGTTTCAGGCTGCTTTTTTTGTGGTTGGGATAAACGGTGCTAGCGCGTTGCGTTCGGGCGGCGTTTTAACTTCGTTGAAGCCTGCGGCATACCACTTTGTTTCTAAATCAAAGATTGGGACAAAGGGGCAAGGCTGCCGTTGCGCTGGCGACGTGGGCAATGTTGGCAAGGAGATTATTGCCAGCTTTGCTCGGCGCTTAGGATGAAGGGGACGATGTGCTCTTCGTGCAGGCTGTTTTCAGGCTGCCTGAAACTGAGTTTGCGGTGTAGGGCGATGCTGGCGGTGTTGTGTGCTAGGGCTTGCCCGTGGACGATGCTTGCGCCCAGTTCGCCAAAGGCGCGTTGCAGCAGTAGGTTGCATAGGATGCTGCCGTTGCCGCTGTCGCGTGGGCAATCGGGGGCGAGGTAGAAGCCCCATTCGTATTGGTTTGGGGCGATGCGTTTCAGGCTGCCGTAACCTTGGGGGGTGTCGTTTAGGGTGTAAACGTACATTTTGAAGGCGGGGTTGTTGAGCTGTTGGGCGAACCATGTTTGGTGTTGAGGCAGGGGGATGGGATCGGGGTTGAACATCATTTGGCGGATGCTGGGGTGGTTGCGCCATGTGTGGATGAGTGTGCTGTCGGCGGCGGTGGCGGGGCGGAGGTTGGCTTGGGGTGCGGCGCTGCGTTGGGCGATGTGTCGGGCGACGCGGTTGGCGCCGTGGGCATCGCAGAGTTGGGCGGCGGTTTGGCTGATGCGTTGTTGGTTTTCAGGCTGCATCATTTGGGCGATGGCGGCTTGGAAGGCGGGGCGGGGGATTTGGCTGGCTTCTAGGGCGAGGGCGGCGCCTGCGCTTTGCAGTTGGGCGGCGATGGGGCGTTGGTTGTCGGCGATGGTGATGAGCAGGGTGGGCAGCCCGAGGGCGCAGCGCTCCCATGATGTGCTGCCTGCGGCGCCGATTGCCCATGTGGCTTGGCTCATCAGCGCTGCCATGTTATTAGCGTTGGCGATGACTTGGCTGGGGTAGGGGGCGTGGGCGGCGTGTTGTTGCACGCTGGCGAGATGGGGGGCGGTGGCGCCCATGATGATGGTGGTGCGGAAGGGGGCGGTATCGGTTTTCAGGCTGCCTGAAACGTAATCAGACAGGGCTTGCAACACGGCGAGCGTGTGGTTGTCTTTATCCACGCCACCGAGGTTAATCAGGATATTTTGGTTTTCAGGTTGCCTGAGCGCGGTGCGGTTTTGCAAACTGGCGGCGCGGTGTTGGGCGAATTCGTCGCGCAGTAGGGCGTAGCGCGTTCCTGCGAGAATGTGGCAGCTTGGGGGAACAAGGTGGGTGTAGTCGCTGGCGTGGTGGGCGTGGTTTTGGTCTAGTAGCAAATCGGCGTCGTGGGGGCGGTCGTGTAGGTCGTCGATGACCATGATTTTGCTGTGGCAGATTCTGCGGGCAGCGCGTTGCCATGCGGCGGATAGGGCGTAGTGGTCGCAGATAATCCAGTCGGGCGCAAGGTGGCGGATATGGGGGGCGCAGTCGGCAAGGTCTTGTGCTTGGCTGGTGCCGAGCCATGCGGCATGGGCGGTGATGTCGGCGGGATTTTCAGGCTGCCTTTTGGTGCCAAAGGGGACGACATTGCTAGGCGGGGGCAGCGCAATGCAGTCAAAGCCTTGCTGGCGGATAAGCGGGGCGAGATGCCCGAGATTGGTGCGGCTGATGAAGGTGATGTGGTGGTTGTATTGGCGCAGTTGTTGGGCGAGGGTGAGGCAGCGCATGATGTGTCCGCTGCCGATTTGCAGCGATGCGTCTGCGCGGATAAGGAATTTCATGATGTTGAACCTTTGGGGCAGCCTGAAAATAGGGTTTAGGGTTGTTCGCTTTCGTATGCTTGCAGTAGGCGATATAGGATTTCGGCGCGTGTCCAGTCTTCGGGGGTGTCTATGTCTTGCACGCGGTGGCGTGGGATTTTGATGCCGATGCTGCGGCTGTTGAAAATGGGTTTTTGTGCGAGCCATGCGGCGGCTGTGCCCCAGTAGAATTGCCCTGCGTCGTGCCATGCTTCTTCTAGGTCTTGGCTGCGGACGGCGAAGTTTTCGGGTTGGAACATGGCGACTTGGTTGCCCGCGTGCAGTTTTAGGGCGCGTTGGATGGGAAAGGGGAAGCTGGTGATGCTGAATGCGTAGTCGGCTTGATTTTGCGATAAGGTGGTTAAACCTTGTTGCAAATCATCGGCTTGCACGAAAGGAGCAGTGGCGTAGAGACAGCAGGCGGCACTGTCTTGCCAGCCTTGTTGTTGCATAAATTGGATGGCATGGGCGATGACCGCGCCTGTGGTGGCGTGGTCGTCGGATAGCTCGGGCGGGCGCACGAAAGGCACGCTTGCGCCGTATTGCTGGGCGATGGCGGCGATTTCGGGGTCGTCGGTGGAGACGATGATTTGGGAGAAGCAGCCTGAAAGCTGGGCGGTGGCGATGCTGTGGGCAATCATCGGCTTGCCGTTGAAGGGTTTGATGTTTTTGCGGGGGATGCGTTTGCTGCCGCCGCGGGCGGGGATGATGCAGAGGGGCATGGGTAGGGGGCTTTCGTTGGGTTTGGGGGATTGGATTGGTAGGGTGGATTTTCAGGCTGCTGATTAGGTTAGGGGAACAATAGACAGCCTGAAAATGGGGTTGGGATTTAGGGTAAATGTTGGTAGGAGTTTGTGATTTGGTTTTCAGGCTGCATCTGGGGCGCATTAGGGCGCTGGTAATACCAAGCAATCAGCAGAACAAGCAGCAGCGCAGGCGGAATAAGATAGAGAAGTTTCATAAAGCAAACGAGTACATTAAAACAAAGGTTAAGTCGTTTTCAGGCTGCCTTTTCAGGCTGCCTTTGGCATCTCCATAAGGCAGGCATCAGCCAATCTCAACACGGCAGCCTGAAAACCATCCCCGCGCCAAATCGCTCATAGCTTGTGGCACATATCGCCATGCGCAAAGCCCAGCCAATCCACATCCACTTGTTTACCAAAGGCGATGACTTTAAACAATTCGCCCATTTCGTGCTGCGCAGTTAGCGTGTTCACCGCTTGGGCAGCCTGAAAATAGCTCGGCGTGTCGGTTTCGGGGAACTGCGCCGCGAGCAAATCCAAAATGCCCAAGTTGTATAAAAAAGTGGCTTGGTTGGTGTAGCCGATTAAGTCCAAGCCCGCCGCACAGCCCGCCTCGGCGATGTCGCTGAAATTAACGTGCACGGTCAAATCCGTCAGCCCCACGCGGTAAAACGGGTCGTGGATGGTGTGGTGGCGATGATGCCCAATCAGCGTGCCATCGCTGCGCTCAGGGTGGTAATACTGCGCCGCGTCAAAGCCATAATCCAGCCAAATCATCGCGCCGCGCGTGAGTTTTTCGGCAAGCGTGTGGATAAAAGCGTGTTGCGTGGGATGCAGCTCGCTGGTGTATTCGCCCGCGTTTTCAGGAAAATAATTTAAGGCAGCCTGAAAAAGATCGGGGTCAATCAATGATTGATGTTGCAGCGCAAACTGCCCGTTTTCATACCCAACATACACGCGCGAAAAATCGCCATTTTCGTGGCGACAAATGCGCTCGCTGGGCATCGCATCCAACACTTCATTGCCTAAAATAACACCGTCAAACGAAGCGGGCAGGGCGGTTAAGTGCTTCACTTTATGCGCCAAATCAGGCGCGTGTTGCTGGATGTATTGGCTCTGACGCGCCGCCAATTCGGGCGACAGATCCACAATATAATAAGTGTTCAGGCAGCCTGAAAGCGCGTTCAACAGGCTAACCGCCAAAGCCCCCGTACCCGCGCCAAACTCATACACATTGCCCGCCGTTTGCGCCAGCAGCGGCGCAATCTGCCGCGCCAAAGTTTGCCCAAACAAAGGCGACAACACAGGCGCAGTAATAAAATCGCCCGCCGCGCCAATTTTGTGCGCTCCGCCCGTGTAATAACCATAGCGCGGCGCATACAACGCCAGCTCCATAAAGCGCGAAAACGGGATTGCGCCCTGCTGGGCAATTTCATCGGCAATCATGTGAACGAGCGCATCGCTGGCTTGCTGCTGATTGCTATCCAAATGTGGGATTTGTGGTGAAGTCATAAGGTTAAATTGTGTAAAAATATAAAGCAGAAAAGCTATTATAAATGGCTTTGTTTGGGCGCGTGCAAGGAAGTGATTTGGAACGCGCTTTGTTTTTATTGGTAAAAAATTTTCCATGTTTTTTCAGGCAGCCTAAATGCGTTTTCAGGCTGCCTGAAATGCGTTGTAAGCCAAAATTCCAATCTATTTTTAAAGAGTTAATTCTATTTGGACAATTTGACCCAATGCCGTTTTTTGCTTATAGTGTAGCCATGTGGGGGGAAGTGGTGCCAAGTGGTAAAACTTTCCCAAATTCCAAAATTTCAACCAGATTCTGTTATGTTTCGCGGCTCACACGAATTAACCCTTGATAACAAAGGACGATTGGCGATTCCAGCCAAGTTTCGTGATGCCTTGTCGCGCGATTTTGACACGCAACGCATCGTTGCCACGCTGGATAGCCGCGACCGTTTGCTGTTTTATCCCGAAGGCGAGTGGGAGAAAGTGGAGCAACAATTGTTGTCGCTCAACGTAAAAGGCAAGCCCAATTTGCAGCTTTATCAAAACTTGCTGCTGCACAACGCAGAAACGCTGGAATTGGATAGCGCGGGGCGCGTGTTGCTGCCGCAAAATCTGCGCCGTTTAGTGAATTTTGATAAAGATGTGATGCTGGTTGGGCGCGTGAATCGTCTTGAACTTTGGGGCTTGGAACAAAAAATGGCAGAAACCGAAAAAGCCTTGTCTATTGACCCCGATGAGCTGGATTTTGATTTGAGCCAAACAGATTTACAATTATGAACTTAGCTGCAAAACCTGAACCATTTCAACACATAACTGTTTTATTGAATGAGGCTGTTGATGCGCTGAATATTCAAGAAAACGGTATTTATGTGGATGGCACGTTTGGGCGCGGCGGGCATTCACGCTTGATTTTGTCTAAATTGGGCGAAAAAGGGCGGTTGGTTGTTTTTGATAAAGACCCGCAGGCGATTGCGGTGGCGCAGGATTTGGCAGCGCAAGATGCGCGAGTGAGCGTGGTGCATGATGGCTTTGCTGGTTTTCAGGCTGCCTTAAAGGCGCTGGGCATTGCCAAGATTGATGGCGCGTTGTTTGATTTGGGCATTTCTTCGCCGCAGATTGATGATGCGTCGCGCGGGTTCAGCTTTCGCTTTGATGCGTCGCTGGATATGCGGATGGATACCACGCGCGGGCAATCGGCTGCGGATTGGTTGGCAGTTGCCAGCGAAGATGAAATACACGAGGTAATCAAGAATTATGGTGAAGAGCGGTTTAGTCGCGCGATTGCGCGTGCAATTGTCGCGCAGAGAAGTGAAGCGCCCATTGATACAACCCGCAAGCTGGCGCAAATCGCGGCGCAATGCGTCCGTACTCGCGAGCGCGGACAAGACCCTGCAACGCGAACCTTTCAAGCCGTTCGCATCTTTATTAACCGCGAGCTGGATGAAATCCAAGCGGTCTTACCGCAAGCGGTTGAGTGTTTGAATGCGGGCGGGCGATTGGCGGTAATTGCGTTTCACTCGCTAGAAGATAGATTAGTGAAACAATTTATCCGCCAATATTCCAGCCATGCGCCGTTGCCCAAATGGGCGATGGTGCGCGAAGCAGATTTGCCGCAGCCGCCTTTGCGCGCAATCGGCAAGGCGATTAAGGCAAATGAGACAGAAGTTTTGGCGAATCCGCGCGCGCGTTCTGCGGTGTTGCGTGTGGCAGAGCGTACAACGGGGCAATTTGATTTTCAGGCTGCCTGAATATTATTGACTGGAATGTAAAGATGTCTAAATTGAATTTTATTTTGCTGGTTTCCGTAACGCTTTCGGCGTTGTATGTAACCGATTTGCAGATGGGGATTAAGCGGCAAACGCATCTTTATGGCAAGGGGCAAGAAGAGAAAATACGGTTGAATCAAGACCATGCCGAGCTGGTTTACGAACAAAGCAAGTTGTCTGATTCCAAACAAGTGGCACGCGCCGCCGAGAAAATGAAAATGAGGCTGCCAACAGCAGAAAATACGGTGGCTGTTGGTTATTAAGCAATTGACAATCATCACGGTTGTTTTATCCATGCTGTTATCCATGCAGGTTTCTAAAAATAAATAAGCAGTTAAGAAGAAAACGATGTTAATCCATAATGAACTTAAGCCATACATGGCACAAAAAGAAGAAAACAAACGCCAAGTTGTAGAGGGTAATAAACGCCTATCGTGGTTGATGCTGGCGATTGGTGGCGCGTTTTGTGTGTTGGTTGGGCACAGCTTTCGCGTGCAAGCGCAACACCATAGCGAGTTGAGCAAATTCAGCGAAAACCGCGTGGTACGCAGCATTAAAAGCCCTGCGCTGCGCGGCACGATTACCGATCGCAACGGCGCGATTTTGGCAGTAAGCCGTTATTTGAAAGTGGCAACCTTTAACCCGCGCGCCATTTATGCCCCCAAGCGCCAAGGCGATGAGATTAATTGGAATGCCATCAGCAAGGAGCAATTTGCCAAATTGGCGGAAATTTTAAAGCTGCCTGAAAGCGAAGTGCGCCAAAAATTGCAAGACCGTTCTAGCCAATATGTGCAGTTTAAAACCGAGCTTTCGCTGGAAGAAGCCGACGCGCTGAAAGCCTTGAATATTCCGTCTTTGCGCTTTGAAGAGCGCACCGAACGCGCTTATCCAACAGGCAATTTGTTTTCGCATATTGTGGGCTTTGCCAACGACAAAGGTGAAGGCTTGGAAGGCTTGGAACGCGCGGCAAACCAGCGTTTAACAGGCGAAGATGGGCGGCAAGTGGTGCTGCGCGACCGCCATAACAATATTGTGGAATTGATTGATTCACCCGACAACGCGGCAGCCAAATCGGGCGAAACTTTGGTGCTATCGGTTGACCAAGATTTGCAGCGTTTGGCGCACGACCAACTGGCGGCAACGCTGAAAAACTTTAACGCCAAAGCGGGCGGTGCGGTGGTTTTGGATGCGCAAACAGGTGAGATTTTAGCAATGGCGAGCTTGCCTGATTACGATGCCAATTATTATCAAGCCTATCCTGCCACCAGCTTGCGCAATTTTGCCGTGAGCGAAACGATGGAATTGGGCTCGGTGATGAAGCCGTTTATCATCGCCAAGGCGCTGGATGATGGCAAGATTGGGCGCAATAGCTCGTTTAATACGCGCCCTTATGTGATTGGCAACAAAACCATCCGCGATACGCATGATTACCCCACGCTCACCACGCAAGGCATTTTGCAAAAATCGTCTAACGTGGGCACAAGCCATATCGCGGCGTTGTATGACAACCAAAGTTTGTATCAGCATTTTTCTGATGTAGGCTTTGGGCATAAAACAGGCTCGGGCGTGAGCGGCGAGCAAAGCAGCGCGATTAAACCTGCTGCCAAATGGAGCAAACTGGATCGCGCGGTGATGTCTTATGGCTATGCGATTACGGCGAACCTGCTGCAAATGGCGCAGGGCTACACCATTTTCACCGCAGGCGGCAAATTGATGCCTGCCACTATCTATAAGCAAAATCAACCGCCCAAAGGCACACAAGTGATTAAACCCGAAACCGCCAAACAAATGCGCGAGATGATGGTTAGCATCACACGCAAAGGCGGCACGGGGCAAGATGGCGCAGTGCCAGGCTATGATGTGGCAGCCAAAACAGGCACGGCACGCAAAGCATCCAGCACAGGCGGCTATTCGGATAAATATCGCGCCAGCTTTGTTGGCTTTGCGCCAGCGCAAAATCCGCGTTTGATTGTGGCGGTGAGCATTGATGAGCCGCGCGGCAAAGGTTATTACGGCGGCACGGTGGCTGGCCCTGCATTCCGCGAGATTATGGCGGGCGGGCTGAAAAAACTGGGCGTAAAACCCACTTATGTGAATGTTGAACCCAGCGAAAGCGTTGCCAAAAAACGATAACCCAATGCAATAGACCTTTGTGGCACTTTGGGTGCTACGAAGGTTTTTTCTTTAATAGGCAGCCTGAAAATGATGATTAAGCTGTTGTTGTATTATGGTTTTTAGGGATTTTCAGGCTGCCTTATGCCGATGATGCGGCTGTTGCGATTCAACGCGTTGTGCCCATCCCATAGGCAGCCTGAAAACTTATTTTGTGAAGATTTCCCATGTTTAGCCAAAAAGCCGCTCCTGCCCAACCCACGCTTCCTGCCTTGCAATACACCGTTTCAGGCTGCCAAAGGTTGCACGCCGATAGCCGCAAAATCCAGCCAAACGATGTATTCGTCGCCTGCCAAGGTGAGTATGCAGACGGCAGAAATTATATTGCCGCCGCCATCGCCAACGGCGCAAGTTTTGTGTATTGGGACGACGATGGCGCGTTTAAATGGCAGCCTGAATGGCAAGTGCCGAACCAAGCCATCAGCGATTTGAAACAACGCGCGGGCATACTGGCAGCGCAAGCGTATGACAACCTTTCAGGCAGCCTGAAAATCATCGGCGTAACAGGCACCAACGGCAAAACATCCATCACGCAATGGCTTGCCCAAGCGATTGATGATTTAGAACGCGCGCCAAGCTGCGCCATCATCGGCACGGTGGGCAACGGCTTTTTCGGCGCATTGCAAGAAACCACGCACACCACGCCCGACCCCCTTGCCGTGCAAACGCTGATTCACCAATTCAAACAGCAAGGCGCGAAACATATCGCCATGGAAGTATCCAGCCACGGGCTCGCGCAATACCGCGTAAACGGCGTGCCCTTTCACACCGCCGTGTTCACCAACCTGACGCGCGACCATTTGGACTACCACGGCAGCATGGCGGAATACGGCGCAACCAAAGCGCGATTGTTCTACTGGCAAGGCCTGCAAAACGCCATCATCAACAGCGACGACGCATTTGGCGCAGCACTCGCCGCCGAGCTCAAACAACACAGCGGCAGCCTGAAAACCGAAGGCTGCAACGAAGTTAAAACCTACACCTACGGCTTCAATGAGCAAGCCGACATCCGCATAACCCGTTTCGCCGCCAACCAGGAGGGCATGAGTATCAGCCTGGCCACGCCGTGGGGCGAGGGCAGCGCGCAAACCCGGCTGCTCGGGCGGTTCAACGCGCAAAACTTTGCCGCCGCATTGGGCGCACTCTGCGCCACAGGCTACGATTTTCAGGCTGCCTTAACCGCGTTATCCCGCATCCGCCCCGCCACAGGGCGCATGGATTGCATTATCCAGCCCGACAAACCGCTGGTGGTGGTGGATTACGCCCACACGCCCGACGCGCTGGAAAAAGCCCTCACCACCCTGCGCGAAATCCGGCAGCCTGAAAGCCGGCTTTGGTGCGTGTTCGGCTGCGGAGGTGACCGCGACCGCGGCAAACGCCCGCTGATGGGCGCCGTCGCCAGCCAATTTGCCGACCGCGTGGTGGTAACCAGCGACAACCCGCGCACCGAATCGCCGCAAGCCATCATCGCCGACATCCTGCCCGCCGTTCCCAATCCTGCGTTGGTGGAGGCCGACCGCAAAGCCGCGATTGAGCAAACCATCGCCCAAGCGCAAGCGCAAGATATTGTGCTGATTGCCGGCAAGGGGCATGAGACGTATCAGGATGTTCAAGGAGTGAAACATCATTTTTCTGATTTTGAAGTGGCGCAAGATGCCTTAGGGCAATGGTAGGCAGTCTGAAAACCCCAAACCCAATCTTATTCCCAATCCCAACATGACAAAACCCACCCACAACCCCCTCCCCATCTGGTCTATCGTCCTGCCTATTGCCGCATGGCTGGTGTATTTCATCGGCATCAAAGGCAGCGCGCCGTTGCAGTTGATTGGCGGCGCGATGCTGATTGGCAGCGTGTTATCCGCCGTGCATCACGCCGAAGTGGTGGCGCACAAAGTGGGCGAGCCGTTTGGCACGATTATTCTGGCGCTGGCGATTACCGTGCTGGAAGTGGGGCTGATTGTGTCCATGATGATGGGCGGAGGCAGCAACGCCGCCTATTTGGCGCGCGATACTGTGTTTGCTGCCATCATGTTGATTTTAACGGGATTATTGGGCGTGTGCCTGCTGATTGGTGGCCTGAAACACCGCGAGCAATTTTTCAATAAAAAATCGGTGAGTACCGCGCTGGTAACGCTGATTTCCATTTTGGTGCTCACGTTGGTGCTGCCCAATTTCACCACCAGCACGCCATCGGGCAGCTACAACACGGCACAGCTGCTGTTTATCGCTGTTGCGTCTTTTGTGCTGTATTTTTCCTTTATCCTGACCCAAACCGTGCGCCACCGCGATTATTTTTTGGCAGACGATGAAGACCCCAGCCACCATGCCGAGCCGCCGCCCACCCAAATCGCGCTGGCTAGCTTGGTGTGCCTGGTGGTGTGTTTGGGCGTGGTGATTGCGTTGGCAAAAGCCCTGTCGCCCGCCATTGAAAGTATGGTGGTTTCGTGGGGCGCGCCCAAGGCGCTGGTGGGCGTGATTATCGCCGCCGTGGTGCTGATGCCCGAAAGCCTCGCCGCGCTCACCGCCGCCCGCCGCAACCGTTTGCAAACCAGCATCAATCTGGCGTTGGGTTCTGCCCTCGCCAGCATCGGGCTCACCATTCCCGCCGTGGCGTTGGTGTGCTTGATTTACGATATTGACGTGATGCTGGGCTTGGATGCCAAATCCATGCTACTGCTGGGGTTGAGCACGTTTACTGTGATGCTGTCGCTGCATTATGGCAAATCTAATATGCTGTATGGCATTGTTTTGCTGGTAAATCTGGCGGCGTATGTGTTTACGGTGATTGTGCCGTGAGCGATGAGGCAGCCTGAAAACCATTTTATTGAGTGAAAACCATGACCGCACTAACCCAAAACTTCGTTCGCCGCCTTTTCAGGCTGCCTGAAATCGCCACAGACAGCCCCATCAACCAAATCACCACCGACAGCCGCCAAGCGCAGAAAGGCGATTTGTTTGTTGCGTTGGCGGGCGAGAACCACGACGCGCACGATTTTGTGCCGGACGTGCTGGCCAAAGGTGCGCTGGCTATTGTGTCGCGCGGCGATTTGGCCGGCATTGCAGGCTGCTTTTTCGTGCCCGACACGCTGCACGCCTTGCAACAACTGGCAGCGGCGTGGCGTAAGGCTGTGAACCCGTTTGTGTTCGGGATTACCGGTTCCAGCGGCAAAACGACCGTGAAGGAAATGCTGGCGGCGGTGCTGCGCGCCAAATTCGGCGCGGACGCGGTGCTGGCGACGGCGGGCAATTTCAACAACCACATCGGCCTGCCGCTCACCCTGCTGAATTTGCGCGAACACCACCGCTATGCCGTGATTGAAATGGGCATGAACCACTTCGGCGAGCTGGCGGCGCTGACCCGCATTGCCGCGCCCGATACCGCATTGGTGAACAACGCCATGCGCGCGCACATCGGCTGCGGGTTCAACGGCGTGGCGGACATTGCCCGCGCCAAATCCGAAATCTATCAGGGGTTGCCTGAAAACGGCGTTGCCCTGCTGCCCGCCGAAGACGCGAACCTGCCCGTGTTTCAGGCAGCCTGCAATGGTTTGAAAACGCTGACATTCGGCGCAGAGCATGGCGATATTCACGCCGAAAACATCGATTTGCAGCCGTTGTCTAGCGTGTTTGATTTGGTGTACGGCACGGAGCGCGTGCGCGTGTCGCTGCCGGCGGCAGGGCGGCACAACGTGGCCAATGCCTGTGCGGCGGCGGCTTTGGCGGTGCAGGCGGGCGTGTCTTTGGCGGAAATTGCGGCCGGACTGGCGGCGTTCGGCAACATCAAAGGGCGGCTGCAACAGAAGCACGGCATACGCAACGCTTTGATTTTGGACGATACCTACAACGCCAACCCCGACAGTATGAAGGCCGCGCTGGACGTGTTGGCCAAGCAGCCTGCACCACGCATTTTCGTGATGGGCGACATGGGCGAACTGGGCGAGGCGGAAGCGCCGCAAATGCACGAAGAAATCGGCGTTTACGCGCGCGAATTGGGCATTGAATACGCCTATTTTGTGGGCGACAACAGCGCGCAGGCTGCCGAAAAATTCGGCGCGGCAGGGCTGTGGTTCGCCGACAAAGACCCGTTGATTCTGTCGCTGGCGCACGATTTGCCCGAAAACGCCAGCGTGCTGGTGAAAGGCTCGCGCTTTATGCGGATGGAAGAAGTGGTGGCGGCGTTGTTGGCATAGTTTTCAGACTGCCTATCATGCAAAAGGCAGCCTGAAAACCAAAATGGCTGATTAAACAGAGCATGGCTGGTTTACCAAGATGTCGGCGAGCCGCCAACGCGCTATCAGTTGCAGGCTTGGCAAAAGGCAGCCTGAAAATAGCAAAAGGAATGGAATGAAAATCGCCAAGTGGATAGGGATACTCGCCGCGCTGTTGCTTGCTTTTTGGCTAGGGATGTGGACGCAGGCGCAGTTGTATCAAGATCAATGCTTGGATTTGGGAGGTGGCAAAAATCATCCCGATGCAGGCGCGTCGTTTCCCATTTGCGTGTTGGATATGGAAAGCTATCGGCAACGGCATGCGCGATAAGGCAGCCTGAAACGCCATTTTGCCCAGCAACAGCAAAGAATTCATCATGACGCAAACGCCCAACCCCACACCGCGCACCACCAACATACTCGCCATCATCAGCTTTATTTGCGGGCTGCTGGGCTTGGTGGGCGGGCTGCCCTCCATCGGTATCATCAACATCGCCGCCATTGTGATGGGGCATATGGCGCGTAGCCAAATCCGCCAAAACCTGAATGAAGACGGCGCAGGCATGGCGTTGGCAGGCTTAATCATGGGCTACATTGGCTTGCTGATTGTGCCGCTGATTATGCTGGCGGTGGTGGTTATTGTGATGATTTTGTATGGAATGAACTTTGAAACTGCGGTAAACGAGCTTTTCAGGCTGCTGTTATCGCTGCTGCATTAGGTAGCCTGAAAACCATGCCGCAGCCTGAAAACGCCAAGCGAATTTAAACCCCCACCCCGCGCCCCATTCCCACTATAATCCGCGCATTTTGATAACAACAACTCAAACTCTCACAACGGCAGCCTGAAAACTGCCACCAAGCAACAAGGAAGCATCATGCTGTTATGGCTCGCTCGTTTGAGCAACTGGATTTCCGCCCTCAATATTTTCCAATACACCACCTTTCGCGCCGTGATGGCGGCACTCACCGCCCTAGCGTTTTCGCTGCTGCTCGGGCCGTGGACAATACGCAAGCTCACCGCGCTCAAAGTAGGGCAAGCCGTGCGCAGCGATGGCCCACAAACGCATCTGGTCAAAAACGGCACGCCCACCATGGGCGGCTCGCTGATTCTCACCTCCATCACCTTCGCCACCCTGCTGTGGGCAAACCTTGCCAACCCCTATATTTGGACGCTGCTTGTCGTGCTGCTCGCCACGGGCGCGCTCGGCTTTTATGACGACTGGCGCAAAGTGGTTTACAAAGACCCCAACGGCGTGTCGGCGCGCTTCAAAATGGTGTGGCAGTCCACTGTGGCGCTGGGCGCGGGCTTCGCCCTGTTTTATCTCGCCAAAAGCGAAGCCAACAACATTCTTATCGTGCCGTTTTTCAAACAAGTCGCCCTGCCCTTGGGCGTGGTCGGCTTTATCGTTTTAACCTACCTCACCATCGTTGGCACATCCAACGCAGTCAATCTTACCGACGGCTTGGATGGCTTGGCAGCGTTCCCCGTGGTGCTGGTGGCGGGCGGCTTGGGCGTTTTTGCTTATGTAACAGGGCATTATAAATTTGCCGAATACTTGCAACTGCCGTTTGTGGCGGGGGCAAACGAAGTCGCCATTTTCTGCACCGCCATGTGCGGCGCGTGTTTGGGCTTTTTGTGGTTCAACGCCTACCCCGCGCAAGTGTTTATGGGCGACGTGGGCGCGTTGGCATTGGGCGCGGCGTTGGGCACAGTTGCCGTGATTATTCGCCAAGAATTTGTGTTGGTGATTATGGGCGGCTTGTTTGTGATGGAAGCGATTTCCGTGATGCTGCAAGTGGGCTGGTACA
Source organism: uncultured Kingella sp. (assembly GCA_963529665.1). Classification (GTDB taxonomy): domain Bacteria; phylum Pseudomonadota; class Gammaproteobacteria; order Burkholderiales; family Neisseriaceae; genus Kingella_B. The sequence goes on from CAUSAG010000003.1 coordinate 127,024, forward strand.
AAAAAACCAAAAAACGCATTTTCCTGATGGCGCCGATTCATCACCACTACGAGCAAAAAGGCTGGAAAGAAACGCAAGTGGTGGTACGCTTTTGGATTATCACCATTGTGCTGGTGTTGATTGGATTGAGCACGTTGAAGATTAGATGATGCGAACAGGGGCAGAGAAATGGCTGCCCTTTTTTGTGCCAAAGGCAGCCTGAAAAGCGTAAATAGGTTTTCAGGCTGCCTTTGGCTTATTTTTTGCCAGAGCAGGCGTTTCGCCGCCTACCACGAGCAGGGGCAAGCCCCTGCACCCCATGTAGTGCCAACCATTAGAGTAGGTCAGGCATTGATGCCCGACAAACACAAATAAACGCCAACCAACACCGCCCTATTTATCCGCATCCGCCACACATTTCAAAATGTCGGGCATCAATGTCCGACCTACTTTTCAGGCTGCCTTAATCCCGCGCCATTATTCATTGCGCCCAAATTTCCCTATAATTAGGCAGCCTGAAAACTCCTTCCGCGCAAACAACCATGCTTCCCGACCTTCGCCAAACCCTAAAACTCACCGACAGCACCGTGCAAAAGCTGGAAAAACTACACATCCACAACGCATGGGATTTAGCCCTACACCTGCCGCTGCGCTACGAAGACGAAACCCAAATCACGCCGATTGCCGCCGCGCCCATTGGCGAGATGTGCCAAGTGGAAGGCGAAGTGGTGCTGCAAGAAGTCCAGTTCAAGCCGCGCAAACAGCTTATTGCCCGCATCCGAGACAGCGCAGGCGGGCTGCTCAACCTGCGCTTCATCCATTTTTACCCCAGCCAACAGCAGCAGCTTGCTAAAGGGCAACGGGTGCGCGCGTTGGGCGAAATCAAACAGGGCTACTACGGCGCGGAGATGATACACCCTAAAATCAAATCGCCCGAAAAAAGCGAGCTCGCCCAAACGCTTACCCCTGTTTACCCCACCACCAATGGCTTAACCCAGCCCACGCTGCGCAAAGCCATCGCCGCCGCGCTTCAACATCTAGACCTGCGCGAAATCCTGCCCGAAAGTGTGCTGCGCCAATACAACCTGCCCACGCTCGCCGACAGCCTGCGCCTGCTGCACAACCCGCCGCCCAGCATCAACTTGGCGCAAATCAGCAATGGTGCGTTGCCCGCATGGCAGCGGCTCAAATTTGACGAACTGCTGGCGCAACAACTCTCCATGCGCCTAGCCAAGCAAAAACGCCGTTCAGGCAGCCTGAAACCACTGATTGGCAACGGCAGCTTAACCAATGCGCTGATTGCCCAACTGCCGTTTAGCCTAACCCGCGCCCAACAGCGCGTGTTCAACGAAATCCGCGCCGATTTAGCCCAGCCGCATCCCATGCACCGCCTGCTGCAAGGCGACGTGGGCAGCGGCAAAACCATTGTTGCCGCGCTGGCGGCGTTGGTTGCGCTGGAAGACGCAGGCGGTTTTCAGGCTGCCGTGATGGCGCCCACCGAAATCCTAGCCGAGCAACACTATATCAAGTTCAAACAATGGCTAGAACCGCTGGGCATCAGCGTGGCATGGCTTTCAGGCAGCCTGAAAAAGCGCGACAAAGACCAAGCCCGCGCCGCGATTGCCGATGGGCGCATCCGCCTTGCCATTGGCACGCACGCGTTGTTTCAAGACGATGTTGTCTTTCACAATCTTGGGCTGGTGATTGTGGACGAACAGCATCGCTTTGGCGTGGCGCAACGGCTGGCGTTGAAAAACAAAGGGCAAGATGTGCACCAGCTGATGATGTCCGCCACGCCCATCCCGCGCACGCTGGCGATGACGTTTTTCGCCGATTTAGAAGTCTCCACCATCGATGAATTGCCACCCAACCGCACGCCGATTAAAACCAAATTAGTCAATAACCTACGCCGCGCCGAAGTGGAAGGCTTTGTGCTCAACACCTGCCAAAAAGGGCAGCAAGCCTATTGGGTGTGCCCGCTGATTGAAGAAAGCGACAGCCTGCAACTGAAAGCCGCCACCGAAACGCTAGCCGAGCTGCAAGCCGCGCTGCCCCAGCTCAAAATCGGCTTGGTGCACGGGCGCATGAAGCCCGCCGAAAAAGCCGAAATCATGGCGCAATTTGTGGCAGGCAGTCTGAACGTGCTGGTGGCGACCACCGTGATAGAAGTCGGCGTGGACGTGCCCAACGCCAGCCTGATGGTGATTGAACACGCCGAGCGCATGGGACTGGCGCAGCTGCACCAACTGCGCGGGCGCGTGGGGCGCGGCGCAGCAGAGAGCACCTGCGTGTTGCTGTTTGCCGAACCCTTGGGGCAAGTGAGCAAGCAGCGGCTCAAAGTGATTTACGAAAACACCGACGGCTTTGAAATCGCGCGGCAAGACCTAGAAATACGCGGCGCGGGCGATTTTCTCGGCGTGCGCCAAAGCGGCGCGATGATGCTGCGCTTTGCCAACTTGGAACAAGATTTAGCGTTGCTGGAACATGCGCGCCAGCTTGCCCCGCAGCTGATAGAACAGCAGCCTGAAATCGTGCAAGCGCATTTGGGGCGATGGCTGGGGAGTCGGGAAGGATTTATGGCGGCGTGAGAATGGGTTTGGGGGAGGGGGCGAAGTTGGGATGGGGGTTTTGTTTTCAGGCTGCCTTTGGTGTGAGCGAATGGGGTTTGCAGAGATTGTAGATTGCGGATTGTGTACAGCGTTCCATACGCGGATAAACGAAACAGCGCAATCAAGCAAAACATAAAACGTGAAAAGGCAGCCTGAAAACGAGTGAAGCGGGTTTCAACAAAGCTAAAACAGTTTCCCCTTTTCAGGCTGCCAAATGCGTGGCACAAAACACTTTCCCCATCTTGCCCCATCATTCACTCCCCCCACGCAACACCCGCACCCAATTAAACACCCAACCTTTGTATCAAAACCATCCACCCCACCCAATCCACAAACTTTCAGGCTACCTATGCCCCGCTACCTCACCCCATCCGAAATCGCCCTAATCCGCCCCATCTTTCAACACGCGTTGGACTACGCCGCCATCCACATCCACGCACGCCGCTATCTGCCGCTGCAAAACACCCACACCGCCATGTCGCCCAACGGCAACAGCTATTACCCCCGCGCCTTGTGCTGTGCCAACTTCGCCCACGGCACATGGCAACAGCGCCATCTGTTTATCCACGAATGCAGCCACATTTGGCAACACCGTCTCGGCTATCCCGTGCGCCGCTGCGGCATTTGCATCGCGCTGCAAGGCGGCTACATTGCTCACCGCGCTTATCGCTATCAGCATTTGCTCGCCAGTCGGCAAGATTTAGCCCAGTTCAACATGGAGCAGCAAGCGCAAATCATCGCCGATTTTTTCACGCAAAAAATGCAGTATGGACACGAAGATGCCGCGCTCAAACGCGTGTTGCAGCGCTTTTTGAGCAATCCTGCCGATGCCAGCCTGCTGCCGCGCAGCATGAAGTTGTAGCGCTTGATCACTTGCATCCCAACAAAAAACCGAATGCGCGCGTGCATTCGGTTTGGTTTTTTCAGGCTGCCTATGATGTTCATTGCCCCATCGGCAGCCTGAAAATCATCCTGCCATTAGCGGAACACCATGCCGCCATCGGTCAAAATGGTTTGCCCTGTGATGTAATCCGAATCGGGCGACGATAGGAACGACACCAAGCAAGCCACGTCTTCAGGCTGCTGCGGACGACCCGCCAAAATGCCAGCGGTAAATTCGTTCCAAGCCTGCTTGGGCTGATAGCCCTTGTGTTGCACAAAGGCAGCATCAATGCGCTCCCACATCGGCGTGTCGGCAACGCCAGGGCAATAAGCGTTCACGCGGATGTTGTATTGCGCCAATTCTTTGGCGGTGGAATGCGTGAACGAGCGCACGGCGTGTTTGGTGGCGCAATACAGGCTGAGCATTTCGTAGGATTCGTGCCCCGCGATGCTGCACGCATTGATGATTTTGCTCACGGTTTTTTGCTTTTTCATTTGCTCGGCAGCCGCTTGCGTGCCAAAAATCACGCCTTTCACGTTCACCGCCAATACGCGATCAATTTCCTGCTCATCCAGCGCCAAAAACGTGCCCACCGATTCCACGCCCGCATTGTTCACCCAAACATCCAAGCGCCCAAACGCTTTAACGGCTTCTTCGGCAAGGCGAAATTGGTCGGCGCGGTTGGCAACGTTGCCTTGCACCGCAATGTTTTGCCAGCCATTTTGGTCAAACTCGGCTTTGGCGCGGGCAAGATTATCGGCGTTGATGTCGTGCAACACCACGGCAAAACCATCTTGCGCCAAGCGGGTGGCGATGCCTTTGCCCAAACCTGCGGCAGAACCTGTTACGACAGCGACTTTTTTATCAGACATGATAGACCTCTCTTTCGGCAGCCTGAAAACGGCTGCGCGGTTAGTTGAAAAAGTAAACCATTGTTTCTATTGAGCGCTTGTTGCGACTCGCTTTCAATTATAGCCGTTATGGCATAACAAGGTAAACCAAAGGCAGCCTGAAAATTGGTTTTTCAGGCTGCCTTTGATGTGGAGCAGAAAAAACGTGCGAACAAGGCGGCAGGGCGCGAAAAGCGTTTTCAGGCTGCCTTAACGCGCCATGCCATCAAACCAATTCGCCGCTCAATGAGAAGGTTCGCGCATCGGTAATCTCAATATCCACCATCTCGTTAATCAGCGAAACATCGCCGTAAAAGTTCACCACGCGGTTGTTCGCGGTACGCGCTTGCAGCTGGTTGGGGTCTTTTTTGGAGATGCCTTCCACCAAGCAGCGCTGCACGGTGCCGAGCATGGTTTGGTTGATGCGGGCGGTTTCGGCTTCGATGACTTCGTTGAGCGCTTCGAGACGGCGCACTTTTTCTTCGTGCGGCGTGTCGTCAGGCAGATTGGCGGCTGGCGTACCAGGGCGCGGGCTGTAAATAAACACAAAGCTCAAATCAAAGGCGATGTCTTTCACCAGCTTTAAGGTTTGTTCAAATTCGCGCTCGGTCTCGCCCGGAAAGCCAACAATAAAATCGCTGCTTAGGCACAAATCGGGGCGAATGGCGCGCAGTTTGCGGATGATGGATTTGTATTCCAGCGCGGTGTAGCCGCGTTTCATGGCGGAGAGCACGCGGTCGGAGCCGCTTTGGATGGGCAGGTGCAGGTGCGATACGAGCTTGGGCAGGTCGCGGTAGCATTCGATGATGGCGTCGGTGAATTCGCGCGGGTGGCTGGTGGTGAAGCGCAGGCGTTCGATGCCGGGGATTTCGTGGACGATGCGTAGCAGGGTGGCGAAGTCGCAGATGCCGCCGTCGTCCATTTCGCCGCGATAGGCGTTGACGTTTTGCCCCAACAGGTTGATTTCTTTCACGCCTTGCTGCGCCAAATTGGCGATTTCGGTGAGTACGTCGTTCAGCGGGCGCGAAAACTCTTCGCCGCGCGTGTAGGGCACGACGCAGAAGGAGCAGTATTTGGAGCAGCCTTCCATAATGGAAATAAACGCGCTGCCGCCGTCCACGCGGGCGGGTGGCAGGTGGTCAAATTTTTCAATTTCGGGGAAGGAAATGTCTACTTGCGATAGCCCTGTGGTTTCTTTATCCACAATCATTTTGGGCAGGCGGTGCAGGGTTTGCGGCCCGAAGACCACGTCTACATACGGGGCGCGTTTCACAATCGCTTCGCCTTCTTGCGAAGCCACGCAGCCTGCTACGCCGATGATTACGTTTGGATTTTTTTGCTTGATGGGTTTCACGCGCCCCAAGTCGGAAAAGACTTTTTCTTGCGCTTTTTCGCGCACGGAACAGGTGTTGAATAGGATGATGTCGGCGTTGTCGGGTTCGGAAACTTGTTCAATGCCGCCGTGTTCTTCGGCGAGTACGGCGAGCATTTTTTCGCTGTCGTATTCGTTCATTTGGCAGCCGAAGGTGCGGATAAAGACTTTTTTCATATCGGTAGTGTTCTTTCAGGTTGCCCGTAATTGCGGGGCTGATGGATAAAATTTTCAGGCTGCCTTTTATTCAAATATAGGCAGCCTGAAAACGGAGGTGGTGTCCTAAAAAGTATGCTGCTTGTTTTTTTAGTAATTTAAATTAGCCAAATTCCGCTGTTTTAACAGGAAATTTTGTACGATAGAAATGTCGTTATTGGCTTGACGTTTTATGTCAGCATACTTTTTAGGACACCACCAAAACGGAAACGGCGGATTATACGGATTTTTTTGCGAGAATTAAAATCATCGGCAGCTTCTAAGCCCAGCGCGACCATTTGCCGTGCACCCTATCGGGATAGATTTGGCGAAATTGGGCAAGCCAGTTGGCAAAGTGTTGATTGTTGGGGCGGAAGCTGAAAATGTAATATTTGCCGTTGGCTTGGATATGGATGTCCCAAACATAGCTGTGGTTGATATTGAGGCTGCTTTTTCCACGCGCGTGATGCGGGCGATGGGGTGGCTGATCATTAGGGCGTGTTGGCAATCAACATTTTAGCGGCTTTTACGCCCTAAAACGGCATCTGCTGCGTTGAAAATACTCGCCTATGGACAGCATAGGCTCGCATTTTCGCCTTGCATCTACCATTTTATGACGCAAAATCCGCTGCAAAAGTTGAATGCCAACACGCCCTAGCGTGTTGCCGTTGTAGTGAAAAATCTCGTTGCTGCCAACATAATAGCGCTCGTTGCTCCACACCTTCGCGCGGCTGATGGGGCACAAGGTTTCGCCGTTGTGCTGCACGCTGGGCACGCGGCGGATTTGGCGAAATATGATGAAAGAAATCAACAGATTGCCCGCGCATACCATAATGCCCACGATAATGCTTACCATGCTTTCAAACATAATCACTCCTATAAACAAGAATATTTGCCATTGGTGGCGTTTTTCTTTATATTTTGCCCCGCTTGATTTCAGGCTGCCGCAACGCAAAAGGCAGCCTGAAAATTCTTTTTTTCATTGCGTTCACAATAGAAAGACCATCATGGCAGTAATCATCCACACCCCCGAAGAGATTGAAAAAATGCGCGAGCTGGGCAAATTGGTTGCCGACGCGCTGGATTATATTGGCGATTTTGTGAAACCCGGTATCACCACCAACGAGCTGGATAAGCTGGTGTACGACTATCATGTGAACGTGCAAGGTGGCTATCCCGCGCCCTTGCATTACGGCAATCCGCCCTATCCCAAATCGTGCTGCACATCGGTGAACCATGTGATTTGCCACGGCATCCCCGATGATAAACCCTTGAAAGAAGGCGATATTGTCAACATTGATTTAACCATCAAAAAAGACGGCTTTCACGGCGACAGCAGCCGCATGTTTACCGTGGGCAAGGTAAGCCCGCAAGCGCAGCGCCTGATTGATGTTACCCACGAAAGCATGATGGCGGGCATCGCGGCGGTGAAAGCGGGCGCAACCTTGGGCGATATTGGCTACGCCTGCCAAACCGTTGCCGAGAATGCAGGCTATTCGGTGGTGCAAGAATTTTGCGGACATGGCATCGGGCGCGATTTCCATTGCGAACCGCAAATTTTGCACTACGGGCGCAAAGGGCAGGGTATGGTGTTACAAGCAGGCATGATTTTCACCATTGAGCCGATGATTAACCAAGGCAAACGCCATCTGCGTATTCTGGACGACGGCTGGACGGTGGTAACCAAAGACCGCAAACTTTCAGCGCAATGGGAACACGAAGTATTGGTTACCGAAACGGGCTGCGAGATTTTGACTATTTCGCCGCGCACAGGCAAAGCGTAAACCAAATCACCTTAGGCAGCCTGAAAACGAGTAAAGCAAGTTTCAGGCTGCCTTAACGAAAGCCAAATATGAACATTAGCCAAGCTGCCGCCCAAACGGGCTTATCCGCCAAACAAATCCGCGATTATGAAAAACAAGGCTTGCTGCCGCCCGCGCCACGCAGCGAAGCAGGCTATCGCCGTTTTTTGCCTGCCGATTTGCAACGGCTGCGCTTTATCGCCCACGCGCGCGAAGTGGGCTTTTCGCTGGCGCAGATTAAACGCCTGCTGGCGTTGGCAGACGACCCAGAGCGGCATAGCCGCGATGTCAAACAGCTTACAGGCGAACACATCGCCGAGCTCAACCAAAAAATCGCCACGCTGCAAACCATGCGCGACACGCTGCAAGCATGGCACAACCAATGCGCGGGCGACGATACTGCGGCGTGTTGTATTTTGGAGGGCATAGGCAGCCTGAAAATGGAGGAAGTGGGGTAGGGCGGTTAGGTGGATGATGAAAGGAAGACGGTGAATGCCGTCTTTTTTTGGTTTTCAGGCTGCCTTAAATAACACTCTGAGGCAGCCTGAAAACCCATCCAACAAAAAACCCTTTATGCTGCCCAGCACAAAGGGTTTTATCATTCACCAACCGCCGCTACATAAACGCGCCGATAATCTGCACCAGCAAGATTTTAAACACCGTCATCGACGGGAAAATCATGGCATAGCCCACATCGGGTTTATCAGATGCCAGCGTTTTGCTGCTGAACGCCAAAATGGCGGGGTTGCCTGTTGCACCCGAAATAATGCCCGCTGCCATGTCGTAAGGGATGCGGAACACATACACGGTAATCAACAACACGCTGATGGTGAGTAACGCTACCAAAGCCACGCCCAGCAGCAGATAGGTCATGCCGCTTTTGGCAACGGTTTCCACAAAGGTTGAGCCTGATGCCATGCCTACTTGGGCAAGGAACAACGCTAAACCAAATTCGCGGAACACGCGCGATGCGGCAATCGGCATGCTCCATGTGAACTTCCATGTGTTACGCGCTTTGCCCAGATACAACGCCACCAGCAGCAAGCCTGCCAAGCCCAGTTTCACGTTGCCCAAGCCTGGGATGGGGAAGGCAATGGAACCCACCGCCAAGCCCAACGCCGCGCCCACGCCCATAGAAAGATAGTTCACTTCGCCACCCGCTTTCACCGAGTCGCCGAAGAAGCGTTGCAATTCTTTGGTGTGCCCCACTTCTGCCAACACGCCGATTTGGTCGCCAATTTCCATGCGCAGCGATTGGGTGAGCGGCATATCGGTGTCGCCACGGCGAATGTGCAAAATGCTGACGTTAAGCGTCATCAGCTGGCGGATTTGCGGGATGGTTTTGCCTTCCAAGTTGGGGTTGGAGATAAACAGGCGTTGGTATTCTTTTTCGCCTTGCACCAAGTTGATTTTGTCGCCCACGCGCGTGCCGATGGTGGGCACGGCTTGGTCTAGCTTGGCGTTGTCCACTGCGGTAATCAGCACAATATCGCCGTGTTGCAATTCGCCCAAATGCCCCAAGGCAACGGCTTTGCCGCCACGGTTGGTGGTGGTGATACTTACGCCATCGGACAAGGTGCTGTTTACATCCGACATGGTTTTGCCGAAGATTTCGGGATTTTCCACGCGCACGGCGCACACGCGCAATGAAGCGCGCTCTTCTAGCGTGTATTTGGGTTTGAAGATGCTGTTATACAAACCAATAATCAAAATGGGCACGGCAACGCCAAATGGATAGGCAACCGAATAGCCTGTGGCGGGCATTTTGTCGCCGGTTACCACCATGGCCGCTTGCAAGGCAGATGTGCTGGTGCCTGCGCCTGCCCATGCGCCGATGGCTTCGGCAAAGTTCACACCGGGAATCAATTTAATCGCCAGCAGCATCAAGCCCAGCGAGAGCAACACGCCGATGGCGGATGCGATGTTGGCTTTAATGCCCAGCGGGCTGGTTAAGCCTTTGAAAAACTGCGCGCCAAACGAAATGCCCACGCCATACAAAAAGAGCAGCAGACCAAAGATGCCGACTACGCCTGGCAAGGCAGATTTGGGCGCAAGCGCACCCATTGCCAAGCCAACGAATAACACAGCGCCTGCGCCCAGCGATAAACCGCGCACGCTAATCATGCCCACGGCGTAACCCAATGCAATCGTTGCAAATAATGCAAACAAAGGATTGGCGGTTAAATAATCAACAAGTGCTGTCATTTGACAGTCTCCTTCCAACAAATAAAACAAAAGCGGTTTTCAGGTTGCCTATCATCGCGTGGATTGGCTTTATAGAAAGCAGGTTCACGCGATGTATTTTCAGGCTGCCTAACCCGCCACCTGATTGAGATACGCCAATAACGCGGCTTCGTCTAAATGCCAATGGCAAATTTCGTGCTCGCCATGCAGCAAAACGGGAACCAGCTCGTTATAGCGTGCGACTAGATTTTCGTCTTCATCCACATCCACCACGTTGAGCGCAAAGCCGTATTGCTGTTGATAGGGCAGCAGGGCTTGGCGCATTTGGTGGCACAAACTGCAATATTC
>CAUSAG010000004.1:0-111088 GCA_963529665.1 uncultured Kingella sp.
TCGCCAAACTCTTTATTTGAAACCCCTTTGCTAACGCAAAGGGGTTTTTGTTTGGTAGAGCGAGGTTTAAAGCTATAATTCGCACTTTACTTTTTAACGGCAATCTGATGAATATTATTTATTCTCCAACGAAATTGGGTATTTTAGGTGGTGGGCAGCTTGGCAGTATGTTTACGATGGCTGCGAAAACAATGGGATACCAAGTGGTCGTGCTTGATCCTGATAAAAATGCGCCTGCGGCTCGGTTTGCGGATAAGCATCTTTGTGCGCCATTTGATGATGCGGTTGCTTTGGCTGACTTGGCGCAATGTGCGGCGGTTACGACGGAATTTGAAAATGTGAACGCGGTGGCGATGCGTGATTTAGCCTGCAAAACGCAAGTTTCGCCTAGCGGTGATTGCGTGGCGATTGCGCAAAATCGCATTTTGGAAAAATCGTGGATTCGCAAGGCGGGTTTGGAAACTGTGCCGTATCAAGAAATTACGCAGCCAGCGGATATTACAGCAGAAAGCGCAAAATTTTTGCCTGGGATTTTGAAGACGGCAACTTTGGGATACGACGGGAAAGGGCAGCGCGTTGTTCATTCGTTGGATGAATTGCAAGCTGCGTTTTTGCAGCTTAATCAGGTGCCGTGTGTGCTGGAAAAAAGGGTGGATTTGCGTGCGGAAATTTCGGTGATTGTGTGTCGTTTGAATGATGAGCAGATTGCGATATTTGATGCGGCGGAAAATCATCATGAAAATGGCATTTTGGCGTATTCCATTGTGCCTGCGCGGCTGCCTGAACATATCCAGCAGCAGGCAAAAGAGATGGCGATTCGTTTGGTACACGCGTTGGATTATGTGGGCGTGTTGGCGGTGGAGATGTTTGTGGTGGGCGATGAGCAGCGTTTGGTGGTTAATGAGATGGCGCCGCGTCCGCATAACAGCGGGCATCATACGCTGGATGCGTGTGCGTCTAGCCAGTTTCAGCAGCAGGTGCGTTTGATGTGTGGTTTACCGCCTGCGGATACGAAGTTGCTCTCGGCGTGTTGCATGGCGAATATTTTGGGTGATGTGTGGGGCGAGAATGGGGAAGAGCCAAACTGGGCGGCGGTGCTGAATCATCCGCAGGCGCATTTGCATTTGTATGGCAAAACGCAGTCGCGCAAAGGGCGCAAGATGGGGCATTTTACTGTGCTGGCAGATTCTGCCGATGAAGCGTATCGCATCGCGCAGTCGTTGCATCAGCAATTACAGTTCAATAAGGCAGCCTGAAAATGGTTTTCAGGCTGCTTTGGGTAGGGGTTATGAGCAATTTTGCATTTTTTTCAGGCTGCTTCAAACGCGCACTTTGCAGCGCGAGCGCTGTGTTGTTGTCGGCGTGTTCGTTGGTGGCATATCAGCCGACCAAAACGATTGACCATGTGCGCGAGAATGAGGGCTATCGTTTGGAGCAGAGCATTCAGCGCAGTAATCAAGATAACACTTTGGTAATTATGATGTTTTCGGGCGGCGGCACGCGGGCGGCGGCGTTGGGCTATGGCGTGCTGACGGCGTTTAACGATTATCCGTTGCTGCTCAACGGCAGGCGCACTACGCTAACGGCAAGCAGTGATTTGGTGTTTGGTGTGTCGGGTGGCTCGGTGTTGGCGGCGTATTATGCGATGCACGGCGAGCAGGTGATTCCGCGTTTTGAAGAACATTTTTTGAAGCAGAATTTCCAGCGGCTGATGTTCAAGCAATCGCTGTCTTTTGCCAATATGCCGCGCTTGGTATCGCCCGAATTTGGGCGCGGCGATTTGCTGCAAGAGCAGTTTGAGAACACTTTGTTTGGCAATATGACGTTTGGGGATTTGGTGAAATATCGCAAAGGCCCATTTGCCGTAATCAGCGCCACGGACATGGCATCGGGGCAGCGGATTGATTTTACGCAGGAAAATTTTGACCAATTTTGTTTAGATTTGTCGGATTTGCGCGTGGCGCGGGCGGTGGCGGCATCCAGCGCGGTGCCTGTGGTGTTTTCGCCGCTTACGTTGAACAACAACAGCGGTAATTGCGGCTATCGCGTGCCTGAGCGTTTTCAGGCTGCATCAGAGAATGCGGCGGATTCGTTGCAGCAAAAAACGCGCCATGAGATGCTGTACAATCATTATTATACCGATAGCAAGGCGCGCCCGTTTTTGCATTTGGTGGACGGCGGTTTGACGGATAATTTGGGGCTGCGCAGTTTGCTGGAAACGCAGGAAATTTACCCGAATAGCTCGTTGCAGGCGATGCTGGAAGCGAAAAACATCAGCCGTGTGATTATTGTGAGCGTGAACGCGCAAAACCAGATTAGCGAAACGATTAGCCAAAAGGCGGCGATTCCAACCTTCCGCGAGATGATTAACGCCACGATTGATGTGCCGATTGCGCGGGCTTCGCAAGAGTCGCTGCGGCAATTTCGCGCGATGGTGGATGCTTGGAACGCGGCGCAAAAAGATGCGGAAAAGCCGATTCGGATGCATTTTGTGAGCTTGAGTTTGCATGATTTGCCGCAGTCCAAATTGCGTGTGCGTGCGTTGAATATCCCGACGACGTATTATTTGCCGCGCGAGAGCATCAACGATTTAAAGGAAGCAGCGGCGATTTTGGTGAAACAGTCGCCCGAGTTTCAGCAGCTGCTACAAGAAACGCGGCAGCCTGAAACAAGCGAAACGACGGCATTTCAACCTACGCAAAATGTGTATTAACCAAGTTTTCAGGCTGCATCACAAGCATAGGCAGCCTGAAAATCTATTTCGCCCGCCCAGCATCTGCCCGATGCCAAGCGTTCAATTTGCTTTTCAGGCTGCCTGAATGGTGTTTGCCCCAAAGGCAGCCTGAAAACCATATAGTTGATTAAACAGACAATGATACGGCGTTGCCAATGCTCTTATGTGCTGTTCGTACACGGCGGGCATTGTCGCCTGGTCTCATTTTTATTCATTTTCTTTACCAAAGGACATCCCATGCAACCCAAATACCTAGCCAAACTCGTTTGCCCGCTCACCAAAAAACCGCTGGAATACCACGCTGATAAGCAAGAGCTGTGGAGCAAAACCGCTCGCTTGGCATTTCCCATCCGCGATGGCATCCCTATTTTGCTGGAAAACGAAGCCCGCGAATTAAGCGACTTGGAAGCCAAATCATGAGCACGACCCCGTTCACCGTTATCATCCCCGCGCGGCTGTCGTCCAGCCGTTTGCCGAACAAAGCGCTTGCCGACATCCACGGCAAGCCGATGGTGGTGCGTGTTGCCGAACGCGCCCAGCAAAGCACCGCCAGCCGTGTCATCGTTGCCACCGACCACGCCGACATCCAAGCCACCTGCGCCGCGCACGGCATCGCCAGCGTTTTAACTAGCAGCGCGCACCAAAGCGGCAGCACCCGCCTTGCCGAAGCCGCGCAGATTTTAGGGCTGCCTGAACACGAAATCGTGGTCAACGTGCAAGGCGATGAGCCGATGATACCCGCCGCGCTGATTAACCGCGTTGCCGAAAAGCTTGCCAACAGCCACGCGCCGATGGCAACCGCCGCCCATCCGCTGCACGATTTTGCCGAATTCCAAAATCCTAATTGCGTGAAAGTGGTGTTGAACCAAGCGCAAAACGCGCTGTATTTCAGCCGCGCGCCGATTGCTTATCCGCGCGACATCATGCAAGCGGGCGATTTCAGGCTGCCTGAACCCGCGCCGCTGCGCCACATCGGCATCTATGCCTACCGCGCGGGCTTTTTGCAACAATACGCCGCCATGAGCGCATCGCCGCTGGAAACCACCGAAAGCCTAGAACAACTGCGCGTGCTGTGGCATGGCTACGCCATCGCGGTGGAAGTGCTGAGCGATGCGCCGCCAACAGGCGTGGACACGCAAGAAGATTTGGATTTTGTGCGCCGCGAATGGGCTGAATAACCATTTTGCTTTGCCTAAGACCGCACACCCGTTTTCAGGCTGCCTTTGAATAACTCCGTCAAGGCAGCCTGAAACTGCATTCAACCGTTTTTTCAGGCTGCCTAATATGCCCACACTCTCTCCCAAAAACGCCTCGCTTGGCTTGATTATCGGCTGCATCGTCTTTGGACTGGGCAGCGTCATCGTTGCCCATCTGCACATGGGCGCGTATGCCATCGCTTTTTGGCGGCTCGCCGTTGCCGCTGTGATTTTTGCGCTGTTGATGCGCTTTTTTGCGCAAAAATTGCCACGCAATCCGCGCGCGCTCGGCTTTGCGCTGCTGTCGGGCGTGTTTTTGGCGTTTGATTTGGCGCTGTGGCACGAAAGCATTTACGCCGTAGGTCCGGGCATTTCCACCTTGCTCAATTGTTTGCAAATTTTTTGGCTGAGCATGATTGGCGTGATGTGGTTTCAGGAAAAACTCAGCCGCCTGCAAATCATCAGCCTTGCGCTCGCCGTAATCGGCATCGCCATCATCGGCAGCCCCGAATTCGGGCACAACAGCCATGCGCTGTGGGGCTTCGTGTCGGGCATCGCATCGGGGCTGATGCTGTCGCTGTCTATGGTGTTCGTGCGCAAAACGCAGCAAACCGAGCAAACGTCCATCTTCTCGCTGATGCTGCTGGTGAGCATTGGCGGCATGGCGGCGCTGGTTGCCCCCGCGCTCACGCTCAACGCGGGCAACGCCCTGCCCGCCACCGCCGCGCAAATCGGCTGGCTGCTGGTTTACGGCGCGGCGATGCAATGCTTCGCATGGGGGCTGATTGCCTACTGCATTCCGCTGCTGTCGCTGAGCGTAACGGGCTTGCTGTTGCTCACCGAGCCGGTTGCCGCGCTGTTGATAGACTTCGCTTTTTTGAGCAAACCGATTTCCGCGCTGCAATGGCTGGGCGCAGCCATCACGCTGCTGGCGATTTATTTAGGCAGCCTGAAAACCGAAAAGGCAGCCTGAAAGCGAGTTTACGAGCTTCTATAAAGTAAAACGCATTTTGCCGATTTTCAGGCTGCCTTTGTCGCATGATTTTATGATTTTTGTTTACAAGGAGACCACCATGGTGCCATCTGCCACACCGCCACCCTAACCGAATGGAACGGCGAACAAGGCATCGTGCAAGCCGACGATGGTGGGCAATATTCCATTACGCGCCAACAGATGTATTACAGCCCTTATCATGTGGGCAGCCGCGTACAGATTTATGTGGAGAATGGCGAAGTGGTGGATGGCGGATTGATTCCGATTGCGGGCGAGCCTGGTGATGAGTGGCTAACGCAGCAGCCGATTGCTGAGTTTAAACAGTCTATTAAATGGTTTATTGCGATTGTTTTGCTCAAGGCAATTGTTATTTCGCTTATTCAAGGGATTATTCTTTCATCGTTTCGGGACAAAGGTAGCAAACATATTATCCCAATCGCCCTTATCTATTTACCGTGCGCCATTCTGATGTGTTTGATGCAAAAGCGCTGCCAAATAACCTGCACGCAAGAAGGCATCATCATGAACTACGGTGGCATGCAGTTTCTTGCATGGCGCGATATCAGCCACACCGAAACGCGGCGCAGCCGTATTTTCAGGCTGCCCTATTTGGTTGTGCATAGCAAAAATGAAAACGAGCAATCTGCCATGCGCATCAATGTGTTTCTATTCGCTCCCCAGCAGCGCGAAGCCTTGCAAGACATTATCCGCAGCCATATTCAGGCAGCCTGAAAACGAGTTTACGCGCTTAGGCAACCACCAAACCCACGCGGCGCACCCCCTGCGCCTTTTTTACGCCCCGCGCCCATTTGCTAAAATCCCCACCCCATCCCCCAAAGGCAGCCTGAAAATGCTCCACGCCATCCTAGAACGCCATTGGCAAAGCCCCAACTACATCCTGCGCCTATTGCTGCGCCCGCTTGCCATCTTGTTTGGCAAAATCGCCGCCCGCCGCCGCGCGCGCTATCTTTCAGGCAGCCTGAAAAGCGAAAAACTGCCCGTTCCCGTTGTAATCGTGGGCAACATCCACGCAGGCGGCACAGGCAAAACCCCCATTACCGCCGCGCTGGTTGCTGCCTTGCAAGCGCGTGGCATCGCCGTGGGCATCATCAGCCGTGGCTACGGACGCAGCCTGAAAACGCCCCACGTTTTAACCGCCAACAGCACCGCCGCCGAAGCAGGAGACGAACCCTTGCTGCTCCACCGCTGCACCCACGCCCCCACCGCTGTTGCCAGCCGCCGCGTTGAAGCCGCCCGCGCCTTGCTCGCCGCCCATCCGAGCCTGCAAATCATCATCGCCGACGACGGCCTGCAACATTACGCGCTCGCCCGCGACCTAGAAATCTGCGTATTCCCCGCCGCCGATGCCGCCCGCCGCGATTTAGACGTGCTGCCCAACGGCGGACTGCGCGAGCCCATCGCCCGCTTGCGCGAAGTGAACGCCATCGTGTTCAGCCAAGCCGCGCCGCCCATTGCCACCGCCGCGCAACAGCATTTCAGGCTGCCGCCACACATCGCCTTGTTCACCAGCCAAGTCCACGCCAGCGCGCCTTATCGCTATGCTCAGCCCAGTGAAAAACTGCATGCAGGCAGCCTGAAAACCAATGCCCGCTGCGTTGCCATCGCCGCCATCGCCCGCCCGCAGCGCTTTTTTGACAGCCTAGCCGCGCAAGGTTTTCCCATCGCGCAAACCATCGCGCTGCCCGACCACGCCGCGCTAGACATCACCGCGCTGCCCGCTGCCGACTATATTTTCGTTACCGAGAAAGATGCCGCCAAACTGCCGCCGCCCGATAAAGCCCCCGCAAATATTTGGGTATTGCCGATTGACGCGCAGATTGCGCCCGATTTGGCGGATTGGGTGTTGGCGCAATTGGGAACAAACATAAGGCAGCCTGAAAACCCAAACACAACGGAACAAACCATAAAGGTTCAAAATCTAAGGCTGGAAAACGGTTTAGCCGCAGGCAATATTGAGCTGCCGCATCAAAACCAAATAAAACAGATAGATATTGTTTTTAACAACGAAGCCAACGGCATTGAGAACATGGCGCAAATCAAGCCGATGGTTGCCAAGATTGAGCAATTTTTTAGAGATGCCGACTGGGATAAATTATTGTTTTTGATTGCCAAAGACGTTAATGAAGCGTGTTACGCGCAAAGCGATTACGCCCCGACCGCATCAGACCATGCCGAGTTGGCGCAGAATTTGCAGATTGTGCACATCGGCGCTTATGCGGTGGATATGGTTGTTTATTTATACGCGCCTTTGTTTTTGCCCGATATGAATATTACTTGCCAAATTGTTTATAAAAATCAACGAATAGAAAACTTGGAAATTTATGATAAAGCGCAAGCGTAGTTTGCCGCGCGTGGTTTTAAGTGTTTAGGCAACCTGAAAATGGGGTTACCGCTTTTGCTTGGGCAGAAGCGCGTAAACTCGCTTTCAGGCTGCCTTTGGTTTTGCATGGAGACGCGGCTTGCTTGCCAAATAACGTTCGCAGCAACAAGGCGTGCTAAGCTGTTGGCAAAACAATGCCACGCGATTAACGGCAGCCTGAAAGTGAGTTTACGCGCTTGGCGCGAAGCTAAAACGGCTTGGCAGGCTTGAACAAAGCGCAAATCCCAAGCGCAGACTCATCACACATCAAGCGCTGCAAAGTTTCGCACGCCGCGCGGTAAATACCGCTATAATCCGCCCCGTTTTTTTTACCCGTCTTAACATAATCATGAGCAATCCCAACACTTCTTTACTTGAACGCTGGTTCAAACTTGCCGAAAAAGGCACCACCGTCCGCACCGAATTGCTGGCAGGTTTCACCACCTTTCTCACCCTGTGCTACATCGTCATCGTCAATCCCAGCGTGTTGTCGCAAGCGGGCATGGATTTCGGCGCGGTGTTCGTGGCCACCTGCATCGCCTCCGCCATCGGCTGCTTCGTGATGGGCGGCTTGGCAAACTATCCCATCGCGCTCGCCCCCGGCATGGGCTTGAACGCCTATTTCACCTACAGCGTGGTGATGGGCATGGGCGTATCGTGGCAAGTCGCACTCGCAGCCGTATTCGTTTCAGGCTGCATTTTTATTGCGTTTAGCTTGTTCAAAGTGCGCGAAATGCTGGTGAATGCGCTGCCGATGAGCTTAAAAATGGCGATTGCGGCGGGCATCGGGCTGTTTCTCGCGCTGATTGCGCTCAAAGGCTCGGGCGTGGTGGTCGCCAGCGAAGCCACGCTGCTGAAAATGGGCAATCTGTACATTGAACACGACGGCGCGAAGCTGCCGAACTACCCCGTTTTGCTCACGCTGGCGGGCTTGTTTTTAACCATCGCGCTGGATTATTACCGCGTGCGTGGGGCGATTATCATCAGCATTTTTGTGATTACCGCCATTGCCGCTGGCTTGGGCTTAACGCAGATAGACGGCGTGGTGTCCAGCGTGCCCAGCATCGCGCCTACTTTTATGCAAATGGATTTTAGCCACTTGTTTTCAGGCAGCCTGATTGCGGTGGTGTTTGTGTTTTTCTTGGTGGACTTGTTTGACAGCACGGGCACGCTGG
Organism: uncultured Kingella sp.; assembly: GCA_963529665.1. Lineage (GTDB taxonomy): Bacteria > Pseudomonadota > Gammaproteobacteria > Burkholderiales > Neisseriaceae > Kingella_B. The sequence goes on from CAUSAG010000004.1 coordinate 8,480, forward strand.
TGGGCGTGTCGCACCGCGCGGGGCTGCTGGATGAAAACGGGCATTTGCCGCGCCTGAAAAAGGCGTTGTTTGCCGACAGCATCGCTATTGTGGCAGGTGCAGGCTTGGGCACATCGTCCACCACGCCGTATATTGAAAGCGCGTCGGGCGTGGCAGCGGGCGGGCGCACGGGCTTAACCGCGATTATGGTGGGCGTGCTGATGCTGGCGTGCTTGTGGTTTTCGCCGCTTGCCAAAGCCGTGCCCGCCTTTGCCACCGCGCCCGCGCTGCTGTATATCGGCGTGCAAATGATGCGCTCCGCCATTGAAATCAACTGGAAAGACATCACCGAAGCCGCGCCCGCGTTTTTGACCATTGCGTTTATGCCGTTTACTTATTCCATCGCCGATGGCATTGCAATGGGCTTTATCAGCTATGCGGCGGTGAAGCTGCTGTGCAACCGTGTGAAAGATGTGCCGCCGATGGTGTGGTTTGTGGCGGTGGCTTGGCTGGCGAAATTTTGGTTTTTGGGGGCGTGATAGATGGGTTTCAGGCTGCCTTTTGGAGAATCTTTGCGGTAGCCTGAAAACGCATTAACCTATTTTCAGGCTGCCTTTGATGCTGCGGCAGCCTAAAACCATGCGAACTGCGTTTGCCAACAATTAGGCAGCCTGAAAAATGGGCGGTGGATGGCTGATGTTTTTTGGCGATGGGCAGCGCGGATTTTGATGCGCGTTTGGCGACGAACCGTCGCCGTCCCATGTGTGGTTGGATTTGGCTAAGATTGCTGTGGTTGCGGTATGGGATGCAACTGTAAACATTGATGCAGTCTGAAACCATGTGAGCCGTGTTTGCCAACGCTTAGGCAGCCTGAAAAACGGATTGATACGTTTTCAGGCTGGCTTTGTGTTGTGCGGATAAGCTCGCGCGGATGCGGTAAACAAGTCTCGCTTCAATTCAACCCATTCCAACCATGCTCATGCAGCACTTGTTGCCATTGGGCGCGGCGTTCTTGTTCGGCTGGGGTTTGGCTGCTGGGGTTGCTGGGCAAGAGTTGGATGATGATGTTGTGTTGGGCGGCTTGGGCGAGTTTGCTGATTTGGCGCACGATGCCGCGATCTGGGGTTTGCTTGGCGCGGATGCCAATCAGCAGTTGCACGGGCTGGGCGGTGAGTTCGGTAATCAGGTCGGCGAGCTGGGCGCGCTCAACGATGCTGCCTTTGTTTGTCCAGTCTTGCCCGAGGATGTGGCTGTACCAGTTGTCGGGGGCATCGGGGGCTTCTAGCAAAATTGCCCAATGCGCGCCTGTGTGGTTGAGCGGGATTTTGGTGGGGGCGATGATGGGGCGGTCGGGTTGGTAGTCGCTGTCGTCGTCGATGATTTGCTGTTGCCATTTTTGGATGATATTTTGGTAATAGGGCAGGGCGAGATTGAGCGCAAGGGGGTGGCGGCGGCTTTGTTGCCAGCAAATCAGCCATGCGATAAGGCGTGGGGCGATGCCGTAGCACAGGATGCTGCTCAGCAGCAGGATGCCCCATGTGGCGGCGTGTTCGCTGTGGTAGTGGTTGCGGGCGGCGGCGATGATGTCGGGCGTGGGGGTGGTAAAGCCGAGTTGGGCGGGCAGCCAGGCGAGTGCGTGGATGATTTGGGCGAAGTGTTGGTCGGAAAGCAGGGTGCTTTGCCAGTTGAATTGGTATTGGCGCACGGTGAGCAGCATCAGGCTGGCGCTGAACATTCCTGCTAGTCCGCATAGGGCGAGCTGGTGGCTGATGCGCCCGCGTGTCCAGCGAAATTGGGGCTGCAAGGCGGTTTGGCTGTCGTGTTCTATCAGGGCTTGGCTGATGCGGTCTTTCAGGCTGCCGCTGGCGAGCCAGAAGGGGATGCTGGGGCTGTGCGGTTTTTGGGTAAGGCTAATCAGCCAGATAATCAGCATGATGGTGTTGCTGCCGAGTATGCCAACGAGTATCAGCATGAAATTCAGGCTGCTGTGTTGCATCAGCTGGTAAGTGCCCAATAGCCCGATGGCAAACCATGCGCCGCTGGCGATGCGTTGGGCAAGGCGCAGGCGGCGTTGGTGCTGGGCGAGACGCTGGGCGATGTTTTGATCTCGGTCTATCAGTTGGGCGCGGCGGTGGAGCTTCACTTCGGGCGTGCCGTCGGCTTGGCGCAGGATTTCGGTGATGGATACGGGGTCGCTGGGGAAGATGTGGTTGCGTTGTTCCAGCAGGCGGATGAGTTCGGTGTGGTGATAGGGCATTTTCAGGCTACCTGATGCGCGAGATTTTAAAACTGGGAACATTGGCTTAATGGCGCGCGGCTTTGGTTGATGATGCGCCCGTTGAGGTGAAAATGGCGCGCATTTCGGTGATGCTGAGGGCTTCAAGCATGGGGCGGGCGACTGAGTCGTTGCAAGAATTTCTCATGGCGCGTTGCAAAATGGCTTGGAGTCCAGCTGTGCCTTCGGGCGATTGTAGCTGTTTGATATTGATTTTGTTTGCAAGCTCGGGGCGGATGGTGAGTGTGTAATCCAATGCGCGGCTGCTGGGATAGCGGTGGCTTATTTTGATGCTGGCAAAAACTTCGGTTTGGTAATCGGCAAGTTTGGCATTGGTGTCTTGCACCAATAGGTCAAGCATTTTTATTTTTTGCTGTGTCGTGGCGCTTTGGATAAAGCGGGTCATTTCGGCTGATTTGTCGCTTGGTTTGGCGGACGCTTGCGCGTAAACAGGATGGGCGAACAAACTGGCGGCGAGGAATAGGGCGGGGATAAGACGTTTCATGGCATGGCTTTCGGTGAATGATTGAAGGCGGTTTTAGCTTCGCAGAAGCTCGTAAACTCGCTTTCAGGCTGCCTTGGGCGGCTTAGGCAGCCTGAAAAAGATGTTGGCTTAACAGCGCGCAAAGCTGTTGCAGATAATGCGCGTCGGTTTCGTCAAACGTTGCCAGCTCGGTGTGGTCAATGTCTAGCACGCCGACCACTTCGCCCGCGCCGTTGTGCAGCGGCACGACGATTTCGGATTGCGATTGGCTGGAACAGGCGATGTGGTCGGGATGCTGGTTCACATCGAGCACCAGCAGCGTTTGGTTTTGCGCCCATGCTTGCCCGCATACGCCGCGCCCTTTTTGAATGCGCGTGCAGGCAAGCGGGCCTTGAAACGGCGCGAGAACCAGCTCGCTGCGGCTGTCGTTCACCAAATAAAAGCCTACCCAAAACCAGTTGAATTGTTCTTTTAACACGGCGCACACGTTGGCCAGCGTGGCGATGGGAAGGTCGGCATTGGCTGCAATCAGGGCTTGCAGCTGCGGGAGGAGTTGCTGGTATTGCTCGGCTTTGTTGGCAGCGGTGGTTTGGATGAGGTGCATGGTGGGTTCCTTTGTGGAGAATGGGAGAAAAGGGGTTTGGTGGAGGCAGCCTGAAAACGCAAAATCTCGCTTTCAGGCTGCCTAAATGGCAAGGGCGATTAGTGCGCACCTATATTTTTCAATGCTTCCAAGCCAGCGCGGGCGGCTGCTTTGGCTTCGGCATTGTCTGGCGTATCAGGCTGTGCCAACACTTTTTGCCACCATGCTTTGGCTTGCTGGTCATCTTGCGGCACGCCAAAGCCGTTGTAATACATCACGCCCAAATTGTATTGCGCCACAGCGTGTCCCTGATTGGCGGCTTTTTGATACCACTGCGCCGCTTGTTGCTCATCTTGCGCCACGCCTTGCCCTTGGCGATACCTATTGCCCAAAGCGTATTGCGATTTCACGTCGCCCAAATTAGCGGCTTGTTGAAACCATGCCATCGCTTGCTTATTGTCTTGCGGCACGCCCCGTCCCTCGTCATACATCATGCCTAAATTGTATTGCGCCTGCGTATCCCCTTGATTGGCTGCTTTCAAATACCACGCCATCGCTTGTTTAGCATCCTGCGACACGCCTTGACCATTTTCATACATCGCCCCCAAATTGAATTGCGCCGCAGCAAATCCCTGATTGGCTGCCTTTTGATACCACGCAAAGGCTTGTTTGCTATCCTGTTTGACACCTTTTCCGTTTTCATACATCGCGCCCAAATTATATTGCGCCTGCGCATAGCCTTGGTTTGCCGCTTTTTGATACCACGCCACGGCTTGCTGATTATCTTGCGCCACGCCTAGACCGTCTTCATAAAACCAGCCCAAAGTGTATTGCGATTCTGCATCGCCTTGTTGCGCAAGCTGCTGAAAGAGTTGAAAGGCTTGATTGTGATTGCCCGCTTGATAAGTGGCGATTGCTTGCTGAAATTGCGCATCGCGATTCGCCAATGCAGGCGTAGAAAAAATGGAAAACAGTACCGCCAAAGCAGCACTCAATTTTGTTTTGAAATGACGGAAAATAGACATTATTTTTCTTTCTTTGCTAACAAAATCAGGCGACACTAGCCGCCATTGGGTTCAAAAATACAGCGATTGCCAAGCATGGCAAATTCTAACCATTTCTTTACACTTGCTTCAACTGCATCAAAATAGTTTGATTGATATTGCAAAGGCAGCCTGAAAAGCCAAATTGTTTTTCAGGCTGCCTATTTCTTTATTGCGATTTATCTCAACTCAATTAAAACGACACTTTCAGGCTGCCATAAAACGCGCGGCCAGGTTCGTTATAGGTTTGTGCGCTGCTGTTGTTGGAGCTGCGATACAGTTTTTTGTTAAACAAATTGTTCACGCCCAAGCGCAGGTTTACATGGTTGTTGAAGCGATAGCCTGCGCTGATGCCCACCAAACCATAAGGTTTCACCGTTTCGCCTGATAGGCCTGTGTTGCGTTCGGCGTTGTTCAAAATCACGCTGCGCGGTTTTTGCTTGCCGTAATAGGTGATGTTTAACGCTGCGTCCAATTTCTCGGTGGGTTGCCAATTCAGGCTGCTGTTGATGGTGAATTTGGGCGTAACGGAAAGCGGGTTGCCTGTGTCTTTGTTGATGGATTTGTGCATATAGGTGAAATTGGTTGTCCATTTGAGCGTGCGGTGCAGCGGCAGGGTTAAGTTGCCTTCCACGCCTTCCACCAAGGCTTTGCGGGCGTTTGTCCATTCATACATATAGTTGCCCAACTGGCTCAACATCACCGCGCGGTCGCCTGCCACAATCTTGTTGCGGTAATCGTTGTGGAAATACGCCATAGACGCTTGCACTTTTTCGTTGGCAAATTCAAAGCCAATTTCTTTGTTCCAACTGGTTTCGGGTTTCAGGCTGTCGTTGCCTTTTAAATAGCAACGAATGCTGCTAGATGTGCCTGCCGCGCAGCCTTGACCGCGTGTGTACAAAATATAGTTGGGGTTGCTTTGGTAAAGATTGGGCGATTTATACGCGCGGGCGATGCCGCCTTTAATCGTCCAGCCGCCGCCGAGGACTTGCACAAAGTTCAGCGCGGGGCTCCAATTGCTGCCTGAAACGCTGTTGTGGTCAAAGCGCAAGGCGGGGATAAGCTGCGTTGTGCCGTTGTTTAGGCGATAGTGGTCTTCCACATACAGCGCCACGTTGCTTTGGCTGGTTTTGCTGCTGCGCCCTGTGCCGATGCCTGCAAAGCGGTCGGTGCGCCCTTGGTCGGAGAAGCCTTGCACCATAGAGCCTTTGTCGTTTAGGCGGTCGTGGTTGTATTCCGTGCCGATGGTGAGAACGTGGTCGCCGCCGAGTTTAAACGGAATGTTCACTTCGCCAAACAGGCGTTTGGTTTGCAGCGTGCTGTCGGTGAAGTTGCGGTTTTGGTATTGCCCTTCGGGGCCGCCCATCAAGCCTTCGGTTAAGTGATGGTTTTCGGTGCGGTCAAGCTGCGCTACGACTTTGCTGTCGCCCCAGCTCCAATAGCCTTCGTGCGTGAGTGCGTTGCTGATGCGAGTTAAACGCGCGGTTTCCGAGCCGTATAGCGATTGCGTGAAGGCGTTGGGGTTGTTGTTTTGGTTGTCGCCCGCGTAGATATTGCCTTGGCGGCTGTATGAGCTGTCTAGCGTGAGCGTTTGCTCGGGCGTGATGCGCCATGCCAAGCGCGCGGCGATGTCGCGGTTTTTCACGCCGTCGCGCCCTGCGCCCAAGCTGGTGCTGGTAACGGTGCGCCCGCCGCGCCGCGTGGTGGTAACAACGGGGGTATTGATGTCGGCGGCATCGGCATCGGTTTTATTCAGGCTGCCGTAGATGCGGATGCCGAGCTTGTCTTGGATAATCGGCCCGCTCACATTAAAGCCGATGCGGTTGGTTTCGCCCTCTTTGTGGTCTTGCGGTTGATTGGTGTAGAAATCCAACGCGCCGTGCCATTCGGTGCTCACTTTTTTGGTAACGATATTGACCACGCCGCCTGCCGCGCCCGAGCCGTAACGCGCTGCCGCCGGCCCGCGCAACACGCTGACGGATTCGATGTCTTCCACGGGCACCCAGTTGCTGTCGCCGCGCGTGTTGCGCTCGCCGCGCCAGCTGTACCGCTCGGCGTTGCGCGAGGTTACGGGGCGGCCGTCAATCAAAATCAGCGTGTTTTCGGGCCCCATGCCGCGAATGTCGATTTGACGTTTGTTGCCGCGCTCGCCCGAGGCGGTGTTGCCCGTTAAATTGACCCCCGGCATGGTGCGCACGATGTCGGAGAGATCGTTTACCGCGGGGCGGTGTTCCAAATCTTGCGCGGTGATTTTGGATACGCCCAGCGATTGTTGCAGCTGGCGTTCGGCGGTAACGTATACAGTGGGCAATGTGCCGCCGTCGTGCGGGGCGGTGTCGTCGGCGCGGGCAAATGCGCTGGCAAGGGCAAGCGGCAAGATGGCAAGGGTAAAACAAGTCTTCATTTGGCTATTTCCTTTTAGAGATGCGTGTTTACAAAAATGCGCTAAATGTTAAAAGGCGTGAATCATAACGGTTTACGCCTATCCAGACAAGGCTAATGATAAAAATTATTATTTGTATGCGAAAGCGGTGGAGCGGGCGCAACGCGGACATAAAAAGGCAGCCTGAAAACGAGTTTTCTCCCTTTTCAGGCTGCCTTTTGCGCGGGCGGTTACATAATCTGCCTGCTTTTGCGGATTGCGCCCGAAAGCTGCGGCTGCGGCACAAAAAGCTGTGGCGAAAATAAGGCTTCTTCTGCCAAGCCTTCGGGCGGCTGCTGGGCGGATAGCGTTGCGCGAAAATGCGCGATCAGGTCTTTGAGCATGGCTTCGTTTTCGGCGGCGGCAATATGATCAACCGTGTGTTCGGGCAGATACAGCAAATGCCCTTGCCCTTCGCAAAGGTAAACCGAATTGCGGGTTTGATACAGCCCCACGCCGAGCTTATCCAGCAGCAGCGAAGTGCGGACAACATCGCCGTTTGAAAAGCGGTGTTTGTAGTCAATTTCTACTACGCCATGCAGCAGCACGCCTGTTTTTTCGGCGTGTCCGTTGTCGTTACGGCGGTAGTACACCGCCATCAGCCATGTGCCCAGCCGGCAATCAACGGTAATATTTTTCAGGCTGCCGTTTGCAAAAATGGTGGCGGTGGGTGGGGGATCAGCTCTTAGCATCATGTCTCCAATGTGTGTGGCAAAGGCTTTTTCAGGCTGCCTTGCTTTGGGTTTGGCAATTTTATTTGCTTGATGTTTTTCGGGATTTTTTCTTTTTGGCGATTTCGTATTCAAAGGCTTCCACGCCGTTCAAATCAATGGTTTCGCCACTGCTTAAAACCAGCAGGTTTTGCTGTTTGTCTATCTCTGCAAAGGCGAAACCCATGTTTTGCCATTTTTGCTTGATTGCTGCCGAGATGGTGTCTTTGCCCGCTTCCCCTTTAAACGATACGCCGCAAAATTTTCTGCCGTCTTGCAGCGTTAATTCACAATTTTCAGATAAGAAACAATAGATTCCGTCTAATTCGTTTTTCTCTAAATGGAATAATTCCTGAAAACGTTCATCAAAATAAAATTTATCGCATTGGATATATAGAAAGCCGCGCGCTATCGGTTCGTCAGGATGATTGCCAGGCAGGTCAATGGGATTGGCAATTTTGTCTTGGGACAATACGTCGTATGTGTTTTCTAATGTGTTGTTTATCATGGTATTTCCGTTTTGCGGCGCAGGCGCAGGGCATACGCGTTTTGTTGTTGGATAAAGGTTTGGCAGCCTGAAACCGCCCATATTGTTTTTCAGGCTGCCTTAACGTTTAGCGGTTGCCGTTTAGCCATTCTTGGAACGATTGCGTGAGCAAGCCGCCGTGCGTTTGCTCGGGATAATGGCGGTATTCGGCGTGTACTCCGCGCTGGCGCAGTTGCGCGGCAAGCTGCTCGGCGACATTGTGCGGCACTTGGCTGTGCGCGGCATTGGCTTTTTGCGGAATGCCCGCGCCGCTTTTTTGAATCAGCAAATGGCGGTTGGGCGCGGCTTGGGCGCGTTGCGCGTATTGCAGTATCAGCCCGTTGTGCCACCACAGCGAAGGGTCGGCGGCGATGTAATGGCTGAACAACTCGGGGCGCGTAAATAAAACATACAGCGTAAACAGCCCGCCATACGAGTGCCCCCACAAGGTTTGCTGCGTGGGATTAACAGGCGCGAGCTGGGCAACGCGCGGGCGGATTTGCTGGGCAATCAAATCTAAAAACGCAGGCGCGCCGCCGTTTTGCCGTCCTGCGGTGAGCGGATCGGGCATCGGTTTGCCGTCCAGATTGGGCGGCGTGTAATCATAGGCGCGGCGCGTGGTGTCAAAGCGCAAATCGGTGGGATAACCAATCAGCACCAGCACAGGCGGTTGCTGGAAACGGCGCAGGGTTTCAGGCTGCAAAAATTCCAGCACGGCGTTGCCATCGAGCGCGTACAGCGCGGGATAACCTTCGGGCGGGGCTGGCGCGGTGGGCACGCCGATAAACACGCGTTGGATTTGCTTGTCAGCGCGAACCAGATTGAGCGTGTGAAAAACATAGCCCGACTGCGGAGCAGTGAGAATGGCAGGATTGGCTGGGCGCGTTATATCGGCAGGCGGCGCAGCGCGGGCAGGTGCAGGCTGGACTTGGGCGGATTGGGGCTTGGCTGGCGGCATAGACATCTCGGCAATAAAAAAAGACATGGCTATTCTTCTTTGTACCATTGGTTAATTTGCGCTTCGTTGAGCGTGGTGTGTTGCCAGCCGCTGTTTTCATCGGGCGCGGGGAAGCCGTTGTTGCGGCTTTGTCCCACTTTTTCGCCAAAATGAAACGCGGCGTGCGGATAATTGTTGATAAACAACACAGCAATATCGTGCTGATGGTGCCAACAGATTTGGATTTTGCCGAGCAGCTGGGCATCGGTTACGTTGTCCACATTGTAAATATGCAGCGCGGTAGCGATGGGCTGCTGCTCGTTGCGCGTATCCAGCGCGTAGAAATAGCCTGTTTGTCCGTCGTCTTCAAACACAACGGCAAAATGCGGCGTGAGTGGCGATTGGGCGTGGCTTTGGCAGGGTTGCCCAACGGCGAGATCGGTTTCGGTGGTGAGATAGAGCATGGGAATCAGAAGGGGAGAGTGGTTGAAAGGGTGGGTATTTTAGCGGAAAAGGCAGCCTGAAAATGATAAATACTCGTTTTCAGGCTGCCTCTGCTGGTGTTTAAGTTTAACCAGCCCAATCAATCCAACCAAACAATCTCCAATGGGCATTCGCCGATTTCGTTCCACAAGGCGCGGGTCATGGCTTCGTGTCCGCCGTGTTTGGTGCAGCAAAGCACGGCGCGGGTTACTTCGCTGGTGTCGTGTCCGCTCATGCGCAGCAGGTTAATGGCAACTTGCAAGGGCGGCAGCGTGGGGTTGTAGGCGGCATTTTCGGCGTAGCGCCCTGTGTAAACGGTATCGCCCACAACAAGGGCAACGCCTGCGTAGGCGCGGGAATAGGGTGCGTGGCAGGTTTGCGCGGCGGCAAAGGCGGCTTGTTGTACGGCATCTAGGTTTTCAGGCTGCCTTATGGCGTGTTGCACGGGGGTGAGCAGGCGGTCGGGGATGTTTAAATCTTTGGGGGAAAAGCTGTCGGGCAGATAGCTGGCAAGCGTGTTGTCGCGGCTGTGCGGCAGATGAATTTTCAGGCTGCCTGCGTCGGGCAGTTCATTGAGAAACTGGCGGCAATGCCCGCAAGGGGTGTAGTTCACCACAATATCGGTGATGCGTGTTGCGCCGCGTTGCCATGCGTGCGATACCGCGCTTTGCTCGGCGTGCACGGTTTGCCCCATGCTGGCGGTGGCGCATTCTTGGTTGGCGCCGAAGTAGAAATTGCCTTCGTCATCAATGGCAATCGCGCCCACATGAAACTGCGACACGGGCACAACCGCCAATTTTGCCGCTTCGGGCAACAACGATAGGGCAAGCGCAATTTTATCGCCGTTAAAGGCGGTTGCACGGGCTTGGACGTTATGTTTAGGGATAAAACTCAACATTTTTTTGCGCTCCATTAAGTAAAATTGTAAAAAATTTGGTTAAGAGTGTTGTATTATAACCGCCTGTGTACAACCACATTTTGTTTAAGGGAAGAAAAATGGAAATTTTACATAGCTTGCTGGGCATGGCGGTGCTGATTGTTATTGCCATTGCGTTGTCCAAGCATCGCAGCAAAATCAATAAACGCACGGTGGGCTTGGCGTTTGCCATTCAGTTTGCGCTGGGCGCGTTTGTGTTGTATGTGCCTTGGGGGCGCGCCGCGTTGGAATGGTTTTCCAACGGCGTGCAAAGCGTGTTGAACTTCGGGCAAAAGGGCACAGAATTTGTGTTTGGCGGCTTGGTGAGCGACAAGATGTTTGAAGTGTTTGGCGGCGGCGGTTTTATTTTTGCCTTCCGCGTGTTGCCAATGATTATTTTCTTTTCATCGCTGATTTCGGTGTTGTATTACTTGGGCGTGATGGGCTTTGTGGTGAAAACGTTGGGCGGCGCGTTGCAAAAAGCGTTGGGCACATCGCGCACCGAAAGTTTGTCGGCAGCGGCAAACGTGTTTGTGGGGCAAACCGAAGCCCCGCTGGTGGTAAAACCCTTTATCGCGCGGATGACGCAATCTGAATTGTTTGCCGTGATGACAGGCGGCTTGGCTTCTATTGCAGGCTCGGTGTTGGGCGGTTATGCGTCTATGGGCGTGCCGCTCACTTATCTGATTGCCGCATCGTTTATGGCTGCGCCAGGGGGCTTGCTGTTTGCTAAATTGATGCACCCTGAAACCGAAACGCCCGAAACCGTTACCGATGACAAATTGAGCTTTGTGGGCGAGGGCGAAACGCCGCCCAGCAACGCGATTGACGCGGCAGCAGCGGGCGCATCCACAGGCTTGCAAGTTGCGCTAAACGTGGGCGCGATGCTGATTGCGTTTGTGGCGATTATTGCGCTGCTCAACGGCATTGTGGGCGGCGTGGGCGGCTTGCTTGGTATGCCCGATTTGTCGCTGCAAAAAATCTTGGGCTGGCTGTTCTCACCCTTGGCTTGGTTGATTGGCGCATCGTGGGCAGACGCGCAAACCGCAGGCTCGTTTATCGGGCAGAAATTGGTGGTTAATGAATTTGTGGCGTATTCTGAATTCACAAATTACATCAAAGATGCGGCTAATCCTGTGCTCAACGCCAAAACCCAAGCGATTATTTCGTTTGCGCTATGTGGCTTTGCCAATTTGAGCTCTATTGCGATTTTGGTGGGCGGTTTGTCTATCATGGCACCGAAACGCCGTGGCGATATTGCCAAGCTGGGCGTGCGCGCGCTGATTGCGGGCACGTTGTCCAACCTGATGAGTGCCACCATCGCAGGCTTGTTTATTGGGTTGAATTTGCCGTAACACGTTTTCAGGCTGCCTTGGGATAATGCAATGGCAGCCTGAAACATAAGAAATGCCGTCATTCCCGCGCAGGCGGGAATCTTGGTGAAACTTGGGTGATGATTGCTTTTGTATGAATTTCTGAATATCAAACAAGATTCCCGCCTGCGCGGGAATGACGGTAGCTGGGTAATTAGGCAGCCTGCGTAGCGAAGCGGAGTTGCGAAGCTAAAACCCAAACCATAGGCAGCCTGAAACCCCGTCCCAAATCATAAAAAGGAAAAACCATGAACATCAGCAAAGCCCAAATTCTTTCGCTATTAGATTTAACATCGCTCAACGAAGACGACACCCCCGCCGTGATTGACACCCTGTGCGACAACGCCACGCAAAGCATCGGCAAAGTGGCGGCGGTGTGCGTGTATCCGTCGTTTGTGGCGCAAAGCCGCGCAAGGTTGCCCGCCAGCAGCGGCATCAATGTGGCGACTGTGGTGAACTTTCCATCGGGCAATGAACCGCTGGCGGATGTGCTGGCGCAAACGCAGCAAGCCTTGGCAGATGGCGCAAACGAAATAGACCTTGTGTTCCCCTATCAAGCCTTGCAGCAAGGCGATGCCGCCGCAGGCGAAGCGATGTGCAGCCAAATTGCCACGCTGGTGCATCAGCATTCAGGCAGCCTGAAAGTGATTTTGGAAACAGGCGCGCTCTCGCCTGAACACATCGCCCAAGCCGCGCAAATCGCCATTGCCGCAGGCGCAGATTTTTTGAAAACGTCCACAGGCAAAATCGCGCAGGGCGCAAGCTTGGAAGCCAGCGCGATTTTGTTAGACCAAATCGCCCAAGCCAAGCAACCTGTGGGGCTGAAAATTTCGGGCGGCGTGCGCGACATCGCCACCGCGCAAGCCTATATCGCCCAAGCGGCAGCCAAAATGGGCGACGATTGGGTGCAGCCTGAAAACTTCCGCATCGGCGCATCATCATTATTGAAGGAGCTAGTTTAAACAATTAGGTCGGGCATATTGCCCGACCTACGCACTACATTCTCCTAATAACGTCCATTGTAATAACTGTCCCAATCCACAGGTGTTGGTTCATAAAAATCATACGACCCTACGCTATTTGAAAAATACTGCGTATTTTGCCAGCGTTGTTGTTCTTGCTGTCTACGATATTCTTGTTCACGCTGTTTTTGCTGGTATTGGATATAGTTAATATTTTGTTGTAAACAACGCTGATAATCCTCAGTATCCCGATAATACTGTGCATCATTCCCAGACCATCTGGGGATAAGACTTGAACAGTCGCCGTTTGCACCCGGACCTACCATGAAGTAGTCAGCAGATGAAACAGGTATAATAGATAGCAGCATTAAACCAATAAGAATTTTTTTCATAATTTTATCCTTTTGCTAAGATACGATTGAAAATTGAAAATAAGATTCTAAATATTAAGAATACAAATATCCACACACTTGTGGTGGTTAATTCCCTTTTTTCACTCATTAAATTAACACTTTTAAGGAATTAGAATGGAAATACATGACAAAATTCGCGTTATGAGAGAAATTAACCAATGGACGCAAGAAGAGATGGCGGAAAAGCTAGAAATGTCGTCTAATGGATATGCAAAAATTGAGCGTGGACAAAGCAGTATCAACGTAGATAAACTCAAACAAATTGCACAAATTTTCAATATTGATATTGTAGATTTAATTGCGCCACAAGATAAATCATTTTTCTTTTCTATTGGCGATCACACGAATAATCACAATTATGTGGGTTCAGACGAAAAGCTGATGTTAGAGAATGAGAAATTGAAGGCAGTTTTAGAAGCCAAAAATGATGAAATATCTGCTTTGAAACAAATTATTGAATTATTAAAATCTCAATGAGCCTAATGTTTTAGGCAGCCTGAAAACTATTTATCCACCTTAAAATAAGGAAATTTTCAAAATGCTAATCCAAGAAATCATCCGCAAAAAACGCGACAAACAAGTGTTGTCCAAAGAAGAAATCCAGTTCTACATCAAAGGCGTAACCGATGGCAGCATCAGCGAAGGGCAAATTGCCGCAATGTGCATGGCGATTTATTTCAACGACTTAAACCTAGACGAGCGCACCGCCATCACTCTTGCCATGCGCGATAGCGGCGATAGCCTGAATTGGGAAAAATACAACCTAAACGCTCCCACACTGGATAAGCATTCCACAGGCGGCGTGGGCGATGTGGTGTCGCTGATGCTGGCGCCGATGCTGGCGGCTTGCGGCGGCTTTGTGCCCATGATTGCAGGGCGCGGCTTGGGGCATACGGGCGGCACGCTAGACAAGCTGGAAAGCATTAGGGGCTTTGATATTTTCCCCAGCCCGCAAAAAATGCAGGAAATGGTGAAACAAATCGGCTGCGTGATTGTGGGGCAAACAGGCAATCTTGCCCCCGCCGACCGCAAAATCTACGCCACGCGCGATGTAACCGCCACGGTGGAAAATCTCTCGCTGATTACCGCGTCTATTTTGTCTAAAAAGCTCGCCGAAGGCTTAACCAGCTTGGTGATGGACGTGAAAGTGGGCAATGGAGCGTTTATGCCCACTTATGAACTTTCGCGCGAGTTGGCGCAAAGCATCGCCCAAGTGGCGACTAACGCAGGCTGCCAAACCACCGCCTTGCTCACCGACATGAACGAAGTATTGGCATCCAGCGCGGGCAACGCGGTAGAAGTGCGCGAAGCGGTGCGCTATTTGCGCGGCGAAGGCAGCCGCAACCCACGTTTGCACGAAATCACACTGGCTTTGGGCGCGGAAGCCTTGGTAAACGGCAAACTCGCCGCCAGCCGCGAAGACGCGCGTGCCAAATTGCAAGCGGTGTTAGACAACGGCAAGGCTTATGAATTGTTTGAAAAAATGGTGGTGGCGCAAGGCGGCAGCACCGCGTTTGACCAGTTGCCCAAAGCAGCGGTGGTAAAACCCGTGTTGGCGCAGGCGGCGGGCTATATCCAAAGCATGAACACGCGCGACATCGGCGTTGCCGTCATCAACTTGGGCGGCGGGCGGCGCGTTGCCAGCGATGCGATTGACCACAGCGTGGGCTTTGACGAAATCCTGCCCATCGGCGCGCGCGTGGAAGCCGATACGCCGATTGCGATGGTTCACGCTCAAAGCGAAGCCGCATGGCAAGCCGCTGCGCAAGCCTATCGCAACGCCGTGAGCATCGGGCAAACGCAGCCTGAAAACCGCCCTATGGTTTACGAAACTTTGGTGGGCTAACACGGCGCGATCATGTTTTCAGGCTGCCTATTGTTCGGATAAATAGGCAGCCTGAAAACCACTGAAAGCCATAATCACCGTGGTTTGAACCTTGTTGATTACATGGCTGGCGAGTCTTGGCAACAACGGCGCGATTGTTTTTGTTGTACAGCCGAGCAAGCTGTTTTCAGGCTGCCGATTATTATTCTGATGCAGTCTGAAAACCATGCAACACGCTGCCATTACATTTTCAGGCTGCCTTAGATTGCCAGCCAAGCCCAACGCAGCCTGAAAACCCAACCCCCTTTGCATCATGTCTTACCTGATCCCCCAAAGCCTGCTTTCCCGCCTTACCCTGCTTGTTACCACATGGCTCATCTCCGCCTTTGTTGCCATTGGCATCAGCATGATGCTGTCGTGGCGGCTGGAAGGCGGCGCGGCAGCGGTAAACGACACAGGCGGCTTGCGCTATCAAACCTATCGCCTGCGCCTGTATTTAAACGATACCGCCAAAGTGCAAAGCCTGATTCAAACCTTTGACCAAACCCTAATCCGCCTGCATTACAGCGATCCCACGCGCCCGCTATTTATCCCGCAAGATCGCACCATCATGCAACATCTCAACCTGTTGCACCAATATTGGGAACACCAAATCAAGCCGCAATACCAATCGCCCAACCCCGATCTCGCCCTGCTAGACAACCACCTAATCCCCAACTTCGTTTCCAGCGTGGATAACCTTACCCGCACCATTGAGCGCAACAACGCCCAATACGTTCAATGGCTGCGCGTATTCCAAATGGGGCTGATGGTGCTAATTTTTGTGGTCTCCGCCATCACCATCATCCTGCTGAAAATCTGGATTATCCGCCCGCTCAAAAACCTAGAAAAAGGCGTAACCGCCATTCAAAACAACCAATTTGGTGAACACATCCCCGAAGACAATTCCACCGAGTTTTCCATTGTGGACAACGGCTTCAACCGCATGAGCAGCTATCTTGCCCAACTTTATGGCAAGCTAGAACAACAAGTTGCCGAAAAAACCCAAGACCTTGTACACAAAAACCAAACCCTAAACACGCTCTACACCGTTGCCCAAGAGCTCAACCAAACCCAAACCACCCAGCAAGCCGCCCAAATTTTCCTGCCGCATATTCTCGCGCTCACCCAAGCCGAAGTTGCCGATGTGTATATTGGCAACAGCCTAATCGCCCGCCAAAGCAAAAAGCAGCCTGAAAACCGATTTAGCCCAGAGTCCGACCATCCTTTCACGCAAAATTTCAACATCCGCGCCAACGAAACCACACTCGGCACGCTCACCCTGCATTACAGCCAAAGGCAGCCTGAAAACCCCGATGCCGAGCTGGTGCAAACCCTTGTTCACCAGCTTGCCCTTGCCATCAGCAATAATCGGCTAGCCGAAGAAAGCCGCCAATACGCTGTTTTGCAAGAGCGCAACACCATCGCCCAAGGCTTGCACGACAGCATCGCCCAATCGCTCAGCTATCTCAACTTGCAAACCCAAATGCTGGAAAACGCATGGGCAAACCAAGAAACCCAAGCCGCGCAAGAAAACCTACAATACATCCAAGCAGGCATCCAAGAATGTTATGACGACGTGCGCGAACTGCTGCAAAACTTCCGCACCAAAATCACGCAAAAAAACATCAACGAAGCCATAGAGACCCTAGCCCTGCGCCTTGCCGAGCAAACCCACATCCAAGTGCACACCGAATGGCATGGCAACGACGCCGCGCTCACCCCCAGCCAGCAGCTGCAATTCATCTTCATCCTGCAAGAGAGCCTATCCAACATCCGCAAACACGCCCAAGCGCAAAACGTAACCATCCGCATAGACAACCAACAAGACTACACGCTCACCATCATTGATGACGGTATTGGCTTCAACCCACAAGAAACCCGCACCCGTGACCACATCGGGCTGAACATCATGCAAGAGCGCGCTCAACGCATCAACGCCACGCTCACCATCCAATCCCAGCAAAACCACACCCAAATCCAATTAACCCTACCCAAAAAAGAGAGAATCCAATCATGAATATCAACATTGCCCTGATTGACGACCACACCTTATTTCGCAGCGGCATCAAAGCCCTATTAAGCCGCCAAACCGAATTCAACATCGTTGGCGAAGCATCGGATGGATTCAGCGGCGTGAAGCTGGTGGAGCAAACCCAGCCTGATGTGGTATTGCTTGATCTCAATATGCCGCAAATGAATGGGCGCGACACGCTGGCGCAGATTTTGTCCAGCCGCCCCGAGCAAAAAGTCATCATGCTCACCGTGTCCGAAGACAGCGAAGATTTAACCGAGTGCATTCGCCTAGGTGCAAGCGGCTTTTTGCTGAAAAACATCAACGCCAACTATCTAATAGAATCCATCAAAAAGGTGGTGAACGGCGACAACGCCTATTCCCCCGAAATGACCGCGCGGCTGGTGCAATCGCTGATTCGCCCCGCCCAATCCGAAAACGCGCTCAACCAGCTCACCCCCCGCGAACTGGAAACGCTGGGGCATCTTGCTGCGGGATACAGCAATAAGCTCATCGCCAGAAATCTCAATCTTGCCGAATCCACCATCAAAGTGCACGTGCAAAACATCCTGCGCAAGCTCAAACTAGACAGCCGCGTTCAGGCTGCCGTGTTCGCAATACAGCATAAAGTGCCGCTGCCCGAATGCGCCAAAGACGAAAACGCGCAGTAATCCCAGCTTTGCCATCATCCGCATAACTAAGGCAGCCTGAAAACCGTTTTTTCCGATTTTCAGGCTGCCTTTATTGCGCCCCCTTTATTGCAACTGATTACTGCTATTTGCCGCCGCCATGCGCGATGAAATTCCGTTATAATTCCGCCTTTTCCAAAAAATTCCGCCCCCCGATAACCCCGCTTTTGCAAAGCCGAACCCATGCCCCTTCTTTCTATTGAATTTGCCGTTTTCTTGCTGCTGTTTCTGCCGCTTTATTGGGCGCTTGCCCGCCGCCCGCAATGGCAAAATTTCCTGCTGCTGGCTGCCAGCGCAGGCTGGTTGTATCACGCCAATCCCGCTTTTCTTGCCGCCGTGGCAGGGTTGTCTATTTGGGTGTATTTGATTGCCAAGCAATTGGTGCGCCTCCAGCAAAAACACGGCAAACATTGGCTCGCGCTGGGCGTTTCAGGCTGCCTTTTGTTTCTCGCCGTATTCAAATACTACGATTTTTTCCGCCCCTATTTGCAAAACTACCTTGGGCAAAGCGAAATTGTGGACATCCTGATGCCAATCGGCGCATCGTATTACACCTTCCAATCCATCGCCTATTTGGTGGAAACTTATCGCGCCCCGCTGGTTAAGCCGTTCACATGGGCAAATTTATTGCTACACCTGAGCTTTTTCCCCACGATTACATCAGGGCCCATCATCCGATCTGTGTCGTATCAAAACAAAGTAGTCGGTATCGCCCAAGGCGCGCAATCACAAATCCAAACCACCGCCCCGCGCACCATTTTCCGCCCCGCGCTGGCGGTTTGCCTGATTATCGCGGGCATCGCGCAAAAATGGTGGTTTGCTGGCAGCTTGGGCGATAGCTGGGTGTCGCCCGTGTTTGAAAACCCCGCCCAGTTTGACGGCATCAGCGTGCTTGCCGCCATCTATGGCTACACCTTCCAGCTGTTTTTTGATTTCGCAGGATACAGCGATTTGGTTATCGGTATCGCCATGCTGCTCGGTTTCAGGCTGCCTGAAAACTTCGCCGCACCCTTGCGCGCGTTTAATCTGGTGGATTTTTGGAACCGCTGGCACATCAGCCTGTCCACATGGATACGCGATTATGTTTACATCCCATTGGGCGGCAACCGCCAAAGTTTCAGCCGCACCCAAATCAACCTATTGCTCGCCATGATGTTTTCAGGCATTTGGCATGGATATGGCTGGAACTTTCTCATCTGGGGTACATTGCACGGCATCGCCCTTGTGTGGCTCAATATCGGCAAAAAATGGTTTAAAGGCAAAAAATTGAGCAGCACCGCCATCGGCAAATGGCTCGCCATTTTCATCACCTTCCATTTTGTGAGCTTCACCTTCGTGATTTTCAACGCCCGCGATTTAGACAGCGCCCGCCTAATGTTCCAATCGCTGCTGTATAACAGCAAAGGCTGGGTGGTTTCCGATTGGTACAACATCGGGCTGATTGCCGTGTTTGCCCTGATGATTATTGCCTACCCCATGCTGAGCAAATTGTTCCAATACGCCGTATCCGCCTTAGAAAAAATCCCGCTCTGGCTGTGGTTTATCCCCATTGCCCTTGCCCTGATGATTATCATCACCTTCGCTCCATCGGGATTGCCCAATTTTATTTACGCCAATTTCTAAGGCACGCAGCATGAAAACCCAACTCGCCCTTCTTTTTTCGTTCACGCTTGCCGCCGCTGGCGTAACATGGTTTAGCCAAGATTCCATCAACGCCTATTGGCAGCAAACCTACCACCAAACCAGCCCACTGGAAGTCCTTGCCGCCTATCCCGAATGGACAACAGGCGCAAAATGGCAACAAGCCGCCAACGAGCAATTAGGCAGCCTGAAAAACTGGATTGATGCCCAAAACGAGCAATTGCCTGTAAACATCGTCGCCGCCCAAGAAGCCGCCCGCCGCGAAGCCGAAGCGCAAGCCGCTGCCCGCCGCGAAGCCGAACGCCAAGCCGCCTTGCGCCAAGCCGAGCAAGCACGCGCTGCTCAAGCCCCCCAAGCGAGCCAAAAGCAGCCTGAAAAACCTGTTGCCCTAGAAAAAGCTGTTTTACGACAAGGAGATGTGGTATTCTTTACGGGCGATTCGCTGATGCAAGGCGTTGCCCCCTTTGTGCAACAGCATCTCAAACAGCAATACGGCATCGCATCCATCAACCTAAGCAAACAAAGCACAGGCTTGTCCTACCCCAATTTTTTTGACTGGCCGCTCACCATTGAGCAAACCTTCAAAGAAAACCCTAATATACGGCTGGTTGTGATGTTTCTCGGCGCAAACGACCCGTGGGATTTTCCCAATCCCAAAGGCGGCGCTTATTTGAAATTCCAATCGCCCGAATGGGAAGCTGAATATCTCAACCGCGTGAACCGCATTCTCAACGTCGCCCAGCAACACAACGCCCAAGTCATTTGGCTAGGCTTGCCTTATATGAAAAAGAAAAAGCTGGACGAGCAAATGCGCTATTTAGACAAACTATTTAGCACGCATCTTAAAGACAAAGTTTTTTGGATACCAACCGCAGGCTTATTAAGCAACGGCGGCAGCGCATACAGCGACTCTGTGGAAGTGGGCGGCAAAATCGTTCGCTACCGCAGCAAAGACGGCATCCATTTCTCTATTGACGGACAAAAATTACTCGCGCAAACCATCATGCAAAAAATTGAGTTTGCGCAACCATAAGGATTGAAATATGGATATAGCAAAAGTGATTCTCGTGTTTGGCGGATTGAGCCTTAATAGCTCCATCCCCCAAACCGCCCAAGCCGATAACACCCCAGCAGCGGTAAACAGCGCAGGCTTGTTGCAAAACTATGGCAACAACAAACCGCAATGGGTGAAAAAACTACGCAGCATTGCAGGCGCAAAAGACAACCGCAAATTCCGCATCGTGCAAATTGGCGATTCCCACACCGCAGGCGATTATTTCACCGACCAACTGCGCCAACGCTTGCAAAGCCGCTGGGGCAACGGCGGCATCGGCTGGATTTACCCCAGCGCAGTAAAAGGGCAACGCCAAGCCTTGCCACGATACAGCGGCAACGGCTGGACAACGCTCACCAGCCGCGCTTCGCAAGCCGATTTTCCGCTCGGCGGTATCATTGCCCAATCCACCACGGGCGGCGACCTGACCATCAGCTCCACCGCGCAGGGCAGCGAAGGGATGCAAGATGTGGCGCTGTTTATCAAGCCCGCCGCGCCCAATCAAACGCTGAACATCAACGGGCAACACATCCCCATTGAAAACGCAGGCTGGCAGGTGCTCTACACGCAAGCCACCTTGCCGCTTTCCATCAGCAATAATGCGATGCCGTGGACGATCGGCTTGGTGAACATTGAAAACCAGCGCGCAGGCATCACGCTCTCTGCCATGGGCATCAACGGCGCGCAGCTGAACCAATTATCCAAATGGCGGCAAAACTGGCTCGGCGATTTAGCGCAAACCCAAGCCGATTTGGTGATTCTCGCCTACGGCACCAACGAAGCCTTCAACGAAAAACTGGATGTGCAGCAAACCGAGCAAACGTGGCGCGGCTATATCCAGCAAATCAAACAAGCCTTGCCCGATGCAGGCATTTTGGTAATCGGCGCGCCCGAATCGCTGAAAACCAAAGCAGGCGATTGCGGTACGCGCCCCGCCTATCTGGATGCGGTGCAATCCATGCAAATGCGCGTTGCCCAGCAAGAGCAAACGCTGTATTGGTCTTGGCAAGACGCAATGGGCGGCGCGTGCAGTATGAAGGCTTGGTCGGAACAAGGCTTGGCAGCCAAAGACGGCGTGCATTTTTCTAAACAAGGCTATCAGCAAGTCGCCGATGTGTTGGCAAATGATTTGATTGCGTTGGTGAAATAAGCTGTTTTATAGCTTTCAGGCTGCCTTTGTTGATGTGAACAAAGGCAGCCTGAAAATTATATTGCTGTTGATAAACCCTAATCGCCCATGCCAAAGGCAGCCTGAAAACGGATTTCAGGCTGCCTTTCAATCATCCACCTCCAACACCACAGGCAAATGATCCGAAGCGGCAAACTGGCTCACATGGCAAGCCCCTTTCAGGCTGCCTTTCACAAAAATAT
The DNA here is from genome assembly GCA_963529665.1 of uncultured Kingella sp. Classification (GTDB taxonomy): domain Bacteria; phylum Pseudomonadota; class Gammaproteobacteria; order Burkholderiales; family Neisseriaceae; genus Kingella_B. Next base: position 30,219 of record CAUSAG010000004.1, read on the forward strand.
GATCCAGCGTTTGTTTTGGTTTCCAGCTGGGGTAGGTCGGTGAATTGGAAGTGAGCCGCGCATAATCGTGGTCGGTAAGCAAGCAAAGCTGCTCCGAATCAGGCGCGCAATTGAAATCCCCCATCAAGCAAACATTCTCAAACGCCGCCAATTTCTGCCGCACAAAGCGAATCTGGCGAAACTGATCCACCGCCCCCAAGCTCAAATGCACATTCGCCACCACCAGCCGCCCCCGCGCCGTTTCCACCTCCGCCGCCAACATCCCGCGCCCCTTAATCTTGCCAGGCAACGGCTCGTTCACCACTTCGCGCATCGGCGATTTACTCAAAATCAAATTTCCATGCCGCGACAGCTTGCCCACCACGCGATTGACCTGCCACACCGAATGCGAAAACGGCGTTTGCACCAGCAACTGCTGCGCTTGGCTGTGAAAACCATTGCGCAGCCCGCCAAAATCAATTTCCTGCAAACACACCACATCAAAATCGCTGATAAAACGCGCAATATCGCCCAACACCTGCCGCTTCGCAGGGCTGGGCAACACCTGCCGATGCAGCCGCAGCGCGTAGCTCAAATAGCTGGTGGATGCAATCGCCGCCTGAATGTTGTAACTCAAAATCCGCATCGCGTTCACCAGCTAAACGAGCGGCCCACCATGCCCGCCGCGCCATGCTCGTTGCCATAACCCTGCGCATAAGTGCCCGCGCAGCCTGAAAGCCCCATCAACAATCCAATCAACAAAAATAATCTCATCACGGCAGCCTGAAAATCAAATCAACAAGCTCGCAATTTTACCGCATTAACCGCGCCAAAAAACAGCAAGCCACTTTATTAAAAAGCGAGAATAAGCTAAAATCGCGCCCTTTGTTTACAACCTAAAACTAGGAAAATCCCAATGAAAACAGCACAAGAACTCCGCGCAGGCAACGTATTCATGATTGGCAACGACCCCATGGTGGTGCAAAAAACCGAATACATCAAAGGCGGACGCTCATCTGCCAAAGTATCCATGAAGCTGAAAAACCTGCTCACAGGCGCAAACAGCGAAACCATCGTGAAAGCAGACGACAAATTTGACGTGGTGGTATTAAGCCGCAAAAACTGCAAATATAGCTACTTCGCCGACCCCATGTATGTGTTTATGGACGACGAGTTCAACCAATACGAAATTGAAGCCGACAACATTGGCGATGCGCTCAAATTTATCGTGGATGGCATGGAAGATGACTGCGAAGTAACCTTCTACGAAGGCAACCCTATCTCTGTGGAACTGCCCACCATCATCGTGCGCGAAGTGGAATACACCGAGCCCGCCGTTAAAGGCGACACATCAGGCAAAGTGATGAAAACCGCGCGCTTGGTTGGCGGCACCGAAATCCAAGTGATGTCTTACATTGAAAACGGCGACAAAGTGGAAATTGACACCCGCACAGGCGAATTCCGCAAACGCGCCTAATCCGCCGCAATACAATAAAGGCAGCCTGAAAACAAGTTCAGATGCACGTTTTAGCTTCGCTGAAACTCGCTTCGCTTGTTTTCAGGCTGCCTTTTGCTATGCGCTCATCGCCAAGCAGGGCAATCAAAGCCAATAAAAAGCAGCCTGAAAACAGGTTTTCCCATTTTCAGGCTGCCTTTGGCGGCTGCGTTATCGCTTTTCCTTCTTTTGGCATTGCGCGCACACGCCATACATATACAACGCATGGTCCACAATGCGATAGCCGTTATCCTGTGCGATTTTGTCTTGCAAGCGCTCAATTTCCGCGTTGTGGAACTCGGTAACATCGCCGCATTTCACGCAGACTAAATGGTCGTGATGCTCGCCCTTGTTGAGCTCGTAAACCGCTTTGCCTGTTTCAAAATGGTGGCGCAACAAAATGCCCGCTTGTTCAAACTGGGTGAGCACGCGATAAATCGTTGCCACGCCCACTTCAATGCCATCATCCAGCAAAATGCGATACACATCTTCAGCGCTCAAATGCTCATCCGCGTGCGATTCAAATAAATCCAAAATTTTCAAACGCGGGCCCGTAACCTTCAAGCCATTTCCCTTTAACTGCGCGATGTTATCCATGAAAATTCCTTTTAATACGACAAATGTAGATGCCGTATAATAGCATTTTTCGTCCGCAATCCCTAGCCTAAATAATAAAAGGTTTCAATAAACGTTTTTGCGCATGGTTGGGGTGTGGTATCTTTCCTATTTTTATTTTACGAAAGGCAAAACCCTTGAAACCACACGTTCTCGCACTTATCGCCGCCGCCACACTCAGCGCGTGCACCCCAAAATTGGTTGAAAAACTGCCTTATTACAAACTCTCCGTTGTGCAGGGCGTGCCGCTGGATGCCCAAGCTGTGTTGAATCTGCAAACGGGCATGACACGCCAGCAAGTTGCCATGGAAATTGGCTCGCCGCTGCTCAACAACGCCTTTCGCACCGACCGCTGGGATTATGTTTACGAAGTAGTGCGCGGCAATAAGGTTAAAGAACACCGCAATTTAAGCGTTCACTTTGATGCCAACGGCGCGGTAAGCCGCATTGAAGGCAACGCTTTGGACTATGCGCGTGAGCAAATCGCCGCGTCTCAACAAACTCAAAAATAAGGAAGAACATCATGGCACAATTAAAAATCGCCATTGCTGGCGCTAATGGACGCATGGGCAGAACGCTGATTCAAGCGGTTGAAGCCAACCCCAGCACGGTTTTGGTGGGCGCGCTAGACCGCGCAGGCTCGGGCGTGTTGGGCTTGGATGCGGGCTTTGCGCTGGGCATCAAAACAGGCGTGAAAGTAACCGATAATGTGGACATTGCTTTGGACGATGCGGATGTTTTGATTGATTTCACTCGCCCCAGCGCGTCTTTGCCGTTGATTGAAAAATGCGCCGCCAAAGGCATCAAAATGGTGATTGGCACAACGGGCTTTGACGATGCGGGCAAGGCGGCGATTGCGGCTGCCGCGCAGAAAAACGCGATTGTATTTGCGGCGAATTTCAGCGTGGGCGTGAACCTAACGTTCCATATTTTGGATACTGTGTCGCGCGTGTTAAACGAAGGCTACGATATTGAGATTATTGAAGCGCATCATCATCACAAAGTGGATGCACCCAGCGGCACGGCGTTGCGCATGGGCGAAGTGATTGCCAACGCGGTTGGGCGCGATTTGAAAGAATGCGCGGTTTATGGGCGCGAAGGGCACACAGGCGCGCGCGATCCGAAAACCATTGGTTTTTCCACTATTCGCGCGGGCGATATTGTGGGCGAGCATACGGCGCTGTTTGCCACCGATGGCGAGCGCGTGGAAATCACCCACAAAGCCAGCAGCCGCATGACTTTTGCCGCAGGCGCGGTTCGTGCGGCGGTTTGGTTGCAAAACCAGCCAACAGGCTTGTTTGATATGCAAGATGTGTTGGGCTTGAAAAACTAACGCGTTTTGCCATCAGGCAGCCTGAAAACCGTTTTATGCTGTGTTAACGCGCGTTATGCGTTTTCAGGCTGCCTTTTTCAGCTATTTGTTTGCCAACATCAGGGCGTGCGCTTAGGTGCATTCTTCGGCAGCCTGAAAACGGCGTTGCCATCAAACTCTCTATCTATCGCGCAGCGCATCTTCGCCCGCCATCATCCGTAGGCAGCCTGAAACGCGGTTGAGCCAAAACAAAAAACGTTGCCCCGCCCAAGCCGCCTATGCAAAAAGGAATCCCCATCATGACTCCCGAAACCGAAACTCCGCAACCCACGCAGCCTGAAAACCACATTCATCGCGCGCGCAAAAAAATCAGCAAGCGCGAGTTGATTCGCCAGCGCAGCATTTATGCCTTGCCCAATTCCGTTACGCTGGCTGCTTTGTTCGCCGCCTTTTTCGCCATCACCCAATCCATGCACGGACGCTACGAAAGCGCGGCAATCAGCGTGTTTATCGCCATGCTGTTGGATGGCATGGATGGGCGCATCGCTCGTTTTACCAACAGCCAAAGCGCGTTTGGTGAGCAGCTAGACAGCCTTGCCGATATGGTGAGCTTTGGCGTTGCCCCCGCGCTGATTGTGTATAACTGGCAGTTGTATGAATTTGGCAAGCTAGGCTATTGCGTGGCGTTTATTTATTGCGCGTGCGCCGCTTTGCGCTTGGCGCTGTTTAACACGCTGATCGGCAGAGTGAGCAAAAAATGGTTTATTGGCATCCCCAGCCCAACTGCCGCCGCGCTGATGGTGGGCATGATATGGGTGGATCGCAGCTATGATGGCGTGTTTGACCAATCCAGCATTTGGGTGCTGCTGATGACCTTGTTTGCGGGCTTGTCTATGGTGGTGCAAATTCCGTTTTGGAGCTTTAAGGAAATCAAGCTGCGCCATCGCATTTCGTTTGCGCGCATGATTGGCATGATGATGCTGATTGTGCTCTTGGTGTTACAGCCCGCGCTGATTCTGTTTCTCGCCTTTTTTGCATACAGCCTTTCGGGCTATGTGATGTGGGCATGGAAGAAAATGAACGGGCGCACAACGCGCTTAGATTGAATTTCAGGCTGCCTATTTGCGGATGGGCAGCCTGAAAAGTTGATTGTTTGGAATGGGCAAAGGCAGCCTGAAACGTGGGTTTACTCGTTTTCAGGCTGCCTTTAATGCTGCCCAATGCAGCCTGAAAGTTTATTGCGCAGTCCAATCTTCCCATTTCAAATCGCCAATTCGCGCAAATTCTTTGGTGTTGTGGGTAACCAAAATGGCATCTGCCGCCAAGGCGTGCGCCGCAATCCATAAATCATTGCCGCCAATCATCGTGCCTTGTCGTTTGAGCGCATCGCGCCAGCGGGCATAATGTTCGCAAATGGCGGCATCGGGCAGCACAACGGGCACAATGCGCAGCAAGCGTTCAATATTTTCTTTTGCTTTTTCAGGGCGTTGGCTGCCTTGCGCGCCGCTTAATAATTCCGCATAGCTGATAAAGCTCATACACAATTTGGCTTGGCTGGGCAAGCGGTTGATTTTTTCGCGCACGGCGGGTGGATTATTTTTTTGAATATAAATCAATATATTGGTGTCTAGCATATACATCATAGCGCATCACGCTCCTGCGGCGGCTCGTTATCGCGCGCTTCAATTTGCGCGATGAAGTCGTCGTCAAATTGCGCCAAGATGGCAAAAAGTTCATCGCCGCGCTGGCTGGTTTGCGGCGCACGCAACACCACATCACCATTTTCGGCACGGAAGATTTCCACCGTGTCGCCCTCAAAACGAAAATTTTTGGGAATGCGCACCGCTTGGCTGCCGCCGCTTTGGAAAATTTTGGTTAGCATCATCTTTCCTTGTATATACAAAATATATTTTTGTAGATATTAAGCAAAAAGCGCATGGTAGGCAAGCAAAGGCAGCCTGAAAATGGGAAATACTCATTTTCAGGCTGCCTTAAATTCTTGTTTACAAACCTTTACAACGTACTCACAAAGTTTATAATTCCACCCTTTTCCCACCCCCATAGGAACACCCCAATGGCACTCATTGTACAAAAATACGGCGGCACATCAGTCGGCTCTCCCGAGCGCATCAAAAATGTCGCCAAACGCGTTGCAGCTGCCCGCCAAGCAGGGCATGACGTTGTGGTGGTTGTCTCCGCCATGAGCGGCGAAACCAACCGCTTGGTTGCGCTGGCGCACGAAATGCAGGAATTCCCCGACCCGCGCGAATTGGACGTGGTGTTGTCCACAGGCGAGCAAGTAACCATTGGCTTGCTGGCGATGGCGTTGAAAAACATTGGCGTGGACGCGAAAAGCTACACGGGCTGGCAAGTTGCGGTGAAAACCGACACTGCGCACACCAAAGCGCGCATTGAAGAAATTGACAGCAACAAAATGTTGGCAGATTTGAAAGCGGGGCGCGTGGTGATTGTGGCGGGCTTTCAAGGCATCAGCAGCGCGGGCGATATTTCCACGCTGGGGCGCGGCGGCTCGGACACTTCTGCTGTGGCGCTGGCAGCGGCGTTGAAAGCCGATGAATGTCAAATCTACACCGATGTGGACGGCGTTTACACCACCGACCCGCGCGTAGTGCCCGAAGCGCGCCGCATGGACACCATCACATTTGAAGAAATGCTGGAACTGGCGAGCTTGGGCAGCAAAGTGTTGCAAATTCGCTCGGTTGAATTTGCGGGCAAATACCAAGTGCGCCTGCGCGTATTAAGCAGCCTGAAAGACGGCGGCAACGGCACATTGATTACTTTTGAGGAAGACGAAAACATGGAAAAAGCAGCAGTTTCAGGCATCGCGTTTGATAAAAACCAAGCGCGGATTAACGTGCGCGGTGTACCCGACAAACCGGGCATCGCCTATCAAATTTTGGGCGCGGTTGCCGATGCCAATATTGAAGTGGACATGATTATTCAAAATGTGGGCAATGAGGGCACAACTGATTTTTCGTTTACCGTGCCACGCGGCGATTACAAGCCTACGCTGGAATTGCTAAGCAGCCTGAAAGACAGCATTGGCGCGGCGGAAGTGAGCGGCGATGATGCGGTGTGCAAGGTGTCTATCGTGGGCTTGGGGATGCGCTCGCACGTTGGCATCGCGGCAAAAATGTTCCGCACGCTGGCGGCAGAAGGCATCAATATCCAGATGATTTCCACTTCTGAAATCAAGGTTTCGGTGTTGATTGACGAGAAATATTTGGAATTGGCAACGCGCGTGTTGCACAAAGAGTTTGGCTTGGATAAAGCGTAATCATGATTTTCAGGCTGCCTATGGGTAACGTAGGCAGCCTGAAATCTATATAACGCATCGCCGACGGGCGAAGCCATCGGCAGCCTGAAAACCCTTTTCCCCGCTTATCTCTATGCTTGAATCCCTTATCCTCCATAACCAACAAACCGCGCTGCTGTTCCACGCCACCACCGAATGGCTGGCGTTAAGCGGCGGCTTTATGCTGTATAACCACATCCGCAAACGCCGCGGGCATCCCTCCGCGCTCGCCAGCAAAGGCGGCATTTGGGTGCTGGCGTTTTGCTTGCTGGGCGCGGGCATCGGCAACAAGCTGGTGTCTATTTTGCAGTTCCCCGAATATTGGGCGCTGGCACACAGTAATCCCAAGCAATTTTGGCTGGCGGTGGTGTCGGGGCAAAGCGTGGTGGGCGGTTTGCTGGGTGGCTGGCTGGGGGTGGAAATCGGCAAAAAAATCGGCGGCATCACCTCGCGCACGGGCGACGATTTTGTTGCGCCGATTTTGCTCGGGCTGGTGATTGGGCGCACAGGCTGCTTTGTGGCGGGGCTGTATGACGGCACCTACGGCGTGCACACTACGCTGCCTTGGGGCGTGGATTTTGGCGACGGCAGCCGCCACCCCACCCAGCTCTACGAATGGCTCGCCGCGCTGATTGCGCTTATCACGCTGCCCAAATGGCGGCAGTATTTTGCCCACGAGCAAGGCTTGTCGTTTCGCGTGTTGATGTTTGGCTACTTGCTTTGGCGGTTAATCATCGACAGCATCAAGCCCGTGCCCGCGGGCTGGTGGCTGGGGATGAGCGGCATCCAATGGGTGTGCCTGTTTGCGCTGCTGGTGATGGCGGCAACCTATCGGCGCGTGAGATAGTTTCAGGCTGCCTCTGCGCGGGCATAATAGGCAGCCTGAAAAGCAAAAAATATAAACTGCATAACAAGGAACAATCATGGGAACATTCTTTCGCGCCATCATTGCTTTGATAGCGGCTGCTTTTCTTGGCTTGGGCGCGCTGCTGCTGGTGGGGTTTGGCGTATGCACGCTGCTGCTGGCGGTTGGTGGCGATACAGCGTCGTTTGGGGTGGGGGCGGTGGTGGGCATTATTGCCGCGCTGGCATTTGGCATTCGGGTGTTTGTCAGCGTGTTCAACGCATTGGGCGATGATAAGCCCCAGCCAAACAGCGAAGAGAACAGCCCCACGCCCGCGCTGCCGCACGACGGCCACGACCAACAACGCGAGCAAGCAAACCACGACAACGCAAATTGATTTTAGCTTCGCCGCGCCACGACGCTTCGCAGGCTGCCTTTGCGCGAATACAATAGGCAGCCTGAAAACAAGAAACCAAATATAAACGGCATAACAAGGAACCAATCATGAGAACATTTATCAGCGCCATCATCGCCTTGATAGCGGCTATTTCTCTTGGCTCGGGCGTGCTGTTGGTAGCGGCGGTCGGTGTATGTGTTGGGGGCGGTGGATCAGATATTAAAAAAGGCGTGGTTGTGGGTATTATCGGCGCATTGGTGTTTAGCGTCTGGGTGTTTGTGAGCGTATTCAAATCATTAGATAAATCCTCGCACTCACACGGCGAGCAGGGCAAGCCACCCGTGCCACCGCATTACTACCGCAACCGCGCCCAACAACGTGAATCCAACAACAACGAAAACCAAGAGTAACAACCTGTATTCATTTTCAGGCTGCCTTTTACGCCTTAACCCGAGGCAGCCTGAAAGCTAAAATGGAGCGGCGACGGCTCGTCGCCAAATGGTTTATTCAACAGAGCTGTATTGGTTAGCAAAATGTCGGCGAGCCACAGATTGCAGGTTTTGCAAAGGTTTCAGCCTGAAACCCCAAACAGCCCACTCGTCCGCAGAGGCAGCCTGAAAACCATATCGCAGTACAAAAACAAACCCAACCCCCACCAAAAGGAACCCCCATGTCGCGCAAAAACCGCCCCTACCATTTCTACAACACCACTGCCTCCGTGTGCAGCACCTGCTTCAAGCAAATAGAAGCAAAAATCGTGTTTAAAAACAACCAAGTTTATATGGACAAATGGTGTCCCAACCACGGCATGCAGCGCGTGCTCATCAGCGACGATGCCGAATACTACCGCCTCGGGCGCGAAGTGTTTGTGAAAAAACCCGAAATGCCGCAACGCTTCAACAGCGAAATGCACTACGGCTGCCCCTACGACTGCGGGCTTTGCCCCGACCACATGCAGCATTCCTGCCTGTCTATCGTAGAAATCAACCGCGCCTGCAACCTCAACTGCCCCGTATGCTTTGCCGACAGCGGCACACACCGCAGCGAACACTATCCGCTGGCAACCGTGGAAACCATGCTGGATGCCATCGTAGCCAACGAAGGTGAGCCCGATGTGGTGCAAATTTCAGGCGGCGAGCCCACCATCCACCCCCAATTTTTTGACATCCTCGCCGCCGTCCGCCGCCGCCCCATCAAGCATTTGATGATAAACACCAACGGCATCCGCCTTGCGCAAGACCCTGAATTTGCCCAGCAACTCGCCGCCACAGGCAAACACGGCTTAGAAATCTACTTGCAGTTTGATTCGCTGGATAACGCCGTAACCCAAACCCTGCGCGGTGCCGATTTAAGCCGTATCCGCCAGCAAGCCCTTGCCAATCTCAACCGCGCAGGCTTATCCACCACGCTGGTGGTAACCGTTGCCAAAGGCGTAAACGACCACGAAATTGGCGACATCATCCGCTTTGCCGCCAGCCAACCCTGCGTGCGCGGCGTAACCTTGCAGCCCGTGCAGTTTGCAGGGCGTACCGACAACGTGGGCGGCAAAAACCGCCTCACCGTGAGCGAAATCCGCCGCAAAATCGTGGAACAAAGCGGCTTGTTTAGCGAAGCCGACATCATGCCCGTGCCCTGCAATCCCGACACGCTGGCGATGGGCTACGCCTTTAAAGACGGCGCAAGCATCACCCCGCTCACCCGCTATTTAGACCCGCAAACCTTGGTGGAAAGCGCGGGCAACACCATTGTGTTTGAACACGATGCCAGCCTAAAAGAACACGTGTTTAAGCTGTTTTCCACCAACCACAGCCCCGAATCGCAAGCCAACTGTTTGAGCGAATTGATGTGCTGCCTGCCCGAAATTTCCGCGCCCGCCAACTTGGGCTACGAAAACGTGTTCCGCATTTTGGTGGTGCAATTTATGGATGCCGAAAATTTGGATTTACGCAGCCTGAAAAAATCCTGCATCCACTTTGCCACGCCTGATGGCAGGCTTATCCCGTTTGAAAGCTACAATTTGTTTTACCGCCCCGAGATGGCGGCGAAATTGGCGCAGATTCGCCACAGGATTGATGCGGGCAACGCGATGTGGACGGAAGGGAAAGGGAAGGTGTTTGCGATTGCGGGGGAGTGAGATTGGGATTGTTTTTGAGTGAGACAGCCTGAAAATGGGATGATGTGTTTTCAGGCTGCCTTTTTATAGTCGTTCCACACAGACTTAGACAAGGCGGCGAGCCGCAGATAGTACAAGTAGTACAGCAAGGCGAGCCAACGCTGTATAAGGCTGTGTGGGACGACTATATTTATCGGTGGGGCACTGAAAAGTATGCTGTACCACTGTTCCCTCTCCCGCTGGCGGGGGAAGGAACAGATTGCGGAATTTTTAATCAACGCTACTTGTCTGTAACAATAATCAAGTCAGCATGCTTTTGGGGACAGCACCGCCGATTGAATGCGGGACGTTTCTTTATTTGTTTCCTACATGATTTTCAGGCTGCCTCTGGGTATTGAGGCAGCCTGAAAACGTTTATTGCGTGGCTTGGTTGATTTTGTCGGCTTCTTGGTTAAGCTGCTTTTGCAGGTCTTGGGCGGCTTGTTTGCTTTTGTTGTTCATGTCTAACACTTGGCTGGCGGCTTGGCTGCTGGCTTGGTCGGCGGTTTTGGAGGCGCTGTCGCAGGCGGTGAGGGCGGCTAGGATAAGGATGAGGGGGAGGATTTTGTTGTGCATGGGTGAGCCTTTTGGGTTGGGTTTTGTTTACGAATTTGCGTGTTCCATTTTTAATCGTCCGAAGGTTTGGTCTGGGGGTTTGCCGTATGGGCAGCCTGAAAAAGGTTTTGCGGCTTGGTGAAGACTCGCCAACTCGTGTTAATTCTGTTGAAGCCTATGGCTTTCAGGCTGCCTTCTCGTTCAAATATCCAGCTCAGCTTGGTCGCCTTCGCGTTCCATCCATGCGCGGCGGCTGGCGGCTTCGCCTTTGCCCATCAGCTTGATAAAGATGTCTTCGGTGCTGCTTTGGTCTTGGTCTAAATCGGGGATGCGAACTTGCATCAGGCGGCGGGTGTCGGGGTGTAGCGTGGTGTCTTTAAGCTGGTCGGGGTTCATTTCGCCCAAGCCTTTGAAGCGGCTGATGGAATAGGCGCTGGGCTTGATGTTTTCTTTGTGCAGGCGCTCCAAAATGCTGTCCAGCTCGGTTTGGTCTAGGGCGTAGAGTTTGCGCGCGGGCTTGTTTTTGCCTTGGGCGTTGATGTCTACGCGAAACAGCGGCGGCTGGGCAACGTAGATGTGTCCGTGTTCTATGAGCTTGGGGAAGTGTTTGTAGAACAGGGTGAGCAGCAGCACTTGGATGTGCGAGCCGTCCACATCAGCATCGGATAGGATGGCGATTTTGCCGTAGCGCAGGGTGCTTAAATCGGGTTGGTCGTTTGCGCCGTGGGGGTCTATGCCGATGGCGACGGAGATGTCGTGGATTTCGGCGTTGCCAAACAGTTGGTCGCGGTGGATTTCAAAGCTGTTGAGCACTTTGCCGCGCAGGGGCAGGATGGCTTGGGTGTTTTTGTCGCGGGCGAGCTTGGCTGAACCGCCTGCGCTGTCGCCCTCCACCAAAAACAGCTCGTTTTCGCGGATGTCTTCGCTTTCGCAGTCGGTAAGTTTGCCCGGCAACACGGCAACGCCGCTGCCTTTTTTCTTTTCTATTTTTTTGGTGCTGCGCAGGCGAGCTTGGGCTTGTTTGATGGCAAGCTCGGCGATTTTTTTGCCGTGTTCAATGTTTTGGTTGAGCCAGAGTTCCAAGGGGTCGCTGCACACGCTGGATACCAGTTTAAGCGCATCGCGGTTGGTGAGCTTGTCTTTGGTTTGCCCTTGAAACTGCGGGTCTAGGATGCGGGCGGAGAGCACGAGGGCGGCGCGGCTGAATACGTCGTCGCTGTTGAGTTTAACCCCGCGCGGTAGTAGGTTGTGGTGGTTGATAAAGTTGTTTACGGCGTTGAACATCGCTTGTTTGAGCCCTGCTTCGTGCGTGCCGCCTTGCGGTGTGGGGATAAGGTTCACATAGCTTTCGTTGGCGCAGTTACCCTCTTCCAGCCATGTGAGGGCAAACGCGGCGCCTTCGCCTGCGTGGAAGTCATCGTTTCTGTGGGCAAGGTAGTTTTCGCTGGCGAAGATGGGCACGGCTTCTTGGGCGTTGGCGAGCAGGTCGTCTAAATAGCTGGGCAAGCCTTGCGGGTAGTGCCATGTTTGGACGATGGGGTTTTCAGGCTGCCCTTTGCTGGGGCGGGTGAGGCTGACTTCCACGCCTTTGAGCAGCACGGCTTTGGCACGCAGCAGACGTTCCAGCTCGGCTAGGTTGTAGCTGGGGTTTTCAAAATATTGGGCATCGGGGTACACGCGCACTTCGGTGCCTGTGTCTTTTTGGGCGCAGGTGCCGATTTGATGCAGGGGTTCTACTACATCGCCGCCTGCAAAGGCGATGTGTTGGATTTTGCCGTCGCGTTTCACGGTTACGTCTAGCCGTTTGGAAAGGGCGTTGGTTACGGAGACGCCAACGCCATGCAAGCCGCCTGAGAAGGCGTAGGCGCCGCCTGCTTCGGTTTTGTTGAATTTGCCGCCTGCGTGCAATTGAGTGAACACGAGTTCTACTACGGGGAGCTGTTCGGTAGGGTGGTTGCCTGTGGGGATGCCGCGCCCGTTGTCGCGCACGCTGATGGATTGGTCGTCGTGGATTTCTACGCTGATGCGGGTGGCGTAGCCGCCTAGGGCTTCATCGGCGGCGTTGTCGATGACTTCTTGGATGATGTGGGTGGGGCTGTCGGTGCGGGTGTACATCCCTGGGCGTTCTTTGACGGGTTCTAGGCCTTTGAGAACTTTGATGCTGGATTCGGTGTAGTGTTGTTGTGGGGACATGGTTGTGTGCGATGGGAAAAAAGGCGTATTTTACTAAAAATTGTTTCAGGCTGCGTTTGGGGTATTGCAGGGCAGCCTGAAACAGGTTGGAGCGACGACGGCTCGTCGCTAAGTTGCTTATTAAACAGGGAGCGGCTGGTTTGCCAAGATGCGAGATGTTGGTGAGTTGCCGAGGCTCCATTGGGCGGGTTTTCAGGCTGCCTGAAAATGGTTTGTGCTTTGTGGTTGGCATTCGTTTAGCTTTAACCATGCGTCTCGTGCCAACGGGGCACTTACTTTTCTTTGCTTCGCCAAAGAAAAGTAAGCAAAAGAAAGGCGACCCCGACGTGCAGGTTCGCTGCGCGAACTTCCCTCACTCCGCATCCTTTTTTCGGCGCGTGCGAACTAGTCGCACTTCGTGCGCCGTCGGGCAACGCACGCTTGTTTCCGAAAAAAGGATGCTCTGTTCGGCTGGACGTAGGGGAAGGGCGGTAGCATTAACCGTTTGTGATGGATTAGCCAAGTAGGCAGCCTGAAAATGTTGTGGATGCGTTTTCAGGCTGCCTAGTTGGCAGAAATCGCGCTGATGCAGTCTGAAATTCTACAAACAACTTCGCTTAGGCAGACTGGTTTTGCGTAAGGCTCAGGCTTATTTCGCCAAATTGCTTTTCTTGGCGCACCAGCACCAGCCCTTCTTTGACCAGCTCCAACAGGGCGATGAAATTGACGACAACGTGCGCTGCGCCCAGCTCGGGTTGGAACAGCTGGGAAAAGGCGCAACTGGCTTGGGTGTTGAGTTTGCGCAGGATGGCGCTCATGAGTTCGCGCACGGAGATGGCTTCGTGTTCAATTTGGTGGCTTTGGGTGTGTTTAACGCGGGAAAGGATGCTGAGCCATGCTTGGGTGAGATCGGCGAGTTGCACTTCAGGCAGGTGTTGGGCTTGGGCGATTTCCAGCGGCAGATACACCCAGCCGAAATCGCGTCCTGCGCGGGGGAGGGCGTCTAGTCCTTGGGCGGCGAGTTTCATTTGTTCGTAGGCGAGCAGGCGTTGGACGAGTTCGGCGCGGGGGTCGGCTTCGGGTTCGTCGTTTTCAGGCTGCGTTTGTGGCAAGAGTAGGCGCGATTTGATTTCTATGAGCACGGCGGCCATCAGGAGATATTCGGCGGCAAGGTCAAATTGGTGGGCGTCCATTTGCTCTATGTAGCTGAGATATTGCTCGGTGATTTTGAGCATGGGGATGTCTAGTACGTCTAGGTTTTGCTTGCGGATGAGATAGAGCAGGAGATCCAGCGGGCCTTCAAAGCTGCTGAGTACGACTTGCAGGGCTTGGGGAGGGATGAAGAGATCTTTGGGGAGGTCGGTTACGGGTTGTCCGAATAGGTAGGCGATGGTCATGGTGGTTGGGCTGGGAGTGGGTTTCAGGCTGCTGTTATGGATGATTATTGGATGGGCGGTGATGCGTTGTTTTGTTTTCAGGCTGCCTTTGGCTGGCTCGGCACTAATCGCCTTGCAGGGCAATCAGGCAGTCGGCAAGGTTGGCAAATAGGTTTTCGGTGAGATTGCGAAAACTGGGGTTGTTGATAGGAGTGTCGTCGTCGCGCCCGTAGATGAGTTTGGTCTCGGGGTAGTCGGCTTGGGCGAAGCCTGTGTAGCCTTTGTGGTACACGGTTTGGGCTTCTTTTTGCGCTTTGTCCCAGTCTGGGGTTTTGCTGGTGTAGTAGGCTTGGGCGGCGGCTAGAGTTACGCGCGGGAAGAAGGGGATGGGGTATTGTTGCCCTTGTTGATAGACGGTGAGCCATTGGGCTAGGGTTTCTTGGGCGGTGCTGGGGCTGATGGGGGGCAGGGTGATGCTTTGGTGTAGGGAGAGGTAGTGGGTGGGCTGGGGGCTGTTTTGGGGGGCGATGGCGCTATATATCAGGTGGCGCAGCAGCAGTTCTATGCTGTCGCTGGCTTGGAGCAGGGCTTGGGTGTTGTGGTTGGGGAGAAATTGGTGGGCGTAGAGAATTTGCCCGTGTTGGTGGTTGTGGTTAAGGGCGTAGTTGAGCGTGCCTGTGGTGAGTTTCAGGCTGCCTGTTTGGTCGGGGTGGCGCGGGCTTTGGATGAGCTCGCTGTTTAGCCCTGCGGCGGCGATGGCTTGTTCTTGCGCGATTAGGGTGTTGAATTCGCCTGTGGGCAGTTGGCTTTGGGCGGTTAGGGTGGTTGCTAGCTCGGCGAAGTCTTGGTTACGCTGGCGTGCTTGGGTGTAGGCGGTGTCTAGTTGGCGTGGGTTGTCTTTGCCAAATGGCTCGCTGCTGGGATGGATGGCTTCGGTGTAGGGGGCTTGCCAGCCGAGATTGCGTTGCAGCCATTGGCGGCTGGGGTTGCGCCAGTAGCGCAGGAAGTCGGCTTGGGCGATGGATGGGGTGTTTTCAGGCTGCTCTTGCGTTGTTTGATAGTTTTGCAAAAAGGGCGCGGCTGGGGGCTGGGGCGTGTTGAGCGCTTGGGCGTAGTCTTGGCGCGTGCTGATGAGTTTGGCTGCGCTGAAATTGATTGCGCTTGTTTTCGCTCCGTTGGCGCCTGTGGTTTTCAGGCTGCCTGTGTAGTATTTGGGAGAGAAGGGTTGCAGGGGGTGGTGGGTTATCCAATGTTGGTTAAGCTGGCTGGCGGGGATTTGGGTGAGCGCGGCGATGGTGTCGATGAGCTCGCCGATGAGCGTGCTGGGGGCGCGTTCTTCGTCGGTGCGGATGTCTTTGCCGATGTAGGAAAGATACAGCACTTCGCGGGCGGATAGGATGGCTTCTAGGAACAGATAGCGGTCGTCGTCGCGGCGGGCGCGGTCGCCTTTTTGCGGATGCTGGGCGATTAGGTCGTAGGGCGCGGCTTTGGTGTTGCGCGGATAGTCGCCGTCGTTTAGCCCGAGTAGGCAGATAACTTTAAACGGCAGGCTGCGCATGGGCACCATGCTGCAAATGGTGATGCCGCCGCGCAAAAAGCCTGCGTCGTTTTGGCTGGTTAGGTATTGGTTTAGGTGTTGGATGGCGATGGTTTGGTCTATGGCTTGGGTGTAGTGGGCGGTTTGGGCTTCGTTTTGCCAGTTGGCTAGGGCGGTTTCTAGCTGCTGGTGGGCTTGGTGGTCGGCATCGCTTTGGGGGGTAATCAGGTCGCTGATTAGGCTGTGGATGCGTTCGTTCCATTGCGGGATGCTGGCGGGGGTTTGCCATTGGTTTTGGTGGCGGATGAGGGTGGCGACGAGGGCGGCGAAGCGGCTGAGGGGGGCTTGGTGGCTGGGGTTGCTGCTGTGGGGGGCGATGTGGTGCCAGATGGGGTTTGCAGGATTGTCGGGCAGCATAAAGCCGAGCACGAGGCGTTCTAGCCCTTGTTGCCATGTGTATTGGGCGTTGGGCTGGCTGCTGTGTTGGCTGCGTTGGGCGGCATCGCTGCCCCAGCGGATGTTGAGCTGGGCAACGGTGTCGTGAATCAGCGGCAAATCGTCGCGCGTGAGCTGGTGGGTGGCGAGAATGAGTTCGTTATCCAGCAGGGCGAGCAGTTTGTCGGCTTCAAAGCGGCTGTCTATCAGAGCAAGGATTTGTTCCAGCGCATCCAGCAGCGGCTGGCGGTGGACGATTTGGGTGTCGGATAGGGTGTAGGGCAGGGGGTGTGGGCTGTTTTTGCCGAAGATGGCTTCTATATACGGAGTGTAGGGTTCTATATGGGGGGTGAGAATGGCGATGTCGTGCGGCTGCCAATCAGGGTGTTGGGCGAGCAAAACGAGCAGTTGGTCTTTGAGAATTTGCAGTTCGCGCAGGGGGCTGTGCGCGCTGTGGATTTGGATGCTGGGGTCGGCGTTGAGCTGGGCAAGGGCGATGTCTCGCTGGCATTGCGCAACGGTGCGTTGGTATTGCATGATGGTTTGGATGATGCTGTCGGTTGCGATTTCGTGTAGTTGGAGGTTTTTCAGGCTGCTTGCGAGCGCGGCGAGTTTTGCATCGTCGGGCTGGGCGATATAGCGAGCCATCCGCGTGTTTACTTCGCCAAAGTATTGTGAGCTTTTCAGGCTGCCTGAATGTTCGGATTCTGGCTCTTGCAAGCGGGCAACCAATTGGGCGTGCGCGGCGCTATGGGCAGCCTGAAACGCTTGTTGCTGCGCGGTGTTGTGCGGCAAAACGTTTTGGCGCAGGTAGTCTTGGTGTAGGTCAAGCCAGCCGTTTTGGTAGGCGGTATCGGGCAGGGTAAGGGTTTGGATTTGGTGTTGGATGCTGTGCAGCAGGTTGGGGGATTGGGGATTGTTTTCGTAGGATTCAATGTGTAGCTGGGCATCGGTTTCGCTGAGTGTGTTGAAAAAATCGCGCCCTTGTTTGCCCAACGAAGCGAGCAGGGGATGACCCAGCGCGCCTAAATCAAGGAGTGCGGGCTGGGAGAGAATTTGCGTGGGCTCAATGATGTTGCCCCAATATTCTTGGCTGGGGTTGAGCGCGAAAATGTGCACATCGCTGTGCTGGGCGAGCTGGGCGAGCAGGTGCAAATACATGGGCGCGAGCGTGGCGATGCCGAACACAAAATAACGCTGCGGCAGCCTGAAATTGGGCGCGGCAAGCGATTGCATCAGCGTGCGCCACAATTGAACGCGATGCGGTGCGCCTTGTTTGCCATCGTCTAGATGTTGCCAAAGCTGGGCTTGCCAGATTTGCTGCTCTGCGCTGCGGCTGCGAGCCAGCTCGGGGATGAGTTTGCCCGCTGCCCATGCTTCTATCCAGTCGGGGCGGTACACCAGATATTGGTCAAACACGTCGGCAAGCTGCCCTGCGAGCTGGTAGGCGGCGTAATCGCCATTGTTGAGATACGGCGCAAGAGCTTGACGCGCGGCGGAAAAATCGGGCGATTGCGCGAACTCGGCGGATTGAAATAGCGCGAGCAGCCGCCAGCGCATCACTTCGGATGAAAACGGGCTGAGCGCGGGGATATTGGGCATGGATTCGCGCATCAGCCGCCATGCAAGGCTGGCGGGCAGGCTGAAACGCAAATTGGCGGCGATGCCTGTTTCGCGGGCAAGGTATTGGCTGATATAGCGGCGCATGCCTTGGCTTTGGATGATGATTTCTTCTGGGGCGAAAAAGTTGCCCAACGGGTTTTGGCGTTGGACGGCGGCGAGCATGGCGGCGATGTCTTCTAGGCGGTTGGATTGGTAGAGATGGAGCATGGCAAAATAGGGGAGATGGATTGGCAATGGGCAGGATTATATAGGGAATTATCTTGCTATGATGGCGGCGATTGATTGGCAACGGCAAAGGCAGCCTGAAAACGCATTGCGCTACGTTTTTCAGGCTGCCTATCTTGTAAACAAAAATATGACTGGGCGGATTATCCGCAGATGATTCGCTTAACCATGTTTTCTATTTTCAGGCTGCCTTTGATGCTGATACCAATCACCGTAGCAAAGGCAGCCTGAAAACCATCTAGCATTTTCCGTTTACGCTTCCACAGGAATAATCCCAATCTTCGCTTGCCATTGTTTCGGCGCAATCGCGTGCACCGACTGCCCCTTGCTATCCACGGCAACGGTAACAGGCATATCTTTCACTTCAAATTCGTAAATCGCTTCCATGCCCAATTCGGGGAACGCCAACACTTTGGAAGAGCGAATCGCTTTCGCCACCAAATATGCCGCCCCGCCCGTTGCCATCAGGTAAACGGCTTGGTTGTCGGCAATCGCTTTGCAGGTGTCTGCGCCGCGTTCCGATTTGCCAATCATGCCGAGCAAGCCTGTTTGTTCCAGCATTTGGCGGGTAAATTTATCCATACGGGTGGACGTGGTTGGGCCAGCAGGGCCAACGACTTCATCGCGCACAGGGTCAACAGGGCCCACGTAGTAAATAATGCGGTTTTTGAAATCCACAGGCAGCGGCTCGCCTTTATTCAGCATATCAATCAAGCGTTTATGCGCGGCATCGCGTCCTGTTAAGATTTTGCCGTTCAGCAGCAACACATCGCCTGTTTTCCAAGTGGCGACTTCTTCTTTGGTAAGCGTGTCCACGTTTACACGCTTGCCGTTGTCGGGGCTGTATGTGATGTCGGGCCAATCTTCCAAGCTCGGCGCTTGCAAATGGGCAGGGCCGCTGCCGTCCAATTCAAATTCCACATGGCGGGTTGCCGCGCAGTTGGGAATCATGGCAACAGGTTTGCCCGCCGCGTGGGTGGGGTAATCCAAGATTTTTACGTCCAACACGGTGGTCAAGCCGCCCAAGCCTTGCGCCCCAATGCCCAGCGCGTTCACTTTTTCATAAATTTCCAAGCGAAGCTGCTCTACCGCGCTCAATTCCGCGCCCGATTTGGCTTTGTCTTGCAATTTGTGAATATCAATATGCCCCATCAGGCTTTCTTTTGCCATCAACATCGCTTTTTCAGGCGTGCCGCCGATGCCGATGCCCAAAATGCCGGGCGGACACCAGCCCGCGCCCATGGTCGGCACGGTTTTCAGCACCCAATCCACAATGCTGTCGGATGGGTTCAGCATGGCGAGTTTGGATTTATTTTCCGAACCGCCGCCTTTTGCCGCGCAAATCACTTCCACCTTGTCGCCCGCCACGATTTCGGTGTGCACCACCGCAGGCGTGTTGTCCTTGGTGTTGATGCGCTTGCCCGCAGGGTCTGCCAACACCGATGCGCGCAACACGTTATCAGGATGCGTATAAGCGCGACGCACGCCTTCGTTCACCATCTCTTGAACGCTCATATCGGCATCCCATTGCACGTTCATGCCAATTTTTAAAAACACGGTGGCGATGCCTGTGTCTTGGCAAATCGGGCGATGCCCTTCGGCGCACATACGGCTGTTGACCAAAATTTGCGTCATCGCATCTTTGGCGGCGGGGTTTTGCTCTTTTTGCAAGGCTTCGTTGAGCGCGTCGATAAAGTCTTTGGGATGGTAGTAGCTGATGAATTGGAACGCATCGGCGATGCTTTGGATAAAGTCTTCTTGTTTGATTGTAGTCATGGTTTGTGTCCTTATAAGACGATGAAAAAAACGGTGGCAGCCTGAAAATGTAGTGAACTACATGAACGGCTGGATAATTTAATTTTTATGTTGCCAAAGTACAGTTTTTCAGCAAGCTTGTCATGGGCAAAAAGGGGAAACTTGACCATTATCAAGAATGTATCATTTCTTAAAAATCTAACAAAATTAAACAAATAGCAGCCTGAAAAAAATTTATCATTTAAAAATATTCAGATAAGTCAAGCAGATAGTTGGGAATGTTTACCATTCTTAATATAAAGTAAGAAATCTAGGGTATTTTTGCGCGATTGTTGCGAATAGGTCTATATAAAATAATTGTTTAATCAATGTTGTAAACAAAAATTTGCGTAACTAAACACAATAAAACATGAGTAAATTGCTCGGAAAATATTTGTATTTTTATTACGATGGATGATTACAACTTTGCTGGTAGAATTTCATGTATTCAATTTAAAACCAACTTTATTAAACACAGGAATCCAACCATGAGCGAAGAACTCTACACCTTGGTGATTGACGGCAAAGAAATCCAAGCCCCTGCTAATTCATCCATTATTCAAGCACTTGCTCATACGGGCAAAGCGATTACGGCAAACGTGGGTTGCATGGGGCAGGGTGTGTGCGGCTCTTGCCGCTGCTTGGTGCGCAAAGAAGGCGAGCGCAAGGCGGAAACCAAATTGGGCTGCGAAACCAAAATTGAGCCAGGCATGCAAGTGAGCTTTATTGATTACTTCTTGCCCACCCATGTTCATTACTACGACATGGATAAAGTGGGCGATGGCTGGAACTGGCTGGATGAAGTGGATGAAACTTTCCCCGAAGCCAAAAATTGCCGCCATTGCGGCGGTTGCGATGCGGCTTGCCCCAAAGGCTTGGAAGTGCAAAACGGCGTGGCGCAAGTGGTGTCGGGCGATTTTTCTACCGCGTCCAACACGTTTGACGAATGCGTGATGTGCAATTTGTGCACGCTAGCTTGCCCCGAGCATATCCGCCCTAACCATTTGGGCTTGTTTGCCCGCCGCATGAAAATCGCGCGCACCTTGCGCCCTGTTGATTTGATGCGCCGTTTGCAAGAAATTGATAGCGGCAAGATTAGAGTAGAAATTGATTAAGAAAGGCAGCCTGAAAATGACTCACACCGTAAAAGGCATTGATTACGAAACCGCGTTAGCCAACCTGCGCCGCGCCGAGCCGCAACTGAACGGCACGCTGCCCGAAAAAGACGTTTTGCTCAAAACCTTTCATCCCGATTATGCCCCCAGCGCGCACACCACATTGAGCGTGGGCGTGAACGCGGGCGATTCTTGTCATCCCGATTTAGCTCGCTTGCTCACCGCCCATCCTTTGATTGAAGACTACGATTTGGCAGGCGCAGAAAGCATGCGCACCGATGTGTTGGTCATCGGCGGCGGGGGCGCGGGCGCAGCGGCGGCTTTAACCGCTGCGGCGGAGGGCGCAAGCGTGATTATGGCGAACAAGCTGCGCATCGGCGACAGCAACACCGTGATGGCGGAGGGCGGCATTCAGGCTGCCGTGGGCGATGACGACAGCCTGCAACGCCATTATGAAGACACCATCAAAGGCGGCCACATGGCGGGCAAAAAAGAACTGGTCGCCCAAATGGTTACTGATGCGCCCTCGGCGATTCGCTGGTTGATTGGCTTGGGCATGGATTTTGACACCCAAGGCGGCGATAGAAACGGCAAACTGGTGCGCAAAAAAGCAGGCGGCACAACCGCGCAGCGCATCTTGTGCCACCGCGATTTCACCGGCTTGGAAATGATGAAAGTGCTGCGCGAGGCAGTGGAGCTGGAAACGCGCATCACCCAGCTCAACCGCCATCCTGCCGTGGAATTGCTGTCGGATAACGAGGGCAACTGCGTGGGCGCGGTGTTGTATGACTTGGAAAAACGCCAACTGGTAACGATACACGCCAACGCGGTTATTTTGGCAACAGGCGGCTCGGGGCGTTTGCATTTGCAAGGCTTCGCCACATCCAATCACTACGGCGCAACGGCAGACGGCTTGGTGCTGGCGTACCGCATCGGCGCGAAACTGCGCGATATGGACAGCTTCCAATACCACCCCACAGGCGTTGCCCACCCACCGCACATGGCAGGCGCGTTGATTTCCGAAGCCACGCGCTCGGCAGGCACCAAGCTGGTAAACGGCTTGGGCGAGCGGTTTGTGGATGAATTGCAACCGCGCGATGTGGTGGCGGCGGCGATTTTGCGCGAAGTGCAAGAAGGGCGCGGCGTGGTGCGCGATGGGCAAGTGGGCGTATTTTTGGACACGCCCCGCATCATTGCCGAGCAGCCCGATATTATGAAACGCTTGGTAACGCTGGGACACGTTGCCCACAAATGCGATGTGCATCCCGAAAGCGAGCCGCTCATCATCCACCCCACGCTGCACTACCAAAACGGTGGCATTGAAATCAACGGTGATGGCGCAACCACGGTGAAAGGCTTGTATGCCGCAGGCGAAGTATCAGGCGGCATCCACGGGCGTAATCGCTTAATGGGCAACGCGCTGCTAGACATCATCAGCTTTGGTCGCCGTGCAGGGCGCGCCGCCGCCCAAGCCCCACGCCGCAGCAATGTGCGCGGCGGCTTGGAACACGTGCACAACTTCCAACGCGCCTTGCAAAAAGCAGGCGTGAAAAGCGATGTGAAAGCCCCCGTGTTGTATCCCGATTACGGCACATTTGATTGGAAAGAACACGCAGGATTGGTGTGCGCGATTGATTGATGGCACAGCGATGCAGTAAACATGTTTTCAGGCTGCCTTAGCCAATCCACTCTACGGAATCAAAATCATGAAAAACGAACTGAACCAAGTATTACTCCACCCCAGCCGCTTAGTCGGCTCCGACTTAAACGCATGGCTCGCCGTGGGCGGCGGTGAGGGCTTGAACAACGCCTTAACCGCACCCGACAACATCGCCAAAGTGCTGGAAGACGCAGGCTTATGCGGCATGGGCGGCGCAGGCTTCCCCACCCATCGCAAATGGACAGCAATGGCCGAATCGCCCAGCGAAACAGGCGACCGCTATGTAGTCTGCAACGCCAACGAAGACGAACCGGGCACATTCAAAGACCGCTTCTTGCTGGAACACGCGCCGCATCAAGTGATTGAGGGCGCGTTGATTGCCGCTGTTTACACCCGTGCCAACAACATCATTCTCTACATCAACCCGCATCTAACCGAATCGCTCGCCGCCACGCGCGAAGCCATCGCCCAATGGCAAAAACACGCGCTGTTTCAACGCATTGAAGCGCATCTAGGCAAACCGCTCACCATCAAAGTAACCGAATCATCAGGACGCTACATCGGCGGCGAAGAAACCGCCGTGATTTCATGGCTCAACGGCGGCTTCCCATTCCCGCAATACAAACCACCGTTCCCATTCCAAAAAGGTGTGGCAGGCGAGCCGACCTTGCTCAATAACACCGAAACCTTGGCGCACGTTTCGCATATTTTGCGCAAAGGCGCGGAATGGTATCGCAGCTTGGGACGCGCCAACGGCGTAGGCACGAAGCTGTATTCGCTATCGGGCGACGTGTTAAACGAAGGCTTGTTTGAGCTGCCGATGGGCATCACCCTGCGCGAATTGATTGAAAACTACGGCGGCGGGATGCTAGAAGGTCGCACGTTTAAAGCCGTGTTTATGGGCGGGCCATCCAACAACATTCTCACCGCCAAAGATTTAGATGTGCCGCTGGACTTCGTTTCCGCCAAAGAACGCAATTCAGGCTTGGGCACAGGTGCGATGATTGTGGTTTCCGAGGGCACCAGCATCGTGCGCAAAACCGCCGATTACATCCAATTTTTCGCCAACAATTCTTGCGGACAATGCCCGCCCTGCAAAGGCGGCACCTACCAGCTCGCCCGCTTGGTGGAGCGTGTGGACAATGGCACCAGCACCGAAGACGATTTGCACGCGCTGCAAAATCTGGTGAACATCATGCCGGGAGCGGGACGCTGCGGCTTGATTACCGGCGCGGCAACCGTGGTCGCCAGCTCCATGCGCACCTTCCCGATTGAATACGGCTTGCCCGATAACTCATAACCCGCCAGCCAAAGGCAGCCTGAAAACGGCGTTAAGTCTTTGCCCAGCGCGCATAACCGTTTTCAGGCTGCCGCAACAGGCATATCCCACACACTTTTCAGGCTGCCTTATTCCCCCAAGGCAGCCTGAAAATGCAAACAAAACGTTAATTTAAGTTATATCAAGGCAAGATAGGTTGTTTAAGAGTTAAATCATGTTTGTTAAAATAGCGTTTCGGGTTGCCTATTGAACGCGATAAACAACACGATGCGCCGCCAAGCCATTGGCAAAAAAAGCAGTCTGAAACACATCAACCCCTTTCTTTTAAACTCAATTGACGAGGTGAAACCATGGGCTTTAAACCAATCCCAGCCGCCATAGCATTAGCGCTCACGCTAATTCTCTGGTTCATCCCCGCGCCCGAAGGCGTTGCGCCGAATGCGTGGCATCTGCTTGCGCTGTTTATCGGCATCATCGCGGGCATTATCGGCAAAGCCATGCCCATCGGCGCGATGGCGATGCTTGCCATGACCATTGTGGCGTTGCTGCAAGTTACCGTGCCCGAAGTGGGCGCAGATGGCAATCCCATCAAAAATCCATCTGCCCAAGCCGCCAAAGACGCGTTGAGCAGCCTAAACAGCCCGCTGATTTGGATGATTGGTATCGCCATCATGATTTCGCGCAGCCTGCTCAAAACAGGGCTGGGCACGCGCATCGGCTATTTGTTCCTGTCGCTGTTTGGCAAAAGAACCGTGGGCGTGGCATACAGCCTTGCCTTGTGCGACTTGCTGATTGCGCCCGTTACCCCATCCAACACCGCGCGCGGCGGCGCGATTGTGCACCCCATCATGAAAGCCATCGCCACCAGCTTTGATTCCGACCCCGAAAAAGGCACGCAAAACAAAATCGGGCGCTATTTGGCATTGGTGAACTACCACGCCAACATCATCTCCTGCCTGATTTTCCTAACCGCCACCGCGCCCAATCCTTTGGTGGTGGATTTGGTTGCCAAAGCCACCGACAGCAAAATCCACATCTCATGGGGTACATGGTTTGTCGCCATGGCTGTGCCAGGGATGATTGCGATGATTTTGATGCCGATTATTTTGTATGCCTTGTATAAACCCGAAATCACCAACACGCCCGATGCGCCGCAAATGGCGCGTGCCAAGCTCCAAGAAATGGGTCCAATGAGCAAACACGAAAAAATCACGTTGGGCGTGTTTGGCATCTTGTTACTGTTGTGGGCAGGCGTGCTTGCGCCGCTTGGCATCAAAGTGGATGCCACCACCACCACCTTCCTAGGCATCTCCTTGCTGCTGCTCACTGGCGTTTTAACATGGGATGATGTGCTGAAAGAAAAAGGCGCGTGGGACACCATCGTATGGTTCGCCGCCTTGGTAATGATGGCAACCTTCCTGAACAAGCTGGGTTTGATTAAATGGTTCTCCGACCTGATGGGGCAACAAATTCAAGGCTTGGGTTTGAGCTGGATTTGGGGCTGCGCCTTGCTGGCTGTGGTGTATATCTATTCGCACTATATGTTTGCCAGCGGCACGGCACACGTTACCGCCATGCTCGGCGCGTTCTACGCCGTGGGCTTGCATTTGGGCGCGCCACCGATGCTGTTTGCCTTGGTTCTCGCCGCCAGCACAGGCATTATGATGTCGCTCACGCACTACGCATCAGGCTCATCGCCCGTTATCTACAACTCGGGCTACACCACAATGGGCGAATGGTGGATTGCGGGCTTTGTGATGAGCGCGGTTGAAATCCTGATTTTCTGCACCATCGGCATTATGTGGTGGAAACAATTGGGCTATTGGTAAAAACCGTTTTCAGGCTGCCTTGTGTGATAAGGCAGCCTGAAACCTAAAATGGAGCGGTGGCTCACCGCCATTGCTTATTGAGCATCGCATGACTGATTTAACTAAGATGTCGGCGAGCCGCCGACGCTCCATCGGTTACAGGTTTTGCAAATGTTTCAGCCTGAAAATATGAAACTGGTATCGCAATAAAAAAGCAGCCTGAAAACGTATTCCAAACCGTTTTCAGGCTGCCTTTTTGTTTCCGCGCTAATCGCCAATGCCTTAATGATGCCCGCAGCCGCCGCCTTTGTGTTTTTGCTCTTCCAGCACATCATGTGCCTGCATATCCGCGTGGTAAGAGCTGCGCACCATCGCGCCGATTGCGGCGTTGGTAAAGCCCATGGCGTAGGCTTCTTTTTCAAATTGTTTGAACTGCTCGGGGGTTACATAGCGCAGCACGGGCAAATGACTGTTAGATGGCTGCAAATATTGCCCCACGGTAATCATTTCAATATTGTTGGCACGCATATCGCGCATGATTTCGCGCACTTCATCGTCGGTTTCGCCCAAGCCCACCATAATGCCCGATTTGGTGGGGATGTGTGGCATCATTTCTTTGTAGCGGCGCAAGAGTTCCAGCGAGTGTTTGTAGTCCGCACCAGGGCGCGCCATTTTATACAAGCGCGGGTGGGTTTCTAGGTTGTGGTTCATCACATCGGGCGGGTTTTTCGCCAAAATGTCCAATGCGATGTCTAAGCGACCGCGAAAATCGGGCACTAAAATTTCAATTTTGGTGTTGGGGCTGGTTTTGCGGATTTCGTTGATGCAATCGGCAAAGTGTTGTGCGCCGCCGTCGCGCAAATCGTCTCTGTCCACCGATGTAATCACCACATAGCGCAAGCCCATTGCGGCAACCGATTCGGCAAGATTTTTGGGCTCGTCTTTGTCCAATTCGTTGGGGCGACCGTGCCCCACGTCGCAGAATGGGCAGCGGCGGGTGCAGATGTCGCCCATAATCATAAAGGTGGCGGTGCCGTAGCTGAAACATTCGCCGATATTGGGGCAGCTTGCTTCTTCGCATACGGTGTGCATTTTTTGCGTGCGCAAGATGTCTTTAATTTCAAAGAATTTTTTGCTGGATGGAATCTTGGCTTTAATCCACTCGGGTTTTTTCAGTTTTTCTTCTAGCGGAACAACTTTGATGGGGATGCGCGCGGTTTTGCTGGCGCCTTTGTGTTTTACGCCTTTGGCGTTGTCTAGGGGGTTGGTGGTTTCGGTGGACATGGTTTTGCTTTCTGTTGGCTGTGTTGTTTTCAGGCTGCCTGAAAACGGTTTTGGTTTCATTGTGGGCGGTTTGGCAGCCGTCAATGCGCTTTCAGGCAGCCTGAAAACCGAGAGCGGCGATTATAACCCTTTTCGCATCACCCGTTGCGCCAGCGTGTTGGATAGGCGGTTGAGCCAATAGAGCAGCTTGGTTTTGCCGCCCATGATTTCGTAGCGGTTGCGCTGGAAGTCGCGCCAAAATTCGTCTGCCAACTCGTCAGGCGAGATTTTCAGGTGGGCGTGTCCTTTGCCTTGCGACATCGGCGTGGCAACCATAGGCGGCATCAGTTCAAACACGCGCACGGGCGTGCTTTCCAACTGCCAGCGCAGAGTTTGGCTGAAACTGTGCAGAGCGGCTTTGCTGGCGCAATACAGGGCGCAGGTTTCTTTGGGCACAATCGCCAAGCCCGATGACACATTGACTACGGCGGCTTCGCGCTGGGCGGTCAAAATCGGTAAAAAGGCGAGCGTGAGCTGGGCGGGCGCGGTGAGATTGATGTTGATTTCTTGGGCGATGTCGTCCGCCGTTTGCGTGGCAAAGGGCTGGGTGAACTGCACGCCTGCGTTGTTCACCAAGATGCTGACATCGGGAAAATCGCGCACAAGGCGTTCACGGTCGGCAGCCTGCGACACATCGGCAACGGCAATCAGGCAGCCTGAAAGCTGCGCGGCGGCTTGGCGCAAGGCTTCTTCGCGCCTGCCTGCGAGTATCACGCGGTTGCCTGCGGCGTGGAATTTTTTTGCCAGCGCAAAACCGATGCCTGTTGCGCCACCTGTAATCAGGATGGTGTGGTTGTTTGGGGTCATGTTTTTCTTTCTATGCGGTTTCAGGCTGCCTTAATCGTTAAGCCAACTCGCGCACCAAATGCGCCGCCAATTTCTCCGCCACTTCGCTCCAGCCGGGGCAGGGCTGCACAAAGTCGGCAATCTGCGCCATTTCCAGCCCCGCATAGCCGCAGGGGTTGATTTGGTGGAACGGCTCTAAATCCATATTCACATTTAACGCCAAGCCGTGATACACCGAGCCGTTTTTAATCCGCAGCCCGAGCGAGGCGATTTTGCGCGCGCCCACATACACACCTGGGCGGTCGGGGTCGTTGGCGGAGGCGATGCCGTATTCGGCAAGAGTGGCGATGATGGCGTTTTCCAGCGCGGAAACGATGGCGCGCACGCTGGTTTTGCGGCGTTTGAAGTCTATCATGGTGTACACGACCACTTGCCCCGGTCCGTGGTAGGTGATTTGCCCGCCGCGGTCAATTTGCACCACGGGGATGCTGCCTGAAAACAGCAAATGCTCGGGTTTGCCCGCCAAGCCTTGCGTGAACACGGGGGGATGTTCCACCAGCCAAAGCTCGTCTTCGGTGTTGGGCGTGCGGTGGTCGTTAAATTGTTTCATGGCTTCAAACGTGGGGGCGTAGTCCACCATGCCTAGATTCTTGATTTTCATATTTCAGGCTGCCTACTAAAAGAGATTTAGTATACCACTTTCACCATCGGATGCGAGGTTACCGCGCGATAGATGTTGTCCAGATGCTCTTGGTTTTCGGCATACACGGTTACGGTTGCGCCCAGATAGTTGCCTTTGGAGCTGGGGCGGATTTTGACGTGTTGCTCGGTGGTGTTGGGCGCGTGTTGCTGGATGGCTTTGAGGATTTCGCTGGCGAAATCGGGGTGGGCTGCGCCCATGATTTTGAGGTCAAAGTGGGTGGGGAAGGCAATAAGGGGTTTTTGTTCGGTCATGGTGGATACCTTTCTAAGGCGGGTTGTGTGATCGGTTATGGTTTTCAGGCTGAGACCTTTGCGAAAATTTTGAGGCAGCCTGAAATCTAAAATGGAACGGCGGCTCGCCGCCAAATGGTGGATTAAACAGAGCATTACTGGTTTGCCAAGATGTCGGCGAGCCGCCGATGCTCCATTGGTTGTTTTACGGTTTTCAGGCTGCCTCTTCATCGCGATGAGGCAGCCTGAAAACGGTTAGGCGATTAGGGCAAAATCAACGCCATAAACAAATTGCTGCTGCCGCGTTGCACCAGCAAGGGGATGTTTTTGCCTGCGCTCTCAATAGCGGCGTTAAATTCTTCTTGGCTGTGCACTTCTTTGCCCGCTACTTCCAGCAAAATGTCGCCACGGCGCAAGCCCGCGTTGGCGGCGATGCCTTTCACATTGCTCACCACAATATTGCCGTTGCTGTTCACAATCAGCGTTAAGCCTGCGGCGGCAAATTGGAAATCGTCCACATTATCGCCGCGGTCGCTGCTTTGGCGTTCGGATTTGGCGGCGATGTCGTTTTGCGTGCCGAGCTTAATTTCTACATCCAGCATCTGCCCTTTGCGCCACACACCCAGTTTTACGGTTTGGTTGGGTTTGAGCGAGCTGATGGTCATCGGCAAATCGCTGGATGAGCGCACTTCGTTGCCGTTCACGCTGCGAATAATATCGCCCACTTTTAAGCCGCCGCGTTCTGCAGGGCTGCCTGCCAGCACTTTGGCAACCAGCGCGCCTGTGGCTTTGTCTAGCCCAAAGGTTTTGGCTAAATCGTAGCTGACTTCTTGGATCACCACGCCCAACTGCCCGCGTTCCACTTTGCCTGTGGCTTTGAGCTGGTCGGCAACGTTCATGGCAACGTTAATCGGGATGGCAAACGAGATGCCCATAAAACCGCCGCTGCGGCTGTAAATTTGCGAATTGATGCCAACCACTTGCCCTTTCAGGTTGAACAGCGGGCCGCCCGAATTGCCGGGGTTGATGGCAACATCGGTTTGGATAAATGGCATATAGCCATCATCGGGCAGGGTGCGGTTTTTGGCGGAAACGATGCCCGAGGTAACGCTGTTTTCAAAGCCAAACGGTGCGCCAATAGCCGCCACCCATTCGCCTGATCTCAGCTCGTCGGGGTTGCCGATTTTGACGGTGGGCAGGTTTTTGGCTTCAATTTTAAGCAGGGCAACGTCGGATTTTTCGTCTTGCCCGATGAGCTTGGCGGGGTATTGACGTTTGTCGTTTAGGGTTACTTTGATGTTGGTCATGCCCTTGATGACGTGGGTGTTGGTGAGGATGTAGCCATCGGGGCTGATGATGAAGCCCGAGCCGAAGTTGGCGCTGGTGGCGTTGTCGTCTTCGGAAAAGTCGGGGGCGTTGGGGGTGAGCCGTTTGAAAAATTCCATAAATGGGTCTTCGTTGCCGTTGTTGTCGTCTTCATCGCGTTCGCGCGAGGCTTGGATATTAACGACTGCGCCGCCTTCGCGGGCAACCAGTTGGGCAAAATCGGGCAGCATCATGCCCACTGTGCCATCGGCTTTGGGTGGCTCGGTTTGTTTGATGATGCTGGCGGGTTCGGATGCGGTTTGGCTGGGCGCGTCTTTGCCGCAGGCGGCAAGTGCAAGCGCGGTGAGTAGCGTTAAGGGGAGAAGCGTTTTGTTCATGAGTTGTCCTAGATGGGGATATGGGGGACGGATGTCCGTTTTGTGTTTTCAGGCTGCCGTTGCTGGGATGAATTTACAACGGGGATATTCGTTTTCAGGCTGCCTTGATATTTTCGCTATATGGGGAAACTTGCTAAAAAATCAACCAAGTGCGAATAAGATTTTGCCGTGTTGTTTGAGCCATGCTTGGGCAGCGGGGCTTTGCGGGTCGTGCTGCTGCACCAGTTGCCAGAAGGCGCGGCTGTGGTTGGGGTGGCGCAGGTGGCAGAGTTCGTGGATGCAAACGTAATCTTGCACGCTCTCGGGCGCGCCAATCAGTCGACAGTTGAGCTTGATGCCTGTGCGGGCGCGGCATACGCCCCAGAAAGTTTTGGCGCGGGTTAGGCTGATGGCGGCGGGGATGAGTTGCAGGCGTTGGCTGTGCGCTTGCAGCCTGGGCAGCAGGGTGTGTTGGGCAGCCTGAAACAGATGTTGGCGCAGCAAATCCAGCTGTTGCGCGGTGGATGGGTTTTCAGGCAGCCTGAAAATGCATTGGCTGTCGTCGCGCTCTATTTGGGCGACGGCGGCGCGGTGTAAGGCGTAGGGGATGCCTGCGAATAGGATGGTGGGCGGTAGGTTTTCAGGCTGCCTTTGCGGCTGGGCGGGGGCTTGGCTCAGGATGCGTTGCAGCGTAGTTTCGTTATCGCCCAGCCAGTTTTGCAGTTGGCTCGGGCTGAGCCATTTGGGAATGCTGAGATTCAGGCTGCTGCTGTCGCGCGCGCGGATGATGATGTTGCGCTTGGCGTTGCGTTTGATGTGTAGCGCGATGGGGGTGTTGACTAGGGTGTGGATTTGGATCATGGATGAGATGGGGTTTAGGCAGCCTGAAAACGGGATTGGGGTTTTCAGGCTGCCTATGCGGTTGGGCAATATTTTGTTTTTAATAAGAAAACGCTTTTCAGGCTGCCTTGGGCGGCGTGTGCGAAATCTCCACTTGGCGCGCTTCAATCCAGTCTTCGCACAGCTGCATCAATTCCACTTCGCTATCGGTGGCTTGGTAGGAAATCGGCTTGCCAATCACCACTTGCACCACGCCTGGTTTTTTTAACACCGCATTTTTCGCCCAAAATTCGCCGCTGTTGAGCGCAACGGGCACGATGTTCATTTCAAACAATTTTGCCATGCGCGCGCCGCCCAGTTTGTAGCGTCTGCGCTCGCCTGCTGGCACGCGCGTGCCTTCGGGGAAGATGACAATCCAAAAACCTTGCTGTTTGCGCTTTAAGCCTTGCTCGGCAAGCTGGCGCATGGCATCCGCGCCTGCTTTGCGGTCAATGCCGATGCCGCCGCCCAGCTTTAATGCCCAGCCGAAAAAGGGGATTTTAAACAATTCTTTTTTTAGAACATAGGTTTGCAAGGGGAAGATTTGTTGCAAGGCAAAGGTTTCCCATGCGCTTTGGTGCTTGGAGCAGATGATGGAGGGCGTATCGGGGATGTTTTCTTTGCCGTGCACTTCGTAGCGCAGTCCAACAACGTGTTCCAGCACCCACAGCAGCAGCGCTGTCCACGCCTTGCCCACGCGGTTCACGCCTTTGGGAAAGGGCAAGGCGAGCACGGCACAGAAAAACAGCAGCGGAAGCGTGGTAAACAGGACGATGTAGTAGATAAGGTTTTTTAGATAAATCATGGTGTTGTCTTTTTCAGGCTGCCTGTGGGCTGTTGGCATTCAATTTTTGCAGCGGATTTTGCGTCATAAAATGGTAGGGGCAAGGCGAAAATGCGAACCTATACTGCCCATAGGCGAGTATTTTTAACGCAGCAGGGCGCAAAAGCCGCCAAAACGTTGATTATCAATAGCCCTAGTGGTTATTCGTATTCTTGCCAAATTTCGCGCAATTCGGCTTCTTGGTGCTTGCGGTGTTGGCGATGGGTAACTTGGTTGCCGCGCCATGCGTCTTTGCTGGATTTGGCGGGGATCATGATTTGCACCATGCGCAAGCCTTGCTCGGGGTGCTTACGGCTAACGTTTAAGCGCGGCGATTTGGTTACTGTGCCCACGCGCCAATTGCGGATGCGCTTGCGGGCGAGGATTTTTTCGGCTTGGGCGCGCAGTTGTTCGTCGTAATCCCATTGCTGCGCGGGGCTAAGCGGCGGTAAGCCCAAGCGCGAGAGCGCGGCGTAGGTGTGCAAATCTTTCACCACCAAAAAATCGTAGAATTTTTGGAAATATTGGTTTGCCAACGCCAACACTTCTTGCTTTTCGGCGGTGCTGAGCTTGGGGTTTTCCACGATGGAGCGATACAGCGCCAGCGGATTGAAATCGGCGTATTTGCTGTGGCGCGGGATGATGTGGCGGTATTCGGCAAGGGAAAGAGTGTTGAATGGGCGATTGAGTTTCATAGCGTGATTTTCAGGCTGCCTTGGGATGATGGGGATTGAGTGCTTATAGCCCGCCGCCCATGCCGTTGGCGATGTCGCGCACGGCGGTTACATACATACGGCTGTGGTTGTAGTGCCACACGGTGTAGAAGTTGTTGAGCCCGATGTAGTATTGATATTGGTTGGGCGCGGTTTCTAGGCGATAGAGTAGGGCGGGCTCGCTGTCGGCAACGCTGCCCAGCGGTTGCACGCCCAGCTGGCGCAACTGCCCGACGGTGTGGTTGAGCGCGGTTTTTTCGTCAACAAAGGCTTGGATTTGCGGGGTTTCTTGGGCAACGCTGGCACCGATAAGCATGGGTTTGCCTGTTTGCCAGCCGTGTTGTTTCATGTAGTTGGCAACGGATGCGGCAACATCGGGGATGCTTGTCCAAATGTTGCGCTGGTGGTCGCCGTCAAAATCCACGGCGTATTGGCGAAAGCTGGACGGCATAAATTGCGGCATCCCCATCGCGCCCGCAAAGCTGCCTTGGAAGCTGAATGGATCGCGGTTTTCTTGTTGCGCCAGTTTTAAAAATTCGCCCAATTCTTTTTGGAAGAATGCGCCACGGCGCGGATAGTCAAAAGCGAGCGTGGCAAGCGAATCGGCAACGCGGATGTTGCCTGCATTTTTGCCGTAATTGGTTTCTATGCCGATGATGGCAACAATCAGCTCGGCAGGCACGCCGTATTGCTGAGCGGCGCGGTCTATGGCGGCGCGGTTTTGCGCGTAGAACGCACGCCCTGCGCTGATTTTCAGGCTGCCTGAGTTATTGGCGGCAAATTTGTACCACGGCTGGGTGGTGGCGGGGCGATTCATGGTGTTGATTAGGTTGCCGCGATAGTTCACTTGGGCAAAAAAGTTGTTCAGATAATCCAGCGGCAAGCCGTTTTGCTGGTGTTGATATTGGATAAAGGCTTGCACATTGGGGTTGGCAAGAAAGCCTGTTTGCGCTACGGGCGTGGCGGCTTGATTGAAAAACGGCGGCTCAGACGCGGCGGGGCGGTTGTTGAGCATTTCCATTAAGGGGTCTTTGGCGGGCTGGGCGGGCAATTCGGCTTCGGGCGGGGCGCTGGTGCAGGCGGCAAGCAGCGCGGCAAGGGCAACAAGGGCAAGAGCTGATAGGCGTGGCATGATGGTGTAAACAAGGGTTAATTTAATGGGGTGCGAGTTTAACAAATTATGGCGGGTTGAGTGTGGTTTTAAATGTAAACCAGAGATGATTTTCAGGCTGCCTGAAATATTATTTTGCTTTATAATCAGCTTCGTATTTTGCTAACGAGTGTTAAGCTGTGTTGTCTCAGCCGTTTTAATGAAAAAATGAAAAGGAATCAACCATGAACCAAGCTGTTAAACCGAAAAAATCCACGCTATCGCGCCGAGAAAAAGAAGCGCAACGCGGCATCCGCCAATGTTCTTTCCGCTTGAAGGTGGAAACGATTGAGAAGCTGGATAAGCTGGCGGCGGAAACGGGGCTTTCGCGCACGGCGGTGCTGGAATGGCTGGTAACGAATGGTTTGTGAAGGCGGTTGATTTTCAGGCTGCCTTTGCGCTGCGATGCACAACAAAACAATTCCCAAAACAATAGGGTGGATGCTTATCTGCCCTTTTTTGTTGTTTTTAAAAGGGTTATCGGTTTTCAGGCTGCCTTTGGCGAGCCGCTGGTTTTTGCGATGGGTAAACGCGTTCATGCAAAAAGTTAATCAATGTGATGTTGCGGCGTGGTTGTGTAAACATTCGTTTATAATCTGGCATCTTATTCGCACAAGGAAATCGCCATGAAATTGCCTGTTATGCAGCCTGAATACGCTCAATATCTGTTTGATTTTGAGCAAATTTTGTTAAAAAACCACAGCAAAATAGAAGCATGGTTTCGCGCGCAATGGAAGCAACACCGCCCGCCGTTTTATGGCTCGGTAGACATCCGCAACGCGGGCTACAAAATGGCTTCTATTGATATGAATTTGTTTCCAGGCGGCTTCAATAATCTCAATCCCAACTTTATTCCGTTGAGCACCATCGCCGCGCAAGACGCGGTGGAACGCGTCTGCGAGAGCGCGAAATCGGTGTTGCTGATTCCCGAAAACCACACGCGCAACACCTTCTATCTGCAAAATGTGTACGCGCTGGCGGGCATTTTGCGCGACGCGGGCTTTGAAGTGCGCATCGGCAGCCTGAATCCCGAAATCACCGCGCCCACCGAGTTTGAAACCGCCTTGGGCAACACCATCACGCTGGAACCCTTGCAACGCACCCGCGAGCGCGTGCATTTGACGGATGGTTTCTCGCCTTGCTTTGTGTTGTTAAACAACGATTTATCCGCAGGCGTACCCGAGATTTTGCAAGGCATCAGCCAAACCGTGTTGCCCCCATTGCATGGCGGCTGGACCACGCGGCGCAAAACCACGCATTTTGCCGCGTATAACCAAGTGGCGGCGGAATTTGCCGCGCTGCTGGGCATAGATGAATGGCAAATTAACCCCTATTTTGAGCAAGTGAGCGGGCTGGATTTTCAAGAACGCGAGGGCGAAGATGCGCTGGCTGCGGCGGTGGAACGCGTGTTGGCTAAAATCCAAGCCAAATATGACGAAAAAGGCATTAGCGACAAGCCGTTTGTGATTGTGAAAGCCGATGCGGGCACTTACGGCATGGGCGTGATGAGCGTGAAATCTGCCGACGAAGTGCGCAGCCTGAATCGCAAAAATCGCAACAAAATGGCGAAGGTGAAAGAAGGCTTGGCGGTGAGCGAAGTGATTGTGCAAGAAGGGATTTATACCTACGAAACGCTGGGCGGCGCGGTGTCTGAGCCTGTGGTTTACATGATGGATCGCTTTGTGATTGGCGGCTTTTTCCGCGTGCACGAAGGGCGCGGCAACGATGAAAACCTGAACGCAGGCGGCATGGTGTTTGTACCGCTGGATGAGAGCATTCCCAGCGCAGGCAGCGCATCGGATGCGGCAACCGAAGAGCAATGCAAGCGCGTGTTTGAGCAATGGGACGAGCTGGGCATTCCGCGCCCCAACCCCGATTGCCCCGACTGCGCGGGCAACCGCTTGTATGTTTACGGCGTGATGGCAAGATTGTCGCTATTGGCGGCGGCGATTGAGTTGGCGCAGTAAGGACAATATAGAGGCAGCCTGAAAAGGGGGAGAACTCGTTTTCAGGCTGCCTAACTCTAACTCCAAATAATAAGGAACCCCCATGCCCCCTAAAATCTCCACCCACCTTTTCACCGGCTTTCTCGGCACAGGCAAAACCAGCGCCATCCGCAGCCTGATTGCGCAAAAACCGCAACACGAGCAATGGCTGATTATCGTCAACGAATTTGGCGAAATCGGCATCGACGGCGCAGTGTTGGCGGAAAATGGCATTCCCGTTGCCGAAATCTCGGGCGGCTGCTTGTGTTGCAGCGCAGGCGAGCAAATGGACAGCACCATCCGCGCCATGCTGCAAAAAAGCACGCCGCAGCGCATTTTGATTGAAGCCAGCGGACTGGCTCACGCCGCAGGCATCATCGACGAATTGCGTGCGCCTGAATTTGCCGACACGCTAGACATCGCTGCCGTGTTCACGCTGATAGACCCGCGCCAATTTATTGATGACAACTACGCGCAAAACCCGCTCTACCGCGACCAAATCAGCGTTGCCGATGTGTTGGTTGCCAGCAAATTAGACCTTTGCACCAGCGAGCAAATCGCCGCCTTTCGCGCCCAAGCCGCCCAGTTGTTTCCGCCCAAATCGCTGGTTGCCGAAGTGCGCAACGCCGAGCTAGACATCGCTTGGCTTGATACGCCCACCGCCGAAAAATCGCGCTACCGCATCCAAGCCCTGCCCGAAAACACGCTGGGCTACCAATCGCAAGGCTACACCTTCCCCGCAGGGCGCAATTTTGATGGCGAAAAACTCACCCAATTTTTCAACGACTTGCCCCAGTTTACGCAAGGGCTGGTGCGCGCTAAAGGCGTGTTTCAAGTGTTGGACACATGGGTGTGGCTCAACTGGACAGACGGGCAATGGGGCGCGAACCAAATCGCATGGCGGCGCGACAGCCGCTTTGAGCTGATTGCCCAAGCGTTTGATGCCGATGAGATTGAGCGCAGGCTAAACGACGCGCTGGAAGCCGAATAACATTAAGGCAGCCTGAAACGGCGTTTCGTGTAGCCAAAAGCGTTTTCGCTGCGGTTTGAACTCCGCTGAAACCCGTTTTCAGGCTGCCTTTTGTTGCGTACGATAGGCAGCCTGAAAATCCTTTTTCCCATTTTCGCGCGTAACGCCGCGCACCACTTCCCCAGCCCAACCACTCATGAACGACGCTCAACTCCTGCGCTACAGCCGCCACATTCTGCTTAACGAAATCAGCATTGAAGGACAGCAAAAACTGCTCAACGCCACCGTGCTGGTGGTGGGCTGCGGCGGTTTGGGCGCGGCTGTCTTGCCCTATCTTGCCGCCGCAGGCATCGGCACTCTCATCATTGCCGACCACGACCGCGTGGACGAAACCAATTTGCAGCGCCAAATCAGCTACCGCGAGCAAGACATCGGCGGCCTGAAAACCCAAGCCATGCAGCGATTTTTGCAGCAACAAAATTCAGCCTGCCGCATAGAAACGCACGGCAAACTAGATGCAGTCGCGTTAGCAGAGCTTGCGCCGTGCTGCGATGTGATACTGGATTGCAGCGACAATTTCACCACGCGCCAAGCGATTAACGCCGCCGCCGTTGCCGCGAAAAAGCCGCTGGTGTCGGGTGCGGCAGTGCGCTTTGATGGACAGCTTGCCGTTTATCGCCCCGACCTTGCCGATACGCCCTGCTATGCCTGCCTGTTCCCACCCGACACGCCCAGCCCCGATGCCGCCTGCGCCACCTTTGGCATATTCGCGCCGCTGGTGGGCATCATCGGCACGATGCAAGCCGCCGAAGCGTTGAAAATCATCATCGGCTTGCCCAGCGAACACGGCGTGTTGAAATGCTACAACGCACTTAGCGGCGCATGGCAGTCGTTTAAAATCCAAAAAAATTCAAGCTGCGCCGTGTGTAGGGCAGCCTGAAAAATGAACGGGGATTGTTTGTTGGCAGCCGTCGCCATAAGCCGTGAAACGTTGTTTTGACGGCGAACCGATGTCGTGTTTTGTTGACTGAGCACGAATTGCAAATCGCCTTGCCATCAGGCATTCGCGCAAGCAAAAAATATTAGGACGAGTTAAAAGACATCGGCGCAAACCAAGGCAGCCTGAAAATCGATCATACGGTTTTCAGGCTGCCTTTGGTTTTGGGTGTAATGGTGTGGCAACATCCGTTTGCGTTTCGTGGGCTTGCGTCTTTACTGCGCTGAGCGGTTTTGCATTCACCGCCGCATTCCTTGCGACATTCAGTTTTCAGGCTGCCTTGGCGCATGGCAGATTTTTTGC
Organism: uncultured Kingella sp.; assembly: GCA_963529665.1. GTDB lineage: Bacteria > Pseudomonadota > Gammaproteobacteria > Burkholderiales > Neisseriaceae > Kingella_B. Next base: position 68,452 of record CAUSAG010000004.1, read on the forward strand.
CAGCGCAGGCGTTTCGCCGCCTACCACGAGCAGGGGCAAGCCCCTGCACCCCGCGCGGTTTGCCATTCAGGCTGCCCAAATCTTGCCGCCCGCGTTTAGGCAGCCTGAAAGCCAAGATGGCACAGCGAGTGTTCGCTATCAAATGACGTAGATGTGGAGTGGCGACGGTTCGTCGCCAGAGTGTGGCGGAGAAATGCAAGCGGGGGAGGGCTGAAATGTCGGTGAGCCGCCAACGCCCCATTGTTGGCAGCCTGAAACAGATACGGCATTTGTTTTCAGGCTGCTTGTTGCTTAATCGTTTACTGCCCTGCGTGTAGCACAAAAATCGCGGGGCGTTTTTTTAGGCTGGGCAGCGCGGGCATTTTGCGCCATTGGCGCACGCTTTGGCTGATGATTTGCTGTGTTGGCAAGGTTAAATCGCAGGCGATGCACAGGCGGGTTTCGTCGTGCAGGGCGGCGATGGCATCGGCGAGCAGGGCATCGTTGCGATACGGTGTTTCAATGAAGATTTGCGTTTCGTTGGCTTGGCGTGAGTGGGTTTCCAGCGTTTTCAGGCTGCTGATGCGCTCGTCTTTGTTGGCAGGGATGTAGCCTTTGAAGGCGAAGCTCTGCCCATTGGCGCCCGATGCCATTAGGGCGAGAACGATACTGCTTGCGCCCACCAGCGGCTGAACGGCAAAGCCTGCGGTATGGGCTTGAGCAACAAGGTTGGCGCCAGGGTCGGCGATGGCGGGGCAGCCTGCCTCGCTGATTAGCCCTAAATCGCGCCCGTCGCGCAGGGGTTGCAGCAGGGCGGCGGCTTCGTGCGCGGGGGTGTGTTCGTTGAGCGTTTGCAGGTTGAGTTCGCGGATGGGGGCGGCGATGCCCATGTGTTTGAGATGGGCACGGGCGGTTTTTTCGGCTTCCACGACAAAGTCGGTAAGATGGGTGATTTGGGCTTGCTCGTGGGGCAGCAGGCTGGGGGTGTCAGCGGCGCCGAGTGGGGTGGGGATTAGGTAAAGCGTGGGCATGGTGTGTTAAATGTGTTGCGGGGTGGATGGGTTTTCAGGCTGCCTTGGTAAACGAGTTAGGCAGCCTGAAAATGGTTTTGGATGTGGTTGGCATGAATATGCCGTGTGGCGGCGAGCCGTTGCTGTTTGCTTTATATGCGGCAGCCTGAAAACGGCTTTCAGCGCCGTTCAAACAAGATGCTGCGCGTTAGGGCGCAACGTAAAGCGGATAGTTTTTCGGCACGGCGTGGCTGTGCTGGCGGCTGTTATACGGCATGGCGTATGGTTGCTTGGCATAGCGTTTTTTGCGGTCTTGCCCGCTGAGCGTGGCTTGGATGCTCCACACGCCGTTTTGTTCGGCGCTGCGATTGAAGCGGATTTGGGCGTCTAGACTCACTTGGTTGTCTTGGCAGCGGCGTTTTTCTGCGCCCGTGTATTCGTTGCAATCGCCATACATGCCGCTGTTGTCGCTGCCGCTGGGGATGTAGCTGTCGGCGACGCGGTTGTTGTCGGTGAAGATGAAAAACTGTCCTGTTTCGGTTGCGCCGCCGTTGGTGAAGCCGCTTTCGGCTTGGTAACCCCAATTTTGCGCGCCCATTTGCACAAAATGCCATTCTTGCGGTGCGCTGCCCCATGCGCCAATTTCGCTTTTGCCGTGGTGTTTGATTGTCCATTTGTTGCCGTTTTTTTCTAAGACGAACAATTCGGCAAGCCCTGATGCGGCGTGGCTTTCATCTTTGCGGTTTTCGCGGGTGTCGTAGGCGAAGCCTGTGTAGAGCATATAGCGCGTGGTTTTGCCATTGCGTGTTACGGCGCGGCTGGCGGCGGGTTTCATGCAGTAGGCGATGTTTTCAGGCTGCTGATAGCTGCTTTTGGGCGGGGCGGAGAGCTGGCATGATTGCGCGGGCAGCGGGCGATTGTAGTGTTGGTTGATGAGCTGGCGGATGGCGGTGCTGTCCGAGCTGGGGGCGGATGAGAAGCTGGGCGTTTGGGCGATGGCGAAACTGGGGAATAGGGCGAGTGCTAGGATGTTGGGTTTCATGGGATGTCCTTTGCGTAGGGTTGGGGGGAATAGGCAGCCTGAAAATGGGGCTGCGGCGTTTTCAGGCTGCCTTTGCTTTGTTCAATGGGGCGTTACTGATGGGAAAGATGTTGGCGAGCTGCCGATGCGCCGTGTGTGGCGGTAAACATAGGCAGCCTGAAAACCAAAATCATCAATCCACTTGCGACACCATCACAGGCAGCCCGCGCACGGCTTGCATCACTTCGTCCACCTTGCCGCGATAGATTTGCAAGGCGGCGCGGTCGGCGGTGGCCAGCTGCGGCGTGGGCAGGGCAACGGTGGCGGGGTTCACAGGCTGCCCGTTAATCCGCACTTCGTAGTGCAGATGCGGGCCGGTGGAATGCCCCGTGCTGCCCACCAAGCCAATCACCGTGCCTGCGTTCACGCGCGAGCCCACGTCCACACCGCTGATAAACGCGCTCAGATGCCCGTATAGCGTTTCCATGCCATTGTCGTGGGTAACCATCACGGCGTTGCCGTATCCGCCTTTCCAGCCGCGAAAGCTGACCACGCCATCGCTGGGAGCCAACACGCGCGTGCCTTGCGGGGCGGCGTAGTCAATGCCCGTGTGCATGCGCACGGTGTGGGTGATGGGGTGCACGCGAATGCCAAAGGGCGACGAAATGCGCGTGTAGCTTTCAATCGGCAGCCCGCCAAAGCCTTGGCGCAGCGCTTCGCCGTTTTCGTCGTAATAATTGCCGCCGTTGTCGGCATCGCCGTTTTCAAAATAATAGGCGTAGTAGGTGCGGTTGTTGGCGGTTACTTCGGCAGCCAGCACGTTGCCCGTTGCCACTTCCTGCCCGCGAAAATACAGGCTTTCATACAACACGCGCACGCTAGACCCTTCGGGCAGTTTGTCTAAATTGATTTTATCGGCAAAGATTTCTTTGAGCGTGATGCGAATATCAATCGGCACGCCCGCTTGCCCCAACGCGCCCGACACGGAAGACGTTACCACCACCGAGCGCAGCGATGGCAGGGTGGTGGTTTCGCCCTCGGTTTTACGCAGTTGCCATTTGCCATCGGCGTATTCAATCGCCACCAAGTTGCGCTCGCCGTCTTCATCGTTAAAGAATTGAATATCGGTAACATTTTGCTGCGCATCAATGTGCGCGCTCACAATTTTGCCCTCATGGAGCTTCAACGATTTCAGGTTAATCGGGCTGTTTTGCACAAAATCTTGCAGATTCTGCTCGCTCACGCCAATGCGCGCCAACACCATAGTCAGCGTGTCGCCCTCTTGCACTTCCTCGTCGCGCCAATAGCTTAATCGCCCAAAGTCGGTGATTTTGGGATTGGGCAACACTTGGCGCACCAAACGCGCATTGGGCGCAGCGGTGGTTGTTTCTGCCTTTTCGGTTTTTTTCGTGCTGAATGCTGCCGCCAAAAGCGTTAAGGCCAGCGCAATCATCGGCAAAATAATGGATTGTTTATAATTTGTTTTTTTCATTACACAACAAGATTAAAGCAAATCGGAAAACACGCGATTTTAGCATTTTCAGGCTGCCTGAAAGAGACTTTTCATTTTCGGGGCTGCTACAATCGCGCTTTTTTTGCCCGCACCGCCGTTGCCGCTATCACTATGTTCACCCTTATTCTCCCCGCCCTGTTGCGCGAGCCGCACGAAACCCTGCCCACGCTTAACACCCCCGCGCTCAACCAACTGCTGCGCTACGCCAAAATCCAGCGCACCGATTACAGCCGTATGCAGCTGTATCAAATCTATCTTTGCGACCAATTAACGCAGCCTGAAAACGCGATTTACGCCAGCCCCGTGTGGCAACAAATGGGCATGAATTCCGCCAGCCAAATCGCCGCCGAACATCTGCCGCTTAGCCACAGCGAAGCCGCCACATGGTGCAATGAGCTTAATCAGTTTTACGGCGGTGATTATGTGTTTACACCCATTCGCCCCGATTTATGGCGCATCACGCTGCCCCAAGCGCCGCAATGGCACGCGCCCAGCATTCTAGACATCGCCACCCAGCTAGACGGCAGCCAAAGCGCGCACGGCGACGACATCAGCCCGTGGCTCGCCCTTTCCACCGAATTGCAAATGTGGCTGCACAACCATCCGCACAACCAAACCCGCCAGCAAAACCAGCTGCCGCCGATTAACGGCATTTGGCTGTGGAACACGCCTGCCGCGCCTAGCGAGCCTTTTCAGGCTGCCGCACTCATCGCCAGCAACAGCGCGTGGGCAGAACACAGCAGCCAAGCCACCACAGGGCAGCCTGAAAACTACGCCGCATGGCAGCGCATCTGCGCCCAACGGCAAATTCCCATCGCGCACACGCATATCTTTGCCGACGACTTCCTGCCCAGCCTGCAAACGGGCGATATTTGGGCATACCAAGAACAGCTTGCCCAATGGGAGCGCAATTGGTTTGAGCCGCTGCACCAAGCGTTGTTTTCAGGCAGCCTGAATGGACTGCGCATCGTGTGCGAGCAAGCGCAATGCACGATTGGCAGCAAGCCACAATGGGCGTTTTGGAAACGCAAACGGCGCTTTGACGGCAAGACGTTGTGAGCGGGCGGTGAACGAATGCGCTGTTGAGCCAAGCCGAATAAATCGCACAAAAAAGGCAGCCTGAAACTCGGTTTATGGATTTTCAGGCTGCCCAAATGGAGCGTTGGCGGCTCGCCGACATTTTGCTGATTATGACCGCTGGTGTTGCAAGCCATCGTTCTGTGGCGATGAGCTGCCACGCCAATCAAAGGCAGCCTGAAAACGGAATCCCATCCATTTTCAGGCTGCCTTTGGTTTCACACGCTAGGCGCGATTATTTTTGCGTTGCTTGGATGGCGGTGAGAGCAATGGTGTAAACAATATCTTCCACCAACGCCCCGCGCGACAAATCGTTCACAGGCTTGCGCAAACCTTGCAGCATCGGGCCCACGCTCAACACATTCGCATTGCGTTGCACCGCTTTATAGGTGCAGTTGCCCGTGGTTAGGTTTGGGAAGATGAACACGTTGGCTTTGCCCGCAACAGGGCTGTTGGGTGCTTTGGATTGCGCCACGCTGTCCACCACCGCCGCGTCGTATTGCAGCGGCCCATCCACCGCCAATTCGGGCGCTTTTTCTTTCACCAAGCGCGTGGCTTCCACCACCAAATCCACATCAGGGCCGCTGCCTGAATTGATGGTTGAATAAGAAATCATCGCAACGCGCGGCTCAATGCCAAACGCTTTGGCAGATTTTGCGGATTGAATGGCGATTTCTGCCATTTGCTCGGCGGTTGGATTGGGGTTCACCGCGCAGTCGCCATACACCACCACTTGACCAGGCAGCAGCATAAAGAACACGCTGGATACAATGCTTTCGCCAGGGGCGGTTTTGATTAACTGCAAGGCAGGGCGGATGGTGTTGGCAGTCGTGTGCACCGCGCCAGATACCAAGCCGTCCACATCGTTTTGCGCCATCATCATCGTGCCGAGCACAACAGTGTCTTGCAGCTGGCTGCGCGCCTGTTCTTCAGTCAAACCTTTGGATTTACGCAATTCGCACATCGGCGCAACGTATTGTTCCACCAAAGAAGCGGGGTCAATAATTTCCAAGCTCTCGGGCAGCGTGATGTTGTGTTCTTTGGCAACGGCTTCCACTTCGGCGCGGGTTGCCAACAGCACGCAGCGGGCGATGCCTTTTTCTTGGCAAATCGCAGCAGCGCGAACGGTGCGCGGCTCTGCGCCCTCGGGCAACACAATGCGTTTGTTGGCTTTGCGCGCCGAATCCATCATATTGAAACGGAATTGCGCGGGCGAAACGCGGTCGGTAGTCGCCGCCGCAATTTGCGCCAATTCAGCCGTTTTCAGGCTGCCTACCGCGCCCAAATCAGCCAAACCATTGGCTTGCGCGGCAGCAGCATTGCCCACCACGCCCGCAAAGAACACGGTGTTGCCTGCAAACGCTTGTTTTGCCAACGCCACGCGCTGTTCCGCGCCCGCTTCGTTGGATGCGGCAAACACGATTTGCGCGTTGAACGAAGTCGCCAGCGCCACGTTTTGCGCGGCTAGGAAAATGTTTTCCGCATCGGCTTGAATGCCTTGAATCACCACATTTTTTTTGCCCAGCGCGGCCACTTCGCCCACCAAAGCGTCAAACCAATCATCCGCCTTGCCTGCGGCGATTAGATTAGCCGCGCATTGCGCATCGGCTAAAGGGTTGAACACCACCGCATCGGGCAGCGCGGCAGCAATGCTTTGGGCAACAGCAGCGGCATCAACGTGCGCGCAAGTGGGAAGAACGAGAATGTTTGCCATGAGAATGTCCTTGTTTTGATTGAAAAACACAAAAGAAAAATCGGCATCTGCCGATGGAATGAACGGGGCGGATTATACTCCGATTTGTTTTTTCAGGCTGCCTTATAGTGGAGATACCAAGAGCGGAATACGGCTACAGCGCACGGTTTGGTAAACAAACTATGCACTTAACCATCAAAAGGCAGCCTGAAAACGGCAGCCTGAAAAACAAATGAACACTCGCTGTTATAGCAGCGAGTGGTTTGTTTTGCGAAGGGGCAACGCCTATTCCGCTTTCACTTCCACGCGGCGACCTTGGGCGTTGTTGCCCGCAGCGGCGGTGGTGTTTTCAGGTTTGCGCAGCTCAATGTTTTTGCCATTCACGCCTTGTTTTTCCAAGAACGCTTGCACCGCTTGGGCACGTTTTTTGGAAAGCTCGGCATTGGCAGCGGCGTTGCCTGTGCTATCGGTGTAGCCGCTTACGATGAGTTTTTTGCCGTTTTTGCCAGCGGCAACCAAGTCGGCAACCACTTTATCGGCGTTGGCGGCAACATCGCTTTTGCCTGTTGCAAAGTAGAACGTGGCAACCGCATCTTTATAAGCCACATCGGCTTGGTCTGCCGCAGGTTCGCTGGCTGTTGCGCTGGCAGCGGCAGGTGTAGCCGCAGAAGCAGCGACAGGTGCAGATGCTGGTGTAGATGCAGCAGCAGGTGCTGGGGCAGTCGTAGGCGCAGGTTTAGCCGCAGCCGCTTGGGCAGGCTCGTGCGTGCTATCGGTGGGCAAGGCTTGGTTTTTCGGGTGCGATTTGCCCCACACATAAGCCGTGAGCAAGTGGATTTTGTCTTCGGTTAAGAAGTCTTTCCATGCAGGCATTTGGCTTTCTCGTCCGTTGGTGATGGTTTCAATGATAGCTTTTTCGCTGCCGCCCCATAACCATGTGTCGTCGTTCAGCGCAGGAGCAGTATTCATTTTTCCTTGTCCGTTTTCGCCGTGGCAGGCAACGCAGTTGGCTTGGAAAATTTCCTTGCCGCGTGCGGCGCGGTCTTCATCGTGCGCACGCCCTTTGGAGAGCGACATCACATAATGCGCCACATCTTTCACGCCGTCTGTGCCCAAGTTTGTACCCCATTTGGGCATAACGCCAATGCGCCCATTGGCGATGGTTTCATGGATTTTTTCGGGCGTGCCGCCGTAAATCCAGTCGCTGTCGGTCAAGTTGGGAAAGCCGCGCGCGCCTTGCGCATCCGAGCCGTGGCATTGGATGCAATAGGTGGCAAACAAGTTTTTGCCGATGGTCATCGCCGCTTGGTCTTTGGCAACATCTTCCACCTTCATCTTGCTGTATTTGCCATACAGCGCATTCACGGTTTTATCCGCAGCGGCAACTTCTCTTTCGTATTGATTGTGGCTGGTCCAGTTAAACACGCCTTTGTAGTCGCCCAAACCAGGGTAAACAACCAAATAGCCTGCGCTGAATAAAATCATGAAGACAAACATCCAAAACCACCAGCGTGGCATGGGGTTGTTGTATTCTTCAATGCCGTCCCAAGAATGGCCTGTGGTTTTAACTTCTTCGCCTTTTTTAACTTTCACTTTGTCTTGCGAAAGCAGCAGCCATGTTACATAAATAAAACTGGCAACCACGATGGCAACGATGTAATAGTGCCAAAATGGGGATGTGAATTGTGATTCCATAATTATGCTCCGTGTTCATGATGGGTTTGGGCATCTTTGCTTTCGCTGGGATTGTCGTCATCATCCAAAATGCTGTTGGCGATGTTTTGATAGTTTTGCTTATTGCGTTTGTTTAACACGATAAACAGTATCACAGCGAAGCTAACGGATATGCCGATGGTAAACAGGCTATTTGCCCAAGCCATATTCATGATTTCTTACCTTTTGTTTTTCAATGCCAAGCCCAAACCTTGCAAATAGGCGACTACTGCGTCTAGTTCAGATTTGTCTTTTAGCTCTTCGGCGGCTTTGTCGTAATCTTCTTTGGTGTAAGGCGTGCCTATTTTTTCCAAAGCCTTCATGTGGCGCACCACTTCATCAGCGTCCACTTTATTACGCGCCAGCCAAGGGAATGCGGGCATATTGGATTCGGGTACAACGCTGCGCGGGTTGATTAAGTGGTCGCGATGCCATCCATCAGAATAGCGCCCACCAACGCGCGCCAAATCAGGGCCTGTGCGTTTTGAACCCCACTGGAACGGATGGTCGTACACCGATTCGCCTGCCACGGAATAATGCCCGTAGCGCTCGGTTTCGGCGCGGAAGGGGCGAATTTGTTGCGAGTGGCAGTTATAGCAGCCTTCGCGCACGAAAATATCGCGCCCTGCTACTTGCAAGGGCGAATAAGGTTTCACGCCTTTGGTGGCGGTAATCACTTCTTTGGTGCCAAACAAGGGGACAACTTCCACCATCAAGCCCACGCTTACCACAATAAGCGTGAACACAATCAGAAAGCCCACTTTTTCTTCTGCTAATTGTTGCAATTTCATTTTTAGCGTCCTTTCTATTAGTGTTCAGTTTTGGGCAAAGCAGGGATTTCTGCTTCAACAGGTTGGGCATCGGCAACGGTGCGATAAACGTTATACGCCATGATGCACATACCGCTTAAATACGACACGCCACCCAAGAAACGGATGAGATAGAACGGCATAGAACGGCTAACGGATGCGATAAATGAATGCGTGAGCGTGCCATCGGGGTTGAGCTGGCTCCACATCAAACCTTGCATCACACCTGATGCCCACATGGATGTGATGTATAACACTACGCCCAAAGTGGCAATCCAAAAGTGTGCGTTAATCAGCTTCACGCTATACATTTCTTTTTTGCCATACAAACGGGGAATCATGTAATACAGCGAGCCGATGGTTACAAAGCCCACCCAGCCTAATGCGCCAGAATGAACGTGTCCCACCGTCCAGTCGGTGTAGTGGCTCAATGCGTTCACGCTTTTGATAGACATCATCGGACCTTCAAAGGTGGACATCCCGTAAAACGACAGCGACACAATCAAAAATTTCAAAATCGGGTCGGTGCGCAATTTATCCCACGCTCCAGACAAGGTCATGATGCCGTTAATCATGCCGCCCCAAGAGGGGGCAAACAAAATCAGCGACAGCACCATGCCCAAAGATTGCGTCCAATCGGGCAGGGAAGTGTAGTGCAAATGGTGCGGGCCTGCCCACATATAGGTAAAAATCAACGCCCAAAAGTGCACCACCGATAAGCGATAAGAATAAATAGGGCGATTGGCTTGTTTGGGCACAAAGTAATACATCATGCCCAAGAAGCCTGCGGTCAGGAAAAAGCCCACGGCGTTATGCCCATACCACCATTGCACCATGGCATCAATTGCGCCGTAGTAAACAGAATAGGATTTAAACCCGCCTGCGGGGATGGCGATGTTGTTCACAATATGCAGCAGCGCCACGGCAAGGATAAACCCGCCGTAGAACCAGTTTGCCACATAAATATGCTTCATTTTGCGCTTGGCAATTGTGCCGAAAAATACGATGGCATACGCCACCCACACGGCGGTAATCAGAATATCAATGGGCCATTCCAGCTCGGCGTATTCCTTGCCTTGGGTGTAGCCCAAGGGCAGGGTAATCACCGCCAAAACAATCACCAATTGCCAGCCCCAGAATGTGAACGCGGGCAGCCAATTGCCGCCAAACAGCCGTGCATTGCAGGTTCGCTGCACCACATAATAAGACGTGGCAATCAAGCCGCAGCCGCCGAAGGCGAAAATCACGGCATTGGTGTGCAAGGGGCGGATGCGACCGAAGTGAAACCACGGTGCAATTTCCGACATATTCAGCGCGGGCCAGCGCAATTCTGCGGCGGCATACACGCCCACAAACATCCCAATGATGCCCCAGATTACCGTCATAATGGCAAATTGGCGCACCACTTTATAGTTATAGGTTTGCGTTTCCATAACAACTCCATACGTTGAAAAATATTTCTTATGTTGTGCGATTTGCTGGTTTTCAGGCTGCCTTGGCGTTTTATGGCAGCCTGAAAATCGCCATCGCTTGTTTTACTCTTGATGCTTTTAGCCGTTAAAATGAATCAATTAACACTTCTTAAAACATCAAAACCTTATTTATCGTAAGGTTACCAAAAGCGGCGGAATGTTACCTGATTAGCATCAAACAATCTACTTTTAGATACAGATAGTTATATACTAAACCGCTTATTGTTATACTCAATATGTTTTAAAAGCTGCATTAAAATCAAACAGAAAGAAAATATTATGTTGTGTTACACCATCACGCCGCGCCCGAATGCGCATCAATGGCACGTTATCTTTACATTTCACCACAGCGAAAATGCCACACAAAGCATCAAGCTGGCGAACTGGGTGGCGGGCAGCTATATGATTCGCGACTTTGCCAAACACATCATCCACATCCAAGCCAAGTGCAACGGGCAACCCGTGCCGCTTACCCAAATCAGCAAAAACGAATGGCAAACCCCCGCGCAAAGCGGCGATTACCAAATTGAATACACGGTGTATGCCAACGATTTATCCGTGCGCGCCAGCTTGCTAGACAACGAGCGCGGCTTTATTGACGGCGCGTGTTTGTTTCTTTACTTGCCCGAGCGGCGCGATGAAGCCTGCCAAGTGCAATTTGATGGTTTGCCGGCAAACTGGCGCATTGAGACCACATTAAGGCAGCCTGAAAACGCAGAAAATCGTTTTCAGGCTGCCGATTATGCCGAGCTAACCGATTGCCCGTTTGAGCTGGGCGCGGATATGGAAACCTTGCACTTCACCGCGCACGGCATCCCGCACCGCATCGCGTTAAGCGGGCATTACCCCGATTTTGACCGACAGCGCTTGCTTGATGATTGCCAAAAAATTTGCGAACACGAGCTGGCGATGTTTGGCGTGAAAAACGCGCCGTTTACGCAATATCTTTTTTTGCTGCATCTGGGCGACAACATCTACGGCGGCTTGGAACACAGCAACAGCACCGCGCTGCACGTCGATCGCAAAGCCTTGCCCCAGCGCAATATGGCGCATCCCAGCGCGGATTACGCCACCTTGTTGGGCTTAATTTCCCACGAATATTTCCACGCATGGAATGTGAAAACCATTAAGCCTGCCGAATTTGTGCCCTACGATTTGGACACAGAAGTCTACACTGAGCAGCTTTGGGCGTATGAAGGCATCACGTCTTATTACGACGACTTGGTGCTGGCACGCAGCCAAGTGATCAGCCCCGAAGCCTATTTGCATTTGCTGGCGCAAAACATCACCCGTGTGCACCGCAACGCAGGGCGCAAACAGCAAACGCTCGCCCAATCCAGCTTCGCCGCATGGCATAAATACTATAAACAAGACGAAAACAGCCCCAACGCCATCACCAGCTATTACCAACAAGGCGCACTCGCCGCGCTCTGCCTAGATGCCTATTTGCGCGCCAACCAACGCCCAACGCTGGACAATATCATGCACAGCCTGCACCTGCAAACGCTGCGCGATGGGCGTTATTTCAGCGCGCAAGAATGGCAAGCTTTCGCGCAAGAAGTGGCGCAAATCAATCTTGCCGATTTTTTTCAGGCTGCCTTATACAGCACCGCAGACTTGCCACTAGAAGGCAGCCTGAAAACGCTGGGCATCGCATTGCGCTGGTACAGCACGCCGCGCAGCGATTTGGGCAAACTGGTGGACGAGTTCCCCGACGCCGCGCCCGCGCCCGACATCGGCTGCCGCGCCAAACAACAAGCCGACCGCGCCGTAATCAGCCATGTGTTCACTGGCGGCAGCGCCGAACACGCCGCGCTCAAAGCAGGCGATGCCATCGTCGCCATCAACGGCTACGCCTGCACCGACTTCATCGCCCAAACCGAAACCCAAATCGGTGATGTGCACACCATCCACTACTTCCGCCACGGCGTGTTGCACCAAACCACGCTCACCGTGCAAGCCGCTGCCGCCAACACTGCCTATTTAAAAATTGTGGACAACGCGCGGCTGCAAGCATGGATGACAAAAGGGTAGGGCGCGTAAATAGGCAGCCTGAAACCCATTATCCATTTTCAGGCTGCCTCAAAACGGTTTAAAATAGCCACTCTTAACGAAAGCACTCCATTAAGGAAACCAAAAATGATAGAAAAAATCGCCGATTATTTGTATGTATCCGACCAGCTGAAAGACGAGCGTTTTGCCAAACGCGCCGCGTCTTATGGCATCAAAACTGTGATTTGCAACCGCCCCGATGGCGAAGCACCCGACCAGCCCAGCTTTGAACAAGTGAAAGCATGGCTCAACGCCAACGGCATTGAACACGTTATCTATATGCCCGTGGTGATGGATGGCATCACCGATGAAACGCTGGATCATTTCCAAACCACCGTTGCCAATTCCGAAGCGCCGATTATGGCGTTTTGTCGCACGGGTACGCGTTCCACTATGCTTTGGGCGCTGAACCAAGCGCGCCGTGGCGTGGAAGTGAACAGCCTGATTAAGGCCGCCAGCCTTGCCAATATTGACCTTGAACCGCAACGGCACCGCTTGGAAGCGATTTATAAGAAAAAAGGCTGATGGGCTGAGGCGTGCACATCAATTAAACCCTGTAAACAGGATGGGCTGTTTACAGGGTTTGGTGTTTTCAGGCTGAAACCTTTGCAAAACCGTAGGTCGGGCATTTATGCCCGACGTTTTTAGATTTGTGGTGTTTGAAGATAAATAGGGCAGTATTTGTCGGGCATAAATGCCCGACCTACAAGCTGGTTTCAGGCTGCCTAAATCCCTCAAAGGCAGCCTGAAACTTACCCCCCCGCCATTTGCACCATCAACAGCCGCCCGCCTTGTCCTTTTTCCAGCAGGATTTGCGCGCCGTCTTCCAGCTTGATTTTGCCGCCGATGGCGACGGGGGTTTTGTTTACCACGTCATACATTTCGGGCAGGTTTTCGTTTACCAGATACCAGTCGCCGTTGTGTTGCACAAAGTAGCCGACGCGGCGGGCATCTTCGGGTTTTAGGCGTTCGTTGGGGAAGATGTTGCTGTTGGCGTGCCATTTGAACAGCGATTGTCCGCTGAACACCATGATGCGGTGGTTGTCGGGGCGGTAGCTGCCGTTGGGTGCGGCGGAATAGAGATTGAGCACGGGCAAGCTGCCTGAATGGGGCGTGCCGCAGAAGGGGCAGGCGGGTTTGACTTTGTTATCAAAGGCATACCATTTTTGTTCGCAGTGTGGGTTGGCGCAGGGTTGCAGCAAATCTACGGTTTTCACCAGCGCGTGTTCCCATTCGTCGGCGGTGGGGCGGGCGGCGGGGTTGTGCAGCCCGTCAATAAAGGCGCGGCGAAATAGCTCGGCGATGTATGCGCCGCAGACGGTGTAGGGGATTTTTTGCGTGTCTTTCCACGGCAGCTCGCTGGGTTTGCAGTGTTCGGTTTTGATGCGGTTGCTGGGGTCGCTGGGGTGTTCTATGAACAGGGCTTGGCTGCCCATGCTGAGTTCTTCGTCGCGTTGGCTGTCGTTGGGGTCGTGGATTTTGTCGCCGCGCAGGGGGTGGCGGTAGAGCAGGTACATATAAATGAGCACGGCGAGCGCGTGTAAATCGGTGGTGCGGCTGGGGAGTTTGCGTTGGGGGTCGTCTTTGGGCAGGTGGGTGGTGGCGACGACTTCGGGGGCGATGAAATCGGGCGTGCCGACTACGCTGGGTGGATGTTTGCCAGGGACAACTAGCCCGTCAATGTCTATCAGGCAGGCTTGCCCGCTGGTGGGGTCTATCAGGCAGTTTTTGTAGCCTAAATCGCTGTGGCTAAGCCCTGCCATGTGCATGCGGCGCACGGCGCGGGCGAGCATGATGCAGATTTTTAGGTGGGTCATCCAGTCGCCCAGTTCGCGCGGGTCTAGGAATTTGTTGCGATTGGATGCGCTGGCAAACCATTTGCCGTCTTTGTCTTTGCCTTTGATGCCGAGCATATCGTCGTTGCGGCTGCCGTATTCAAAGAAAAAGCAGTCGCGGTAAAACGGGGAGACTACGCCGAGTTTGCCGTTGTGTTCCACCACGGCGGTGGGCCAGCAATAGAGTTTTTTCAGGTATTCGCCGCCTTCTTGGTTAAAGATGCGCTCGCGGTAAAGCCCAGTGATTTGTTCTAGGCGTTCGCGGGTGGCGGGGTCGGCTTTTTCGCGGAAGAAGGCGACAACGTAGTCGCGATTGGGCGAGAACATGACGTCTTTCATGCCGCCTTGCGCTTTGATTTCATCAACAAATTGGATGGTTTCGCCGTTGGTGGCGGTTAGGGTGATGATGTTGGACATGGTGGGCTTTCGGTTTGGGTGTTGGGTTTTAGCTTCGCAGAAGCTCGTAAACTCGCTTTCAGGCTGTCTTAATGGTTTTCAGGCTGCTTTTGTGGGCAAGAACAGGGCGAGCGTACGGTCGTCGTGGTTACCTGGCGACCAGAAATCCAGCCATTCTTCCAGCGCGGCGGCAGGCTGCTCGGCTTGGAAGATGGGTTGCAATTCTTGCCACAGCGCTGCCCATTTTTCGCCTTTGGCAAGGTTGGCATCGGTTTCAAATTTGGGGTCGGAAACGCCGTCGGTCATCAGCATCAACACGGGGGGCTGTTGCCCTTGCCAGTTGCGGATGCGCTTGCTGAGATTTTCTGGGCTAACTTCGCTGGCGGATAGGAACACGGTTTCGCCTGAATATGCGCCGCCATCGCTTTCGCCCAGCAGGGTGATTGCTTGGCTTTCAGGCTGCCATACGGCGGCGGCGCCATCGCCCACCCAATAGGCGGTGATTAGCCATGTGCCATCTGCGCGGGGCAGGGCGAGCGCGATGAGCAGGGTGCAGGCGAGGCTTTTGAGGGGGATGTTTTCGGCTTCTTTGGCTTCGTATTGCGCGGCGTAGGCATTGCGGGCGGCGTTGCCAATGAGGCTGCGTAATACTTGTGTTTGAGTTTCTGGCTCGTATTCAGGCAGCCTGAAAAAGTCTTTTTCGCTGTCGTCTAGCAGTTGCCAAATGATGTCGGCGGCGGCATTAACGGCGAGTTGTGAACCATAGCGGGAGAATTCGGCGCTGCCTGCGCCATCGGCAACGGCGATAAAGTGCAAGCCTGTGCGCTCGTGGTAGGCGATGCGGTAGTCGTCGTCGCAATGCGTGCCGTTGTGGGCGTGGCTGCGTCCGCGCACGCGGGCGGCGATTAGGCTGCCTTGCGGGGTGGTGATAAGGTCGTGGGCGGTATCGGGCTTGGCAAAGGGGGCGGTTGGGTCGCTGGGCTGGTTTTGCCACAGGTCTTTGGGGTTGGGGTTGATGTAGAGGGTTTGGCGGATGGGGGTGTGCGCGCCATGTTCGGGAACGGTGTAGCGGATTTCTACGTCGCCTGCTTGGCTGGGCGTGCCGCTGATTTGGTGGTGCTTGGCATCCCAAACTAAGCCGCATTCGGGCGTGATTTTGACATGGGCAGCATCGGCAGGCAGCGTGGCGCGGTAGGGTTCGCCGCAGCGAGCGTTGGGGAGCGGGGGGAGCGTGTGTGGGGTAGGCATGGGTATTGGGGGGTGGGGGTGTTGAAGGGGAGATGGGGGGATTTGGGGTTGCTTGGTTTCGTTGCTTATTGCGTTTTCAGGCTGCTGTAAAACGTTTTGTGTTTGGTCTGGCATTTGATTTGACGGTTGGGCAGGCGCGGCGGCGGTTGTAACTTCGCTTACGGCTTGCTTGGCTTGAACTTGAATATTTGCGCTGGGCAAATCGGCATCAGTAGGGCAGCCTGAAACGGTGTTATCGGGCTGGATGGGTTTATTGCCTGGCGCGGCGTTGTTCGTGGTTTGATTTTGCGGAACAGCGGTTTGGGGATTTTCAGGCTGCTGCTTGGTTTTATTGCTTACTGCGTTTTCAGGCTGCGTTTGGGGTAGATTATCCGTGCCGTTTTCAGGCTGCCTTAAAGTGCTTTGCGTTTGGTTGGGTGTTCGGTTTGACGGTTGGGCAGGTGTGGTGTTGGTTGCAACTTCGCTTGCGGCTTGTTCGGTTGGCTCGGCTGGAACATTTGCGCTGGGCAAATCGGCATCAGTCAGGCAGCCTGAAATGGTGTTATCGGGCTGGGTGGATTGATTGCTTGGCGCGGTGTTGTTTACAGTTTGGTTTTGCTGAACAGCGGTCTGGGTGTTTTCAGGCTGCTGCTTGGTTTTATTGCTTACTGCGTTTTCAGACTGCGTTTGGGATGGGTTGTCCACGTTGTTTTCAGGCTGCCTTAAAGTGCTTTGCGCTTGGTTTAATGGTTTGGCAGGCACAGCGGCGGTTGCAACTTCGCTTGCGGCTGGTTCGGTTGATTCGGCTTGAATATTTGCGCTGGGCAAATCGGCATCAGTAAGGCAGCCTGAAATGGTGTTATCGGGCTGGGTGGATTGATTGCTTGGCGCGGTGTTGTTTGTAGCTTGGTTTTGCTGAACAGCGGTTTGAGTGTTTTCAGGCTGCCGCTTGGTTTCATTGTTTACTGCGTTTTCAGGCTGCCTTTGTGATAAATCATCCACACCATTTTCAGGCTGCCCTAACACGCGCTGCTCCGCAAACCTTCCCCAAGCGCCGCGCAGCGCGTCCATTTCGCCGCCATGCTGCGCCATAAACGCTGCCCATTCTGGCTCGCTGATGTTGTTCAGCCATGCTTGCCAATCTTTCAAATTATTCCAATTTTTCATGCGCTTATTCCTTATCTCATGCCAAAAACAAACAGCGGTTTGCTCAAAAATTCAATCCGAAAATCCAACCCATCAACCACGCGCGCGGGTAATGTCAAAATCCACATTATCGGCAGAAGATGACAAGGTGAGCTGGCGTTGGCAGCTAGGGCAGGTGACGACGTTGTCGTAGTCGTTGGCGCAGAAAATCTGCCCGCAGTTGCCGCATTTGCACAGCGCGCTGCTGGCGCCGCAATGGGGGCATCCGCCGCCGCCCATCAGCGATGTGGTGGAAATGGTGTTGGTGTTCACGCGCGTGTCCGACCATTCTTGATAATCGGCTTCCACAGGAAAAACGCCTGCATAGCCAAACACTTGCGCGTTTTGCTGTTTGGTGAAAAACGGCACGTCGCTCATCAGCGGGGCGCGTTCGTATTTCATCAAATAGGGCAGCTTGGTTTTGCTGCATAAGCCGCTGATGATGACGTAGTTTTCGTCCACTGCGGCGGCTTGTTCCAAGTCTTTAATCAGCGAGAGAAAGGGCTGCTCGCTTTTGTCTAGGCTCACGGGCACATCCACGCCCAAGCTGCGGCTTTGTGATGATACGGATTGCGAAATCCAGTCTATAAAGGCTTTGAAATCGGCTTCGTTGTCGGTATCCAGCCGCAATACGCCGTGGCTGATGGGGGCAAGCTGCGACAAATCGGCAAAAGGTCCGATGCCAATGGAAACCAGATTGGCACGGCGGGCAAAGTCGCGCTGCCAGCGGGCGATGGCTGGGGCGGGGTTGTCGGTTGCGCCGCCGTCGGTCATTAGGTAAACCACGGGCTTGTAGTCGCCCTTGCGTTCGGGGGAATTGGTGATGACGTGTTGGTCAATTTCGTCCATCACATGATTCAACGCCGCGCCCAGCGATGTGCCTGAGCCAACGGGCAAACGCGGTGGATAAAACGCCACCAGCTCCACCAATGGCGCCAGCGTTTTTGCCACGCCGGCAAAGGCAATCACGGATAAATACACGGTTTCCAGCGCATAAGGGTCGCGGCGCAGCGTTGCAATCATGCGGCTGATGCCTTCTTGCATTTGGCGAAGCGGTTGTCCAACCATGCTTTCGGATACGTCTATAACGAGAAAAATGGGTAAACGGCGCATTGGGGTTTCCTTTTTGGTTGAGAGTGGGTTTTCAGGCTGCCTATGTCCAATAATAGCGCACCACATGGAAAAACACGGGCGCGGCAAAGCATAGGCTGTCTAATCGGTCTAACACGCTGCTGCGGCTGAATGCGTGCCCCCAATGGCGAATACCGAGACTGCGCTTGATGGCGCGCATCACCTCGTTGCCAAAAAAGCCCATCAGGCTAATCATCAAGCCCGCTAAGGCAGCTTGAAATGGGGTAAACGGCGTTATCCAATAAAGGCTCGCCGCCAGCAGCGTGGAAAGTGGCACGCTGATATACGCGCTGGGCAGCGTGCGCGGCGGGGCGATTTTGCTGCCTGCGCGTCGCCATAAATAGGCAAACACATCGCCGCTTTGCACCACCACCAGCATAAACAGCAGCAACACAATATTGGGCGCGTTGTAATCCTTGATTTCCAAGCTCAACAGCGCGGGAACGTGCGACAGGCAATACAGCGTAATCATCACGCCCCATTGGATTTTGGCGGTGCGGTCAAAAAACTGGCTGTTGTCGCCCGCCATATTGCGGATGATGGGCAGCAGCAAAAAGGCATACACAGGAATCAACACGGTAAACATGCTGAACCAATTGGTGAGCACAAAATAATATTGCAACGGCAGCAGCAGATAAAAACACAGCGCAATGGTGAGATGGTCGGCGCGATTACGGTAAACATGGCTGATGAATTCGCGCAAGGTGGCAAACGATGCGGCAACAAACAGCGCAATCATGCCGCCGCGCCCCAGCCAAAACATCACCAGCAGCAGCGTGGTCAATACCCACCAAGATGCCACGCGCGCGTTCCATTCGCGCACCATGTAGCTCACTTCAAAGCCTTGTTTTCGCTCGTAATACTTGCCAGCCAGCGAAGCGAGCGCCAGCGCGCAAAAAATGCCAAAAAACACGATGCCCACCGTGGCAGGCAGATAAAAATCCGCTCTCATGCTGATTTCTCCGCGTATTCGGCCATTTTGGCAGGCGGCACCAGCGCAAGCATGGCAGCGCGGGCGCGTTGCAAAAAGGCGTCTTTGTCTTCATCGGCTTGCAGATACAGCGGCTCGCCCATAATCACATCGCACAAAATCGGCACGGGGATGACTTGGTTTTTCGGCAACACGCGGTTGATGTTGTTAATCCAAATCGGCACAAAGCCGACATCGGGATTTTGGCGGGCAAGATGATAGATGCCGCTTTTAAACGGCAACAGCAGCGTGTTGTCGTCGGTGTTGCGCGTGCCTTCGGGGAATATGATGAGCGAAGATTGCGCGGCGAGCGCATCGGACATTTGCTGGGTGATGGCTTTGGGGTCGTTGCCATTGCGCATAATCAGCAAGCCATTGAAAACATGGTTAATCAAAAAGCGGCGAAACGCGCCTTTGAGCCAATAATCCGCGCCCGCCACAGGGCGGGCAACCTTGCGCCAGCGCTTGGGCAGGGCAAGCTGCACCATAATAAAATCGGCATGGCTGTTGTGGTTGGCAAAATAAACTTTGCGCTCAGGGGCAAAGGCGATGTCGCCTTCAAATTTGGCGCGGATGCCAGTTAAAAATGAAACCAATAAAAAGATGCTACGGCTCACGATAAAAGCTGCCGTTTGCGTAAAAATATTCATGATGAAATGGGGTGGATAGAAAGTTTGGATTGTAATGGATTGTAAGCAATTATGGGGCATAAGGCAGCCTGAAAACGGAAAAAGCGGGCGATAAGTGACGCGATGCATTTTCAGGCTGCCTTAAATGATGCGGTTTGGCGAGCGCAGACAAATTTTCAGGCTGCCCCGCAATAGATGGCAGCCTGAAAAGGGCGTTATGCTTTTTTAACGAATTCTGATTTGAGATTCATCGGCGAGCCGTCAATTTTGCAACCGATGTTGTGGTCGCCTTCTTGCAGGCCGATGCCTTTCACTTTGGTGCCTTGCTTGATAATTTGGCTGCTGCCTTTCACTTTCAAATCTTTAATCAGGATAACGGTGTCGCCGTCTTGCAAAATTGCGCCGTTGGCATCTTTAACGACTTCGCCTTCATCGGCGGCGGTTTCGCCTTCTATCCATTCATAGGCGCATTCGGGGCAAACCAATTGGCTGCCATCGTGGTAGGTGAGATTTGACGCGCATTGCGGGCAAGCGGGGTAGCTCATGCGGATTCCTTAGAAGTTGGTGGTGCGGCGAAATTCGGCGGCTTTGGCGCGTAGTTCGCGCAGGGCTTCGGGGTTGCCGCAGAGTTTTTCTTTTTTGCTGCTGGATACTTCGCCTGTGGAATGCGAAACTTCAATGCGATAGTAAGTGCAGCCGCTGAGAATGTTTACATCCCAGTTAAACCAGTCTTTATCGGTGGAAACCACCAAGCCGCCGTGTGAAACGCGTTTTGCCATTTGGATGGCGTGTTGTTCGTCTTTGTCGGCGATGCGTTGTGGCTCGGCGCTGGCAACTAGGCTGCTGCCGAGCAATAGGGTGGCGATGATGTATTTGAATTTCATGATGCGTCCTTTTGAAGTGGAGAAAGTGGGGAATATAACGAGACGCGCTCGGCTTGGCAAATCGGCAGCCTGAAAACGCGCGGCGGTGTTGCAAAATGGTTGGGCGCGGTGGGCGGTAAAAAAACGAGTGCGATGATTGGCACTCGTTTTATTTTGCGTGGGCATTAAGGCAGCCTGAAAACGAGTTGGCGCGTTGTGGCGAAGTAAAAACGCTGTGAACAGGTTTTCAGGCTACCACAAAGCGCAAAACACACGCCGCGATGTTAAGGATACGACACCAACGCGTAAGCCGAATGGTTGTGGATGGATTCAAAATTCTCGCTTTCCACGGTGAAGGCAGCGATGCGCGGATCTTGCTTTAACACGGTGGCGATGTCGCGCACCATGTCTTCCACAAATTTTGGGTTTTCATAAGCGCGCTCGGTAACGAATTTTTCGTCGGGGCGTTTGAGCAAGCCATAAAGTTGGCACGATGCTTGGTTTTCCACCCAATCAATCGCTTCTTCTATGGCAACAGGCTCGCGGCAGCGAAGGGTGAGCGTAACGTGGGAGCGTTGGTTGTGCGCGCCGTAATCGGAGATTTCTTTGGAGCAGGGGCAAAGGCTGGTTACGGGCACGGTGATTTTCAGGCTGCCGACAAAGGCGTGGTTTTGCATTTCGCCGATTAGGGCAACATCGTAGTCCAGCCAAGATAGGCAGCCTGAAACGGGCGCGGCTTTTTGGCGGAAAAAGGGAAAGGCGATGCTGATTTTGCCTGCGTTGGCTTCTAGCCGCGCCAACATATTGCGCGTGAGCGTTTCCAGCGCGGCAAAATCCAGCGCGGTGCGTTGTTCTTCCATCAGCGCAACAAAGCGCGACATGTGCGTGCCTTTTTGCTCGGCAGGCAGCGCCACCGTCATGCTGATGCGGGCAACGGTGGCTTGTTCGCCTGTTTGGCTGAGAATGCGAATGGGAAAGCGCAGGTCTTTAATGCCAACTTGGTTGATGGGGATGTTGCGCACATCGGGCGTGCTTTGCACATCGGGCATGGGGGTCATTGAATTATCCTTGATGGGGTGTAGGCAAAATTTGAAAGGGTTTGAATGGGCGGTTTTAGCTGTTTTCAGGCTGCCCAAAAGCGGCGCAAGTATATCACTATGCCTTATTTTGAAATACAATCAGCGCCTTTGATTTTTCTTTTTCAGGCTGCCGCAAAAGCATTGGGGCAGCCTGAAAACCAACCGCCCGTTTGCAAAGGAATCGCCATGAAATTCGCCACCCAAACCATCCATTCTGCCTACAACCCAGATGAGCATAACCGCGCCCTGATGCCGCCTTTGTATCAAAACAGCATGTTTGCCATGCACGAATTGGGCGAAAACATCCCCTTTCGCTATTCGCGCCTTGCCAACCCCACGCGCAAAATTTTGGAAGACACCGTTGCCGCGCTGGAACACGGCACCCACGGCTTTGCCTTTGCCAGCGGCATGGCGGCGATAGACTGCATTTTCCGCACCTTTTTGCAGCCCAATGACACCATTGTTGCCGTGTCCGATATTTACGGCGGCAGCTACGATTTGCTTACCAATGTTTACGCCAAATGGGGCGTGAACGTCATCTTTGCCGACTTAACGCAGCCTGAAAACCTAGACCGCATCCTTGCCGAAAACCAAGTGAAACTATTATGGCTGGAAAGCCCATCCAACCCGCTGCTGCGCTTGGTGGACATTGAATTTCTGGCGCAAAAAGCCAAAGCGCACGGCGCATTAGTCGGCATCGACAACACCTTTGCCACACCCTATTGCCAAACCCCGCTGGATTTGGGCTGCGACATCGTGTTCCATTCCGCCACCAAATACCTTTGCGGGCATTCCGATGTGTTGATGGGTGTTGCCGTGTTGAAAGATGCCCAGCTTGCCAAGCCCTTTGCCAACATGATGGTGGAAACAGGCGGCGTGGCAGGGCCGATGGATTGCTGGCTGGTGTTGCGCGGCATCAAAACGCTTGCCGTGCGCATGAAACAGCATTTGGAAAACGCGCAAATCATCGCCGAAAAACTGTGCCGCCACCCCGCCATTGAAAAAGTGTTCTACCCCGCCTTGCCCAGCCACGAGCATCACCAATTAGCCAAACGCCAAATGCGCGGCTTCGGCGGCGTGGTAACCGTTTACCTGAAAAACGACACGCGCGAAGCCGTAAACCGGTTTATCGCGCACAGCAAATTGTTTACGCTGGCATCCAGCTTGGGCGGCGTGGAATGCTTGGTGAACCATTGCTATTCGCAGTCGCACAGCGGCATGGCGCACGATGTGAAAACAGGCTTGGGCATCCGCGTGGGCTTGCTGCGTTTATCCATCGGCATTGAAGATGTGGATGATATTTATGCGGATTTGGATCAGGCATTGAACGCAACGCAGTGAGTTGGGGCAGCGATAGTGTTGTTTTAATTGCTAGACAAAGGCAGCCTGAAAACGGGGAATATGTTTTCAGGCTGCCTTTGGTTTGATTGGCGAGACGATATAGGCAGCCTGAAAAGATAAACAACCTACACAGCGCAGCAGCATTGCGCAGCCAAAACTCTTTTGCAAACACAGCACCAGTCAAGCCCATCCGCATCATCATGGAGCGGCGACGGCTCGTCGCCACATAGCAGATTGCACAGCATTGGCTGAACAGAACAGCACTTTGTTGGCAAGCCGCCGATGTTCCATTTCGCCAACGATAAAAGGCAGCCTGAAAAACGCCAATCCAACGTTTTTCAGGCTGCCTTAATCATCACCGCATCATGGCGGTCGCAACGCGTTCAATTATTTCTTACCTGCGTTTTTCTCTTTCATCATCTGATGCAAGGTTTTTGCGGCGGGCTTCATCGGCGCGTGGTTTTCCGTCCAGCTTAGCTGCCAAGGCGGGGTGAGCGCGCGGAACGTGGTCGCCGCCCAGCCGAGCGTGCGATAAAGTTTGATGTTGCCAAACGAGCCTTTAAACACGCGCCAAGCCATGGTTTCGCCTGTGCTATACGATGCGCCTTGCCCTTTGATGGGGTAGGGCACTTGCTCGCTGGGCGAGCGTTGCGCTTCTTGGCGCAGGCGTTGCATTTGCTCGGTAATCGGAATCTTCACAGGGCAAACTTCCACGCACGCGCCGCACATGGTGCAAGCGGTGGGCAAATCGCGCGTTTTGTCCAAGCCCATCAAATGCGGCGAAATAATCTCGCCAATCGGGCCGGGGTAGGTGGTGCCGTAGGCTGCGCCGCCCACGCGCGTGTAAACAGGGCAATGGTTCATGCACGCGCCGCAGCGGATGCATTGCAATGTGCGGCGCATTTGCTCTTCGCCGTAGGCTTGCGTGCGCCCATTGTCCAGCAGCACAAGGTGCATTTCTTGCGGACCATCCAACTCTTCGCAACGGCGCGGGCCAGTAATCATGTTGAAATAAGTGGTGATGTTTTGCCCAATCGCGGTGCGCGGCAGTTGGCTGTATAGCGGCACCACGTCGGTGAGCTTGGCGACTACTTTTTCAATGCCCGTAATCGCGATGTGAATCGGCGGCACGGTGGTGGACAAGCGTCCATTGCCTTCGTTTTCCACCAAACACAGCGTGCCTGTTTCGGCAACGGCAAAGTTCACGCCGCTCAAGCCTACATCGGCGGTGCGGTAAACATCGCGCAGGGCTTGGCGGGCAAAGCCTGTGAGCTTGTCCACATCGTCGGTGAGTTCTGTGCCCAAGTTGTCGTGGAACAGCTGGCTCACTTGCTCTTTGGTTTTGTGGATGGCGGGCATCACGATATGGGTGGGCTTTTCGCCAGCCATTTGCACGATAAATTCGCCCAAATCGCTTTCAACCGCGCGCATGCCTTTGCTTTCCAGATGATGATTGAGCTCAATCTCTTCGCTCACCATAGATTTGCCTTTCACCATCAGCTTGGCTTTGTGCGTTTCCATGATTCCGTAGATGATGTTTTGCGCTTCTTCAACGGTTTCCGCCCAATGCACGCGTACGCCAAGGCGGGTGAGATTGCTTTCCAGCTGTTCCAGCAAATCGGGCAGTTTGGCCAGCGCGTGTTGGCGAACGTGCTCGCACAGCGTGCGCAGCATTTGCAATTCTTCTTCGTCCGACAACACCAGTTTGCGCTTGGTCATCAGCATATCCATGGCGGTGCGCAGGCTTTTACGCAGCGGTTTGTCGGCAAGCGCGGCTTCGGTGTTTTGCTTGAAGGTTTCGGGGCGCGGGTGGATTTTGATTACTTGCGTGGTCATACTTGTTCCTCCAAATCGGCAGGGTTGATGTGTTCGGGCAACACCGCCAGCACCACCAAATCGCGCGGTCCGTGCGCGCCAAACGCCAATGTGAGCTGGATGTCGGCGGTTTTGGACGGCCCCGAAACCAAGATGATGTTGGTGGGCATCTCATCAACCAATTTTTCGCCTGTTAAGGCGGCGTAAAACGTGTCGTACAGTTTGCGGGTGTCAAACAAGCAAAAATGCACAGGGGGAACAAGGCTTTGGCTGCGCGGCTCTTCGGGCGATGACACCAGCATCACCGTGCCCGTGTGCGCAATGCCGCACAGCGAAGAGGTAAAACCCGCGTCCACGTTGGCAAAAAAATCGTCTTTCCAATCGTCAATTTTTTGCTCAAAACCGCGCGTTGCCAAGCCAGCTTGTGTTAGGGCTTTTTCGGCGCGACTGCCGTGCGCGGTTTGCGGCGAGAGCAGCATATTTTTCAGCCCTTTTTGCTGCGCCACTTCCACCAGCGTGTTTTCCCAATCGTTTTCGCGTACCCAAAAAATCTCGGTTTTCACCGCACGCATGGTTTTCGCCCAATGTTTCAGGCGTTCCACTTCGTTGTCCCAAGTGGGCGACATTTCTTGATAGTAATCAGCGGTTTGCGGTTCAGCCATCGGGTAGGCGTTGGCTTGGCGCAGCTTGGCTAAAATGTTCTCGCGTGCGTTCATGCTTTCACCCCCGTGCGTTCCAGCAAGAAGGTGGAAATGTGTTTGGGGCGCGGCATATTGGGCTCGTCTTTTTCAATTTTGCCGCCGATGTTCATCATGCAGCCCGCGTCCGCGCTCACAATTTCCACCGCTTCGGTTTCTTTGAGCGCGGCAACTTTGTCGCTCACCATTGCGCCTGAAATGTCGGCGTGTTTCACCGAGAACGTGCCGCCGAAGCCGCAGCATTCGCTTTCGTGGTCGTGTACCACGCGCTCCACGTTTTTCAGGCTGTCTATCAGCTTCCAGCCCGAAAGGTGCACGTTCATTTCGCGGCGCGCGGTGCAAGAGGTGTGCACGGCGACTTTAATCGGCTCGCCTTTGTCTTCGGGCTGATAGCCGATGTTGAGCAGAAAATGGGTGAACTCCACCACACGGCTGGCAAGTTCGTTGGCGCGCGCTTCGTATTCGCTGCCCGCAAACAGGGTGGGCCAATGCAGCTTCATCATGCCGCCGCATGAGCCCGACGGCACCACAATGGGCCAATCTTCGGGGAATAAATCCAGCTGCGCTTTGGCAACGGCAAACGCTTCTTTTTCGTGCCCGGACGAATAAGCGGGCTGCCCGCAGCAGCTTTGTTCCATGGGGAAATGAACGTTGATGCCCAGAGATTCCAGCAGCGTCATGGCATCCATGCCTGCTTGGGGCATAAACATATCTAAGATGCACGTGCCAAAGAAATAGACATCGCGCGGATAGGTGGTGTTTGTGTTCATGGTTTGTTTTCTTTTTGATAGTAGAAACGGCGGGATGCCGTGCGGGGTAATGTATTGTAGTTACATGTAGTCTGTCAAGATGGTTTGTTAATGTTTGTTAGACTTTGTTTACTGAATTTTAATCGGCAAGACGGCGGGATATTTTTTTGCAAAGCGCGGATTTTACGGCAGATTGTGATGGTAATCGGGTGTTTGTTGGCATGGATAGGCGGAATGATTGGTGAAAAATGGCTAATCGGTGGAGCGTGATACCGCCAAAAGGATTAGATTTTGTTTTATGAAATTACAAGATTGCCCGCGAAGGCAGCCTGAAAACGCATGAAACGGATTTTGCCGAGCCGATACGGCATCCAAAAGGTGGTTTCAGGCTGCCTTTGCTATAATCCGCCCACTTATTTCAACGCTTATTCTCACCATGTCCAGCATTCAATTTCTCCCCAGCCATCTTATCAACCAAATTGCCGCAGGCGAAGTGGTGGAACGCCCCGCCAACGCGCTCAAAGAAATCGTGGAAAACAGCCTAGACGCAGGCGCAACGCAAATCAGCGTGGAAATTGCAGGCGGCGGCATCAAACTTTTGCGCGTGTGCGACAACGGCTGCGGCATGGAAGCGGACGATTTGCCGCTCGCGCTGTCGCGCCATGCCACCAGTAAAATCAAAAGTTTAGCCGATTTGGAACACGTGAAAAGCATGGGGTTTCGCGGCGAAGGGCTGGCGAGCATCGCCTCCGTGTCGCGGCTCACGCTCACCAGTCGCACCACGCACAACGCCCACGCGCACCAAATCCGCGCCGCCGATGGCGCATTGGGCGAGGTTGCCGCCGCCGCGCACCCCGTTGGCACCACGATTGAAATCGCCGAGCTGTTTTTCAACACGCCCGCGCGGCGCAAGTTTTTGAAATCGGAAAACACCGAATACGCGCATTGCGCCACCATGTTGGAGCGGCTGGCTCTGGCAAACCCAGCCGTATCTTTTTCGCTGAAAAACAACGGCAAAACGGTGTTTGACTACCCCGCGCAACCCCTGAGTGAGCGCGTGGCAGCGATTATGGGCGTGGCGTTTCAGGCTGCCTCATTGCCGATTGATTGCCAAGCGGGCGAAATGGCGTTGCGCGGCTTTGTGTCCAAGCCCACCTTTGCGCAGGGCAAGAGCGATAAGCAATTTTTCTTTGTAAACAATCGCTTTGTGCGCGATAAGGTGATGCTGCACGCGGTGAAGCAGGCGTATCGCGATGTGTTGCATAATCAGATTACGCCTGCGTTTGTGCTGTTTTTGGATTTGCCGCCTGAGATGGTGGATGTGAACGTGCATCCGACCAAAACCGAAATCCGTTTCCGCGACAGCCAAGCGGTGCATCAGATGATTTTTCATGCGCTAAACAAGGCGTTAGCCGAAACCCGCGCCGATGTAACCGAGAGCGTGAGCAATGCGGGCGCGTTGTTGCAACAGCGGTTTGCGCCCCAGTCCAATCTTCCCGCTAACCCCGCCGCGCCTGATGAAACCCCGTTTTTGGGCAGCCTGAAAGCCGAAGGCTTCAATGGTATGGAGACGGAAATCCCCGCAGCGAACGCCTTTTCAAGCAGCCCCAAATCCGCGCCGATGCCGTATCAAGCCGCCGCCCGTGCGCCGCAACAACGCCCGTTGTCGCTCAACGAAAACCGCGCCGCCTTGCGCGCCTATGCCGAGCTTTACCGCGATGATGACGATTTGCCCGCGTTTGCGCCGCCCGCGCAAGCCGATGGACAGCCCGATAGGCAGCCTGAAAACGCCTATCCGCTAGGCTTTGCCATCGCGCAGCTTTTGGGAATTTATGTGCTGGCGCAGGCGGCGGATAGCTTGATTTTGGTGGACATGCACGCCGCTGCCGAGCGTGTGAACTACGAAAAAATGAAAGCGCAGCGCGATGCGGAAGGCAGCCTGAAAACGCAGATGCTGCTGATTCCCGTCGCCTTTGAAGCCAGCCATGCCGAGCTTGCCGCGTGCGCGGATTATGCCGCCGAGCTGGCGCGATACGGCTTGGATTTGGCGGATTTGGGCAACGGGCAAATTGCCGTACGCGCCGTGCCGCAGATGCTGGGCAAGGCAGACGTTGCCGCGCTGGCGCGGGATGTGTTGCGCGAATTGGCGGCGGTGGGCAGCAGCCAAACGATTGAAGCCAAAGAAAACCAGATTTTGGGCACGATGGCTTGCCACGGCTCGGTGCGTGCGGGGCGGCAATTAACGCTGCCTGAAATGAATGCGCTGTTGCGCGATATGGAAGCCACGCCGCGCAGCAACCAGTGCAACCACGGGCGGCCGACTTGGGTGAAGCTGGGGCTGGCGGATTTGGACGCGCTGTTTTTGCGCGGGCAATAGCGCGCGATAGAGGCAGCGTGAAAGATGAAATGGCGCGGCAACGGCTCGTCGTCAAATATTTGGTTCAACAGGGTTTTGCTGATTGGAAAAATGTCGGCGAGCCGCCGATGCTCCATGATGGCTAGCTGGACAAATATTTCAGCCGCGCGGTTTAATTGTTTACAAAAATGTTCACAAAAAGGCAGCCTGAAAACATATTTACTGTTTTCAGGCTGCCTTTGGTATTTCAGGCTGCCTTTGGCGTTGTGCAAATCATTTCAACGAAGCAACGTGATCAGTTATGAAAACCAATCGGCAGCCTGAAATCCATGTTTACAGCTTTTCAGGCTGCCGCTTGTTTTGATTCACGCAATTGGGCAATGCAGCCTGAAAAGGGTTATGGGTGGTTTGTTGATAGCGATGTTTCGTCAAAAAAGCAGCCTGAAAACCAAAACGCTCCGTTTTCAGGCTGCCTTTTATCGCGTGGCAACAGGGTTTACACGCGCACTAACCAGTCGTATTTATCTTCTGCCAAGCCAAATTGAATATCGGTAACGGCTTTGCGGATGGCGGTGCCGCGTTCGGTGCTGGCAACGGGGATTTCTTTGCCGTCGATCACAAAGCTGGTAACGGGCGAAATCACGGCGGCGGTGCCTGTTAGGATGGCTTCCGCGCCTTGTTCTACGGCGGCTTTGAGCTCGGCGACGGTGAAGTTGCGCTCGCTGACGGTGTAGCCCATGTCTTTGGCGATGGTTAAAACAGAATCGCGGGTTACGCCGTGCAAAAATTCGCTGGTAAGCGGTTTGGTGATGATTTCGTTGCCGTTAATCAGCGCGAAGTTGGAAGCGGCGGTTTCTTGCACGTCGCCATTGGGGCAGAACAGCACTTGGTTTGCGCCGTGTTCTTCTTTGGCTTTGAGCACCCACGCCAGCGCGGAGGCGTAGTTGCCGCCGCATTTGATGCGCCCCATGTGTGGCGCGCAGCGGGCGTGTTCGGTTTCCACCAAGAGTTTCATGGGCGCGCCTGTTTTAAAGTAATCGCCCACGGGGGAGGCGAGAATATAGAGCAGGGCGTTGGCAGACGGGGTGGCGGCTTTGCCGATAACGGGGTCGGTGCCGATGAGCGTGGGGCGCAGATAGAGCGAGGCGGGCGCATCGGGGATGATGTCGCTGGCGCGGCGCACGAGTTCTATCAGGGCAGCCTGAAAAGCCTCGGTTTCGGGCACGGGCAAATGCAGCAGGCGTGCGCTTTGGCGCATACGGGCGATGTTCATATTGGGGCGGAATAGGTGGATGCTGTCGTCGGCGTGGCGAAAGGCTTTGAGCCCTTCAAAACATTCGCTGCCGTAGTGCAAGCTATGTGCGCCAGGGGCGAGGGTGAATTCGCTGCTGGATTGCCAACGGGTTGGCTGCCATGCGCCGTTTTCAAAGGCGAGAACGGGCATTTCGGGGTGGAATACGCTGCCAAATACGGCGGGGACTTCGCGTGCCATGTGGGTTCCTTTCGGGTTTGTGAACAGGGTTTGTTAAAAAGCGTGAAGATACTCTTTGGGTTGAGGCTTGGCAAGTTTCAGGCTGCCTTTGTTGATGTAGCGCAGGCAGCCTGAAAAGGGTTTGGGGATGGATTAAGGCAGCCTGAAAATCAGTCTTTCAAGCGCAATTCTGCCGAGCGGGCGTGGGCGGTTAGGTTTTCGCCGTGCGCCAAGATGCTGGCGATTTTGCCCAATTGCTGCGCGCCTTGTTCGGAAACTTGAATCAGGCTGCTGCGCTTTTGGAAATCGTATGTGCCCAGCGGCGATGAAAACCGCGCGGTGCGGCTGGTGGGCAATACATGGTTTGGGCCAGCGCAATAGTCGCCCAAACTTTCGCTGGTGTAGCGTCCCATAAAGATTGCGCCTGCGTGGCGGATTTTTTGCGCCCATGCGGCGGCGTTTTCCACAGAAAGTTCCAGATGCTCGGGCGCGATGTAGTTGGCGATGGCGCAGGCTTCGTCTAAATTTTTGGCCAAAATCATGGCGCCGCGGTTGCCAAGGCTGGCTTCAATAATTGCGCGGCGCGGCATGGTGGGCATCAGGCGCGTCATGGCAGCCTGAATTTCGTCTAAATAATCGGGCGATGTGGTGATTAAAATCGCTTGGGCGATTTCGTCATGCTCGGCTTGGCTGAACAAATCCATCGCCACCCAATCGGCGGGCGTGCTGCCATCGGCAATCACCAAAATTTCGCTCGGCCCCGCCACCATATCAATCCCCACCACGCCAAACACGCGGCGCTTGGCGGCGGCAACAAAGGCATTGCCCGGGCCAGTGATTTTGTCCACCTGTGGCACAGTTTGCGTGCCATACGCCAGCGCGGCAACGGCTTGCGCCCCGCCGATGGTGAACACTTGGGTTACACCTGCGATATACGCCGCCGCCAGCACAATATCGTTGCGCTCGCCCTGCGGCGTGGGCACAACCATGATGATTTCGGGCACGCCTGCCACATGCGCGGGCATGGCGTTCATAATCACGCTGCTGGGATACGCCGCCTTGCCGCCCGGCACATAAATCCCCACGCGATCCAACGGCGTGATTTGCTGCCCCAGCAGCGTACCATCGGCATCGGTGTAGTGCCACGATTCTTGTTTTTGGTGTTGATGATAGCTTTCTACGCGCTCGGCAGCCGTTTGCAGCGCGGTGCGCACGTTTTCAGGCAGCCTGAAAAAGGCGGCTTTCAAATCGTCTTGCGACAGGGTTAAATCTGCCATCGTTTGCGCTTGCGTGCCGTCAAAGCGGTTGGTGTATTCCAGCACAGCCGCGTCGCCGCGCCGTTGCACGTCGGCGCAAATATCGGCAACGATTTGGTCAATTTTCGGGTCTTGCGCGGTTTCAAAGGCGAGCAGCGATTGCAATTCTTGCTGAAATTGGGGCGATTGAGTGGAGAGGCGTTTCATGATGCGTTCCTTTGCGAGCGGAGAAAAAGGCTGAGGCAGCCTGAAAATGAGTTTTGCCAAAACGAAAACGATTGTACCAGCGCGCAGGGCATGAGGCAGCCTGAAAAGCCGTTTGGATAAGGGATTGATTGTGGATTGTGTTGATTGCCATGCAGGATGTGGCAAAACGCCGCCTTGTTTATCCATTCGGTTTTCAGGCTGCCTTAATTGCAAAAAATCAACGCACTTGCCCACTATTAACAAGCAGCCTGAAAGGGCAATTTGCGATAAGGCTTAACTTGTTTTAACATTGCGCGCTGGCAACACCTTGCGTCAATTCCATTTAATCCACCTAAAAAAGGAACGCTTCATGAGCAAAACCCTCCCCTTGCACGCCGACACCGTTGGCAGCTATCTGCGCACCGCCGCGCTCAAACAAGCTCGCGCCGACTTCGCCGCAGGCAAAATCAACCGCGATGCGCTCACCCAAATCGAAGACCAAGAAATCGCCAAACTGGTGCAAGACCAGCTTAACGCAGGTATCCAAGTCATCACCGATGGCGAATTTCGCCGCTCGTGGTGGCACATTGATTTCCTAGAAAACCTAAACGGCATAGAAGGCTTTATCCCCGAGCAAGCCTATGCCTTTAAAAACACCGAAGTTCGCAAAT
Source organism: uncultured Kingella sp. (assembly GCA_963529665.1). Taxonomy (GTDB): domain Bacteria; phylum Pseudomonadota; class Gammaproteobacteria; order Burkholderiales; family Neisseriaceae; genus Kingella_B. Next base: position 100,649 of record CAUSAG010000004.1, read on the forward strand.
ACAACACCCGCTGCTGCGGCAAAGTATCGTGGAACGAAAACCATCCCTTTATCCAGCATTATCAATCGCTGGCCAAAATTGTTGGCGATCGCGGCATCGTAAAATACACCATCCCCAGCCCAAACCAACTGATGTATCCCTTTATCTGGGACACAGGCGTGTACGAGAGCAAGCAAGCCTTTGCCGAAGACGTGCGCCAAGCCTATAAAGATGCCATCCGCGCGTTCTACAACGCAGGCTGCCGCTATTTGCAAATTGACGATGTGTATTGGGGCACGCTGTGCAACAACTACGGCAAGGAAGACTTTGATTTTGAAGGCAGCAAAAAAACCGCGCTGGAAAACATCCAAGCCATCTTGGCAGACAAGCCCGCCGACATGACCATCACCACCCACGTTTGCCGTGGCAACTACAAATCATCCTACCTATTAAGCGGCGCGTACGACCCTGTTGCCCCCGAGCTATTCGGGCAAACCGCCTACGATGGCTATTTTTTGGAATACGACACCGACCGCGCAGGCGGCTTTGAACCACTCAAATATTTCAACGACAACCCACACAAAGGGCGCATCGTGCTGGGCTTGGTAACGTCTAAATTCCCAGAATTGGAAGACAAAGCCGCCGTTAAAGCGCGCATCGCCGAAGCGGCAAAAATTGTGCCCCTAGCGCAGCTTGCCCTGTCGCCGCAATGCGGCTTTGCCTCCACCGAAGAGGGTAATATCATGACCGAAGCGCAGCAATGGGCGAAGGTGAAATTGGTGGAAGAAATCGCCGCCGAGGTTTGGGGCGAGGATTGATGGGCGTTTGCCCGCGCTCAAAGCAGGCGATACAGTTATCACCGAAGCTGCCGCCATCCTCACCTTTCTTGCCGAGCAGTTCTCTGAGCGCAATCTGATTCCCGCCGCAGGCAGCCTAGCGCGCGGCGAATACTACCGCTGGCTCTGCTTCGCTATCAATTTGGAATACGCCGCGTTTGACCGTCTCAACCAAATTCCCAGCAATGCCGAACGGCGCAAAACCATCGGCTACGGCGTTTTGTACACCACCTTCGGCGTATTGCGCGAGCATCTGGCGCGGCACGACTTTATCGTCGGCAACCAATTTTCCGCGCTGGACATCTACTACACCATGCTGCTCACGAAGTTCACCCGTGTGAACCCCGTGGAAGGCATCGCCTGCGATGTGTTTGATGCCTACATCGCGCGGCACACCACCCGCGCCGCCTTTGGCGAAACAATGGCTTGGATGGAGAAGGAAATGGCGAAAATGGGGATCGCGCAGTAAAGCAAAGGCAGCCTGAAAACGTGTTGGATGCGTTTTCAGGCTGCCTTTGCGTTGCCCGATTAACTCCAATCAAACGTTATCAGCGCGATGCGGCTTTCGGGTTCGTAGAACAAAATCACCCAATCTGCGCCGTGGCAGCCGTAGTTGTAGGCGGGGACGGCGGCAACTTGGAAAAACGGCTTACCGTTGTGGCTGATGAAAACGTTGCCTTCGGGGTCGTCTTCGTCTAGGTCGTCTTTAACGCGCATTTCGTAGGCGGCGGGCGGTTCTGTGTTTGTCCAGTTGGCAAAACGGCAGACCCCACCGAGTTGGTCAATAAAATTTCTGAAAATGGGATATTTTTGGGGGTTAAATTCGCCTGTGGCTTGGTAGTGGGCTTGGGTGGTTTGGTAGTTGGCGAGCGATTCGGCGAAGTCTTCTTCTTCGTCTTCGCCAAGTATTTCGGCAAATGTGTCGCCATGCACTTGGCTGCGGAGAAAATAGCCTTCGTCGGCGAGGAAGTGATAGCGGTTGTGTTCGTCTAGGCGGAAGGCGAGCCAGTTTTCGCCGACATATGGGGTGTGAAATTCGGCGGTGTGTTCGCCTATCATGCCTTCATACGATTCAAATGGATTGACGAGATGGACAACTGTGTCCGCCAGTTCGCTGCGCAGCAAGCCGAGGTCTATGGAGATGAGCGGCAGGAAGTGTTTTGCCAGCCACGGCTGATCGGGGGAGAAGACGGTTTCGGGCTCGGGGAAGGGGGTTAAGCCTGCGATGGGTTGGGTGATGTCTTCTTGGGTAAACATAGATTGCTCCTTGTGGTGGGTTGGGGGGATGGGGCAGCCTGAAAGCGGAATTGGGCGTTTCAGGCTGCCTTTTGCCACTCTTGAATAAAAGCCGTGCCGTCTTGTTTGCGGTAGACGGTAAAGTTTTCCGTGTCCTGCTCGGCAAACCGCCCTTGCAGGTATTCAAACGTGCGCCGTTTGACGGCAACGATAACACCGTCGGCATAGCGGTATTCCATCAAAACATATTGCCCATTGATGTTTGCACCGATGGCGGCACGGCATTGCCCGTCAGCGTGGATAATTTTGTAGAACGATGAGAGAAAAGGATTTTTGTCTGCGCTGGTGATTTCGTTTGCGCCAGCAAAAAGGCAGGTGGCGTGTAGCGACAGTCTGTGCGTTTCTTGTGCAAAATGCTCGTGCAGCACAAAAAGGTTTTTGTAAGTCAGGCTGATTTTTGGGGCGGCTATCAGCAGCAGATTGTCGTGAAAACCAGCGCAGGCAGCGGTGCGCGACGATTGTTGCAGCGAGACAAACGGCTTTTCCAACAGTTCGCCCCGTTCCGCGCCGTTGATTTCATACAGCAGGGGGACAGTATCAAAATGCGGCTCTTGGGAACATTGCCAGCGGTCGCATTGTTGTATTTTTTCATTGACGGCGCAGACAAGATGGTTTGTACGGCGGTAAGTGTCTGCCAGTGCGGCAAAGCGTTCGCGGACATCGTTTAATTGGTCAAGCCATTCGGTTTCGTTGTTCATTTTTCAGGCTGCCTTTGATTGTTTACAACACGGCTTCGGCAAAGCGGGTTAAATCTTGGCGGATTTGCGCGAGAATTTCGGACGGTTCGGCTTGCCACAGCAGTTGCGCCAGCCTGTCCATGCGATTAACGGCGGCGATGTCGGCGCGGCTGTCCACGCGCCCGCTGATTTTGATGGCGCCGAGTATGGTGGCGAGGGTGGCGCGGTCGTGGGCGAGGAGGTAGTGCACGCCTTCCAGCCCGTCGTTTTCTTGCTGGGCTTGGGCTTTGAGCTCGGCATCGCTTTGCGCATCTTGGGGCGGCAGGCAGGGGAAGCCCCATTCGCCTTCAATCACATAGCGGATAAAGTCTTGCAGCACGGGGCGGGCTTTGCGGAAGGTTTCTTGCAGGCTGTACAAGGTGTCTGCGCCGTCGTCGCTGCCGAAGGCGGTTTCTTCGTCGCTTTCGTTGTAATAGACGGCTTCGTCGGCGAAATATTGGCGGAAGATGGGGTGGCTGGTGAGCGGATTGAGTCCGTATTCTTCGTCGTCAAAATAGAGATGGTCGGCGGGAAGCTCGGCGGGGGCGTAGCCTTTTTTCTGCTTGGCGGCGGCGAGCTTTTGCGCTTGTTTTTCGCATTCTTCGGGGCTGTCAAATTCCTTGATTTCGTAGCGTCCGTTGGTGCCGTATTTGCCGTAGTTGACGACGAATTGGCTACCCTGCGTTTCTATGCGCCAGAATTTGTCGGATTTGGGGTCGGTGTAGCGTAAGCATTGTTCCATTGTTTGCTCCTTGGGTTGGGGGTGGGAATTGGGTTTTAGTTTCGCAGAAGCTCGTAAACTTGCTTTCAGGCTGCCTATTCAGCGGCTTCTGCTAGCCATTGGGTTAGGGCTTCGGGTGGGTTGAGCTGTTTGGCGCGTTGGGTGTTGGTTTCATCGGGTGGCAGCAGTTCTACGTTGATAACGATTTCGGTGCGCGGCTGGTTGCGGGCAAAAATGCCTTGTTGGTCGCAGCGGCGCAGGGCTTCGGTCATGGCGTTGAGGCGCAGGGTAAACTCTTGTTCCGATGCGGCTTCGTCCATTTCGTAAATGTTGCTCCGCGCGGCAAAGGCGCGGTTTACGCGGTCAAAATTATTCGGTGCCGAAGTTGAAATAGGGGCTGGACGATAAATCCTATTTGACATCGCGCTGCTGGGCGGGCGGCACGCGCTGCAAGGCTTCGTGCGACCATGCGGAGAGATAGGGGACGTGGGCTTCGCCTGTGGTGCAGAGGGCGAGGTAGTAGAAATGTTCTTGCGTGGCGAAAAGTTGCTCGGCGGATTGGCGGAGGGCTTGGGCGATTTCGGTGGTTAGGGCGTCTAGGGTGAGCATGGGTTGCTTTCTTTATGAGGGAGGAGGGCAATGGGCGGCCTGGAACCATTAAAACGCCCCATTTTTCATGATTTCTTGCAACTGCTTGGCATGGGTGCGGTTCTGTTCGGCAATGCACGCGTTTTTACGCATGGCTCTTGCTGTTCCGATTGCGCCGCCGCCCAATGAAGCTGCCCAATCGCAATAACGGTTTCTGTATGTGGTAAAAGATTGTTCCGCCGCCGCATATTTTTGCAGGGCGGCATCTTTATATCTTTGCTCTTCGTCCCACTGTTTTATTTTCGCGATGGTTTGCGCTTGGGAGTTGTGCCAAACCGTTTCGCTGCGGTCGGCGTTTCGCTTAACGCAGGCTTGCACATCAATCTGCGCAAAATATTGGTCGCTGCACGCATCGCGGATAATGTGTTCAAGTGGCATGGCATCGGCAAACGTGTTCGCAGACGCGAATAAAAAGAGTAAAACTGTTCCTGTTTTGCTGGTTGGATTGGGCATGATGTATGTTCTTTTTACTTTATGGTTTCGTGGTTCGCATAGGCGTATCCGACAAAATATTTCAGGCTGCACTTGGGGTAAGGAGAGGCAGCCTGAAAATGGGAAAACCTTATTTTCAGGCTGCCTGAACCGTTGGCGGGTATGACGATGCCGAAATCGGGTGCGCCTTGTGGGCTGTAGCCGAAGGTTTGGGCGAATAGTTGGCGGTTGCGTTCTACGGCGGGTTGGTCTTTGGCGACGGGGTAGCGGTGTTGGTAGAACAGGGCGGCGAGGGGTTCGCGGGCGCTGTGTTTGTCTAGCCGGTGCACGGGGGCGGCGGCGAATTAGGCGAAGAGGGCGGATTTGATGAGCCCTTGGCTGTCTAGCACGCGGGTGTAGTGGGCGGCTTTGAGGCTGCGTTGTAGGCTGCGGATTTGTTGGCGGGTGGCAGACTGAAACAGGTGTTTGCGCTAATGTCGCCAGCGCATTTCGTGCACGCGGTGGATAAAGGGGTGCAGGCGGGCGATGTCGGCAAAGGCGGCTTCGCAGAGCCAGTCTAGTTGCACGTTGGGGCGGTGGTGGGCGAGGTCGGTGATGGCGGGGAGGGTGTGGATAAGGTCGCCCATGCTGGATAGGCGCACGAGGAGGGTGTTCATGGGGGTAGGTCTCGTGGGCGAAAGGCAGCCTGAAAGTGGGGTGGGGCGTTTTAGCTTCGCTGAAACTCGCTTCACTCGTTTTCAGGCTGCCTATGGGGGCTAATAAAGCGGGGTGCCTTTCTGCTGTGCAATGGCTTGCAGCAAGGCTTGGGCGCATTCTTGTGCGTAAGCCTGCGCGGCGGTTTGCACGGCTTGATAATGGTTGGCTTGCCATTCGCTCAGCGGCTTCACTGCGCTGCGCTGTTCGCATTGGTAGGTAAAGGCGCGGGGATGGACTACGTTGTCTTCGCTTTCGTAATATTTGCTGAAACGGATTTTTTGCACCAAGCGATACAGCCCTTTGTCGCCTTGGTTGTTGTATTTTTCGTAAACCAAATACACGCGCTTCCAATCAATCATAAAGTCGTATTGTTCGGTGGCGGCGGGCAGCGTGCGGTAGGTTTTAAATAAATTATCTTTAACCAAATTGTGCAGCGTTTGGCTGGCTTGGATGGGGATTTGCGTGGGCGTGCCCACCAGCTCTTCCTTGTCCGAGCCTTGATACGAGCCGCCTGAGGTGAGCGTGGCGAGCAGTTTCAGCGTTTTTAGGGCAACGATTTTGCTGCTGTCGGAGGGGCGGATAAGATAGAGTTGGTTGCCGTTGTAGGGGTTGGCATTGGGGGTTTCTTTGTCGGCATACGTTACCACGCGCATGGAGCCGCCGCCTGCGGTGGGTGCGGTGTTTTCGTGGAGCAACGTTTTATAGGTTTGTGCGCGTGTGCCTGCTTGAATTTGCGCTTTGCTGCGCGGTGTGTTGGGGATATGGCTGGCGCAGGCGGTAAGCAATAGCAAGGCGGCGCAAGCGGTGGTGGTTTTGAAATAAGACATGGAATGTTCTTCTGAATAAGGGTGGATAAAAATAAGGTTTTAAGCGATGCGATTGCGTTTGCCAAAATACACAAAGCCGATTATGCCCAACACAATCATCGGCAGGCTCAACCATTGCCCCATAGACATCCCGCCTGTGAGCAAGCCCAGCTGGACATCGGGCTGGCGCGCGTATTCAGCGATAAAGCGGAACACGCCGTAGCCACCCAAAAACACCATCGCCACTTGCCCTTCGGGGCGTTTTTTCTTGGAAAACAGCCACACAATCACAAACAGCGCGATGCCTTCCAGCGCAAATTGGTACAGCTGAGAAGGGTGGCGCGGCAGGCTGCCGTATTGCGCCAGCCACTCGGCGTATTGCGAATTTTGCGCGGCAAGGGCGCGGTCGGCTTCGGCGGCTTGCGGAAAGCCCATTGCCCAAAAATGGCTGGGGTTGGTTACGCGCCCCCAAAGCTCGCCGTTGATAAAGTTGCCAATGCGTCCCGATGCCAAGCCTGTCGGCACCAGCGGGGCGACGAAGTCCATCACTTGCCAAAAGCGCAAGCCGCGTCGCTTGGCAAACAACCACATAGCAAAGAGCACGCCCAAAAAGCCGCCGTGAAACGACATGCCGCCTTCCCACACTTTGAGCATATTGAGCGGATGGGCAAGGTATTCGCTCAGGTTGTAAAACAAAATATAGCCGATGCGCCCGCCGAGAATCACGCCGAGCACGCCGTAGGTGAGCAAATCGTCCAGCATTTGATTGGTGAACACGGTATTGTCTTGCTTGATGCGCCGCCGCCCGAGCCACATAAACAGGGCAAAAGCGACGATGTAGCTCAGGGCATACCAGCGGATAGCGAGCGGGCCCAGTTGCAAGGCGATGGGGTTGAAATTGGGGTGGATAATCATGGTGGTCCTTATTGTTGAAAGGGGTGGTGGAATGATTTTCAGGCTGCCTTGGGCGGTTGGGCAGCCTGAGAGTGGTGGGAATTATCGCATAGTTTTTGGGATGGTGAGATGGGCTGGGGATGTGTGAAGCTCATGCAAATATGGTTTTCAGGCTGCCTAGATGTAGAAAATCCTAGCGTTGCTAAACAGAGTGGGAAATATTTACAAATAATAATCATTCTTGACAAAACGCAACAATAAGCCAACAATCCACCACGGCTCTGCATTGCAGATTTTTTTTCACACTCAATTGGGAGATAACCATGAATCACATTCGCACCATTTGCGCGCTGCTGTTGGCTGGCGCATTGCCTTTTGCCTACGCTCACGACGATCATCAGCACTACCACGACCATCAGCATGAACACGCGCATCAACACGAAGCCGTTGCGCCTGCGGCACAAGGGGCGGCTGGCGCGTTATCCGATGCCAAGCAAACGGGCAAAGTGTTTACAGGCAAGCATTTTATTGTGGTGAAAAAAGTGATGAAAAAAGGCGAAACCATGCCGCGCCATAATCATGTGGGGCGCACGGTGTTGTTTACCGCCACAGCAGGCGCGTTTGACGTGGTGTTGAACGACAGCGAGCGCCACACCGTTAAACAAGGGCAAACGCTGAAATTTGGCGGCGAAGTGTATATTTCGGCGGTGGCGGTTAAGCCTTCGGCGGTAACGGTGGTGTTGGTGGATGAATAAATAGACCTCTTACGAAAATATTCATCCCATCGCATTAACCAGTCCTGCAATCAGATTTGCCCTTAACCCGAACCGTTTCCGCCTGTTGCGGTAAGGTAGAGACAATATTTTGAATATTTTCAGCTTCCTATTGATGTGCTCGATGACGGTTCTGAGTTTGCCTAACCGCCTGTTCGCCTCTTTATCCTGTTTGTTCAGCGGATGATGTTTGGATTTCTTTTTCGGGGTCTGTAATCCGGTTTTAGCCAATCCTTGATAACCCTTATCCGCAATGACTATTTTGTAGGGATAAAGCTCTGTAAGGTGCCTCCTAGCTAAACGCATATCATGCTGAGCACCCATCCCCGTCCGGATGCTGATGATTTTTTCAGTTTCTCTGCCGTATATGACCTGGATTTTAACCGTGTGCCGCTTTTTCTTGCCGCTGTAATACTGCCGCTGTTTTTTTGGGACGTTCAATCGGGCTTTCGGTAACGTCAATGATGACCGTATGATCGCCCGGATTCTTGTGTTTTGGCAGGGAAAAGCGTTTGCAACGGATGAGGGCGTCCTCGGTTTTACGGATGGTGCGGCAGACATTACTTTCGGAAAGGCCGTAGATGGCGGCCAATTCGAGTTGGGTATGGTAATGGCGCAGATAGCTTAGGGTAAGCAGCAGTTGGTCTGCCAAACTGAGCGTATGCGGCCTGCCTGACTTGACCTTCCGGCTTTCTGCTTCTGTGGTGACTTGCAGCATTTCGTGAAAAAGGACGGGCGTTACACCTGTGAGCCGTTTGAATTCCCTGTCGCTTCTTTGGATGAGGTTTTCGTATTTCATTTGGAAATTGTAAATCTTCAGGATACTTTCGCAAAAGGTCTATTAGTGTGTTCAGGCTGCGTGAAGATGCGTTAATTTTTGTTTACGCGGCAGCCGGTTTTTGTGTATAGTGCCGAGATTGGTCCAACCCGATTTTTTAACCGCTGCAAGGAGCATCTGATGATTTCGTTTCTCGCCTCCAAACCCGGCAAACCCGTTCCCGAAGCCGAGGTTTTGGCGCGCTACAACCGTCTGCGCTGGCAGGCATTGTTCGGCGTGTTTATCGGCTATGCCGCGTATTACATCCTGCGGAACAACTTTCTGCTCTCTTCACCCGATCTGATTCGTGATTTTGGCTTCACCAAAAAAGACATCGGCTTTGTGTCGGCAACCATGCTGATTGTTTACGGCGTGAGCAAGGGGCTGATGTCCGCACTGGCCGATAAATCCAATCCCAAACACTTTATGATTTTCGGGCTGGCAATGTCGGCTCTGGTGAACCTGATGATGGGGTTCACCGCGTCGTTTTGGATATTCTTTATCCTGTGTATGTTTAACGGCATCTTTCAGGGCATGGGCGCGGGTCCTGCCTATGTGGTACTGGCAAGCTGGTTTCCGCGCAAAATTCGCGGCACCACCACGGCGGTGTTTAACATTTCGCACAACGTGGGCGGCGGTTTGGTTGCCCCGATTGCGGGCGGCGCGCTGGCATGGTTGGGTGAAACCCGCTGGCAGGCGGCGCATTTTGTCGTGCCGGCGGCGATTTCTGCCGTGGTGTGCGTGATTTTCTATGTCTTTGGGGCGGGGCGGACCTATAACGAAGGGCTGCCGCCGATGAACCAGATTCTTAACAATGCGGAAGAGGAACTGATTGCCACCAAAGAGGAAAACGTGGATTTGACCACTTGGCAGATTTTCCGCGACTACATCTTGAAAGACATCAACGTTTGGTTTGTGTCGTTTATTGACGTGTTCACCTATATGATTCGCTTCGGCGTACTGACGTGGCTGCCGCTTTATCTGTTGCAGGTCAAAGGCTTTTCCAAGCAGGATATGCGTTGGGCATTCGCCATTTTTGAATGGGCGGCAATTCCCTCCACCCTTCTCGCAGGCTGGGTTACCGACACCTATTTCAAAGGCAAGCGCATGCCGCTTTCCATCATCACGCTTGTCGGCGTGGGTGCGGCGATTTTCCTATACCGCAACGGCAGCGACCTGACCACGGTTACCATCGGCGCGGGGTTGGTGGGCTGCCTGATTTATGTGCCGATGTTCCTGTCGTCCCTGCAAACGATTGAACTTGTGCCGACATTTGCCGCAGGTTCGGCAACAGGATTGCGCGGGCTGCTGAGCTATGTGCTGGGCAGCGCAGGCGGCACTGCCCTGTTCGGCATCATCGCCGACCGTTACGGTTGGGACGCAGGCTTCTATCTGCTGCTGTTTGCCGTGGCAGGCTGCATCTTCTGCTGCGCGATGGTGCACGTCGGCGTGCTGAAACTGGAACGCAAAAAAGCGGAAGCCGCGGCCAAGGCATAACCTCGCTTCATCCGATAAGGCAGCCTGAAAGCCGTTTTCAGGCTGCCTTTGCCGTGCCCGCGCTATAATCGCCGCCTTATCCATCCCGAGACCTTTGCAAAATCCTCATCTTTGACCCATTTCTTCGCAATGCGCTTCTCTAATGCTTGAAAATATTTCAATATTATCTGCGCATGATGCGATGCTATAGTCGATTAAAATAAAAATGAGACAAGGCGGCGAGCCGCAAGGCGTACAGGTAGTACGTCAAGGCGAACCAACGCCGTATCATTGCAATTTTAATCGACTATACAATCATTAACCAGTATTGGAGAAGTCCTACTATGGCC